>NZ_DASVRV010000047.1:0-13581 GCF_036388435.1 Sphingomonas sp.
CTCGCGCGGGTGGCGGGCCAAGGCCAGCACGCGGCGGTCGCGCGTCGTCACGGTCTGACCGGCGGCTCCTCCCCGTCGGGGAAGGAGACCGGCCTCAGCGCGCCAGCAGCACCCGCGCCTGACCGGCGATCTGCGCGAACATCGCGGCGTTGGGCTTGGCCGCGAGGCGCGCGCGTTCGATCAGCGCCTTGAACTGCGCGACGCGCGCGGCGTTGCGGGCGAGCCAGGCGTCGACCGAAGCCTGGGGGTCGCCCTCGAACCCGCGGCCCAGGAATTCGAGCCGCAATTGCTGGAAGTCGCGCGCGAGCCCCGCGACGAGCAGCCGCTCCCATGGGTCGTTGGACTGGATGCGCGCGGCGGTCGCCTGCGCCCAGTCGAGCCCCAGCGCCTGGCCGAGATGGGTGAAGGCGCGCGCCAGCACCACCTCGTCCGCGCCCAGCCTGCCGCCGAGCTCCGCCAGCCCGATCGCGCCGTCAAGCTCGAACAGCCGCGCGACCTTGGCCGCCAGGTCGGCGGGGGTGCCGGCAGTTTCCAGGGCGCCACGGATGCGCCCGCTCTGGATGCGCGCTTCCTCCAGCAGCAGCCGCGTCGTCTCCGCGTCGAGCTTGCGGACGCCGGGTTCGAGATAGGCGACGACATCGGCGGGACCGGTGCCGGGCACGATGACGCGGAGCAGGTCGGCGATGTGCGACCGGGTGGCGGCCGCGACCTCGACAAAGGCGGCGAGGCGCCCGGCCTCGGGCATGGCGGTCGCCTCGATCTCCGCCCAGAGCGCGGGCAGGTCGAACAGCCGCTCGGCGACCACGAACATCGCGGCGATGTCGCCGGTCGCGGCGCCCTCCTCCTCCGCGAGCTCGACCGGGTGGAGCAGCCCCAGCCGGTTGACCATGCGGTTGGCGAGCTTGGTCGCGACGATCTCGCCGCGCAGGCGGTGCGCGTCGATCGCCGGGGCGAAACGCGCGCGCATGGCGGACGGGAAGGCGGCGTGGAGGTCGGGGCGCAGCGCCTCGTCGCCGCCCAGATCGGCGCCCTCGATTGCGTCCTGGAGCGCGAGCTTGGCGGTGGCGAGGAGTACGGCGAGCTCGGGGCGGGTCAGCCCCTGGCCGCCCTGCCCGCGCCGCAGCAGTTCCTCGTTCGCGCCCAGTCCCTCGACCGCGCGGTCGAGCCGGCCCGCCGCCTCGAAGATCTCGATCGCGCGGACATAGGAAGGGGTGGCGGCCGCGCCCTCGGCCTCGGCGATCGAGAGCGCGAGCGTCTGGAGGCGGTTGTCCTCCAGCACCAGCGCCGACACGTCGTCGGTCATGCTGGCGAGCAATGTGTTGCGGTCGTCGAAGGACAGCCGCCCCTCGATCATCTCGCGGTTGAGCGCGATCTTGATGTTGACCTCGTTGTCCGAGCAGTCGACCCCGGCCGAATTGTCGATGAAGTCGGTGTTGATCCGCCCGCCACGCGCCGCGAAGGCGATGCGCGCGGCCTGGGTCAGGCCCAGATTGGCGCCTTCGCCGATCGCGGTGGCGCGCAAGCTTTCGGCATCGACGCGCAGCCGGTCGTTGGCGGGATCGCCCACGGCGGCGTTGTTCTCGGCCGCCGCCTTTACGTAGGTGCCGATGCCGCCGAACCAGATCAGGTCGGCGGGCGCCCTGAGGATGGCGGAGATGAGCGCGGCGGGCTCCCATTCGGCCCGATCGACGCCGATCGCCGCCTGCGCTTCGGGCGACAGCCGCACGACCTTGTCGGTGCGCGCGAATACCCCGCCGCCGGGCGACAGGAGCGAGCGGTCGTAATCGGCCCAGCTCGACCGGGGGAGCGCGAACATCCGCGCGCGTTCGGCCCAGCTGCGCGCCGGGTCGGGATTCGGGTCGATGAAGATATGGCGATGGTCGAACGCGGCGACGAGCTTCACGGCCTTGGACAGCAACAGCCCGTTGCCGAACACGTCGCCCGACATGTCGCCGCAGCCAACGATCGCGATCGGCTGGGTCTGCACGTCGACCCCGCGCTCGGCGAAATGGCGCTGGACGCTGATCCAGGCGCCCTTGGCGGTGATGCCCATCGCCTTGTGGTCGTAACCCTGGCTGCCGCCGCTGGCGAAGGCGTCGCCGAGCCAGAAGCCGCGTTCGAGCGCGAGCGCGTTGGCCACGTCGGAGAAGGTCGCGGTGCCCTTGTCGGCGGCGACGACGAAATAGGGGTCCTCGCCGTCATGGACGCGGACGCCCTCGGGATGGACGACCGCGCCGTCGACGATGTTGTCGGTGATCGACAGCAGCGCGCGGATGAACACGCGGTAGCTTTCCGTGCCCTCGGCCAGCCAGGCGTCGCGGTTGGCCGCGGGGGGCAGCTGCTTGGCGTAGAAGCCGCCCTTGGCGCCGGTCGGGACGATCACCGCGTTCTTGACGCGCTGCGCCTTCATCAGGCCCAGAATCTCCGTGCGGAAATCGTCACGGCGGTCGGACCAGCGCAGCCCGCCGCGTGCGACCGGACCGGCGCGCAGGTGGATACCCTCGACGCGTGGGGAGTAGACCCAGATCTCGCGCCAGGGCAGCGGCGCGGGAAGGCCGGGGATCAGGTGGCTGTCGAGCTTGAACGCCAGCGCCTCGGCGGCGGCGGGCGCAAAGGCGTTGGTACGCAGGGTCGCCGCGACGAGGTCCCGGTACGCGCGCAGGATGCGGTCGTCGTCGATCGCCGACACCGCGTCGAGCCCGCGCTCGATCCGCTCGTCGGCCGCCGCCAGGTCGCCGGGCGCGGCGGGATCATGCGCGGCGGCGAACCGCTCGACCAGGGCGGCGGCGACGACGGGCGCGCGGCGCAGCGCGTCGACCACGGTGGCGAGGCTGTAGGGCAGGCCCGCCTGGCGCAGATAACGGAACCAGGCGCGCACCAGCACCACGGCCGCGGGCGCGACCCCGGCCTCCAGGATCAGCCGGTTGAACGCGTCGTTCTCGGCCCGACCCTCCAGCACGGCGGCGATCGCGGCTTCGAGCACGGGGGCGTCGGCGACGGGGGTCGCCGCCTCGACCAGGAAGTCGTGAAGATGGGAGCCGCTGTCGTCGGCGAGTGGGATGGGCAGCTCCTCGACGACGCGGAAGCCGAAATTCTCGAGCACCGGCACCGCGTCGGACAGCGACAGCGCGCCGCCCTGGCGGTAGATTTTCAGACGGATGCGCCCGCCTTCGCCGGCGATGCGGACCGACCGGGCGCCCGGGCCGGCAAGGGTGTCGAAGCGCAGGATGTCGGCCGCGGCCTCCGCCCCCGAGCGCGCGGTACGATAGCCGTTGGGAAAGGCGTTGGCCCATTTGAGCGCGAGCCGCGCGGCGGTGCGCTGCGGCGCCTGTTCGGCGAGCGCGGCCTCGACCTCGGTCGCCCAGCCGCGGATCATCCGCGACAGCCGCCCGTCGAGTTCGGCGTCGTCGGGCGGGGCCGCGCCGTCGGGAATGTCGAGCGTGTAGCGGATCAGCGCCACCACCTCGTCGAGCGCGATCGACCAGGACAGGAGCTCCGCGCCCGCGGCCTCGCGCAGCATCTCGCCGATCGCGATGCGCCGCGCCGTCGTCAGCTCGTCGCGGGGAAGCCAGGCAAAGGCGTATAGATGGCGGCGTAGCGGGGAGGGGGCGAGGACCAGGCGCGGGCGCGGGCGGTCCGCGAGCGACATGGCGGTGAGCGCCAACTCCTCCAGCGTGCGCGGCTCGAAGGCGACGCTCAGGTCGTGCGGCAGCGCGCCCAGCGCATGGGCCAGCGCCTTGCCGGTATGGCCGCGCGGATCAAAGCCGAACTTGGCCTCCAGCGCGCGCAGCCGCTCGCGCAACACCGGCACCGAGGCGGCGGGGGAGGAAAGGGCGGCGCTGGTCCACAGCCCGGCATGGATCGACAAGGCGGTGTCGCCGCCGTCGCGCACCGGCAGCACGATCAGGTCGAGCGGTGCCGCGCGGTGGACGGTGGAGATGAGGTTGGACTTGAGCAGCAGCGGCGCCTCGCCGCCGCGTTCGAACCAGGACACCGCCTCGGCGAGCGACGCGTCGTCGATCAGCGCGGTGCGGTGATCGTGGCGGGCGATGCCCAGCCGGTCGACCGCGCCGCCCGCCGCGCTCCAGCGGACATGGCCGAGCAAGGTCAGCTTGCCGCCCGAGAACCAGCGCAGCAGGTCGGCGCCTTCGCCCCCGTCGCCGCCATGGCCCGCGCACAGCTCGGCGTCGCGGGCCAGCGCGGCGCGCATAGCCGGCCAGTCCTTCACCGCGGCGCGGACATCGGCGAGCACGCCGTCCAGCTCCTGCCCCAGCGCCCGCCGGTCGCGCGCGTCGACGCGTTCCAGCTCCAGATAGATCATCGATTCGGGGGCCGCGCCCTCGCCCCCGATCGCCTGGAGCGCACCGACGCCGTCGCGGCGGACGGGGACGACCGGGTGGAGGATGCGATCGATCGCGATGCCGCGTTCGCCGATCGCGGCGGCGACCGAGTCGACCAGGAAGGGCATGTCGTCATTGACGACCGCCATGCGCAGGCGGCGGCGGACATCGTCGCTGGCGATCGGCTCCAAAGTGACGCGCGGGACGCCCGGCACCCGCTCCTGCGCCGCGGCGAGGAGGAACGACACCGCCTCGGCCTGTTCGGCGGGGCCGAAATCCTGGAGTTCGGCGGGCAGCGCGCCGGTGACGAGGCGGTCGGCGAGCGCGCTCGTCAGCGATTCAGCATGGGTCGACATGGGGCGGGCCTATGCGCCGCCGGGGGCGCGGGCTCAACCCTTCGTAACCTGTGTGACCATCACCCGATGGCGCGCACGGCCCGGGCGGTGAGCGCGGCGTCGTCGAGCTGCGCCACCACGTCCAGCCCGCCATTCGCGCCGACCCGCGCCACGAGCAGCACCAGGTGACCGGGCGCGGCGCTCTGGGGCAGGTCGATCCGGGCGAGCGCGTCGCGGTCCGCCAGCGCGGGTGGGACCGGCTTCTCGGCTGGGGCCGGACGGCGCGCGGCGCGGGCGGCGGCGACGACCGCCTTGATGCCCCCCGAGATGCCGCCGAGATATTCGGGCAGCTCGCCCGCGCGCACGCCTTGGTGGTGCGCATGGCCGAGCACGGTGGCGAACTCGGTCAGCCGCGTCTTGTCGTAATCGGCGCCGAAGACGAGCTTGGCGATCGGCGTCATCGGCGCGCGCGCCTGTTCCTTGACGCCCGCCTCACCCAGCAGGCGGCGATAGGCGTCGCGGTCGCGCTCCGCAGCGAGCGCGAAATCGTGCGCGCGGCCGAGCGCGCGGTAGAGCGCGGAGCGGCTGCGCGTGTCGGCCGCGCGGACCGCCGCGGCCGATTCGCGCGCCATCATCAGCTGCGCGTCGAGCGTGCCGGGCGCCGCGTCCTGATCGGCCTCCTCCTCCGCGAACGCACCGCTGGGGCCGTCCGCCCAGACCGGGGCGTTGGACGGAGCGCCACCCCACAGGGCCTCGCCATGCGGGGACGCCGGGGCGGGCGCCGCGCGGACCGAGGCTTCCAGCTCGACGTCGAGCGCGGCCTGGACGAACGGGTCGGCCAGTTCCTTCCAGTTGATCACGCCGTAGATGAAGTCGATCGCCTCGCCCGTCGACGAGAAGGGCATGAGGATGCCGCGGTACAGCGTGGTGTGGCCGCGCGTGTTGACGAATTCGGCTTCGAAGCCGATCGGCGCGCGGTTGGCGATGATCTGGAGATAATGGTCGGTCAGCCGCGACAGCAGCGAGCGCGACGGCACGTCGGTCACCCGCACCGCCTCGCCATCGATCCCGCATTCGGCGCGCAGCGTCGTCCCCAGGAACGAGATCACCGGGTCGTCGATCGCCCCGGTGAAGTCGAGCAGCACACTATGGTCGCCGAAATCGGCGATTCCGCCCGGCTCCAGGTCGGCGATGGCCGGGAAGGGGGCGCCGTGGAGGAGCGACACCCAGTGATTATAGGCGCGCACATGCATCCGTCGCTCGTCGCCGCCCAGGTCGAACATCTGTTCGCCCACGCCCGCATCCTCCGCTGCCAGCTCCGTCGCGTCCTCCGCGTCCAGCTTCTGCGACAAGTCCATGCCCGGTCCCCCGCGGGCGCCGCGAATGCCGCGTCCCGTTCGTCGGGGTGCTTGTGGGCCGGTTCTGGTAAACGCCGGGTAAAGCGCGCCAACGCTTGTCAGCCTGTGGACCTGCTGATAAGCGATCCGCCCAGCCACGGACCGCATCCGCGATCCGCTGCTCATGGGCCGCCTTAGCTCAGCTGGTAGAGCATCGCATTCGTAATGCGGGGGTCACAGGTTCGAGTCCTGTAGGCGGCACCAATCTCTCGCAAGTCTCTAGACGACACCTGCTCGGACTGCAGTGGCGTCCGGGTAAGTGGCGGAAGTGTGCGAGGTTTTCCGTGTACCGGCGCACGCGGTGGGGGCGGACAGACGGGCTTTCACGGCTTTGTCAAAGCGACGGCGGCCGGCCGTCTCAGCGGCCAACTTCCAGACCGCCACTCTGCCTGCAGCACGCCGCAACGGCTCAAGCGCCTGACCCCATACCGGCGCAATGCTGCCGACCATCGGGCGGCGAAACTGGTGGAAATCGGCCGGTCCGCTTTTGAGCGCCGATCAGCGACGGCGGACATTCGTTCACATTGACTATCGCAACTTGGCCACCTCCGCCAACTTGACAGGCCTAAGTGCCCCAAAGGAGTAACGCCATGTTCGATCCAACGGGACCGTCCTATGCCCATTCCCTGCCCGGCGAGCCGCGAACGAAATGGGAGAAGCTCCCGGTCCATTTGTTCGAAGTCGCCCGGTACGCGCGCGCTTTCGCCGCGCCGTTTGGCGCGGGAGCGGTGGCCGAGGCGGCGGGGCTGCTCCACGACATCGGCAAGCATTCCGCCGAGTTCCAGCGCTACATTGCCGACGATGGGCCGAGTCCCGACCACAGCACCGCCGGCGCGGTCGTGGCGGCGGCGCGCTACGGCCCGATCTGGGGGCGGTTGATCGCGATGGCGGTCGCGGGGCACCATTCCGGCTTGCCCGACGCGGACGCGGCGTTCGACGCGCGGCTCGCCAAGCCGCTGCCCGATCATGCCGGTTGGGAGGGGCAGGTGCCGGGCCTTCCGGGTCAGGTGAACGCGACGTTGAAGAAGTTCGGCGCGAGCCCCGGCTACAGCCTCGCCTTTCTCGGGCGCATGATCTTCTCCTGCCTCGTCGACGCCGACTCGCTCGCGACCGAGGCGTTCTGTGGCGCGCGGGAGCGGGGCGGCCATGCGCCGCTCCCGGTGCTGCGCGACCGGCTCGACGGGCACATGGCGCGCTTCGCGACCGGTCCGCGCGTCGACGAACCGATCAACCGGCTCCGCGCCGAGATCCTTGCGCATGCGCGGGCGAAGGCCGCGCTCGCCCCCGGCCTGTTCACGATGACGGTGCCCACCGGCGGCGGCAAGACGCTCGCAGGGCTCGCCTTCGCGCTCGACCATGCGGTCGCCCACGGGCTGGACCGCGTGATCCACGTGGTCCCCTACACCTCGATCATCGAGCAAACGGCGGACGTGTTCCGCCAGGCGCTCCATGACGAGAACGGCGATGCGCCCGACGTGCTGGAACATCACGGCAATGTCGACTGGGACGGGCACGAGACCGACGCGGACGGCCGCGACGCGCTCGCGAGGCTACGTCGCGCATCCGAGAATTGGGACGTGCCCATCGTGGTCACCACGGCGGTGCGGTTCTTCGAAAGCCTCCACGCGAACCGGCGCGGCGCGTGCCGCAAGCTTCACAACCTGGCGAAGAGCGTGATCATCCTCGACGAGGCGCAGACGCTTCCCGTCCCCCTGCTACGCCCCTGCGTCGAGGCGATCCGCGAGCTATCGACCAACTACGGCGCCAGCATCGTGTTGTGCACCGCCACTCAGCCCGCGTTGCGAATGTGCGACGGCTTCACGAACGGCCTCGATATCGCCCCCGACCGCGAGCTCGCTCCCGATCCGAAGCGGCTCTACGACCAGCTGAAACGCGTGACGGTGGAGCATGTCGGCGAGGTCGACGATGCCGCGATCGCCGCCCGCTTCGTCGAGCAGCCGCAGATGCTGTGCATCGTCAACAGCCGCGCCCACGCCCAGACGCTGTTCGCGGCGATCAAGGACGAACCCGGCGCGCGCCACCTCACTACGCTGATGTGTCCCGCCCATCGCCGGCGCGTCCTCGCCGAGGTGCGCGCGGCACTGAGCGCGGGCGAGCCGGTCCGCCTCGTCGCGACTTCGCTCATCGAGGCGGGGGTGGACGTCGACTTTCCGGAGGTCTGGCGCGCGGAGACGGGGCTGGATTCGATCGCGCAGGCGGCGGGCCGTTGTAATCGTGAGTTTAGGTTGGAGGTCGGCCAAGTCGTCGTCTTCGCGCCCGCCGAACGCAAGCAGCCGACCATCTTCGCGCAACCGACCGCCGCGATGCGCGCCGCGCTTCGTCGTCACGATGCCGACCCGCTCGGGCAGACGGCGATCCACGCCTATTTCACCGAGCTCTATTGGACCAAGGGTGACGACGCGCTCGACGCCGCGACGATCGACGGCGAGCGTTTCCCCATCATCCGCCACCTCAAGGACAGTTTCAGCCCGGTGAGCAAGGACGAGGTCCGCCTCGTCCCGCCCTTCGCGAGCATCGCGAAAGCCTTTCGCATGATCGACGACGTGATGAAGCCGGTGATCGTCCCATGGAAGGGCGGTGACGATCGGGACGAGGTGAATCGTCTCGTCGCCACGCTGTGCGCGGTCGAGCGTCCGCCGGCGGCGGCGATGCGCCGCTTGGGGCAATACACCGTGTCGATCCCGGCCAAGGCGCGCGCGGCGATGCTGGCGAGCGGGGCCGTTCAGCCGGTCGATCCCAAATATGGCGACCAGTTCATGCTTCTCGTGAGCGACAGCCTCTACAAGGAGCCGACCGGCCTCTCGCTCGATCCGTTTGGGATGGACCCGAGCGCGGGCATATTCGACGGGTCGCCGAACTGATCCGGATCGGCGCGAATTAGAGGCTTGCGATCCGCCTGGCCGCGTGTCAGCTTGCCGAACAAGGGGAGAACAACGCGCGATGGCTTTCGGTGTCCGCCTGCACGTCTGGGGTGAGCGCGCCTGCTTTACGCGGCCCGAGATGAAGGTCGAGCGCGTCTCCTATGATGTGATCACCCCGGCGGCGGCGCGCGGCGTCCTCGACGCGATCCACTGGAAACCGGCGATCCGTTGGGACGTGACGCGCATCCATGTGCTGAAGCCGATCCGGTTCCAGTCGATCCGCCGCAACGAGGTGTCGGCCAAAGCGTCCGCCGACGGCGCGCGGAGCGCCATGAGGAGGGGCACCACCGCCGGGCTGGGCATCGACATCGCCGCCGTGCGGCAACAGCGCGCGTCGACGCTGCTGGTCGATGTCGGCTATGTGATCGAGGCGCGCTTCGCGCTCACCGAGCGGGCGGGCGCGGAGGACACCGCCGCCAAGCATATCAGCATGTTCAAGCGTCGCGCCGCCGCCGGGCAATGCTTTCACCGCCCCTGCCTTGGCACGCGCGAGTTCGCGGCGGACTTTCGCCTGCTGGAGGAGAATGATCCGCTGCCGCCGAGCGAGCTCGCGCCGGGCGACCGCGACCGCGACCTCGGCTGGATGAACTACGAACCCGGCTACACCCCGAACATGCCCGCGCGCTTCTTCCGCGCCCGGATGGAAGGCGGCGTGATCGAGGTCGAGAAGCTGCTCGCCGAAGGGGTCGTCGCGTGACAATCCTCCAGGCGCTGTCGGGCTATTACGACCGCATGGCCGCGCGCGGCGACGCCGAGCCGCCGGGGTTCAGCCGCGAGAAGATCAGCTTCGCGGTCGTGATCGACAGGGATGGCGGGCTGGTCGATGTGGTCGACCTGCGCGACACGACGGGCAAGAAGCCGGTGGCGGTGCTGCGCGACGTGCCGGCGGGCGCGAAGCGGACGGTGGCGGTGGCGCCTAACCTGTTCTGGGACAAGACGGCCTATTCGCTCGGGGTCACCGCCGCCGAAGGCAAGCGCACCGCGCAGGAACATCGGGCGTTTCGCGATCTCCACGCCAAGCTGCTGGCCGAAAGCGGTGACGAGGGCCTCGCCGCTCTCCGTCTGTTTCTCGAAAGCTGGACGCCCGACCGCTTCACCGCGCCACGTTTTTCCACTGACATGCTGGACACGAATATCGTGTTCCGCCTTGACGGCGACACCGGTCCGAACGGCAAGCCGCGCTTCATCCATGATCGTCCGGCGGCGCTGCCGTTGATCGAGGCGCGGGGCGTCGCCGGCAATGCCATCCACTGCCTGGTCAGCGGTGTGGAAGCCCCGATGGCGCGGCTCCATCCCGCGATCAAAGGCGTCGACGGCGCGCAGACGATGGGCGCGGCGTTGGTGTCGTTCAACCTGGACGCGTTCGAATCCTATGGGCGGGCGCAAGGCGCGAACGCGCCGACCGGACAGGCCGCCGCGTTTCGCTACGGCGCCGCGCTTAACCGCTTGCTCGACCGGAACAGCGGGAGCCGCGTCCAACTCGTCGCGGGCGCGCATCTGGACCCATCGCGACGGCGGTCGCGCGAGGTGCGCCATCGGCACCGCTTCCGGCTCGGCGACACGACCACCGTGTTCTGGGTGGACGGCAGCGACGTCGGCGAGGAAGAAGCCGCCGCCGCCGAGGCGACGCTCGCATCGATCTTCGAGACGGTCGACCGCGTCGACGACGATCATGATTCCGCCTATGCTGCGCAAGTCCGTGTGATGCTGGAAAGCCTGGCCCAAGGCCGTCCGGCCGCGTTCGGCGAACTCCGGATTCCGCCCGGCGTGCGCGTCCATGTCTTGGGCCTCGCGCCCAATGCCGCGCGCCTCTCCGTCCGCTTCTGGATGACGGAGACGCTGGGGCATCTCGCCGGCCATGCGCGAAATCACGCGGCGGATTGCCGCGTCGAGCCCGCCCCGCATCTCTGGGGCGCGGGACCCGCGATCAATCGGCTGCTGGTGAAGACCACCGCCGCGCAGGAGAAGTGGGAGAACATCCCGCCGCTGCTCGCGGGCGAGATGGCGCGCGCGGTGCTCGGCGGCGGGCGCTATCCGTGGACCCTGCTGTCGACCGCGATCATGCGGCTGCGCGCGGGCGACGACCCCGGCTCGGGCTGGCACGCCGCCGTCATCCGCGCCGTTCTCGCCCGCGACCACCGACTTGGCATCACAAAGGATGGGGCACCCATGAGCGTCGACAAGCAAGAAACCAACCCCGCCTACCGTCTCGGCCGGCTGTTCGCCTTGCTCGAAGCGGCGCAGTACAACGCGCTCGGGCGGGTCAACGCGACGATCCGCGACCGCTATTTCGGGGCCGCCTCGGCGACCCCGGCCGGCGTCTTTCCCCTGCTGCTGCGCGGTGCGCAGAACCACCTCGCCTCCTTGCGCAAGGAGGGCAAGGCCGGCGGGCTGGAGCGCGATCTGGAGGAGGTCATGGGCGGGCTGGCGACCGGGTTGCCGCGCTCGCTTCGGCTGGAGGACCAGGGCCGGTTCGTGATCGGCTATTATCATCAACGCGCCGCGCGCTTCACGAAGAAGGACGTGGTCGACGAGCAGGGGAATGACGATGCCAGCAACTGACAGCCCGGCGTTGACGCGCCGTCACGATTTCGTGCTGTTCTTCGACGTGACGAACGGCAACCCGAACGGTGATCCCGACGCGGGCAATTTGCCGCGCCTCGATCCCGAGACGAATCGCGGGCTCGTTTCCGACGTCTGCCTCAAGCGCAAGATCCGCAACTATGTCGAACTAGCCAAGGAGGCGGAGCCGGGCTATCGCATCTACGTCACCGAAGGCGCGATCCTGAACGAAGCGCACCGCGAGGCCTATGTCGCGATCCGGCCCGGCGGCGAGGCGGTCGGCAAGGCCGCCAAGCTCAATCCCAAGAGCGACGAGGAACTCGCGCGGCTCCGGCGCTGGATGTGCGACAATTTCTTCGACATCCGCACCTTCGGCGCGGTGTTGTCCACCGGCATCAACGCGGGGCAGGTGCGCGGCCCCGTCCAGATCACCTTCGCACGCTCGGTTGAGCCGGTCCTGCCGCTCGAAATCTCCATCACGCGCATGGCCGCGACGAACGAGAAGGAAAAGCAGCAGCGCGAGGCGGGCGCCGATGACGAGCGCATCGACAACCGCACCATGGGCCGAAAGCACATCATCCCGTACGGTCTGTACCGCGCGCACGGCTTTGTGTCCGCCCCGCTCGCCAGCCACGCGACCAAGGGCACCGGCTTCACCGAGGCGGACCTGGAACTGCTCTGGACGGCGCTGACGGACATGTTCGAGCATGACCGCTCGGCCGCGCGCGGCGAGATGGCGACGCGCGCTCTGATCGTGTTCGCGCATGACGGCGCGCTCGGCAACGCGCATGCCGACAAGCTGTTCGGTCGGGTGAAGGCATGGCGCAAACGTCCCGGGGACGATGCGAGCGATCCGTTGACGCTTCACGAGGTGGATTCGGATGCGATCCACAATTGGTCCCCGGCCCGCAGCTACGACGACTATGCGGTGACGGTCGACGAGGACGCGCTGCCCGCGGGCGTGACGATCACCCGGATGTAGCGGAGGTGGAGCCGGAGTCGATACCCTTGCCGCCGTCGTCGCTCCCGGCGACGGCGATCGACGAGGATGACCTCGTCCCTATCTCCGCGCTCCAGCACCAACTTTTCTGCCCCCGCCAATGCGCGCTCATCCATCTGGAGCAGCAATGGCTGGAGGACGGCGCCACCGCCGAGGGGCGCGTCCTGCATGAACGCGTCGACGATGGCGGGGCGGACAATAGGCGCGGCGTCCGCACCGTGCGCGGCATCGCGTTGCGCTCGCTCGCGCTCGGCGTCACGGGCAAGGCCGACGCGGTCGAGCTGCACGGCCGCGCGCCGAACCTGCGGCCCTATTCAATCGAGTATAAGCGCGGCCAACCCAAGACGCACCGCGCCGACGAAGTCCAACTCTGCGCGCAGGCTTTGTGCCTGGAGGAGATGTTCGGGACGGAGGTGCCTGAGGGCGCATTATTCTATGCCCGGCTGCGCCGCCGCACGCTTGTCGCGATCGACGCCGATCTGCGCGCGCTGACCGCCGCCACCGTGCTGGCGGTGCGTACGATGCTCGCATCTCGGGTTACCCCCGCGCCGGTGCCCATGCCAGGCTGCCCGCGCTGCTCGCTGGAGCCGCTCTGCCGTCCCGCCGTGATCGCGGCGCGACCCTCGGTCGAGCGCTGGCTCGCGCGCCAGCTCGCGGACTGATCCGGTGCGCCGTTACCTCAACACCATCTACGTCACCAGCCCCGACGCCTGGGTCCGCAAGGACGGCGCGAACGTCGTCGTCGAGGTCGAGGGAGCCGAGCGTGGCCGCGCGCCGATCCACATGATTGGCGGGCTGGTCTGTTTCGGGCGTGCCGGCATGTCGCCCGCGCTCATGGCCGCCTGCGCCGAGGCGGGGGTCGCGGTGTCTTTCCTGACGCCCAACGGCCGTTTCCAGGCGCGCGTCGAGGGCCCGCGCACCGGCAACGTCCTGCTTCGCCGCGCCCAGTACCGCGCCGCCGACGATCCCGCCCGCGCCGTTCCCGTCGTGCGCGGCATCGTCGCC
>NZ_DASVRV010000048.1:0-102981 GCF_036388435.1 Sphingomonas sp.
CCGATCGGCGGTACGTAGCGCCCCCGGGGTGCCCGTCATCCGCAACGTCAACTGGGGCGGCCTCAAGACGCTCTATGTGAAGGAGGTGCGCCGTTTCTTCAAGGTGCAGCTCCAGACGGTCTGGGCACCCGCGATCACCACGCTCCTCTACCTCGTCATCTTTACGGTCGCGCTCGGCGCGCGCCACGCGGTCACGGTGGACGGGCGCGACGTGCCCTTCGCCGACTTCATCGCGCCCGGGCTGATCGTCATGGGGATGATCACCAACGCCTTCGCCAATGCCAGCTTCTCGCTGCTGGTCGGCAAGATCCAGGGCACCATCGTCGACTATCTGATGCCGCCCTTGTCGACCGCCGAGCTGCTGGCGGCGATGGTCGGCGGCGCCGTCACCCGCGCCTTCTGCGTCGGCGGCGCGGTGTGGCTGGCGATGGCGCTGTGGCCGGGGGTGAACGTCACGCCCGTCCATCCGCTCGCGGCCTTGTGGTTCGGGCTACTGGGGTCGGTGTTCCTGGCGCTGGTCGGCGTCCTCACCTCGATCTGGGCGGAGAAGTTCGACCACGCCGCGGCGGTACAGAATTTCGTGGTCGCCCCGCTCGCGCTGCTGTCGGGCACCTTCTACTCGGTCGACCGGCTCGCCCCCGCCTTTCGTGCGATCAGCCATGCCAACCCGTTCTTCTACATCATCTCGGGCTTCCGCTACGGGTTTCTGGGCATCGCCGACTCGCCCGTGCTGCTGGGCAGCTTCGTCATCCTCGCCATCGACGTCGCGCTGGGGCTGCTCTGCTACGCGCTGCTCCAGCGCGGGTGGAAACTGAAGAACTAGCGACGCCACTCGTCGCGCAGCAATCCCCAGATCGCGCTGTCGCGCACGCCGATATGCGTTTCCCACTCGGCGCGCAGCAGGCCCTCGCGGCGGAAGCCCAGCGCCTCGACCAGCCGGGTGGACGGCGCATTGCCGGGATCGATATCGGCGAAGACGCGGCGATGCCGTTCTTCCAGGAACAGCAGGTCGAGCAGCCGGGTCACCGCTTCGCGCGCGATACCCCGCCCCCAATACGCGCGGGCCAGCATGTAACCGAGCTCGGCCACCCCTTCGCGCCGGCGGCCCGCCGCCACGGTGCCGATCGCCCGGTCGGACCCTCCCATCGTGATCGCCCAGCCTCGCCAATCGCTCGAACGGGCTCCCGGCGTCAGATAGACGATCGTTTCGGCGACCGAGCCGTGCGGGGCGCTCGACCAGAAGCGCATCAGGTCCACATCGCCATAGACGTCGAACAGCGCGGCGGCGTCGTCGATCCGTTGCGGGCGGAACA
Source organism: Sphingomonas sp. (assembly GCF_036388435.1). Taxonomy (GTDB): domain Bacteria; phylum Pseudomonadota; class Alphaproteobacteria; order Sphingomonadales; family Sphingomonadaceae; genus Sphingomonas. The sequence goes on from NZ_DASVRV010000048.1 coordinate 1,314, forward strand.
GCAGCCGCTCGCTCTCGAACCGCTCGCTCAAATCGTCAGCGCATCGATCAGCGCGCGCACCTTCTTCTGGCGCCATTGCGGGACCGGCGCCACGAGCCAATAACCGAGCCGCGACGGCCGCGCCTCGCCGAGCACGACCACGCGCCCGCTCGCGATATCGCCCCCGGCGAGCAGTTCGGGCACGACCGCGCGGCCCAGTCCCGCCGCGGCCGCATCGATAGCGAGCCCGGCATCGGCGACGCGCACCGGCGTGGTCGCGTCCTCGCCGGGGCAGCCCGGCCAGCCTATCTCGACGTCCGCCCCGCCGCCCGGTCGCGCGATCGTGACGAAGCCGTCCGACTCGAGCGCCTCGCCTTCCAGGTTGCCGGGCCCTTCGGCCCAGCGGATCGCCAGGTCGAGATTGGCCTCGGTGAAGTCCAGCGCCTCGTCCGACGCCATGACGGCGAAGCGCATCTCGCCATCCGCCACGGAGATGGCGGCCAGGCGGGGGAGCAGCCATTTGGCGGTCAGGTCGCGCGGCGCGGCGATCGTCAGCGCCTTGGAGGACTGGCCCGCCTGCATCGCCTGCACCGCCTCCTCGAAATTGAGAAAGGCACCCCGCAACGCCGCCAGCCCCGCCTCCGCCTCGGCGGTCAGCTCCAGCCCGCGCGCGGTGCGGCGGAACAGGACGACCCCCAGCGTATCCTCCAGCGCGCGGATCTGCTGGCCGACCGCGGCCGGGGTCACCGCCAGCTCGTCGGCGGCGCGGGTGAAGGACAGGTGCCGCGCGGCGGCGTCGAGCACGCGCAGACCGTTCAGCGGCAGGTGGGTCCGCTTCACTCCCCGGTCCTCAACCGGCGATCGCCGGCGCCAGGAGCGCAAAGCGGGGGATCGCCACGTCGAACGTCTCGCCGTCGCCAGCAATCACATGGTAATTGCCCTGCATCGCCCCGGTCGGCGTCGCGAGCGGGCAGCCGGACACGTAATCATAGCTCGATCCCGGCTCGATCAGCGGCTGTTCGCCCACCACGCCCTCGCCCTCGACGGTGTGGCGCGCGCCGCGGCCGTCGGTGATGATCCAGTGGCGGGTCAGGAGCTGGACCATCTCGTCGCCACCATTCTCGATGCGGATGTGATAGGCCCAGAACCAGCGGCCGCGCGCGGGCTCCGACTGTTCGGGCAGATAGCTGACCGACACGCGCACCGTCACGCCGCGCGTGGTCTCCGCATGGGGAAAGAACGCCTTCACAGCCCGGCCTGCGCCAGCGCCTGGTCGAGATCCTCGATCAGGTCGGCCGGGTCCTCGAGCCCCACGTTAAGGCGGAGCAGCCCCTCGGTCACGCCCATCTCGGCGCGCTTCTCCTCCGACACGCTGGCATGAGTGGTCGAGGCGGGATGCGTCATCAGCGAGCGCGAATCGCCGATATTGTTGGAGATATCGACCAGCGCGAGCCCGTCGAGCAATGCGTGCGCCTGCTCGCGGCCTTCGACTTCGAAGGCGAAGATCGGGCCGCACGCGTCCATCTGCGACATGGCCAGGGCGTGCTGCGGATGGCTGGGCAGGCCGGGGTGGAGCATCCGCGGCACCCGGCCCTCCAGAAAGCGCCCGACCGCCAGCGCATTTTCCGACTGGCGGCGGATGCGCAGGTCCAGCGTCTCCAGCCCCTTCAGCACCACCCAGGCGTTGAAGGGTGACAGCGTCGGCCCGGTGTTGCGCGTGAAGGGTAGCAGCGTGTTGGTGATCCAGTCCTCGGTCCCGCATACCGCGCCGGCGAGGACGCGGCCCTGCCCGTCCATCATCTTGGTCGCGGAATAGGCGGTCACGTCCGCCCCCCATTCCATCGGCCGCTGGAGCGCGGGCGTTGCGAAGGCGTTGTCGACGACGCTGGTGATCCCGTGCGCGCGCGCCAGGTCGCACACCGCGCGCAGGTCGACGACGTCCATGGTCGGGTTGGCGGGCGTTTCGAAGAAGAACACCTTCGTATCGGGCCGGATCGCGTCGGCGAATTGCTGGGGATCGCGCGCATCGACGATCGTGGTCTCGATCCCGAACTTGGGCAGCAGCGTGTCGGTCAGCCAGCGGCACGACCCGAACGCCGCGCGTCCGCCGACCAGATGGTCGCCCGCGCTCAATTGGCAGAGCAGGGCGGCCGTCATCGCGGCCATGCCGGTCGCCATGGTGCGGCAGGCCTCCGCCCCTTCCAGCAATGCGATCCGCTGTTCCAGCATCTCGACCGTCGGGTTCTGGAGGCGGGAATAGGTCATCCCCGCCTGCTCGCCCGCGAAGCGCGCGGCGGCGTCGGCCGCGCGGTCATAGGTGTAGCCGGAGGTCAGGAACAACGCCTCGGAAGTCTCGCCATATTCGGTGCGCGCGGTGCCGCCGCGGATCGCCCGCGTGGCGGGGCGCCACGTCGCCGTCGTCGCACGGTCCTGCCCGGTCAAGCGCTTCATGCCGCCAGCCTTTGCCGGGGCGGGCGCCGGGGAGCAAGCCCATAGCCTTGCGGGAATGGGAGAGGTGGTCGAAGGAAGCGGCCGTGCGTGCCCTATCCCGCCCCCTGCCCATGGCGATGCTGCTGGCGGTCGTCGCGCTGGCGCTGTTCGCCTTTCGCCTCGGCACGCCGTCGACGCTGATGTTCGACGAGGTCCATTACGTACCCGCCGCCCGCACGCTGCTGGCGCTGTCGCATCCGGTCAACACGGAGCATCCGCTGCTCGGCAAAGCCCTGATCGCGCTGGGGATCATGCTGTTCGGGGACGATGCGATCGGCTGGCGCGCGATGTCGGCGCTGGCCGGCACGGCGACCGTGCTGGGGGTATACGCGATCGGGTGGCGCCTGTTCGGCCGCGTGCGCACCGCCGCGATCGGCGGGGTGCTCGCGATCGTCAACGGCACGGTGTTCGTGCAGGCGCGGATCGGGATGCTGGACGGGTTCATGGCGGCCTTCGTCGTCCTCGCGGTGGCCGCCATGCTCTGGGGAATGCGGGAGCGGCCGCTTCTCTGGTGGACGCTGGGGAGCGTGTCGTTGGGGCTGGCGGTAGGCGTGAAATGGGCGGCGGTGCCCTATCTGGCCTATGCCGGGGCGGCGTTCCTGCTGCTGAAATGGCGCCGGCCCGATCGCTGGCCGAAGCTGGGCTGGTCCGCGGCGTTCGCCATTCTGGGCGTGGCGAGCGCGGCCGCCTATCTGCTGACTTTCGTCCCCGCCTTCTTCTATGCCGAGCGCCCGCTGACCCTCGCTACGATCCTGCCCTTCCAGCTCGACATGTATCGCCAGCAGACCCAGGTGCTCCCGGTGCATGGCTATCAGTCGCAATGGTGGGGCTGGCCGCTGTTGCTGCGGCCGATCTGGTATCTGTACGAGCGCGTCGACGACGCCCAGCGCGGCGTGCTGCTCGTCGGCAACCCGGCGGTGATGTGGGGCGGTCTGGTGGCGGTGGCGGGGTGCGGCTGGGCCTTCATCCGCGAGCGCGACGCGCGGCTGGGCGGGGCCGCGATGCTGTGGCTGGGCTCTTATACGATATGGGCAATCATCCCCAAGTCGCTGGGCTTCTTCTATTATTACTATCTACCGAGCATCTGGCTGTGCGTCGCGATCGCGGCAATTTGCCACCGCCTGGCACAGAGCCGATGGAAGGACTGGGACGAGACGTTCCTGATCGTCGCGGTCGGGACGTTTCTGTATTTCTACCCGATCCTGTCCGCCGCCCCGCTGGCCGGCCCCGACTTGTTCCGGCGGTGGACCTGGTTCGGCTCCTGGATCTAGTAACGTCCCCAGACGAAGCGAGACGAGAGCGCGTAGTTCCATACCGCGCTGACCGCGATCCCGACCAAGGCCGACGCGATCCAGGCGCCCTGGCGGACATCATGGAGGAAAGCGGCCACGCCGATATTGGCGATCGCCCCGATCGAGCAGACCAGGCAGAACGAGACCCAGCCGTCGAACAACGCCCGTCCGCCCTTCAGCCGGCGGTCGCGATAGGTGAGCGCGTTGTTCAGAAAGAAATTGAACGTCATCGCCGCCCCGGTCGCGACGATCTGCGCCGCCAGGAAGCTGGTCCCGATCGCCAGGAACAGAAGGCTGAGCACCGCCATGTGCGGCAGCACGCCGACCAGCCCGATGATGCAGAACAGCGCGAAGCGGACCGGAACCACCCGCCCGATCAGCCGGTCGTACAGCGCGATCAGGAATTCCATCGCCACCACGTGATCGAGCTTGCTCTCGCCCACGGTGCGGACGCGAAAAACATAAGGCAGCTCGACGAAGCGCAGCGGCCTTTTGGCGGTGGTCATCAGGTCGAGCAGGATCTTGAAGCCGATCGCCGAAAGGTCGGGCGCGAGGCGGCGGACGATATCGGTGCGGATCGCGAAGAAGCCGCTCATGGGATCGTTGAGATCGGCCTTGAGCACCCGGCGCGAAAGCCTTGTCGCCAGGGCGGATTTCGCGACCCGGTCGCGGTCCCATTCACCCGTTCCGCCACCAGGCACGAAGCGCGATCCGACCACCAGGTCGAGCGCCGGGTCCCCCTGCAGCGCGGCCAGCATCCGGGGCAGCAACGCCTCGTCATGCTGGAGATCGCCGTCGATCACCGCCACCACCGGTGCGGCGGTCGCGCACATGCCCTCGACACAGGCGGAGGACAGGCCGCGCCGCCCGATGCGCTGGATCACGCGAACGCGCGGATCGGTGAGGGCCAGCACACGCGCGGCGTCGCCCGTGCCGTCCGGGCTGTCGTCGTCGACGAAGATCGTCTCCCAGGACAGGCCCGCAAGTGCCTGTTCCAGCTTGGCGATCAGCAGCGGTACGTTCGCCCTCTCGTTGAACACGGGCACGACTATCGCCAGCTCCAGCGGCCGGGCGGTCACAGCGCGGCGAGAACCGCGTCGCCCATCGCGCCGGTCGTGCACTCGCCCCCCAGGTCGGGGGTCCGCGCGCCGCCCGCGATCGCCGCGCCCACCGCGCGCTCGATCCGCTCGGCGGGTTCGGGCAGACGGAGCGAGTGGCGCAGCATCATCGCCGCCGACAGGATGGCGGCGCAGGGGTTGGCCTTGCCTTGCCCGGCAATGTCGGGCGCGGAGCCGTGGATCGGCTCGTAAAGCCCCACCCCCGTCTCGCCGAGCGCGGCCGAGGGGAGCATCCCGATCGACCCCACGCACATCGCCGCCTGATCGGACAGAATATCGCCGAACAGATTGCCGGTCACGATCGTGTCGAACTGGCCGGGCGCGCGGACGAGCTGCATGGCGGCGTTGTCGACATACATGTGCTGGAGCTTGATCGCCGGATAATCGAGCGCGACCTCGTTGACGACGTCGCGCCAGAGCTGCGACGTGTCGAGGACATTCGCCTTGTCGACCGACAGCAACCGTCCCGACCGCGACGCCGCGGTCTCGAAGCCGACCCGCGCTATGCGGGCGACCTCGACCTCGTCATAGCGCATGAGATCATATCCCTCGCGCAGGCCCTTCTTGGTGCGGCGCCGGCCCTTGTCGCCGAAATAAACGTCGCCGGTCAGTTCGCGCACGATCACCAGGTCGATCGTCCGCGCGATCTCCGGCCGCAACGCCGACGCGTCCTCCAACCCGGCGAAGAGCCGCGCGGGGCGGATATTGGCGAACAACCCCAATTCCTTGCGCAGGCCCAGGATCGCCTGTTCGGGGCGGAGCGCGCGCTCCAGCGCGTCATATTCCGGCGCCCCGACCGCGCCGAACAACACGGCATCGGCCCGCCTGGCGAGCGCCAGCGTCTCGGGCGGCAGCGGATGACCCGTCCTGCCATAGGCGGCGCCGCCGACCAGTCCTTCCTCGAACGTCAGGCCGAGATCGAGCGCGTCCAGCACGCGCCGGGCCTGCGCCACGACTTCGGGGCCGATACCGTCGCCGCCGAAGACCGCGACCAGCCGGTGCGTCACCCTTCCCACCGGCGCGGGCCGTCTCGCCGCTCGTCGATCCATCACGCCATCGTCCTCCCCAGTCGGTCGATCAGCCGCGCGCGGGCGGCCAGCGTGTCCGCGATACGATCGACGAGGATGTCGCGCGACAGGAAATGTTCGGACAAGCGCAATGCGGCGAAGATGTCGGGCCAGTCGGCCTCGCCGCCTTCGGTCAGAAAGCCCGGAAGCGGTAGCAGCTTCGACTCGTAACCCACTGCACCCGCACGCGATACGCCGGCGCCGCTACGCGGGCTGACATAGGCGAGCGCCCCCTCCTCGCCGGTCACGGTACATCGCTCCAGATCAAGGCCGAAGCCGAGTTCGGCGAGCACCACCAGCTCGTACCGCGCCAGCGCCGCCGCCCAGCCGCGCGCCGACGGCGCCGCCTCGATCGCGTCGAGCACACCGCCCAGCGCGTCATGGATATAGGGATAGGGCTGCGCCTCGGGCAGGGCGGCGGCGGCCAGGGTCGTCGCCCATTGCAGCGCGGCCGCCGCGAGCGGCTGGTCGTGGAGCGCCGCGCGGCTGGCGATCAGCTCGACGGTCAGCCCGGCCAGTTGCTCGCCCGTGCGTGCGCGCCACTCGCCGAGCACGAGGTTCGCCGGCTGGAGCACCGGGCGCAGCCGTCGGGATCGCCCGCCCCGGACATAGCCGGGCTGGACGCCGTGCTCACGCGTCAGTGCGCGCGCGACGACGCCGTGCTCGCCGTGATTGCGGGTGGACAGGATGATCGCGTCGGCACGGATGTGCATGTATCCGAAATGGCGTGCCCGCGCCCGCGCCGCAACGCTACGGTGTGCCTCTCACCCGCCGAACCGTCGCGTCAGCGCGCGTGGTAGAAGTCGTAGACCTGCTGCGCGACCGCCGCCGATACGCCGGGCGCGCGTTGCAGGTCCTCCAGGCTGGCGTTGCGCACCGCCCGGCCCGTGCCGAAATGCATCAGCAGCGCCTTCTTGCGCGCGGGGCCGATGCCCGGCACCTCGTCCAGCGGGCTGGCGCCGATCGCCTTGCGCCGCTTCTCGCGGTGGGCGCCGATCGCGAATCGGTGGGCCTCGTCGCGCAGCCGCTGGAGGTAGAAGAGTACCGGAGCGTTCACCGGCAGCTGGAACTCCCGCCCGTCGAGCAGGTGGAAGACCTCGCGTCCCTCGCGCCCGTGATGCGGCCCCTTGGCGACGCCGACCAGACACACATCCTCGATGCCCATATCCTCCAGCACGGCCTTCGCGGCGTTCAGATGCCCGCGCCCGCCATCGACCAGCACCAGGTCGGGCCAGGTCTCGCCGTCCCGGTCGGGGTCTTCGGCCTGGGCGCGGGAGAAGCGACGCTCGAACACCTCGCGCATCATCGCGAAATCGTCGCCGGGCGCGGTCTCCGCGCGCTTGATGTTGAACTTGCGATACTGGCCCTTGCGGAACCCCTCCGGCCCCGCGACGATCATCCCGCCCAGCGCGTTGGTGCCCTGGATGTGGCTGTTATCGTAGACCTCGATGCGATCGGGCGGCTCGGGCAAATCGAACAGCTCGGCGACCTCGCGCAGCAGCTTGGCCTGCGTCGTCGACTCGGCCGCGCGGCGCTCCAGCGCCTCGATCGCGTTGCGCCGCGCCTGTTCCATCAGTCGCCGACGGTCGCCGCGCTGCGGCGTGCAGAGCGTGACCTTGAACCCCACCCGGTCGCCGAGGGCCTGGCCGAGCAATTCGCCCTCGGGCAGATCCCGGTCGAGCAGGATCGTCTTGGGCGGCGGGACCTCCTCGTAGAACTGCATCAGGAAGCTCGTGAACACCTCTTCCTCGGGCACGTCGTTGCTGTGCTGGGGGAAGAAGCTGCGATGCCCCCAATTCTGCCCGCCACGGATGAAAAAGGCCTGGATGCCCGTGATCCCCTCGCGCGAGGCGAGCGCGAAAATGTCGGCGTCGCCCATCCCTTCCGCGTTGATCGCCTGAGTGCCCTGGACGAAGGTCAGCGCCTTGAGCCGATCGCGCAGCAACGCCGCCAGCTCGAAGTCCATATTCTCCGCCGCCGCCTGCATCTGCACGCCGAGCTTGGCCTGGACCTGGGTCGACTTGCCCGCGAGAAAGCTTTTCGCGTCCTCGACCAGCTCGGCATAGCTTTGCTTGTCGATCCGCCCGGTGCACGGGGCCGAGCAGCGCTTGATCTGATAAAGCAGGCAAGGGCGGTCGCGCGAGCGGAAGAACGGGTCGGTGCACGACCGGAGCAGGAACAGTTTCTGCAGCGCGTTGAGCGTGTTGGTCACCGATCCCGCGCTCGCGAAGGGTCCGTAATAATTGCCCACCGCCCGGCGCGCGCCGCGATGCTTCTGCACGCGCGGGAAATCATGGTCGGATCGCAGCAGGATGAACGGGAACGACTTATCGTCGCGCAGCAGCACATTATAGGGCGGGCGATAGCGCTTGATGAGCTGCGCCTCGAGCAGCAGCGCCTCCGCCTCGTTGTTGGTCGTGACGATCGTCATGCCGCGCGTCTGCGACACCATCCGCTGGAGCCGGCGGGGCAGCGCGGTCACCTGGGTATAATTGGCCACGCGCTGCTTGAGCTGCCGCGCCTTGCCGACATACAGCACCTCGCCGCGCGCGTCCTGCATCCGGTAGACGCCGGGGCGCAGCGGCAATGTCTGCAGGACGTTACGGATCGCCGCTACGCCCGCCTCGAGGTCGGGCGTCTCCGAGCCCCGAACGGTGAAGCTGGACTTTTCCTCGTTGAACCGGTCGGTGGTGGACGTGGACATGACAGGCGGAATCTAGGGAGTCCGGCCCGGTTCCGCTATGCCATGCGTTCCCGAACCACCTGCTCCAGCACCGTCAGCGGCATGGCGCCGAGCGACAGCACGTCGTGGAAGCGCTTCAGGTCGAAGTCCGGACGCTTCTTCGCCTCGTCGCGCAGACGCACCCACACCGAATGGCCGATCTTGTAGCTGGTCGCCTGACCCGGCCAGGCGCAATAGCGGTCGATCTCTCCCTGGCTGCGGCCGCGTGCGATGCCGGTGGTGGCGATGAGGTAATCGGTCGCCTTTTCGCGGCTCCACCGTTTCGCGTGAAGGCCGCTATCGACTACCAGCCGTGTGGCGCGGAACAGCAGCGACTGAAGATAGCCGACGCGCCCGAGCGGGTTGCCGTCATAGATGCCTATCTCGTCGGCAAGCTGCTCGGAATAGAGCGCCCAGCCCTCCGAATAGCCGCTGAACCCGCCGCGCCGCCGGATCAGCGGGATCGACGCCGATTCGAGCGCGGTCATCACCTGGTGATGATGGCCCGGCACGGCTTCGTGATAGGACAGGGTCGCCAGCCCGAACTTCGGCCGATCGAACGTGTCGCGCAGGTTGATGAAATAGATGCCCGGCCGCGCCCCGTCGAGCGTGGCGTTCTGATAATAGCCGCCGGGCGCCCCCGCCTGTATCGACGGCGGCACGCGGCGGACCTCGACCGGCGCCTTGGGAACGACCGAGAAGACCTCGGGCAACCGCGCCTGCATCGCCCGCACCTGCCCGTTGAGCTCGGCGAGCAGCGCCTCGCGGCCGGGATCGGTGTTGGGGAAGAGCTGGTCGGGACGCTTGTTGAGCGCGACCAGCCGGTCGCCGACCGTGCCCTGGGACATTCCCTGCGCCTTCAGGATCGCGTCTATCCGCCCGCTGATCTCGGCGACCTGCTCCAGCCCCATGCGGTGGATCTCGTCACCGGTCATCGCGACGGTGCTCGCCGCCTCCGCCGCCCCGGCATAATAGGCGTCGCCGTCGGGCAGTCGCCAAGCGCCCGCATCGTGCGTCGCCTTGGCGCGCAGTTCCGTCACCAGCGCCCGCTGGCGGTCGAGCGCGGGATAGACCTCGCGCCCCACGATCGCGGCCGCGCGCGCGACCCGGTCGTCGGGTAGCCCGGCGGCCTTGAGCTTGGTCGCCAGCGCGACGACCATTGTCGTGTTTGCGGCGGGCTGGTCGCGGAGCGACGCCATCTGCCGGAGCGTGGTGTCGAGCAGGAAGTCGGGCGCGAACACCCCGCGCGCAGCGTCGGCGCGCTGCTTCGCGCTATCGTCGTCGATCGCTTTCGAAAAAGCGGAGAGCCGCGCCAGATAAGCGTCGGCATCGGCAGCGGTCTTGACGGGATGCTGGCCGTCGAGAAAATCGGGCACGTCACGGTAAGCGCCCGTCAATTGGGTGAGCACATAGGGGGCGTAGCGCCCGGAGCCGGAGCCGTAGGTGAAGCGCTCGCCCCCCGCGATCCCGCGATCGAGCTGATAAGCGACGACGTCGTGGTCGACCTTGGCCGAAGCGGACAGGCCGGCGCGGTCGATCCGGCGCAGCTCGGCGCGCTCAGCCTTGGCGCGGCTCAGGTCGCGCGCACGTCCCGCCGCCGATCGGTCGGACAGTCGCGAACGGAGCCCCGCGCGCTCGCCCGTGTCCAGCCCCAGGCTGGTCGCCCCTTCCGGGCTGTCGTTCAGCCGGTCGTAGAAGAAACGGTCGAGCAGCGCCCGCAGGCGCGCATCGGCGGTGGCACCGGGCGCGACCTGCGCCACGCCGGTCGAGGCGAGCGCCGCGGCGCCTGCCCCGGCCATGAACTGACGACGATCCATCCCGGTCCGCTCCTTCTTCGCTAGTGCGAAGGGGAATAGGAGCGCCGGTGCGTCCTGTCCAACCGGACGGGCGCGATCAGGCGGGCGAGAAGAGCTTGGTCCCGACCACGCCCACCACCGTCAGCGCCATGAAGCAGCCCTGGACCAGCGTCACCCGCTCTCCGAACAGGATCACGCCGCCGACGATCACGCCGACCGCGCCCAGCCCGCTCCAGATCGAATAGGCCGTGCCCGCCGCGAGCCCGCGCATCGCCAGCGCGAGCATCCCCATGGTCACGAAGCTGAGCACGATAGGCACGATCCCGGCGACCCAGGTGCCGACCATCGACGCCCATTTCAGGCTGAGCGCCCAGCAGATCTCCGCGACGATGGCCAGGGCGAGGATGAGCCAGGACATGATGTACCTATCAGACGGATACCGCTCCCCCGGCTCTCGCCGGGGAAGCGTATCGAAATTGCGGCAGCGCGACGCGCCGGCGCCTAGTTGGGACGACCCAGCCCGGCGATGGTACGGTCGACCAGCGGGCGGTCGACGCGCGCGTCGAGGCTGTCGCGCATCAGCAGCGCGGCTGCCTTGACCGCCGCGTCGGCGGCGGTGGCGCGGACTTCGGCGAGCGCGCTGCGCTCGGCGGCGGCGATCTTGTCCTCGGTCATCTTGGCGCGGCGGTCCATCAGCGCCTCGGCATCGGCCTTGGCCTTGGCGATGATCGCATGGGCTTCCTGATGGGCATGGGCACGGACCGTCTCCGCGTCCTGATGCGCGGAGGCGGCCTTGCTCTCATATTCCGCGCGCAACGCCTCGGCCTCGGCGCGGAGCCGCGCGGCCTCGTCGAGCTGGCGGCGGATATCGGCGATCCGCCCGTCGAGCGACCGGGCGATCATCGCGGGCACGCCCTTGGCCAGCATGATCAGCAGCACGACCAGCGCCGCGATCGCGACCCAGCCCGTGGTGTTGAAGCCGAGCGCCGTCGGCTCGACCACATGCTCGGCCCCGCCGGCCTCGTGGATCTCTTCGGTCAGCGCGCTGCCGTCGCGGACATTCGCCGGGGCGAGCGGCTGGCTTTCGGCGGCGTCGGCCAGATTGGCGGCCACGGTCGCGCTCGCGTCGGGGTCAACCATCGTTCATCACCTTGCGCACGGCCGCGGACGCGGCATCGGCGCTGACCTGCGCGCCCGACAATTTGACCACCAGATCGCGCGCCGCGTCGGCGGCGATGTTCTGGACATTGCCCATCGCCGCCGACTTGGCTTCGGCGACGGTGCGGTCGTGATGCGACGCGCGCATCGCCAGGTCGGCATCGGCTTGGCGCACCTGGGTCTCGAACGCGGCGGTGGCGCGCGCCTTGGCCGCGGCGGTCTCCGCCTGGGCCGCGACGCGGGCCGCCTCCATCTCGCCCCGCCATGCCTCCTCGGTCGCGTCGGCGGCCGCGCGAGCGGTCTCCGCGGCGCGCAGGTCGGCGGCGATCCGCGCATCGCGCGAATCAACGGTCGCCTGGATCCGGGGCACCATCGCCTTGCCGATCCCGAAATACAGGATGCCGAAGGTGATCAGCAGCCAGAAGATCTGGGATGCGTAGGTCGAGGCGAGCTGTTCGATCTGAGGCATTGCAACTCCAGCGGCGTCGGACCGGGACGGCGAGCCGCCACGGCCGGCCGGTCGATCGGGCGGCCGAAACCGCCCGGTCGACTCAGGCCACGAACACCAGGATGATCATGGTCACGAAAGCGAGCAGGCCGAGCAGCTCGGCGCCCGCGAAGCCGATGAACAGCCGGCCCTGCTGGCTGTCGGCGGCACCCGGATTGCGCAACGCTCCTTCGAGAAACTTGGCGAAGACGTTGCCTACGCCCAACGCGGCGATGCCCATGCCGATCGCGGCCAGACCGGCACCCAACAGCTTTGCGGCTTCTGCGTCCATGATGAAACTCCTTGAGAAATGTCGTTGAGGGAAAGGGGTAAGGCTCAGTGCAGGTTGACGGCGTCGTTCAGATAGACCGACGTCAACAGCGCGAACACATAGGCCTGAATGGCCGCGACCAGCAGCTCGAGCAGCGTGATCCCGACCATCAGGACGAAGGACGGAATGCTCACCAGCGCGATATAGCCCAGGCTGGCATTGGCGCCGTCGACCAGGTTGACGCCGTTGATCACGAACGCCGCGAGCACCTTGAGCAGGATATGCCCCGCGGTCATCGCCACGAACAGCCGCAGCCCCAGGCTGAACGGCCGCACCAGAAAGCTCATCAGCTCGACCACGAAGATCAGCGGCACCATCAGCGCCGGGGTGCCGTTAGGCACGAACAGCGAGAAGAAGTGAAAGCCGTGCCGCCCGAAGCCGACGATCAGCACAATCGCGAACGAGATGATCGCCAGCACGCCCGTGACGGTCAGATGGCTGGTCACGGTGAAGGGATGGACGCCGGGGATCACGCCGAAGGGCAGCAATCCCAAGATGTTGGCGAACAGGATGAACATGAACAGCGAGAAGACATAGGGCAGGAAGCGCTTGCCCTCCGGCCCGATGTTCGAGATCAACATGGTCTGGATGAAGCCGGTGAAGGTCTCGACGGCCATCTGCGCGCGGCCTGGGATCAGCTCGCGCTTCATCCCCGCCAGCATGAACAGCCACAGCGCGCCGAGCGTCAGCACCATCCACAAGGCCGAATTGGTGAAGGACAGGTCGTACCCGCCCACGATCCAGCGCTGACCGAGCACGGGCTCGATCAGGAACTGGTGCATGGGGTCGATCTTGCTGCCCCGTTCCGCCGCCACTGCTTCCGCCGCCACTTGGCTAACCCTTATTTTGCCCCGGATGCGCCGAATGCCCGATCATTTCGGGCGCTCGCCTGACATCTTGATGATCTGCCTGAACGCGACGCCGATCCCCAGGAACAGCATCACGATCAACCCCCATGGCGCGGTCCCGAACAGGCGGTCGATGACCCAGCCGATTAACGCGCCGCCGACCAGGCTGCCGATCATGGCCGACAAGACGCGGTTTCCCAGCGAATAGCCGCCATCGCCGCTCGTCGGCACCTGCCCCGTCCGCGCCGCTTCGCGAGCCTTGGCGTCGCGCAGCTTGCGATCAAGCGCGGTCAGCCGTGGATCCTCCACGTCATGGATGTCCCGGTCGGGATCATATTCCGCCACGCGGCCCTCCTATAAGCTGTTGCGAACAAGGGAACGCGCGGGCGGCGACAGACCCCGCCAAGGCGCGGTCCGTTTAGCAGCGGTCGGTTTCGTGTCAACCGTCGCGAACCGCGCGCGGCAGCGGCGCGATCGGGCATCCGGGCGCGGGCGCGGCCCGGAGCGTCACCTCACACGCAGCGCGGATCGCGCTCCGGGGCTTCCGTCCCGCGCGTCCGCCAGGCACCGCCGGGCGTCTGGTATTTCTCGCCGGGTGCGGTCTGCGCGATCAGGTTGCACCCGCTGGTGAAGGCGAACTGCTCCACGGTCGCGCCGCTTTCGCCCGCGCGCTGGGTATAGGCGGATTTGCGCTGGATGTTGATCTTGCTGACCAGCGCGCGCAGCTCCGCGTCGCCGCCGCCGCCGCCGCCGACCACGCCCAGGTAACCGTCGGGCTGCTCGCCCACCTGCCCCGCCGCCCGCGCCGCGGCATAGGCCGGGTCGCGCTGCGCCCACACCGCGCCCGCGGCACCCACCGTCGCCAGCACCGCCGTCAACCAGATCTTGCGCATCAGAATATCCCCGGGTTCTGCTTGATGACCGACTTGGCCTCGTTGTCGAGCCTGTACACCACTTCCTGCGTCACATTGATGTTCAGGTTGATCACGATCGGCTTGTCGGGGGCGCTCACGTTGACGCACCCCCCGACCGATCCGATCATGAGCATCCCCATAAGCGTCATCTTCATCCTCATGGCATGTTCCTGCTTGCTTGTGGCTGAATGACGGGAGGGGCCGGGCGGGTACGGCGTTCCTGCTCCTCGATCAGGGCGGGCAGGTTGCGCCGGATGAGCCGCTGCGGGTCGTAGAAGCTGCGCGCCGAGTCGATCAGCCCACGGAACGGCGCGGTGATGCGGATGTTGAACACCAGCGGCAGCCGCTGCAGGCGGCGGATGATGAAGTTGGATTTGGTCCCCGCCCCCTGGCTCACGCCCTCGAAGCGCACATCGGTGACCATCTCGCCCGCGAGCGGCCCGTTCATAACGATGCCGAGCCGCTGGTAGCGCAACGCCTTAAGCGCCTGGAACGCGAAATCTCCCCAGGTGCCGAGCTTCTCCTGACTGATCGCGCCGACATAGGCGATCGTGCCGCCCCCGGGCCGCACCTGCAGCCGCCCATCCTCGATCCGCCCGCCGCGTTCGTCGAAGATCATCGGCAGCACCCCGTCGAACACGCCCGTCGCGTTCAGATTGTCGAAGTCGAACTGCTGCAGGAACTGGTCCGCCGCCATGGCCTCGATCCGGAAGGTGAGCCGGCGGTCGACCGGCCGCGAGAAGTCGAGCATCGTGGGCGCGAGCAGCAGCGTCCCGCCCGCGAACGGCCAGCGCGCGCCCTCGATCGCGATCCGCGCGTCGGGCAGCGTCCGGTAGCGTACGACGCCGTCGGTGACCGGGATGCCGGGGTTGATCGTCCCCACGGTCGCCACCTGTCCGGGCGCGCTGCGCAAGGCGAGCAGGTCGTCGAAGACGATCCGCCCCTTCAGCCCCGTAACCGGCCCGAACGCGGCCGCCAGGTCGAGCCCCTCCGTCGCGAACGCGCCATCGCTCGTGACGCCGGCGGGGTTCCACGCGATCCGCCCCTCGCCCGCCACCCGGCCGCGCACGTCGGCGACGACCCCGAAGGCGACCCGCGTCAGCGCCTCGGGCTGGAGGCGATCGTCGAACGTGACGCCCGGAACGCTCAGCAGCGCTTCGCCGACCCCGCGCCCAAGGTCGTGGCCGATGCGCAGGCGTGCCACCATCGCACGCGTCGCGGGCTCGACCAGCGAACCCGTCACCGCGATCCGCCCGTCCTGGAGACGGAAGGCCAGGTCCTCGCTCCGCAGCGGCTCGAACCGTCGGGCCGTCCCGTCGCTGACCGTCGTCGCCGCCCTTAGCGTCAGCACCCCGTCCGCCAATCGCCACTTCCCCGCCGCACCCGCCAGCAGCAGCGGCACGTTCGCAATCTGTCCGCCCGTTTCGGCGAAGCGACCCGCGACCGCACCACCCGCGATCCGGCCGTCCAGCCGCCCGACATCGATCCGCGTGACGCGTCCGGCCCCGCCGAGCCGTGCCGACATGTCGTGCATCGTGAATCCCTGGGCCCCGAGTGCGACCTCGGCCCCGCTCGCCGCCAGCGTCACGGGCGTCGCGCCGAGCATCCCGGCGAGGCGGGGCGCGGCGATCGACGCGCCGCCGCTCACCCGTCCACTCTCCAGCCGCACCAGCGCGCCCGCGGCCGGGCACAGGCGCAGCCGCGTCGGCGCCAGTACCAGCCCCGCCACAGCCAGCCGCTCGAACGCGACCGGCGCGCAGCCCGGGTTGACGGCCAGACGCGCGCGCCCGTCCCAGTCGACCGTCAGCGGCAGCGTCAGCCGGTCCACGCGCGCCTTACCGAGCGGTCCGGAGACGGTCGCCACCGTCGCGATCCGCGTCGCCCCGCCCGGCGTCGCGGTGAACGCCACCGGCGTGAGCGCGATCGTCGCACCACCGGCGCCGTAAGGCTCGATCCGCGCCAGGCCGCGTACCGGCCTGCCGGGCGCGGCTTGGCCTAGCGTCACGTCGATCGTCGGCAGCCCGCCCCCGGTCACCGCCGCGACCGTATCGAGCCGCAGCCCGGCACGCGACCAGAACACGCCCTCACCGCCACCCAGCATGATCCGCGCCCCGCTCGCCGACCGCCCGTCCAGCCCGGCGACCCTCACCGCCACGCCCCCGCGCGTGTCGAGGGCGAGATCGGCCCCGACCGAGAAATCCCGCGCGGCGCGATCGACGGCCGCCGCGATCCGGTCCGCCACCGGCCCGAGCGGCGTTCCGGCGAGCGCCGCCGCCTCCAGGCGCAACGGCGCGACCTGCCCCCCGTCCGCTCGTACCCGCCCGGCGAAGCGCAGGCCGTCGCCGACGCGGTACTCCCCGACCAGCCCGGCTCGCCGCGCCCGTGCATCCGGTGCGCGCACGTCGGTGAACGCCAGATCCGTCCGGCCGGTCGTCTCGCGGGCGTTTCCGGCGAAGGTGATCGTCCCCGCGAGTGCCGCCGCCTGTATCCCACTACCCGCAACGGCGCCTGTCGCGATCCGCCCCCCGCCGCGCCAGCCGTCGAGCGCCGGGGTGAACGCCGCATCGACCCGCGCGCCGACGCCACGCGCCTCGCCACCGTCGCAGGCGATCCGCCCCGCGCGCAGCGGCCCCGTCACCGTCGGCGCCGCATCGGCGACCCGCAGCCGCACCGCCGCCGTGACCCGCTCGGCCACGCAGGCGCCGCCGGCGATCCGCGGCGCGACCGCCGCGAGCCGCCCGTCGAACCCGTCGTCCAGCCGTCCGCGTCCGGCCAGCCGCAGCCCGATCACGCCCGCGGGGGTCTCCAGCCGCATCCGGGCGTCGCTCACATCCACGAACAGGCGAGGCAACGCGAAGGGCCTGCCCGACGGCGCAGGAAGCAGCCGGTCGATCGCGCCGAGCGACACGCGCCCGTCGACGATCCGCCCCCGTATCCGCACCCGTCCCGCGCGGATCGCGGTGACGCCGGCGCCGCTCCACGTCAGCCTCATCCCCGTCTCGATCCAGTCGGCGACCAGGTCGGGCCGCGCGGGATCGCCGATCACGACGTTCACCAGGCGCTGCCGCCCGAAGCCGAGATCGGCGACCCCGTAGCGCGCGGGAACGCCCGCCGCCGCCAGCGCGCGATCGATAACCTCGCCCGCGATCGGCCGACGCAGCATCCAGAGTCCCAGGATCGCCAGCGCGAGCAGTCCGAAAAGAACCCCGGCGACGCGCCAAACGCGGCGGGCGGGGCGGCCGGACGGCCCGTCGCTATCCTCCGTCACCCGTTTTCACTCCACCAGCGCGCGCCCAAGTCCATAGCCATGGTGCTTCCCGGCTTGCAATCGCGTGAACCGCCGCCTTACGCTGGGCGACGATGGCCGATAGCGACCCCGGCGACAATGACGGCAGCGGCGAGCGCAGCGGCGACGGCACCGGCCACCGCGCCCGGCTGCGCCACCGCCTGGCGGCCGGCGGCGGCGACGCGCTGCTCGATCACGAGCTGATCGAATATCTGCTCGCCCTCGCCATCCCGCGCCGCGACACCAAGCCGCTCGCGAAACAGCTCCTGCGCGAATTCGGTGGGATCGGCGGGGTGCTAACCGCGCCGGGCGACGCGCTGGCGCGCATTCCGGGGATGGGCGAGACCTCGGTGGCCGCGATCAAGATCGCCCAGGCCGCGGCGATCCGCCTGCTCCAGGCCCCGGTCGCAGACCGCCCGGTGCTCGCGAATTGGCAGGCGCTGCTCGACTATCTGCGCGGCCGCATGGCGCATGAGGCGGTGGAGCATGTCCGCGTGCTCCACCTCAACACGAAGAACATGCTGATCCGCGACGAGCTGATGAGCCGCGGTTCGATCGACGAGGCGGCGGTCCATGTGCGCGAGGTGATCCGCCGCGCGATCGACCTGGGCAGCGCCGCCATCATCCTGGTCCACAACCATCCCAGCGGCGATCCGTCACCGAGCCGCGCCGATATCGACCTGACCCGCGCCATCGCCGCGGCGGGCAAGCCGCTCAACGTCGTCGTCCACGATCACCTGATCGTCGGCGCCAAGGGCCATGTCAGCCTCCGGGCGCAGGGCCTGCTCTGACGGGAATCGACGCTAAGATCGCGCCGGCGACAGGAATCCGGTCAGCTCGGCCAGGGTCACCGACCGCGACTTGTCCAGATCGGCCTGCGCGAAGGCCGCGCCCAGCCAGGTCCGGGTCGACGGCGCGTCGGGCTGGAGCGCGGGATCGGCGATCGCCTTCAGCCGCACCATCCACGCCCCGAACTCGCCCGCGCTCAAGCCGCCGCTGGCGTCCTTGTCATAGGCCGGGAACTCGCGCGCGACGATCGCCGCCACCTCCGCGTCGCTGGATGCGGGCTGCGGCGCAGCGGACGTGGAAGTCACGGGCGAAGCCGGCGAAGTCACCGGCGCCACCGGTGCAGGCGCGGCCGTGATCGGCGCAGGTGACGGAACGGTCTGCGCCGAAGCGGGGGCGACGGCGAACGTCATGGCGGCGAGCAAGGACATCTTCATCTTCAAACCTTTCCGACCTGGTCCGGCGCGAACACTCGGGCGACGCGCACCGGACGGCGAGGGGGTGCGTTCGAGATACGGCGATGCTTAGCATATAGTTGCCCCGGTGCCGCGTTTGCAGCCCCCCGCCCGTCCCTGCTAACGCCCGGCCCGTCCTGCCCGGCTCCCTCCCGTCTCCCAAGGAACGTCCATGATCCCGCGCTATTCCCGCCCCGCCATGGCCGCGATCTGGTCGCCTGAGTCGCGCCTGCGTATCTGGTTCGAGATCGAGGCCCATGCCACCGACGCGCTCGCCGAACTCGGCGTCGTCCCCCGCGCCGCGGCGCAGGCGATCTGGGAGGCGGACGCCAGGGCCGGCCCGTTCGACATCGCCCGCATCGACGCGATCGAGGCGGAGACAAAGCATGACGTGATCGCCTTTCTGACGCATGTCGCCGAGCGGACGGGCGAGCCCGCGCGCTTCCTGCACCAGGGCATGACCTCGTCCGACGTGCTCGACACCTGCCTCGCGGTCCAGCTCGCCCGCGCGTCGGACATCCTGCTCGCCGATCTCGACGAACTCCTCGTCGTGCTGGAACGCCGCGCGCGCGAGCACAGGCTGACTCCGACCATCGGGCGCAGCCACGGCATCCACGCCGAACCCGTGACCTTCGGGCTGAAGCTCGCCCAGGCCCATGCCGAATTCGCGCGCAACCGCGCCCGGCTGGTCGCCGCGCGCGCCGACATCGCCACCTGCGCCATCTCCGGCGCGGTCGGCACCTTCGCCAATATCGACCCCTATGTGGAGGAATATGTCGCGGGCAAGCTGGGCCTGACCCCCGAACCCGTATCCACCCAGGTGATCCCGCGCGATCGCCACGCGCTGTTCTTCGCCACGCTGGGCGTCATCGCCGGATCGGTCGAGCGCCTCGCCACCGAGGTCCGCCATCTCCAGCGCACCGAGGTGCTCGAGGCCGAGGAATATTTCGCCCCCGGCCAGAAGGGCAGCTCGGCGATGCCGCACAAGCGCAACCCCGTGTTGACGGAAAACCTGACCGGACTGGCGCGCATGGTGCGCGGCTATGTCACCCCCGCGCTCGAGAATGTCGCGCTCTGGCACGAACGCGACATCAGTCATTCCTCGGTCGAACGCTATATCGGCCCCGACGCGACGATCACCCTCGACTTCGCGCTCGCGCGGCTGACCGGGGTGATCGATAAGTTGCTCGTCTATCCCGAGCGGATGCGGCGCAACATTGACCGCATGGGCGGCCTGATCCACTCGCAGCGCGTCCTGCTCGCGCTGACCCAGGCGGGTGCTCCGCGCGAGGATGCGTACCGGCTCGTCCAGCGCAACGCGATGAAAGTGTGGGATTCCGACGGCGCGCTATCCTTGCGCGACCTTCTCCTGGCGGACCCGGACGTGACCGCGCTGCTCTCGGCCGACGAGATCGAGGACAATTTCGATCTGGGCTATCACCTCAAGCATGTCGACACGATCTTCGCGCGGGTGTTCGGCCACCCGTCCACCTTATCGGCGGAATAGGCGACCGGATCGCGATGGACTTTCTCAAGCAGATCACCCTTTGGCTCGCTTCCGCGACGGAAACGGCGGCGGCGCTGATCATTGCGCTGGCAATCCTGGAAGCGACCCTTCGCGCGCTGCGCCTTTTCCTCCATCGCTCGGTGCGCGAACCCGATCACGACGACCGGGGATCGCACGACGTCAAGGAGGAGATCCGGCTGAAGCTCGGCCGCTGGCTCGCGCTCTCGCTGGAATTCGCGCTCGCCGCCGATATCCTGCGCACCGCGGTCGCGCCTTCCTGGGACGAGATTGCCAAGCTGGCCGCGATCGCGGTTCTGCGGACGGCGCTCAACTTCTTTCTCCAGCGCGAGATCGATGGCGCCCAAGCCCGTCAGGGCCGCCTGAACGGCACGACCACGTACAAGACCCGCGCGGATAGGTGATCTGATCGCGTCTGTCGCCCACCAGGAATGCAGAATCCGCAATCGTGATCGCGCGCAACAAAATTGCGCGAGCATGTAATGAAAGCTACATAGCTCCGTGCCGGACCTTTCCGGCCAGGAGACCACACCATGCGCAGTTTGGAAACCGTGGCCAGCACCTTGCTGGTGCTCGCGGTGCAGGCGCTGGTGGTCGGGGTGGTCGTCACCACCTTCTGATCCATCGGCCCATCCGCCCCTTTTTACAAAGGGGCGGCAAGGGCGGGGTCCGTAAAATCAGCCCGCGATCGCGGCTTTCAGCTTGGCGAAGAACCCTTGGCTCGCCGGGCATTCGTCGCCCGTCTCGGTCTCGCGGAACATCTCCAGCAGTTCGCGCTGCCGCGTCGACAGCTTGGTGGGCGTCTCCACCTCGATCTGCACAACCAGATCGCCGGCGCCCCGGCCCTGCAGGACGGGCATCCCCGCGCCGCGCTGGCGAAGCTGCTTGCCCGACTGGATGCCGGCGGGGATGCGTATATCGTGATGTCGGCCGTCGAGCCCCGGTATCTGGAGCGTCCCGCCCAGCGCCGCGGTCGTGAAGCTGATCGGCGCGCGCGCGAACAGCGTCGTGCCCTCGCGCTCGAAAAAGGCGTGCCGCCTGATGTGGAGAAAGATGTACAGGTCGCCGGCCGGTGCACCCCGCGCGCCGGCCTCGCCCTCCCCGCTCAGGCGGATGCGCGTACCCTCGTCGACGCCGGGGGGTATGTTGACCTCCAGCGTCTTAGTCCGCTCGACGCGGCCGTCGCCCCGGCATTCGGCGCACGGATCGGCGATGACCTGACCCGATCCCTGGCAGGCCGGGCAGGCGCGCTCGACGACGAAGAAGCCCTGTTGCGCGCGCACCTTGCCGTGCCCCGCGCAGGTCCCGCAGGTCCGCGCGCTGGTGCCGGCCTTCGCGCCCGATCCCTGACAGCTATCGCACTGTGCCGACACGTCCACCGTGATCTCGGTGGCCTTGCCGTGATAGGCGTCCTCCAGCCCGATCTCCATGTCGTAGCGCAGATCGGCGCCGCGCCGCTGGCCCTGACGGCCACCGCCGCCGCGTCCCTGCATGAACTCGCCAAAGACGCTTTCGAAGATGTCGGAAAAGCCGGAAAAATCCTGTCCGCCACCACCGCCGCCTGCCGCCTGGCGGAACGCCGCATGGCCGAACCGGTCATAGGCGGCGCGCTTTTGCGGGTCCTTCAGCACGTCATAGGCTTCGCTGACGGCCTTGAACTTGGCCTCCGACTCCTTGCAACCCGCATTCTTGTCGGGGTGAAACTTCATCGCGAGCTTGCGGTAGGACGACTTGATCGTCCCAGCATCCGCGGTTCGTTCGCATTCGAGCAGTTCGTAGAAATCGATATCTGTGGTCATACGCCCTTACTCCCTCTCCCCCGTGGAAAGAAGGTCGGGGAGCCGGGCCTCGGCGGACCGCGGTCTCGACCCTTCCCTCTCCCGACCCTCTCCCCGCAGGCGGGGAGAGGGAGAAGGAGTTACGCCTTGCGCTCGTCGTCGACTTCGGAGAATTCGGCATCGACGACTTCCTCGCCGGCACCGGCTTCGGCGCCCTGCGCGGCCCCGGTCGCGCCCTGGGCATCGTCCTGCGCCTGCTTCTCATAGATGGCCTGGCCCATCTTCATCGCCACCTGGGCAAGCGCCTGGCTCTTCTCCGTCATGCGATCGGCGTCGCCGCTTTCGACCGCGGTCTTGGCATCGGCGATCGCCGCCTCGATCTCGCCTTTCAGCGACGCGTCGATCTTGTCGCCATTGTCGACGAGCTGACGCTCGGTCGTGTGGATCAGCGATTCGGCGTTGTTCTTCGCCTCGGCGCCCGCGCGGCGCTTCTTGTCCTCCTCGGCGAAGCGCTCGGCGTCGCGGACCATCTGGTCAATGTCGGCGTCCGACAGGCCGCCCGACGCCTGGATGCGGATCTGCTGCTCCTTGCCCGTGCCCTTGTCCTTGGCGGACACGTTGACGATGCCGTTGGCGTCGATGTCGAAGGTGACCTCGACCTGCGGCACGCCGCGCGGCGCGGGGGGAATGCCGACCAGATCGAACTGGCCCAGCATCTTGTTGTCCGCCGCCATCTCGCGCTCGCCCTGGAAGACGCGGATCGTCACCGCGCCCTGATTGTCCTCGGCCGTCGAATAGGTCTGCGACTTCTTGGTCGGGATCGTCGTGTTGCGGTCGATCATCCGGGTGAACACGCCGCCCAGCGTCTCGATGCCCAAGGACAGCGGCGTCACGTCGAGCAGCAGCACGTCCTTCACGTCGCCCTGCAGCACGCCCGCCTGGATGGCGGCGCCCATGGCGACGACCTCGTCCGGGTTGACGCCCGTATGCGGCTCCTTGCCGAAGAAGGACTTCACGACCTCGCGCACGCGCGGCATCCGGGTCATGCCGCCCACGAGCACCACTTCCGAGATCTCGTCGGCCTTCATGCCCGCATCGGCCAGCGCCTTGCGGCACGGCTCCAGCGTCCGCTTGATCAGGTCTTCGACCATCCGCTCCAGGTCGGCGCGGGTGATCGCCTTGACGAGATGCTTGGGGCCGTTCTGGTCGGCGGTGATGAAGGGCAGGTTGACCTCGGTCGACGCGGCCGAGCTCAGCTCGATCTTCGCCTTCTCCGCGGCCTCCTTCAGCCGCTGAAGCGCCAGCTTGTCCTTGGCGAGGTCGATGCCCTCGTCCTTCTTGAAGCCCTCGGCCAGGAACTCGACGATCTTGTTGTCGAAATCCTCGCCGCCCAGGAAGGTGTCGCCGTTCGTGGCCTTCACCTCGAACACGCCGTCGCCGATCTCCAGGATCGACACGTCGAACGTGCCGCCGCCCAGATCATAGACCGCGATCGTCTTGCCGTCCTGCTTCTCCAGCCCGTAGGCCAGGGCCGCCGCCGTCGGCTCGTTGATGATGCGCAGCACCTCCAGACCCGCGATCTGACCGGCGTCCTTGGTTGCCTGGCGCTGCGCGTCGTTGAAGTAAGCGGGCACGGTGATGACCGCCTGGGTCACCGTCTCGCCGAGATAGGATTCGGCGGTTTCCTTCATCTTCTGAAGCGTGAAGGCGCTGATCTGGGAGGGCGAATAATCCTTGCCGCCCGCCGACACCCAGGCGTCGCCGTTCTGACCGCGGGTGATCTTGTACGGGACCAGCTCGGTGTCCTTCTTGGTCACCGGGTCGTCGAAGCGCCGCCCGATCAGCCGCTTCACCGCGAAGATCGTATTGTCGCCGTTGGTGACGGCCTGGCGCTTGGCCGGCTGGCCGACCAGCCGCTCGCCGTCCTTGGCGAAGGCGACGATCGACGGCGTGGTGCGCGCGCCTTCCGCATTCTCAATCACCTTGGGCTTGCCGCCCTCCATCACCGCGACGCAGCTGTTGGTGGTGCCCAGATCGATGCCGATTACTTTAGCCATGTTGCCTTGATGCCCCTCGATTACAAACACATGGTCGCACCCCGTTACGGCGGCGCAACCTTCCTTGATGACGGCGGCGATATAGGTCGGCTTGCGCTTGCGACAAGATTTGCGGGCGCTTAGGTCCGGCGGATCGTCGGAGGAGTGCGCGCGCCTTGTTCAAATGGATCGTTTCGGGATCGGCGGCGCTGCTGCTGCTCGGCTGCGCCAAGCCGACCGAGGTGGATGTGGACGAGGCCTGGGTCCGGCTTCCCGCCGCACCGGGGCGTCCGGGGGCCGGCTATTTCACCGTGCACGGCGGCGCCACTCCGCGCACCCTGGTCCGCGTCACCGCCGATTACGCCTTGCGTGCCGAAATGCACGAGTCGATGGCGGGCGGCGGGCGCATGACGATGCGCCCGCTCGCCGATGTCGCGATCCCCGCCGGGGAAGAGGTCGTGTTCGAACCCGGCGGTCGCCACCTGATGCTGTACGGCCTCGACCCGCGCGCCAAGCCGGGCGGAAGCACGTTGCTGACGCTCACCTTCGAGAATGGCCAGCGTCTGTATCGCAAGGCCTATATCATCGCGCCGGGCGCCCCGGCGCCCGAGTGAGCGCGACCGAACGCCGCTCGCTCACCGCCGGAGAAGTCGCGCTCGCCCGTTCGGTCTTCGGCGACGCGATCGACTATGCGCAGGTGGCGCTCGCCAACCGGAAATGGGCGTTCTTCCAGCCGCGGCGCACCGTCATGGCGCCGCGGGGCTGCATCCACTTCCACCCGGGCGGAAATCTGTGGCGCGACGATTTCGCCGCCGCCGCGCTGATCGACCAGGGGCTGTTCATCCATGAGATGGTGCATGTGTGGCAGCACCAGCGCGGCATCTACCTGCCGCTCGCTCGCCACCCCTTCTGCCGCTACGGCTACAGCCTGAAACCGGGCCAAGCCTTTTCGCGCTATGGCATCGAGCAGCAGGCGGAGATCGTCCGTCACGCCTTTCTGCTACGCCGCGGCGGACAGGTCGCGGGGGCACCCGATCCGGCGCAATACGCCTCGCTCCTGCCCTTCCGCGCCGGTTGAGCCCGGACGCGCGAACGGGCGGGCAGGAAGTT
This sequence comes from Sphingomonas sp., assembly GCF_036388435.1. GTDB lineage: Bacteria > Pseudomonadota > Alphaproteobacteria > Sphingomonadales > Sphingomonadaceae > Sphingomonas. Next base: position 26,492 of record NZ_DASVRV010000048.1, read on the forward strand.
CTCCCGCCCGCCCGTCATTACGTCCGATCAGTTGTTGTCAGCGCCGTCCTTGTCGTCCGCGCCTTCGGTGACCTTGAGCTTGGGCACCTCGACCACCGTGTTCTCGGTGACCAGATCGACATCCTTCGAATCGACGTCGACATCGGGCATCGCGCCGCCCTTGACGTTCACGTCGACGCTGGGGAGACGACCCCCGCCCACATCGGCCCGGAAGAAGCCGGTGGCGAACAGGATCGCCGCGATGATCGCCGCGATCGCCGCGAGGATGAGAAGCGTCCGGCCGATCCCGCCGCTCTTGCGCTCGACCACATGGTCGGTGTGGGTATGGGTGCCCGGTCCCACATCCACGCGCCGCGCGCCATGGTCGGTATTGACGCCGTCGGTCCGGTTGGGTCCGTCGCCTCGGTAATCGGTCATGAAATCCTCCTGTTACGCTAACCGCCCGAACGAAAGGCGGGACCGGATTGTTCCTGCTGCGCAACGGAAACGCGCCGAACCGCGTCGGAGAAGATCGAATTCAACGCTGTTCCCAGTGGATGCTGCGACTGCTAAGGGCTTCGCCGTGAGCGCGAGCATCCCGCACAGCTACCGGGTCGGCATCGATCCGGCCGACATCGACTTCATGGGTCATGTCAATAACGCCAGCTATTTGAAATGGGTGCAGGAAGCGGTGATCAGCCATTGGCAGCGCATCGCCCCCGCCGAGGCGGTCGCCACGCACCTCTGGGTCGCGCTCAAGCACGAGATCACCTATCGCAAGCCGACCTTTCTCGACGACGACGTGATCGCCACCGTGCTCCTCGAAAAGGTCCAGGGCGCCCGCGCCTTTTACGAAACGGTCATCCGCCGCGGCGAGGACGTGCTCGCCGAGGTGAAGTCGAGCTGGTGCTGCCTCGACGCGCAGACGTTGCGCCCCGCCCGCCTCGCCGCCAACGTCGTCGACCGGTTCTTTCCCAAGGACTGAGCCGCTCCGCGACCGATCGGTTCAAAAGGCTCCGAAGTCGATTTCGGAATGGCGGTCCAGCCATTGCGGCGCTTCCGGCAGCGGATATTTCAGGCCCGTCGCACAGTTGAACAGGACCACCCGCTCCTCCTCGTCGACCAGCCCGTCGCGCACCGCCTGGGTATAGGCGGCCAGCGTCGCCCCGCCCTCCGGGCACATCAGCAGGCCATCGCGCCGCGCGCATTCGTCCACCGCGCGCAGGATCGCCGGGTCGCCCACGCCCAGCGCCCGGCCGCCCGATTCGCGCACCGCGCGCAGGATCAGGAAATCGCCGACCGCGCGCGGCACCCGAATACCGGCAGCGACGGTCGCGGCGTCCTCCCAGCGCTCCGCATGTTCCTCCCCCGCCTCGAACGCACGCACGATCGGCGCGCAGCCGGACGCCTGGACCGCATACATGCGGGGGCGTTTCGGGCCGATCCAGCCCAGTCGCTCCAGCTCGTCGAACGCCTTCCACATGCCGATCAGGCCGGTGCCCCCGCCGGTCGGATAGAAGATCGCGTCGGGCAGGTCCCAACCGAACTGCGCGGCCAGCTCCAGCCCCATCGTCTTCTTGCCCTCGATCCGGTACGGCTCCTTCAACGTGGAGAAGTCGAACCAGCGTCCCTCGGCGGCGCCGCGCCCGACGATCGCGCCGCAATCATCGATCTGGCCGTTGACCCGCCACACCCGCGCGCCCTGGGCGGCGATCTCGCGCACATTGATCTCCGGCGTCTCCTCCGGGCAGAAGACGATCGTCTCGATCCCGCAGCGCGTCGCATAGGCGGCCAGTGCCGCGCCCGCATTGCCGTTGGTCGGCATCGCGATCTTCGTCACGCCCAGCTCGCGCGCCATCGCCACCGCCATCACCAGCCCGCGCGCCTTGAACGATCCCGTCGGCAACCGCCCCTCGTCCTTGACCAGCACGTTCGGCCCGCCCGATCTCGGGATCGGCACGAGCGGCGTCTCGATCTCGCCCAGCGAGACGATCGACCCGGTCCGCCGCACCGGCAGCAGCTCGCGCCAGCGCCACAGGTCGGTCGCCCGCGTCGACAAAGCGTCGCGCGACAGCGCCGCGCCCACCGCGTCCAGATCGTAGCGGACCAGCAACGGCCGCCCCACGCGCGACAATCCGTGCAGCCGGTCGGCCTCGTACCGCTCCCCGGTCATGGAGCATTCCAGGTGCGAGACGAAGGTCGGGCGGTCGGCGATCAGGTTCTCGTTCATGCGCCTGCTTCTAGCGTTTCGCGCGCGCCGACGTCCACTTGATCCGTGACAGATCGTAGCTACACTTAGTTGTGGATATCGAATTCGATCCGGACAAGGACGCGATCAACCGCGAAAAGCATGGCGTACCGCTGCGTTTCGGTGAGCATGTGTTCGAAGATCCGGATCATCTGGTTCTTGCGACGATACGGGCGGAAGACGGGGAGGAGCGGCAGAAGACGCTCGGGCTGGTCGGGGGTAGATTATGGACCGCCATCGTCGTCCGGCGCGGCGAGTCGACTCGGTTCATCCCGGTGAGGAAGAGCAATGACGCGGAAATTCGAGCATATCATCGCCATCCCGGCTGATCCCAACGACGGGGAGGATCGCGATGTCACCGAGGCTGTCCTGCTGCAGGCGCTTCGCGAACGGGAACAGCGCGGTCGCGGAGCGCAGCGAGCGCCGACGAAGCAGCAGGTCACGCTCCGCCTCGATCAGGACATCCTGGCCAAGTTCCGCGCCACAGGGCCTGGCTGGCAATCGCGGATTAACGACGCCCTCCGGTCCGTCTCGCCTTGAGGACGGGCGGTAAGCCGCCCTACTCCCCCGCCTTCGCCACCCCGACCAGCGCCGGGCGCAGCAGCCGGTCGCGGATCATGTAGCCCGACTGCATCTCCTGGACGATCGTCCCCGGCGCCTGATCGCTCGGCATCTCCAGCATAGCCTGATGCTTATTGGGGTCGAGCATCTCGCCCAGGGCCGCGATCTTGGTGATGCCGTGCCGCTGGAACACGCTTTCCAGTTCGCGCCCGGTCGCATCCAGGCCGACGACCAGCCCCTTGAACTTGTCGTCACCGCGCAGCTCCTCCGGGATCGCCTGGAGCCCACGCGCCAGATTGTCGGCCACGGACAGGATGTCGCGCGCGAATGCCGTCGCGGCATAGGTGCGCGCGTCCGCCGCCTCCTTTTCGGCGCGGCGGCGAACATTCTGCACCTCGGCCTGAGCATAGAGCACCGCCTGCCTGGCTTCGGCCAGCTCGGCTTCGAGCTGGGCCGCGCGGTCATGCTCGGCGAGTTCGGGAGAGGCTTGCGCGGTCTCCTCACGCAGGGCTTCGGCGTCGGTTTCGATCGTGTCTTCGGTCATGGTCGTCCCAATTAGGTGTGGATCGGAGCCCCATCAAGCGGACCCCATCAATCTGGCCAGCGTCGCCGCCGTGAAATCCACCATTGGCACGACGCGCGCATAGTTCAACCGCGTCGGGCCGATCACGCCGACGACACCGACGACGCGGCCGTCGATCCCGCGGAACGGCCTGGCGATCACCGACGAGCCCGACAACGCGAACAGCTTGTTTTCCGCGCCGATGAAGATGCGCGTCGCGTCGCCCGCCCGCGCCGCCTCCAGCAACCCCGCCACTTCCTGCTTCCCCTCCAGATCGTCGAGCAGCTCGCGCACCCGGTCCAGGTCGGCCGCGGCGCCCTCGTCGATCAGGCGCGACTGGCCGCGCACGATCAGCACCGGCCGCCGGTCGCCATCCTCGCTCCACACCGCCAGCCCGCGCTCGACCAGGTCGCGCGCCGCACCCTGGATCGCCGCCTGCCCCTCGGCCAGCTCGCGCTCCACCCGTGCGCGCGCTTCAGCCAGCGTCAGCCCCGACAGCGTCGCGGACATGTAATTCCCCGCTTCGACCAAGGCCGACGACGTCATGCCGCCGGGCAACGCCAGCACGCGATTCTCGACCGATCCGTCCTCGCTCACCAGCACGGCCAGCGCCTGTGACGGCCCCAGCGGCACGAAGCCGATCGACCGCAGCCGCGCCTCGCGCTTGGGCACCATCACCAGCCCCGCGCACGCCGACAGCCCCGACAGCGCCGCGGTCGTCGCCGCCAGCGCCTCCTCCACGGGGCCCCGTGCCGCGCCGATCCCGACTTCCAGCGCCGCGCGCTCCTCCGCCGAGGGCTCCAGCGCATGCATCATGCCGTCGACGAACAGCCGCAGCCCACGATCGGTCGGCATCCGCCCCGCGCTGACGTGCGGCGAGCTCAGCAGCCCGCGTTCCTCCAGCTCCTGCATCACGTTCCGGATCGAGGCGGGGCTCAGGTTCAGCCCGGAGCCCGAGGCGATCGTCTTGGACCCCACCGGCGCACCCGTGGCGACATAGCCGTCCACCACCGCCCGGAAGATCTCCCGCGCGCGCTCGCTCAGTTCGGATACCGGAGGTGCGGTCATGATCCAGGTGTAGGACGTCGGGCCCGCCAGCGGAAGTCGCGCCGCCCGCTCTTCCCCACCATCCCCAACCCCGCTAGGCACCCGACCGAACCACAGGAGTCCCCTATATGCGCCCCAGCGGCCGCGCGCCCGACCAGATGCGCCCGATCACGATCGAGGCCGGCTATACCCGCCATGCCGAAGGGTCGGTGCTGATCGGCTTTGGCGACACCCGCGTGCTCGTCACCGCCTCGGTCGAGGAGCGCGTGCCGCCCTTTCTGCGCGGCAAGGGCGAAGGCTGGGTCACCGCCGAATATGGAATGCTTCCGCGCGCCACCCATACCCGCTCCAATCGCGAGGCGGCAAAGGGCAAGCAGTCCGGGCGTACCCAGGAAATCCAGCGACTTATCGGGCGCTCCTTGCGCGCGGTCACCGATATGAAGCTGCTGGGCGAACGGCAGATCACGCTCGACTGCGACGTGCTCCAGGCCGATGGCGGCACCCGCACCGCGTCGATCTCCGGCGCCTGGGTCGCGCTCCGCCTCGCGGTCGACGGCCTGCTGCGCGACGGCAAGCTGACGGCCGATCCCATCCGCCAGAAAGTCGCCGCCGTCTCCTGCGGCATCTTCCAGGGCACCCCGGTCCTCGACCTCGACTATCCCGAGGATTCCGCCGCCGACGCCGATGCGAATTTCGTCCTGCTCGAAAACGGTCACATCGCCGAGGCGCAGGCGACCGCCGAGGGCGCGACCTATGACGAGGAGGCGCTGCTCCGGCTGCTCCGCCTGGCGCGGATCGGATGCACCGACATCTTCGCCGCCCAGGCGCGCGCATTGGCGTGAGTGGGGACATGAACCTGGACTTCCCCGGCCCCCAGGCCGTCCGCAAGCTCCGGCCGGGCAGGCTCGTCATCGCCAGCCACAATCCCGGCAAGGTGCGCGAGATCCGGGCGCTGCTCGGCCCCCATGGCGTCGAGCCCGTCTCGGCCGCCGAGCTCGACCTGCCCGAGCCCGAGGAGACGGGCACGACCTTCGTCGCCAATGCCGAACTCAAGGCGCGCGCCGCCGCCGACCTGTCCGGCCTGCCGGCGCTCGCCGACGATAGCGGGCTGTGCGTCGCGGCGCTGAACGGCGACCCCGGCATCTTTTCCGCGCGCTGGGGCGGCGAGGAGAAGGATTTCGACCTCGCCATGCGCCGGGTCGAGGACGCGCTCGCCGCTGCCGGCCCCGATGCGTCCCGCGACGCCCATTTCGTCTGCGCGCTCGCGCTCGCCTGGCCCGACGGTCACGTCGAATGGTTCGAAGGTCGGGTCGACGGTACGCTCGTCTGGCCCCCGCGCGGGGCGCGCGGCTTCGGCTATGATCCCATGTTCGTCCTGAACGGCATGACCGAGAGCTTTGGCGAGATCGATCCCGACCACAAGCATTCGGTCAGCCACCGCGCCCGCGCCTTCGAGCAACTCGTCGCCGCCCTGTTCTAAAGGGCGGCGCGGACCTCCGCGGCGCTCAACCCGAATTCCTCGACGGTATAGCGGTGCCGGTCCAGCCCGCCGCGCGACGCGCGGGTGAGATAGGCCGCCATCCGATCCTCCAGCCCCTGGGCAAGCTCTAGACCCAGCATCGCATAGACGCGCCGCATCTCGCCGCGCCAATCCTGGTTCATCGCGTCGAAGCCGACCCTGACCTGCGCGAGGGCGGGCCGCGCCGACAACGCCGCCTCGACCCGTTCCCGGCGCAGCGCGACCTTGCGCAGCCATTCCCGCCCGATCCACCGATCGTCGACCGTGTCGGATTGCACCCGCATCTGATTGCGCACCAGCGAAGCCGCCGACGTCACCACCGCGACCGGCTCGCGCTCGACCCGCACCACCCGCGCATCGGGGAACACGCTCAGCACCGCCTCCAGATCCTGGGTCAATTGCGGCACCTTCAGCACCCAGGGCCGTGTGCCCGTGTCGCGCCGGAGCCAGGCGAGCGTCTGAAGCATCAACCGGAACTCGCGGTAAACGCCCCACAAGTCCGCCGCCTCGCAATGTCGCGCGAAGCTGGGGATGCACCATTGCGCCTCCCACACCGATCCGTGGAAGGACAAGGCGTGCAGCCCGATCTCCTCGTCGGGCTCGTCCACCCCCGTCGGGTGGATAACCGCGAATTGCGGGTTGAGCGCCCGCATCGCCGCCAACATCCCCCGCGCCCGCCAGCGCCGATCGTCCACCGGCGACCGCATCGCCGGCACCGGGCACCAGCTCTCGAAGAACCGTGTCCAGCGCAGCCGGGGATCGCAGGCCAGCAAGCGCTGCATTCGCGTCGTTCCCGACCGCATCTGCCCCAACACCAGCACGGGGGCGGGCAACGGAACCTGGGCGATCTCGGGATGCCGCGTCCATAAGGCGTGCGCCCGCAACCGGTCGCGCAACGCCGCCGTCAACTGCCCCCACGCCATCGTCCGCCCGAGCGGCGACAATGCTGCCTCGTCCGCCAGTGCGACACACAAGCGTTCCAGATTGACCTGCCACACGCCCGCGTCACCCAGGTCGTGGAGCCCCGTCCGGGCCCGTGCCGCCGCGACCAGCGCATCGGGTTCCAACACCGGCACCGGCGACCATCCCCTGTGCCAGGCCTGCGCCAGTCCCCTGTTCGCCAGCGCGACGCGACGTTGCCCTGGAAAGGGAATCGGCGGCGCTCCCGGCCCGACCTCAAGCCTGTTCGCTTTCATCACGCGCGGCCATGCCGCGCCCGTGCGCGCCGCGCCACCCGGAATGCGCCGTCGTGACCACTCACGGCTGTCCGGACCTCCGCCGCGCGGGGGAATGATTCCGGCCCGTCCACGCACATGAAGAACCGCGTTTCCCCTGTTTCCGGCGAGCGCCCGCCCGATGCCGCTCGCCTAGCGGGCCGGCGGGGCAGCCATCGGAGCCGCCGCTTCCGCGATCCACTCATGATCGACGACGACCATCGATCGCACCGGCTGTCCCCTTCCGTCCAGCGACGGGCGATACCGAAATCGTTCGGTGATCAGCCGGCACGTGATCGCGTCGAGCGCCGCGTTGCCGCTCGACCGTGTGATCCGGCATCCCGACACGCGCCCGTCCACCTCGACCGCGTAGCGCACCGACACCACCCCACCCGCTCCGGCTCGGGCCGCTTCCTCGGGATAATCCGAATCGCGTATCCGCCCTCGAAGCCGGCGGGGCGGAGTTTCGTCGCCCCATCCACCACCATCGCCCCGGCCACCGCTTCCCGTCCCCTCACCCACTCCGCCGGCGCCCGTTCCGGGGCCGGGCAGGGGCGCGGCGCCCTGACTTGGGTCGCTTCCCAGCCCGGCGACCGGAGCGGTGATCAACGGCGACGTCACGGGCAGAAAGACGACCGGCACCGGCGCGGCCACCCGCGTCGCCCTCGATCGCCGATTAGGCGGGGCGGCCTCTCCCTCCGGGCGTCGGCTGCGGCTGCGTTCGGGTATGACCCGTCTCGGAGGGGCGGGCGGACTCGCCACCTCGAACGTCTGCAGACCGCGCTCCATCGCCCGCGGCATCGGCACGCCGAGACCGGCGAACAGCATCCAGGCGAGCGCCGCCACCACGCCGCCCGACATGACGGCCGACGCCGCTCGATCCTGAAACGGGGCGTGATACCTGCGCACCTGGCGAAGCTGGGGCCTCCCCCGCTCGCGAGCAAGCATGGGGTGCTTCCCCGAGCGAAGCACTCCACCGGTCATGAATTATCGCGGATCATGCAACTTCCTTGTTGGAACAGACGTTTGGGGCTGACGAGACGGGATCGGGTGCCACGGCACCGACCAGCCCGCCGACCAATAGTTCAGGGGTGTGCACCGTGGTTTTCCGCGTCGAAGGTCTGCGTCGATCGTTCGTTCCAGCGATCATCGGTCTCGCGGTGATCGCCAGCCCGGCGCCGGCCCGGGCTGGCGAGACTCTTCAGAACCTGGTCGCGGCGAAGGCGGATTACGGGGTTCGCAATTTCTACCGCCAGCGTGACTATCGGCCCTTGTGGTTCGTCGACGGTCGCCCGGGCACTGCGGCGAGGCGAATGATCGCCATATTCCGGAACGCGGGCGCCGACGGCACGACGATCGACCCGAGCCGGATCGAGCTGCTCGAGCGGGCGGTGGCGAGCGCCGGGTCCGGCGATCCGTCAAACGTGGCACGTGCCGAATTCATGCTGTCGAGCGCGTGGATCGATCATGTCCGTGCCATGTCGCGCGACGTCGATGTCGGGATGACCTATATCGATGCATCGCTACGACCCGCCGCGCCCTTTCCGGCGGCGATCCTCACCGCTGCCGCGACGGCGCCGTCGCTCACCGACCATCTCGATGCGAACGCCGCGCTCAACCCGCTTTATGATCGGATGCGTGACGGGCTGCTGCGTTGGCGGAGTCAGTGGGCCGGTCTCCCCCAGGTAACGGTGCCAGCCGGACCGGTGCTCAAATCGGGCGCCGAGGGCCCGCGCGTTCGGGCGCTGCGCGCGCGGCTCGGCCTGCCCGCGGGCGACCTGTTCGATCAGACCACCGCCCGCACCGTTTCCGCATTCCGCGTCGCGCACGGGCTCGGCGACGCGCCGACGGTCGACGCCGACACACTCGCGATGCTCAACCGCGATCCGGCGAGTGTCGAGGCGCAGTTGCGGTTGAACCTCGATCGCTTGCGTGCGCTTCCTCGCGCCGGTGCCGGCAAGTACATCGTCGTCGATGCCGCGAGCGCGCGCCTTTATTTATATGAGGATGGGGTGGTTCAGGGCAGCATGAAGGTCGTCGTCGGCAAGCCCGGCGAGCAGACCCCGATGGCCGCCGGATTGATCCGGACCATGGTGCTCAATCCCTATTGGAATGTTCCGCCCGATCTCATCCGCAAGCGCGTCGCGGCAAAGGTGCTCCAGCAGGGTGTCGGCTATATTCGTCAGGCCCGGTTCGAGGTGTTGTCCGGATGGGACGCCGACGCCCGTGTGATCGACCCCGGAACGGTCGACTGGGCGGCGGTGGCCGACGGACGTGAGTCGATCAGGGTCCGCCAGCTGCCCGGCGCGGACAATGCGATGGGCGCGATGAAATTCCTTTTTCCCAACAATTTCGGCGTCTATCTTCACGACACCCCCGACAAGGCGCTGTTTTCCGAAGCGGATCGTAATCTGAGTTCGGGCTGCGTGCGGCTGGAAGATGCACCACGACTGGCCAAATGGCTGTTCGGGACTATTCCATCGGCGAAGTCTGCGGGGCCGGAACAAAGCGTGGCGCTTGCGCGTCCCGTACCCGTCTATCTGACCTATCTCACCGCGGGATGGGACCGGTCGACCTTCGCGCTCCGGCCGGATGTTTACGGCCGGGACAAGACTGCCGTCAGGGCCGAGTCCGCATCGCTGGACCGGTCCGGTACGACCGGGAACTGATATGTGTTGTGGCGAATTAGCGTTTTGTGCTGACATCGTTACACGAAATGCAGTTTTCCCGATGGTGAGAATATGGTTAAATGGGTTGTTCAACAAGGGAGTGTTTGATGAAAGCTAAGTCCATGGCGGCCCGTTTGGGCTTTTCGCTCGTCGCCGCAGCGGTTCTGCCGCTCACCGGAGCACTGGCGCAGTCGGGCGCTCCCACCGGTTCCGAGCTGGCGGGTCATTCGGTTCAGGTCGACTCGGCCGGGACCGTGAACACCGTGTATTTCGACCAGGGCGGGACGGCCCGGATCGTCGGCACCGGCGGCCAGGAAGTTGCGGCCAACTGGGCGGTACAGAACGGCAATATCTGCCTGTCCGCCAGCAGCGCCCGTGAGTGCTGGCCGTATCAGGCCGCCTTCCAGGCCGGCCAGCCGGTCGATCTGGTCAGCGATTGCGGCGCCGCCACGCGCTGGACCCCGGTCTCGACCGCTCAGCCCGCGCCGCCGCCCGTCCAGACGCAGCGCGCCGGCGAGCGCGGCTGATCATCGCCTGCCCTGCCGAACAATCTGTCCGGCAGGGCAGGCCCGATTTTCACTCAATCGTATAAAAAGGACTATTCATGGTATCTTCGAAGTTGTTGCGCGGGATGACCGCCACGGTGACGGGTCTGACCCTCGCCTTTGCGCCGACCGCTGCCGACGCCGCCACCTGCCAGGCGGGTACGGCCGGTTGTCTGCTCCCGATCGGCGCTCCGCCTGCCCCGCCGGTCTCGGCTCCCGAAGCCGTCGCACCGGTCGCTGCCGAAACCGCAACCGCCGGCGGCATCGGTGCCTTCGCGATCATCGCCGGCATCGCGGCTGCGGCTTTGATCGCTTATCTCATCATCGACGATAACGACGACTCGCCCGACAGCCCGTAAGCGTCGGCGCGGATATTGCGCTTACAAGAGCACGGCGACCGCCAATCGGTCGCTGTGCTTTTCGGCGTTCAGGCGTCGTCGCCCATGCGCAGGGCGGCGATGAAGGCCTCTTGCGGGATCTGCACCGATCCATATTCCCGCATCCGCTTCTTGCCTTCCTTCTGCTTGTCGAGCAGCTTCTTCTTGCGTGAGATGTCCCCGCCATAGCATTTTGCGGTGACGTCCTTTCTCATCGCCGCGATCGTCTCGCGCGCGATCACCTTGCCGCCGATCGCCGCCTGGATCGGGATCTTGAACAGGTGGCGCGGGATCAGGTCCTTCAACCGCTCGCACATCCCCCGCCCCCGCACCTCGGCGGTGGCCCGGTGGACGATCATCGACAGCGCGTCGACCGGCTCGGCATTGACCAGGATGCCCATCTTGACGAGGTCGCCCTCGCGGTAGCCGATCTGGTGATAATCGAACGAGGCATAGCCCCGGCTGATCGACTTCAGCCGGTCGTAGAAGTCGAACACCACCTCGTTGAGCGGCAGCTCGTACACCGCCTGCGCGCGCCCCGCGACATAGGTCAGGTTCTTCTGGATGCCGCGCCGGTCCTGGCAAAGCTTCAGGATCGACCCGAGATATTCGTCGGGAACATAGATGGTCGCCTCGATCCACGGCTCGGCGATGCTCGCGATCTTGTTCGGGTCGGGCATGTCGGCGGGGTTGTGGAGCTCCAGATGTCCCTCGCCATGCGTCAGCTCGATCTGGTAGACGACGCTCGGCGCGGTCGTGATCAGGTCCAGGTCATATTCGCGCGTCAGCCGCTCCTGGATGATCTCCAGGTGCAGCAGCCCCAGGAACCCGCACCGATAGCCGAAGCCGAGCGCGGCCGAGGACTCCGCCTCGAACGAGAAGCTGGCATCGTTCAGCCGCAGCTTCGAGATCGACTCGCGAAGCTTTTCGAAGTCGTTGGCATCGACGGGAAACATCCCGCAGAACACGACGGGCTGGACTTCCTTGAAGCCCGGCAGCGCCTGTTTCGCCGGGCGCTTCGCGTCGGTCAGCGTGTCGCCGACACGCGCCTGCGCCACGTCCTTGATCTGCGCGGTGATGAAGCCGATCTCGCCCGGTCCCAAATCGGGAAGCTGCTCGATCTTGGGGCGGAAGCACCCGACCCGGTCGACCAAGTGGCGCGTGCCCGCCTGCATGAACTGGATCTCCTGGCCCTTTTTCAGCGACCCGTCGATCACGCGCACCAGGATGACGACGCCCAGATACGGGTCGTACCAGCTGTCGACCAGCATCGCCTTGAGCGGCGCGGTCACGTCGCCCTTGGGCGGCGGGATGCGCCGGACGATCGCGTCCAGTATCTCGGTGATCCCGATTCCCGACTTGGCGGAGGCGAGCACCGCCTCCGACGCGTCGAGGCCGATCACCTCCTCGATCTCCGCGCGCACCTTTTCGGGCTCGGCGGCGGGCAGATCGATCTTGTTGATGACGGGCACGATCTCATGGTCGTGCTCGATCGACTGGTAGACATTGGCCAGCGTCTGCGCCTCGACCCCCTGCGCCGCATCGACGACCAGCAGCGCGCCCTCGCACGCCGCCAGGCTGCGCGAGACCTCGTAAGCGAAGTCGACATGCCCCGGCGTGTCCATCAGGTTGAGAACATAGCCCTTGTAGTCGAGCCTGACGGTCTGCGCCTTGATGGTGATCCCGCGCTCGCGCTCGATGTCCATGTTATCAAGAACTTGCGCCGACATCTCGCGTTCGGTCAGCCCGCCCGTCGTCTGGATCAGCCGATCGGCCAGGGTCGATTTGCCATGGTCGATATGCGCGATGATGGAGAAGTTACGGATGCGGTCGAGCGGTGTTGCCATGATCGCCCGCGCCTAGCGCAGCCATGGCCCCGGTGCTAGCCACTGGCCTTCATCGCGGGAGAGACCGATGCGCCTTCTGGCCCTGACCCTGTCGATAATGCTGGCCGCCGCGCCGGTCGGCACGCAAGGCACCTTGCTCGTCGGGAACAAGGGCGAGGATAGCTTGAGTTTCGTCGACCTCGCCAGCGGCCGCGAACGCCGCCGGGTTCCCACCGGGCGCATGCCGCACGAGGTCGCGATCTCGCCCAAGGGCGACCGCGCCGCCGTCGTGGCCTATGGCGGCCGCACCATCGAGATGTTCGACCTGGCGACCGCCCGCCGCGTCGGGACGATCGACCTGGGCGCGAACGCGCGTCCTCATGGGCTGCTATGGCTCGGCGACGGCCGGATCGTCGCGACGATGGAGGGGCGCGGCGCGCTGGCGATCATCACCCTGCCTCCTCGCCGGGCGCCGAGGATCGTGAGCGTGGCGACCGGGGCGAAGGGGTCGCATATGGTCGCGGTGTCGGGCGACCGGCGTCTCGCCTATGTCGCGAACATGGGATCGGGCAGCGTCGGGGTGATCGACCTCGCGCGGGGTCGGAAGCTGCGCGACATAGCGGCCACCGGACAACCGGAAGGGATCGCGCTGACGTCGGACGGCAGACGCCTGTGGGTCGCCGACCGGGCGGGGGACATGGTGCATGTGATCGACCTCGCGACCGGTCGCGAGGTCGCGCGGCAGCCCACGGGCAGGACACCGATCCGCGTCGCGATCTCGCCCGACGGCCGCTACGCGATCACGTCGAACTTCGGCGCGGGCACCGTCAGCGTGTTCGATGCCGCAACGATGCAGCCGATCCGAACGGTCCCGGTCGGCGACCCCGCGTCGCAACAAGTGACGATGCTGTTCTCGCGGGACGGCGCGCGCCTCTACATCGCCCAGACGGGCACCGACCGTGTGGCGGAGCTGGATTTCGCGAGCGGGCGAGTCCTGCGGCACCTGCCGGCAGGCCGCAACGGCGACGGGCTCGGCATCAGTCCGATCACGCTTCCCTGAGCGGGCCGGTCGGACCGGCTAGGAATTCCGGCGCCGATCCCCATATGATCGTTATCGCCGGCTCGGCTTTCGTAGGCGCCGGCGACTGAGAGACCAACGCGCTCCCGCTTACGCCAGAGGGGATCGTCCTTGGACCTCAACTGTCTTTTTCACCGTCATCAGGTTTCGCTGATGCGGGCCGACGCCGCGATCGACGACGAGACGCGCGATAGCTTCGACCGGCAGGCCATGGGCTATGCGGAACGCATCGGCTGCCTGCAACGCGACCTGGGCGCGGGCATGATCATGGGGCGGTCCGTCTGATGGCCGATACCGAACCCGTCGTCGCACCGGACGATACCGCCTCCGCGAACAAAAAGCCTGAGTTCAAGCGCTTTCGCAGCAAGTTCAACGCGGTGAAGCTCACGCCCGATCAGGCGAATCGGCAAGGTCAGGTCGCGCGCAGCGCCTGGACCGCGTTGGGCGACCGCGACGCGGTGATGGCGTTCCTCAACACGCATGACGATGCGCTTGGCGGCCGTCCGCTGGACATCGCGGTCTCCAGCGCGGAGGGTCTCACCGCGGTCGAACGGGCCATGGCCGAGCGCGCCGCTCGTCAGGGGTGACGGAGGCGCGCGCAGGCCGGACGAGATCGCCATCGGCCTATGCGGCGCTCCGCCGCGGCACCGCGTTCGTCAGAGCCGGGATCGGACGCGACGCGCGGCGCGGCTCCGTCAAGGTCGTCGGCAACATGCTCGCCGAACTCGACCGCCTTCTTTATGTCCTGATTACCGAGACGGCGTCGGACAGAGGTGTCGTGCTCCCGCCCCGCTCGCGCCATACGGTGGTCAGGCTGGCGGCGCTGTGCGCCGAGCATGGAAGGACCGGCGCGGATGCGGAGCGACTCCGCGCCTTATTCTGGTCCACCCTGTGCCTGCGGCGCCATGACGGCCGCGCTCACCGTCCCGATCGCGGCCGGGGCGATCGGATGACGGTCGGCTGGCCCGCTTCCGGGGTCGACGGGAACGCGCTGGCCTTGTTTCCGCTGTTGTCGCCGATCATGCCCTCCCCCGATCAGCTGGTCGATGTCTGCGCCTTTTACGACCGGCTGGCGCTCCATGTCGTGACGCCGCGGCCGACCGCTCCCCGTGCCTATGTCGGGCATGGACTTGAACTTTCCCGTGCGTAGACTTGGCCCGCGCCCGAACTTGGCCCGCGCAGGGACTTGGGCGCGACGGGAGAAGAAGCGCCATGCGCCACATCGCCATCATCGGTTCGGGGCCGGCCGGCTATTACACCGCCGAGGCGGCCCAGAAGCTGTGGGGTGACGAGGTCCGCGTCGACATCATCGATCGGCTGCCGGTGCCCTATGGCCTGATCCGCACCGGCGTCGCGCCCGATCACCAGTCGATCAAGGGCGTGTCCCGCCGCTACGAAGCGACCGCGTTGTCGGACAATGTCCGCTTCGTCGGCAACGTCACCGTCGGGCCCGACGTGACGATCGCCGAGCTGGGCGAGCTGTACGACGCCGTCGTGCTCGCCACCGGGGCGCCGTCCGACCGGCCGGTCGGCATTCCCGGCGGCGATCTGCCCGGCGTGATCGGATCGGCGGCGTTCGTCGGCTGGTATAACGGCCATCCCGACCATGCCGACCTCGCTCCGCCGCTCCGGGGAGCGGGCGCGGTGATCGTCGGGGCGGGCAATGTCGCGCTCGACGTGGCGCGCGTCCTCGCCAAAACCGACGAGGAATTCGCCGGCTCCGATATCGTCGCCCACGCGCTCGACCAGCTTCGCGGCGGCCGGTTCGACACGATCACCATCCTCGCGCGCCGCGGTCCGCACCAGATTGCGATGACGCCCAAGGAGCTCGGCGAGCTCGGCCATCTCGCGCGCGCGGCTCCGGAAGTCGATCCGGCCGATCTGCCCCCCGTCGACACCGACGCCGCGCTCGATCCGGGTCAACGCAAATCGGTGGCCCATCTGCGCAGCTTCGCCGCGCGCGCCGTGAGCAAGGCGGTTCGGATCATCTTCGACTTCCACGCCGCCCCGCTGCGGATCGAGGGGGAAGGGCGTGTCCAGCGCGTGGTGGTCGAGCGCACGACGCTCGACGCCACCGGTCGGGTCGCGATGACGGGCCAGACCTATGTCGTTCCCGCCAGCCTAGTGGTCAGCTGCATCGGCTACCGCACCCCGCCGATCGACGGCGTTCCTTATGACGAGCAGCTGGGCCGTTTCGCGAACGTCGATGGGCGGATCGCGCCGAGGCTCTATGCGGTCGGCTGGGCGCGGCGGGGACCGACAGGGACGATCGGCACCAACCGTCCCGACGGCTTCATGATCATCGACCAGATCGCTGCCGATATCATGCCGGACAGCGGCAAGCAGGGTCGCGCCGGCCTCGACCGCCTGCTCGACGCGCGCGGAGTGGAGGTGGTCACCTTTCGGGACTGGCAGCGGATCGACGATGTCGAGGTCGCGGGGGCACGCGCGGGGGCGCCGCGGGAGAAGTTGGTGAGCATGGCGGCTTTGCTGGCGGCGCGCGCTTGATGCTTGCGCGTGTCGGAGCCCGTGTCTATAGCCCCGCCAAGCATATCGGCCCGCCGCCCACGCGGTCGCCGAGCTCCGTCGGGGAGTAGCTCAGCCTGGTAGAGCACTGCCTTCGGGAGGCAGGGGCCGGAGGTTCGAATCCTCTCTTCCCGACCAACATCTATCGGCGACATCCCTATGCCGATATCGGCGCCGGCGGTTCGGGGCTTTGGACGCCGAACCATCCGCCGACTTGCCCGCGAAGCGGTCGGGGAACCAAAGTCGTGTTCCGAACCTTGCTACCGTCATGACTGTAGACCGTAACCATCGCCCTTCCCCCAATTGGTTGAAGCGCGCGGGGCTCGCCGCGCTCGGAGTCGGTGCGACGACCGCCGGGCTCGCCGTCGCCTCGGCGCTGATCGGCCGCGACGCGGAGCGCAAGGTGCCCGCCGACGGCACGTTCATCGAGATCGAGGGCAATCGCCTTCATTATGTCGACCGGGGCGCCGGGCCCGCGATCGTCATGGTGCACGGCCTGGGCGGGCAGATCCGCAACTTCACCTATGCCCTGTCCGAGCTGCTGGAGGGCGAATATCGGCTGATCGTCGTCGATCGGCCGGGTTCGGGCTATTCCAAGGCCAGGGCGGGCACGACGCCCGACATCCGCGCGCAAGGGCGGCTGGTTGCGCGGCTCGTCGACAAGCTCAAGCTCGACAAGCCCCTGGTCGTCGGCCACTCGCTGGGCGGCGCGGTGGCGTTGGCGGCGGCACTCGCTGCGCCGGGGCGGCTGGGCGGCCTGTCGCTGCTCGCCCCCCTCTCCCAGCCGATGGACCAGGTCCCCGAAGTCTTCCGCCAGTTGCAGCGCGATTCGGCGCTGTCGCGAAAGCTGGTGTCGCGCACGCTCGGCGTGCCGCTCGGCCGGCTAACCAGCAAGCCCAATCTTAGGATGATCTTCGCGCCCGATCCCGTGCCAGACGATTTCGGCACGCGCGGCGGCGGCCTGTTGGCGCTGCGGCCCGCGGCGCTCGAAGCCGCAATGTACGATATCGCGGCGGCGCGCGACGACCTGGACGCCATGACGCCGCGCTATGCCGAACTGGCGCTGCCGGTATCGATCCTGTTCGGGCGCGGCGACCGGCTGCTACAGCCCGAGCTGCACGGACGCAGGACCGCCGACATGATCGCGGGCGGCGTGTTCGAGCTGATCGAGGGCGGGCACATGCTGCCCGTCACCCATCCCGCGGATTGCGCGCGGGTGCTGCGCGTGGTGCTGGCCCGGATACGCCGCTAGCGCGGCGAGCGCAGCCGGCGGAACAGGCCGCGCTTGGCGAGAGACTCGAACATCTCGTCGGGCCCTTCGGGGTCGAGCACCTCGTTGTCGGCCAGCCATTCGGTGACGGCGCCGAGCTCGGGCACCTCATAGGGATCCAGCGTCTTCCCCGACCCGCGCAGCCGCTCCACCGTCTCGATCAGCGAGCCCGTCTCGGCGAGCAGACGGTCGACCTCCTCGACCGGGACATCCAGATGCTCGGCAAGCAGCCCGCCCCGGATGCGCGCGATCGTGCGGCGGGCGTCGTCGTCCGCGGCCTCCAGCGCCAGGTCGCATTCCGTGTCGAGGCGGAGCGACCGGTTGTTCATGTTGGACGAGCCCAGCCGGATAGTCTGCGTATCGGCGATCAGGATCTTGGCATGGACATAGATGTCCTTCCCGCCCCTGGTGACGGGATGATACAGGCGCAGCCGCTTGTGCGGATCGCGCTCCCACAGGGCCGCCATCAGTCGCGCACGCGCCGTGTCCATCGCCAGCGGCTCGAGCCAGCCCTGCGCGTGGCGCGGGTTGACGATGACGATCTCGGGGCCGTCGGGCTCCGCCAGGCGCCTGGCGATTGCCTCGGCGATGCGGCGCGACGCGAAATATTGCGATTCGATATAAAGATGGCGCTTGGCCGCGGCGATCTGAGCCAGGAACAGGGACTCGGATTCGTGGATCGGATCGCAATCGTCCATCGCCGGGCTGGTGCGCGCGATGCCGACCTCGACCTTCGTGAAATCGACCGGGAGGTCAGGCGGCCAGCAGTCGGGCGTCGCCGAGACGGGCTCCAGGGTCCGCCCACCCGCGAGCCGCCACCGGTCGCGCGCGAGCTCGCCGAGCGCCGCCGCGAGCGGTCCCTCGACCGCGCTCGTCGCGTCGTGCCAAGGCTTGTACGGCCAGCCCAGCGCGGTGCGACGGCCGGGTTGGTGATCCAGATGCGCGCAGGTGTCCCACCGCTCGCTAGTCACGTCGATCCCGCCGCAAAAGGCCAGGCAGTCGTCGATCACGACGATCTTCTGGTGATGCGATCCGCCGATCGGGTGATGGCCGTCGAGCAGGGTCGTGATGCGCGGATGCCGCATCCAGCGGAGGAGCGAGAAAAGGGTGGTCCCCCGGAACAGCGACTTGACCGCGCCCAGATCCCAGCGGAGCAGATAGACTTCGAGTTCGGGCGACCGGTCGACCAGCCAGCGGACGAAGCCGCCGACCGTGCGCGGCTCGCCGGGCAGCCTTTCCCCGCGATCGAGCGCGATACGGGCGTCGAAGTCCCAGCCGATCAGCATGATCCGCTTGCGCGCGAGCAGCATCGACTGGCGAAGCGTCCGGAAATACACGTCGGCATCGACGATCACCGACATGCGATCGGCCTGCGCCGTCCGCCAGATTTCGACCCCGTTCTTCACCGCGCCCTTGTGACGGCGAGACGTTACCCTGCCAAATAGATTCGTATGAAGTTATCGTTCCTGCTACGTTCCGGCCCGCGATGACGCGCAAGATCATCCATATCGACATGGACGCCTTCTACGCCTCGGTCGAGCAGCGCGACGATCCGGCGCTCAGGGGCAGGCCCGTCGCGGTCGGCGGGCGCGGCGCGCGCGGCGTGGTGGCGGCGGCCAGCTATGAAGCGCGCCGGTTCGGCGTCCGCTCCGCCATGCCGTCGTCCGGCGCGTTGCGACGCTGCCCCGACCTGCTGTTCGTGCGCCCGCGTTTCGAGGTCTATGCCGAGGTCTCGCGGCAGATCCGCGCGATCTTTCACGATTATACCGACCTGGTCGAACCCCTGTCGCTCGACGAAGCCTATCTGGACGTGAGCGAGGATCGCGCGGGATTGGGGTCGGCGCAGGCGATCGCGGAGGCGATCCGCGCGCGCATCCGCGAGGTCACGGGACTGACCGCGTCGGCCGGCGTCAGCTACAACAAGTTCATCGCCAAGCTCGCCTCCGACCAGAACAAGCCCGACGGCCTCTGCGTCATCCCGCCCCACAAGGGCGCGGCATTCGTCGCGTCGCTGCCCGTGTCGCGCTTTCACGGGGTCGGCCCGGTGACCGCGGCCAGGATGGAGCGGCTGGGCATCCGCACCGGCGCCGACCTGCGCGACCGCGACCTCCTCTTTCTCCAGGCGCGGTTCGGCGCCCATGCCGGCTATCTCCACCGCGCCGCGCGGGGCGAGGACGAGCGGCCCGTCCGCGCGCACCGGGTCAGCAAGTCGATCGGCGCGGAGCGGACCTTCGACACCAACATCGCCGACGCGGCCGAGCTTATCGATCGGCTGGCGGGGATCGCCGATGCCGCCTGGGTGCGCGTCGAGCGTCATCAGGCGCGCGGGCGGACGGTGACGTTGAAGCTGCGCCATCCCGATTTCACGACGATCACCCGCGCGCGGTCCTTCGCCGACCCTGTTCGCGATCGCGACACTTTTCTGGCGGCGGGGCGCCTGCTGCTCGACCGGGAGCTGCCGGTGCCGAACGGAATCAGGCTGTTGGGCCTGACGCTGTCCGGGCTGGTGGTTCCCGGCGCGGAGGCGCAACCGGCGCTGCCGCTTTAGCCGATGGGCGGCTCGGCGGCGCGCGACCGGATCGCGAGCGCCTGGCCGCCCAGGACGATCGCGCCCAACGGCCCGGCGCGGTCGCCCAACGCGGCGGACACCAGGAAGGTGTCGCCGTCCACGATCTCCGGAAACGGCAGATAGCCGCCCAGACTGGTCCTGAGGAGCGCGCGCATCCGGGGAAGCAGGTCGCCACCGCCCATCACGCCGCCGCCCCAGACGATCCGGCGCGGAACGCCGGTCAGCACCAGCGCATGGGCGAGCTGGGCGAGTGCATGGGCGACTCCCTCCCATAGCGGATCGTCCCGCGCTACCTCGTCGCCCGCTCGCCCCGCGCGCGCGGCGATGGCGGGTCCGGCCGCCAGCCCCTCGATGCACGCGCCGTGAAAGGGACAGGTGCCGACCCAGTCGTCGCCCGCCAGGCGGACGGGGCGAAGATGACCATATTCGCCGTGCGTCAGCCCGTCCACGGGCCGCCCGTCCGCGATCAGGCCCGCGCCGACGCCGGTGCCGACGGTTACATAGGCAATGTCCGACAAACCCCTGGCCGCGCCCCAACGCGCCTCCGCCAGCGCGGCCCCGACCACGTCGGTGTGGAAGCCGACGGGCTTGCCGTATCGCCGCGCCAGTCGACCGGCGATGTCGGTTCCCGACCAGCCGGGCTTGGTGGTGACGGTGACATGCCCCCAATCGCGCGCATCCCGGTCGATCGATACCGGGCCGAAACTCGCGATCCCGATGCCCACGAAGCCGCTCCACCCGTCGAGCACGGCCTCGATCGCGGCCAGCGTTTCCTCGGGCCTGCCCGTCGGCAGTCGCACCTCCGCCTCGACGGCGTCGGGGCCTCGGCCGAGGATACAGACGCATTTGGTGCCGCCCAGTTCGACGCCCGCGATCAACGGCTCCGCGCCCCTCGTCATTTCGCCGTCCCCCATGCTGGACTTGAGCACCATCCCGGCTGCATGACGCATTATCATATATCAGGAGTTGTTCATGCGGCGCTTCGTCCTTCTCTGCTCGGCCCTCACCCTCCTGACCGCGCAGACCCTGCCCGGGGACAGCGCGCCCAAGGACGAGCGGACGCGCGCCACGGGCGGGGACGTGCCCGCGAAATTCACGCCGCCCATCGAGGCGCGCGACTATGTCCGGCGCGAGGTGATGGTGCCGATGCGCGACGGGACCAGGCTGTTCACCGTGATCATGGTGCCGAAAGGGGCGACGGCCGCCCCTATCCTGCTGACCCGCACCCCCTATGACGCGGCGGGCCGCGCCAGCCGGACCGACGGTCCCAACATGCTCTCTGCGCTGCCCCAGGGCGACGAGGTGTTCGTCCGCAACGGCTATATTCGCGTGTTCCAGGACATTCGCGGCAAATACGGGTCGGAGGGCGACTATATCGTCACCCGCCCGGTGATCGGCCCGCTCAATCGCACCACCACCGACCATGTGACCGACGCGTACGACACGATCGACTGGCTGGTGAATAAGGCGAACCTGGCCGAGTCGAACGGGCGCGTCGGGATGCTGGGTTCGTCCTATGAGGGGTTCACCGTCGTCATGGCACTGCTCAAGCCCCATCCCGCGCTCAAGGTCGCCGCGCCCGAAAGCCCGATGATCGACGGGTGGATGGGCGACGACTGGTTCCATCACGGCGCGTTCCGGCTGGCGAACATCGGCTGGCTCGGCTCGCAAACGGGGTACAAGGGCAAGGGCACCGAACCACCATCGGGCATCTACGACGACTACGAGCAGTTCCGCCGGGTCGGCTCCGCGGGCGATTGGGCGAAGAAGTCGGGCTACGACCAGCTTCCCTATTGGCGCCGCATGAGCGAGCATCCCTCCTACGACGCCTTCTGGCAGGGTCAGGCGCTCGACAAGCTGCTCGCCGCCAACCCCTCGAACGTCCCCACCATGTGGGAACAGGGCTTGTGGGATCAGGAGGACATGTACGGCGCGATCGTCGCCTGGGAAGCGCTCAAGGCCAAGGGCAAGGCGGCGAACAACTTCCTGGTGATGGGGCCCTGGCGGCACAGCCAAGCCAATTACGACGGCTCGTCGCTGGGCGACTTCAAATGGCGCGGGGACACCGCGACCCAGTGGCGCGAGGAATATCTGTTCCCCTTCTTCGACCAGTATCTGCGCCCCGGCCGGCCCGCCTTCACCCCGCCCCAGGCGCTGATCTACAACACGGGCGACAATCGCTGGGACGAACTCGCCGACTGGCCGCTCGCCTGCGAGACCGGCTGCCGCGCGCCGCTCAAGCCGCTATATCTCCAGGCGGGCGGCGGGCTCGGCTTCGCGAAGGGCGCAACCGGCGGCGACGCCTATGTCTCGGACCCCGCCAAGCCGGTTCCGCATCTGCCGCGTCCGGTGAACTTCAACGACGGGCGCTGGGGCGCGTGGCTGGTCAGCGACCAGCGCCATGTCGACGGCCGTCCCGACGTGATGACCTATCAAACCCCCGTCCTGACCGAGGCGGTGCGCGTGTCGGGGGCGCCTTTCGCGGACATCTATGCGCGCACGACCGGCAGCGACGGCGATTTCGTGGTCAAGCTGATCGACGTCCATCCCGACGAGGTCGCGACCGACCCGAAAAAGGGCGGCTATCAGCTCGCGATCAGCCTGGATATCTTCCGCGGACGCTATCGCGACAGCTTCGAGAAGCCGGCGGCGATCCCGGCGGGCAAGGTCCAGCGCTATCGCTTCCGCCTGCCCACCGTGAACCACGTGTTCCAGCCGGGGCACCGGATCATGGTCCAGGTCCAGTCCACCCTGTTCCCGCTTTACGACCGCAGCCCGCAGAAATATGTGCCCAACATCTTCTTCGCCAGGCCCGGCGATTATCAAAAGGCGACGGTGACGCTGGAGCGCGGCGGCGCGAACGCCAGCGCGGTGCATCTGCCCGTGGTGCCGGTCGAGCAGAAGCGAGCGGCGGCCAGGTAACCCCCTCCCGCGCAAGCGGGAGAGGGTTCGCCTCACTCCACCGTCACCGACTTCGCCAGGTTGCGCGGCTGGTCCACATCGGTGCCCTTGGCGACCGCGACGTGATAGGCCAGCAACTGCACGGGGATCGCGTAGACCAGGGGCGCGATCAGCGGGTGGACCTGGGGCATCTCGATCGTCGCGATCGTGTTCTCGCCCGCCTGGGCGATACCCGCCGCGTCGGAGATCAGCACCACCTGCGCGCCGCGCGCCTGGGCTTCGTGCATGTTGGACACCGTCTTGTCGAACAGCGGTCCCGACGGCGCGAGCACGATCAACGGCACTTGGTCGTCGATCAACGCGATCGGCCCATGCTTCATCTCGCCCGAGGCATAGCCCTCGGCGTGGATGTAGCTGATCTCCTTCAGCTTGAGCGCGCCCTCCAGCGCCAGCGGGTAATCGGGACCGCGCCCCAGATAGAGCACGTCGCGCGCGGTCGCGATCTTGCCCGCCATCGCGGCGAT
Organism: Sphingomonas sp.; assembly: GCF_036388435.1. Lineage (GTDB taxonomy): Bacteria > Pseudomonadota > Alphaproteobacteria > Sphingomonadales > Sphingomonadaceae > Sphingomonas. Next base: position 49,907 of record NZ_DASVRV010000048.1, read on the forward strand.
CTCGTCGTCATGGGACAGCGCCCGGCTCATCGCCTCGGGCGCTTCGGACAGGTGGCGGACGATCTCGCGCTCCTCCTCGCGCGACAATTTGCCCTTGGCGCGGGCGAGGTTGGTCGCGAGCGCGGCCATCACCGCGAGCTGGCAGGTGAAGGCCTTGGTCGACGCCACGCCGATCTCCGGCCCCGCATGGGTCGACAGCAGCAGGTCGACCTCGCGCGCCATGGACGAGGTGGGGACGTTGATGATCCCCGCCGTAGTGACGCCGTGCTGCTTCATGTGGCGCAGCGCCGCCAGCGTGTCCGCCGTCTCGCCCGACTGCGACACGACGACGCCCAGCATCCCCGGCGTCAGCACGGGGTCGCGGTAGCGGAACTCGCTGGCGACATCGACCTCGACCGGCACCCTCGCGAACTGCTCGATCCAATATTTGCCGATCATCCCGACATAGGATGCGGTGCCGCAGGCGACGATCGCGACCCGCTCGATCGCCGACAGGTCGAACGCCATGTCGGGCAGCGCGACCTGCTCCTCCAACGGGCGGAGATAGGAGCGCAGCGTCTGCGCGACGACGACGGGCTGCTCGTATATCTCCTTCTGCATGAAGTGGCGGTGATTGCCCTTGTCGATCAGCTGCCCCGACGCGCCCGACTGGACGATCGGACGCTCCACGGGGACATCGTCCGCGTCGGTGACCGCGACGCCCGCACGCGTGATCGCGACCCGGTCGCCCTCCTCCAGATAGATCACCCGCTGGGTGAACGGCGCCAGCGCGAGCGCGTCCGATCCGAGGAAATTCTCGCCCTCGCCGATCCCCACCGCTAGCGGTGAGCCGACCCTGGCGCCGAGCAGCAGGTCGGGATGAGTGCGGATCATGATCGCCAGCGCGAACGCGCCGTGCAGCCGCGGCAGCACCGCCGACAGAGCGTCGCGCGGTTCCCTGCCCGCCTCGATCTCACGCGCGAGCAGATGGGCGACGACCTCGGTATCGGTCTCGCTCTGGAGTTCGCGCCCCTGCGCGGTCAGCTCGTCGCGAAGCAGCTTGAAATTCTCGATGATACCGTTGTGGACGACCACCACGTCGCCCGCGATGTGCGGGTGCGCGTTGTTGATCGTCGGGGCACCGTGCGTCGCCCAGCGGGTATGCGCCACGCCCCCCTCGCCCGGCAGCGGTTCCTCTTGCAGCCGTTCGGCGAGGTTGCGGAGCTTGCCGGGCGCGCGGCGCCGATCGAAATCGCCCCGATGGACGGTGCAGATCCCCGCCGAATCATAGCCGCGATATTCGAGACGCTTGAGCCCGTCGAGCAGCCGGTCGGCGACCGGGCCGACCCCTAATATTCCAACGATCCCACACATTTACGCTTTTGTCCCCGAACCGTTCTTCGCCGCATCCTTACGCGCCCGCATCAGATCGCGAAAGCGCTTCGCCCAGTCGGGCCGCGCCTCCTGCTTGGCGCGCGCGAGCGCCAGCGCGTCGGGCGCGACATCGCCGGTGATCACCGACCCCGCCGCCACGATCGCCCCCGCGCCGATCGTCACGGGCGCGACCAGCGCCGAATTGGACCCGATGAACGCCCCCTCGCCGATGGTCGTGCGGTGTTTCAGGAACCCGTCATAATTGCAGGTGATCGTCCCCGCGCCGATATTCGCGTCCGCGCCCACATCGGCGTCGCCCAGATAGGTCAGGTGGCTGGCCTTGGCGCCGGGTCCGAGCGTCGCCTTCTTCATCTCGACGAAATTGCCGACCCGCGACCCCTCCGCCATCACCGCGCCGGGGCGCAGCCGGGCATAGGGGCCGATGCTGGCGCCCGTCGCGACGGTCGCGCCTTCCAGGTGGCTGAAGGCGTGGACGGCGACGCCGTCGGCGATCGTCACGCCGGGCCCGAACACGACATTCTGCGCCACCGTCACGTCGCGGCCCAGCACCGTATCGTGGCTGAACCACACCGTCTCCGGGGCGAGCAGCGTGGCGCCGTCCGCCATGGCCCGGGCACGACGGCGCTGCTGCCAATCGGCCTCCACGACCGCCAGCTCGGCGCGGCTGTTGACGCCGGCGACCTCGCCCGCCTCGGTCTCGATCACCGCCGAATGGCGACCGTCGGCGGCGGCGAGCATGACGATATCGGGCAAATAATATTCGCCCGCCGCGTTGTCGTTGCCGACGCGCGCCAGAAGCGCGAACAGGTCGGCGGAGCGGACCGCCATCAGCCCCGAATTGCACAAGGTTTCGGCGCGCTCGGCGGGGTTCGCGTCCTTGAACTCGACCATGCGCGCGATACACCCGTCGGCTTCGGCGATGACGCGGCCATAGGCGCCCGGATCGGCGGGCCGGAAGCCGAGCACCACCGCCGCCGGCCGATCGGCGGCGTGCAGCCGTGCCACCATCCGCCGCATCGTCTCCGCGCCGACCAGCGGCACGTCGCCGTACAGGATCAGCACATCGCCCGCGAACCCGCTCAGCGCCGCCTGCGCCTGCGCGACCGCATGGCCCGTGCCGAGCTGTTCCGCCTGGACCGCTACCGTCACGTCCATCGCCGCGACCGCCGCCTCGACCTGCTCGCGACGCGCGCCCGCGACCACGACGGTCCGGGCCGGGGCGAGCTCGCCCACGCTTGCCAGCAGATGAAGGAGCATCGGCCGCCCCGCGACCGGGTGGAGCACCTTGTGGAGGTCGGATTTCATGCGCGTGCCCTGGCCCGCGGCCAGGACGATCGCCGCGAGCGGGCTGTTCGTCATGGGGTCGAGCGACTGCCACAGGATACTTGCCAGCGCCATAGCGGGGCTGGCAGGCGGACGCGCATGGCCCCATTCCCCTTCGACGTCATCGGCTTCGACCTGGACGGCACGCTGCTCGACACCAGCGGCGACCTTGCCGCGGCGGTCAATCATGCGCTCCACAGTGTCGGCCGCGCGCCGCTCTCCGTCGAGCGGGTCCGCCCCATGATCGGCGGCGGATCGCGACACATGCTGGCGCAGGGCATGGCCGCGACCGGCGGCTGCACGGACGCCGAGCTGGACCTGCTCCAGCAAAGGCTGCTCGCGTTCTACGAGGCGAACATCGCCGTGCTGACCGGGCCTTTCCCCGGCGCGCTCGACGCGCTCGACGAACTCGCGCGGCGCGGGGTCGCGCTCGGCATCGTCACCAACAAGAACGAACGGTTGGCGCGGCTCCTGCTCGGCGAGCTCGGGCTGACCGATCGGTTCGCGAGCATCGTCGGCGGCGACACGCTCGGGCCGGGCCGCGCCAAGCCGCTGCCCGACCTCGTCCACCTCATGGTCGAGCGGTGCGGCGACGGGCGGGCGGCGTTCGTGGGCGATTCGATCTACGACGTGACGGCGGGCCGCGCGGCGGGGTTGCCGACCGTCGCGGTGAGCTTCGGCTTCCTCCAGGGTCCGATCGAGGAGCTGGGCGCGGACGCGGTGATCGATCATTATGCCGAGCTGATCCCGGCGCTGGAACGGCTGGGCGGCTAGCGCCGCCGCCACTTGGTCCAGAGATGCCGCGCCAGGAGCAAGGGCGGCATCCGCATCCAATGCGAACGCAGATAGAAGCCGAAGCGCGTCGCCGGCCGCGTTCCCCTACCCCACCCGTCGCGCGCCAGCAGACGGCGGCGGAACAGCGCGTCGCCTGGGCTCCGGACTCGCCAGGCGTCGGGAATGGTCGTTCCGAAAAGCGCGTTCGCCAGCCGCGCCGCCCGGTGGACCTCCCGCCACAAGCCATGGCGCCCGGCGCGCGCGCGCAGTCCCTCGACGCCGAACTCCGCCAACAGGCAGTGCAGGTCCCAAAGGTTGCGCAGCCCCCCGCTCAGATCGCCGTCCGCGAACAGATGCGCCGCCCCGTGGCAGATCATGTCGGCAGGCGCGGGAACGCTCAGCCCGCCGTCGAGCGGCACCGCATCGGCGATCATCGCGTCCGCATCCGGCGTGATCCGGGCGGTGGGCGGCAGGATCGTGTGGTGCACGTCCACCATCCGGTCGCGCTCGCGGTGGATCAGCGGGGGCAGCTCGTGCATCCAGCGGCGGTAATAACCGTCGTCATAGGCGTCGGGCTTCACCCATTCCCACCCGGCCGCGAGCAAGGCCACCTCCACCCCCTCCAGCGCCGCGCGCGGCACCAGGATGTCGGTGTCGCCGATTGACCGTCCCCGCCCCGCGTCCAGCCCGGCCGCGACGAAGGCGGTGCCCTTGAGCAGCACCACCGCGCAGCCGAGCGGCGCCAGCGCGCGGCGGACCATCTCCGCGTCCCACAGGGCGGCGATGCGCCCCTGCTCGGCGGTCGCCGCCGCGTCGGCCAGGATCGCCCGCACCGCCAGGGGCAGCGCCAGCCCGGCGAGGCGCGAGGCCAGCGTACCCAGCAGCTGCTCCGCGCGCGCGACCGCGATCACCGCCTGCCAATTATCGCCGTCCAGCCCGGTCGCCGTGTCCGGCTCGCGGAGCGCGCGCACCAGCAGCTCGGCCGGGCTCACAGGGCGCCCCACAACGCCTCCACCGCCGCGACCCCGGCCGCGCCGTCCGGGTAATCGACCGCCATCGCCGGCACTCCGCGCACCAGACGGATCAGCGCCTCGAACCCGCGCTGGCCGAGCGCCGTATAGTTGGTCGACGCCTGGGTCAGCCGCACGAACGTCTCGCTCGGCGGCACGGTGCGAGTTTCGGCGGGGAAGCCGTAACGCGGAAATAGCAGCAGGGCCGGACGGGCGGGCACGTCCATCGCCGCAATGGCGTACGCGTCCGGCGCGAGGTGCCGGACCTCCCCCTTGGGCGTCGCGCGCAGCAGCGGCCCCGCCACCGCGCCGGGCCAGGCCGCGCGCCCGACCCCGATGCTGTCGTTCTTCAGGCTGACCGGACGGGGAAAGGCGCGTACCTCGCCCGTATCGAGGTCGATCAACGCGAACTCGTCCCCCATGAACCGCCAGCCCCGCGCCGCCAGCAGCACCGACAGGGTCGACTTGCCCGCCCCCGACTCGCCCGTCATCAGCAGCGCCCGCCCGCCCCGCTCGACGCTGGAGGCATGCAGCAGCAGGTGGCGCCGCCCGCCCAGCGCGAGCTGGAGGTTCATCCCCATCTCGGCCGCGAGCAGCGCCTGCGCCAGCGGCAGCGGCGCGGCGCCCGGCAGCATCCAGTCGCCCGCGATCGCCACCGCGGGCCTTACGAACCGACGCCACAGGCGCGTCGCCTCCAGCCGCACGGTAAAATCGGCGATGCCGTCGGGCTTCGGATAGCCGGCGTAAAGCCGCTCCAGCGCAGCGATCGGCGTGCGCCAGTCGGACCCGACACGAAAGCCGTACGGCCCGACCCGGACCGTGTGGACATGCCTCATGCCCGCACGACGAGCCCGGCGGCCACGAGTTCGTCGAGGCGTGCCTCGAGCGCCTGAACGTCGTCCTGCGCCAGGTCGAACTCGTCGCCAAGTCTGGCGAGAAGTTGCTCGCGGCTCGCGGCTGTCCGCAGCGACCGCAGGATCTCGGGCGCCGGGGAGGCGAGCAGGTGGGTGATGCCCGATGCGCGGTGGAACACCGCCGTCAGGTCGTCGAGCGGCTCGATCAGCAGCGAGGAAGGCGACGCGGCGCGGTACATGGGGCCGACCTATAGCGCACGGGGCTTTCCGTCACGTCAACCGCGCGGGGCCCACCTCACCTGGGCATCTGGAGCGATGCGAAGCAGGTGAACCCGCTCGTGCCACGCTGCAGCCGGCGGATATAGTTCATATAAGCCCGGCTGCGCTCGTAATCCGTGCCCGGCAGCGTGCCGCCGTTCATCGCCCGCCGGACCTCCTCGCCCTTGAACGGGCGCGATGCGGGCGGAAAGGCGTTCTTCGTGCCGGACGCGACGACCTTGCCGTCACCCGCGATATAGCCGCCCGCGCGGCTGGGATCGGGCACTGGGATCTGGCAGTTGAGGACGGAGCCGGCGGTCTGCGCCAGCGCGGGGCGAATCGACACCACCGCCGATGCCCCGACCGCGCCCAGGATCAGCACGCGCCGGCGGGTCGGGCTCGCGTCCGCTTCCTCGGCGGCGTCGTCGGAGCGTTCGGTCATCGAGGTCCTTCTAACCGCCGAGCCCTTTCACAAGCGTGAAGGCACCGCAAGCGCGGCGCTCGTACCGAAACGGCACGGGCGCCCTTCGCACGGCGCACCTTCTTCGCGTAAGGAAGGCGCGATGCCGGCCCGCCCCGATCCTCGTCTCGTCTGGGCGCTCGTCCTGGCGCTCGTCACCGCGGTCGTCGCGGGCGTGGTCGGCGACAGCCTGCAGTCCGCGCTGATCGCCGGGGTCGGCGCGGTCGGCGCGGTGTTGCTCGGCGGGCTGGAGCGCGCGGAACCGCCGGCGGCGGCCGAACCGGTATCGAACGACTCGCCCGAGCTGATCGATCAACTGCTCGACTCGGTGGTCCAGCCGGTGCTGCTCATCCGCGGCGGCCAGGTGGTGTTCGCGAACCGTGCCGCGCTCGCCGAACTCGGCCGGCACATCGTCGGCGACGATGTACGCGTCGCGATCCGCCACCCCGCCGCCGCCGCGCGCCTCGCCTCCGCCGATTTCGGACCGGAGGAACGGCCGATCGAACTGGTCGGGCTGGGCTCGATCGACCGCCGCTGGGAGATGCGCGTGGGCAAAGCCGGCCCGTTCCGGATCGTTCAGCTCATCGACCGCACGGGCGCTTACGCCGCCGAACGGATGCGGATCGACTTCGTCGCCAATGCCAGCCACGAGCTGCGCACCCCGCTCGCCTCGATCCTTGGCTTCATCGAGACGCTGGCGGACGAGGCCGGGGAGGATCCCGATGTCCGGGCACGCTTCCTGAAGGTGATGTTCGACGAGGCCCGGCGGATGCAGCGTCTGGTCGAGGACCTGATCTCGCTGTCGCGGATCGAAGCGGAGAAGCACCAGCTGCCCGACGCCTCGATCGATCTTGCGCAGTTGATCGCCGAAGTTCGCGCCGAGATCTTCGACATGGGCGACGACCGGGGTCACGCGGTGACGTTGAACGTCGACCCTGACGTGCCTTTCATCTGCGGCGACCGGGCGCGGCTGTCGCAGATGCTCCACAACCTGATCGGGAACGCGCTGAAATATGGGCGGTCGGGAACACCGGTCGCGGTCGCGCTTCGGCGCGACGGCGGCATGGTCCGTCTGACCGTGACCGACGAGGGCGACGGCATCGCGCCCGAGCACATTCCCCGCCTAACCGAGCGCTTCTACCGGATCGATGCCGGACGCAGCCGGACACTGGGCGGCACGGGCCTGGGCCTCGCCATCGTCAAGCACATCGTCGAGCGTCATCGCGGGCGCCTGGACATCGTCAGCAAGGCCGGGATCGGAACCACGGTCGCCGTTCTGCTGCCCCCCGCCGACGAGACTGTCACAATTTCGTAGGCAAAGTGTCACACGGACGTGAAGTGGCGGTGTTAGAACCGCTCGCGACGCGGGGTCCGTCCGGTCGCCCGCTACCCGGAAATCCTGTATTTGCGCGCACTCGCCGCCCTGTTCCTCTCATGCCTGTCGCTTCCCGCGTGCCACGATCAGGCGCGCGGCGGCGGCTCGGGCGCGCGCGCGGAGATCAGGGCGGTCGGATCGTCGACGGTCTATCCCTTCACCACGCTGATCGCGGAGCAGTTCGTCGCGGGCGATCCCGACGCCGCGGCCCCGGTGATCGAGGCGACGGGCACCGGCGGGGGCATCCGCCTGTTCTGTTCGGGGCTGGGCGCGGCCTATCCCGACATCGTCAACGCCTCGCGCCGCCTGACGCTGGGCGAATATCGGCGATGCCAGGCGAGCGGCGTCGGCCCGGTGATCGAGGTGCGGATCGGCCTGGACGGGGTCGTCTTCGCCGAGGCGTTGAACGGGCCGCGCCTGGCGCTCAGTCCGGCGCAGATCTACCGCGCGCTTGCCGCCACGCCGGGTGGACGGCCCAACAACGCGCACCGCTGGAGTGATATCGACCCGCGCCTGCCCGCCATCCCCATCAGCATATACGGCCCGCCCGGCACCAGCGGCACCCGCGACGCCTTGGTCGAACTCATCATGGTGCCGGGCTGCGAAGCCGCCGACCCTGCTGCGAAGGCACTGGCCCGCACCGATCCCGACGCGCACCGCGCGCTTTGTGCCCGGGTGCGGGAGGACGGCGCCTATGTCGACGCGGGCGAGAACGACAATTTCATTGTCCAGAAACTCACCGCCAACCCGACCGCGATCGGCGTGTTCGGCTACAGCTATCTCGAGGAGAATGCGGCGTCGGTGAAGGGCGTGCCGGTCGCGGGCGTGCTCCCGACCTATGCGGCGATCGCGGACGGCAGCTATCCGGGATCGCGGCCGCTCTATCTCTACGTCAAGCGCAATCATCTCGACGCGGTTCCGGGACTCCGCCGCTTTCTCGGGCTCTACGCCGCGGGCTGGCAGCCCGGAGGCCCGCTCGCGCGGCGCGGGCTGATCGCCGCGCCCGCCCCCGTCCGCGCGGATTCGGCGGCGGCGATCGCGACCGAGCGCCCGCTCGATCCGGCGACCCTGAGCTGATGTCGCTCGGGGCGCTCCTGCTGCTCCTCGCCGGTCTGGCGCTGGTCGGCTGGCTGTCGGCGCGCGCGCGCGCGGCGGCGTTCCGCGTGGGCGGTCGCCGGTTCAGCTCGCTGCCGGGACATCACGCGACCTATGTCGCGCTCTGGTGCCTGTTGCCGCCGCTGCTGTTCCTGGGCATCTGGTCGCTGACCTCGCCCGCGCTCGTCACCGACGCGGTGCTCGCCACCCCCGTGGCCGCCCAGCTACCCCCGCCCGGCTTCGACCGCGCCGCGATCCTGTCCGAAGCGCGCCGGCTCGCCGGCGGGTCCGCGTACGGCGCCTTCCACCCGCTCGCCCGCCTGCTCGAGCCCGCCTATGCCGCCGCGCAGTCGCGCTATGACTGGATCGCGACCGCGCTGGCCTTGCTGCTGGCGCTGGGCGCCGGGGGGTTCGCGTTCACCCGCGTCCGCCCCGACTTCGCCGCGCGCACCCGGACGGAACGCATCGTCATGGCGGCGCTGCTCGCCGCGTCGCTGGTCGCGATCCTGACCACTTTGGGCATCGTCGTGTCTTTGGTGTGGGAGGCCGCGCGGTTCTTCGCGCGCGTGCCCGTCACCGATTTCCTGTTCGGTACGCATTGGAGCCCGCAGGTCATCGACCCGCGCGATCCGGGCGCGTCGCTGGGGGCCGTGCCACTCTTCTGGGGCACCTTCTTCATCGGCGCGGTGATCGCGATGGCGGTGGCGCTGCCCTTCGGGCTGCTCAGCGCGATCTACCTGACGCAATATGCGACGCCGCGCGTGCGCAGCTGGGTCAAGCCGCTTCTGGAGATGCTCGCGGGGGTGCCGACCGTGGTTTATGGCTATTTCGCCGCGCTGACGGTCGCCCCCGCCGTGCGCGACTTCGCGGTCGGCATCGGCATCGAGAACGCCTCGTCCGAATCGGCGCTGGTCGCGGGGTCGGTGATGGGGATCATGATCATCCCGTTCATCTCGTCGCTCGCCGACGATTCGCTCGCCGCCGTCCCCTCGTCGATGCGCGACGGCAGCCTGGCGATGGGCGCGACCCCGTCCGAGACGATCCGCCGCGTGCTGCTTCCGGCCGCGCTGCCCGGCGTGATCGGCGGGGTGCTGCTGGGCGTCAGCCGCGCGATCGGCGAGACGATGATCGTCGTCATGGCGGCCAGCGGCGTCGCGACGCTGACGCTCAACCCCTTCGAGAGCACCACCACCGTCACCCGCCAGATCGTCGACCTGCTGACCGGCGAGGCGGAGTTCGACAGCCCCAAGACGCTGGCGGCCTTCGCGCTGGGCCTCACCCTGTTCGCGATCACCTTCCTCCTCAACATGATCGCGCTGTCGGTCGTGCGCCGATATCGTGAAGCCTATGACTGACGCGGTCGCCATCGCCGCCCGGCGGCCGACCGACTGGTCGCAGCCCGCGATGCAGAACCGCGTGCGTCGCCGTTACCGCGCCGAGCGCCGCTTCCGGCTGCTCGGGCTGGCTGCGGTGCTGCTGTCGGGCGGGTTCCTCGTCTTCCTGCTCGGGTCGATGCTCCTCGGGGGCGCAAGCGGGTTCGTCGAGACGCGCGTGGCTATGCCGATTGACTTCGCCCGGCGCCCCCTCGGCCTGGACGCCGCGCGGCTCCAGGGCCGGGGCGCCGACCTGGCGCTCGCGGGCGCGGGGCTGGAGGGATTGGTCGACGACGCGGCGGTGAATGCGTTCGGCCCCGATCTGGGCACCCGCATCCTGTCCGACGGTGCCTGGGTCCGCGTCCGCGAGGCGGTGAAGGAGGACCCATCGATGCTGGCGCGGCGCGTCGTGCTCGACCTGCCCGTCGCCAGTCCGATCGATGTGGCCGCCAAGGGCGACGGCACCGTCGCGGCCGAGGCGGTGGTCGCGTCGCTGCGGTCGGGCGCGCTGCTCTCGACCGGGGTCAACCGCGACTTCCTGTTCGCCTCCGACTCGACCGACCCGACCCGCGCCGGGATTTGGGGGGCGCTCAAGGGATCGCTGCTGACCATGGCGGTGACCCTCGCGCTCGCCTTTCCGATCGGGCTGCTCGCCGCGCTGTATCTGGAGGAATACGCGCCCCGGAACCGGTTCACCGACCTGATCGAGGTGTCGATCAACAATCTGGCGGCCGTGCCGTCGATCATCTTCGGGCTGCTCGGGCTGGCCTTGTTCCTGGGCACTTTCGGCCTGCCCCGATCGGCCCCGCTGGTCGGCGGGCTGACGCTGGCGCTGATGACGATGCCGGTGATCGTCATCGCCGCCCGGGGCGCGATCAAGGCCGTGCCACCCTCGATCCGCGACGCGGCGCTGGGCGTCGGCGCGTCGCCGATACAGGTGGTGTTCCACCACGTCCTGCCGCTCGCCCTGCCCGGCGTGCTGACCGGCACGATCATCGGCATGGCGCGCGCGCTGGGCGAGACGGCGCCGCTGCTCATGATCGGGATGCGCGCCTTCATCGCCGCGCCGCCCGGCGGCGTCACCCAGCCCGCGACCGTGCTGCCCGTCCAGATCTTCCTGTGGTCCGACGAGGTCGGGCGCGGTTTCGTCGAGAAGACCTCGGCGGCGATCATCGTCCTGCTCGTCGTCCTGCTCGCGATGAACGGCCTCGCCATCCACCTCCGCAACCGATTCGAGACACGCTGGTGAGCAACCATCCCCCCAAGATCACCGCCAGCCACGTCAATGTCTGGTACGGCGCGACCAAGGCGATCGACGATGTGTCGATCGACATCGACCAGGACCGCGTGACCGCGCTGATCGGCCCGTCCGGCTGTGGCAAGTCGACCTTCCTGCGCACGCTCAACCGTATGAACGACACCGTCGCCAATGCGCGCGTGGAGGGCGACATCCGCCTCGACGGCGAGGACATCTATTCGAACCGCATGGACGTGGTGCAGCTCCGCGCCCGCGTCGGCATGGTGTTCCAGAAGCCCAATCCGTTCCCTAAGTCGATCTACGAGAATGTCGCCTACGGCCCGCGCATCCACGGCCTTGCCGCCAGTCGCGCCGACCTCGACGGCATCGTCCAGACCTCGCTCAGGCGGGCCGGGCTGTGGGACGAGGTCAAGGACCGGCTGACCGAGAGCGGCACCGCGCTGTCGGGGGGCCAGCAGCAGCGCCTGTGCATCGCCCGCGCCATCGCCGTCGACCCGGAGGTGATCCTGATGGACGAACCCTGCTCCGCGCTCGACCCGATCGCCACCGCCAAGATCGAGGAACTGATCCACGCGTTGAAAGGCCAATACGCGATCGCGATCGTCACCCACAACATGCAGCAGGCCGCGCGCGTGTCCCAGCGCTGCGCCTTTTTCCACCTCGGCCGGCTCGTCGAATATGGCGCGACCACCGAGATCTTCACCAACCCGCGCGAGGACCGTACGCGGGACTACATCACCGGCCGGTACGGCTGAGGACCCCGATCATGAACGAACATACCGTCAAGGCCTTCGACGCCGACATCGGCGAGCTCCGCGGCCTCATCTCCCAGATGGGCGGGCTGGCCGAGGATGCGATCGCGCGGGCGATGCTGGCGCTCCAGCGCGGGGACCAGGTGCTCGCGGCGCAGGTCAAGGCCGACGACGCCGCGATCGACGTGATTGAGGCGCAGGTGGAGCGCCTCGCCGTCCGCATCATCGCCCTGCGCGCGCCGCTCGCCAACGACCTGCGCGAAGTGGTCGCCGCGCTCAAGATCGCCAGCGTCGTCGAGCGGATCGGCGACTATGCCAAGAACATTGCCAAGCGCGTGCCCATGATCGAGGAAGGCAGCCAGGACGGCACCCGGATCGAGCCCATCTCGATCCTGCCCGCCATGGGTCGGATGGCAAGTAGCATGGTCCATGACGTGCTCGACGCCTTCGCCGCGCGCGACGCGGAGGCGGCGGTGCGCGTCTGCCGCAGCGACACCGCGCTGGACGATTTCTACGATTCGATCTTCCGCACCCTGGTCACCTTCATGGTCGAGAATCCGCGCACGATCAGCCAGGTCGCCCATCTGCTGTTCGTCGCCAAGAATCTGGAGCGCATCGGCGACCATGCCGGCAACGTCGCCGAGATGGTCTATTTCGCCGCCACCGGCACCCAGATCGCCGAGCGCCTGAACGGGACGCCGGCATGACGCTCCACCCCATTCTCCCGAGCAACGGAAAGGCCTGACCCATGCCCCGCGCCAAGATGCTGCTGGTCGAAGACGACGCCGCTTTGTCCGAACTGCTCCATTTCCACTTCACCCGCGAGGATTTCGAGGTGCGCCGCACCCCCGATGGCGAGGAGGCGCTGCTGCTCGCGCGCGAATCGACCCCGGACATCGTTCTGCTCGACTGGATGGTCGAAGGCCTGTCGGGGATCGAGGTCTGCCGCCGCCTGCGCCGCACGCCCGAAACCCAGAACGTGCCCATCATCATGCTCACCGCGCGCGGAGAGGAGGAGGACCGGGTGCGCGGGCTGGAGACCGGCGCCGACGATTACGTCACCAAGCCCTTCTCCCCGCGCGAGCTGGTGGCGCGCGTCGGCGCGGTGCTGCGCCGCGTCCGACCCGCGCTGGCGGGCGAGGCGCTGACCTATGCCGACATCGAGATGGACACGGTCGGCCACAAGGTCCGCCGCGCCGGGCAGGTAATCCCGCTCGGGCCGACCGAGTTTCGGCTGCTCAAGCATTTTCTGGAGCATCCCGGCTGGGTCTTCTCGCGCGAACGGCTGCTCGACGCGGTCTGGGGCCATGACAGCGACATCGAATCGCGCACCGTCGACGTGCATATCCGGCGGCTGCGCAAGGCGATCAACATCGGCGAATGCGCCGACGTGATCCGCACGGTGCGCTCGGCGGGTTATGCCCTGGACACGGGAAATTGAGCCGGGCGGAACCGGTGCGGCTGCGAAACGAGGACCCAACCGGTGTCTAATGCGTTCACTCCCTTGCGCGAACGCGACTTTGCGCTCGAAATCAGGAGACTCTGATGAAGCATTACCTTCTCGCCGCGGCCGCCTTCATCGCGGCGCCGGCTCTCGCCCAAACGACCGGCGGCACGGCCGGCGGCACGACCACCGGCACGCCGCAGACCGGCACCGAGTCGTCCACCACCATGTCGGGCCAGACCACGGAGGGCCAGACCGGCTCCACCACCACTACGACCGACAGCATGTCGACCCAGGATCCGGCCGCGACCGGCAGCGCGGGATCGACGATGCAGTCGACCACCAACGATCCGGCTGCGCAGGGCCAACCGATGCAGGGCCAGCCGATGCAGGGTCAGTCGACGCAGGGTCAGGCCATGAGCGGTCAGCCCGGCGCTATGGCCGGCTCGCCGATGATGGCGTCGCCGGGCACGGGCGGCATGATGGGCGGGGCGGGGGTCGCCGCGCAACCGATCGCCACTCCGGAGGCGGCCAATCCGAACCCGCCGGTCTGCCGCGCGGGTCAGTATGACGATTGTATCCAGGGCAGCACGTCGCGCAGCAACCGGGCGCGTCGCCGCCGCTGAGGCGCCGCTTGGTCGGGGCGGTTGCGCTCGACACCCTGGTATCTAGAAAGGGCGCTTCTTTTCGAAGGAGCGCCCTTTTCATGTCCATCAGCTTCGACGGCCGTGTCGCCATCGTCACCGGCGCCGGCGGTGGTCTCGGCCGCGCCTATGCGCTCGAACTCGCCCGGCGTGGCGCCAGGCTCGTCGTCAACGATCTGGGCGGCGCGCGCGACGGCACCGGCCAGTCCGACGCCGCGCTCCGGGTCGTCGAGGAGATCGAGGCGGCGGGCGGCGAGGCGATGGCCAATGGCGGCAACGTCGCCGACTATGACCAGATGGTCGCGATGGTCGCCGCCGCGCGCGAGCGTTGGGGCGGCGTCCATATCCTCATCAACAATGCCGGCGTGCTGCGCGACAAGAGCTTCGCCAAGATGGAGCCGAGCGACTTCGAATTCGTGGTGCGCGTCCACCTGCTCGGCTCCGCCTATGCCACCAAGGCGTGCTGGGACGTGATGCGCGAGCAGAATTACGGCCGCGTGCTGATGACCGCGTCGTCGACCGGATTGTTCGGCAATTTCGGCCAGGCCAATTACGGCGCGGCCAAACTGGGGCTGGCGGGCCTCGCCAAGACGCTGGGCATCGAAGGTGCGAAGAACGACATCCGCGTCAACACCATCGCGCCGACCGCGGGCACGCGCATGACCGCCGACCTGTTTCCCGAGGCCGCTTTCGAGGCATTCGCCCCCGAAAAGGTCGTTCCCGCCGCGCTCTACCTGGTTTCGGAAGACGCGCCGTCGGGCGTCATCGTCGGTGCCGGCGCCGGCGTGTTCCAATCCTCCTACGTCACGCTGACGCCGGGCGCGCGGCTCGACGGTGCCGATCTCTCGCCCGAGGGGGTGGCGGCGCATTGGGACGAGATCACCGACCGCACGGGCGAGATCGTGCCCAGATCGGGCGCGGAGCAGGCGATGCTGATCGGGCGGAAGCTTGGGGGTTGAGGCCGTTCGCGCTGCCGTTGCTGCTCTCCGCCTGCTCGGCACCCGGCAGCTATATGGGCCTCGACCTCCGGACGCCGCCGGGAAACCGCGGGATCGAACGGCTCCAGCGGCTCGCGCGCACCGCGCAGGCCGGGAGCAAGGCGGCGCAGCTGGAACTCGGCCGGATGTTCGAGGACGGAAACGGCGTGCCCGAAGACGCCGACCGCGCCTGCCGCCTTTACGAGGCGGCGGCCGCGACCACGGGCGGCACGATCTATGTCTATTCCCCGCCGGTCGGAAAAGGCGGGAGCGGTCGGGTGATCCCGATCACCACGCCCATCGTCGCGGGCATCCCCGTCGCGCGGGAACGGCTTCAGTCGCTGCGCTACCGGATCGATCGGGCCGAACGGGCGGGATCGGCCTGTCTCGCGGCGGGCGGATGAAGGTGTATTGATCAAGCGATACACTCGGCCTAGGCTGAGCGCGTCAACTGGGGAGCAGCCATGTACAGCGAATCCGACATCGACGGCGCGGTCGCCGCCGGAGCCCTGTCGCCCGACGCCGCGCGCGGCCTACGGGACCACATCGCCACCTCGCGCGCCGCGCCCGCGGTCGACGAGGAGCATTTCCGGCTGATCACCGGGTTCAACGACATCTTCGTGTCGATCGCGATCGTCCTGCTGCTCGCGGCGGTGACGCAGATCGGCGGGGTCGTGTCCAAGGCGCTGGCGGGCATCGGGGTCGCGGGCGTCGCGTGGCTGCTCGCCGAATATTTCACCACGCGCCGCCGCATGGCCTTGCCGAGCATCCTGCTGCTCCTCGCCTTCGTGTTCGGCATCGCCGGCGCGCAGTTCGGGCTGCTGGTCGATATCGAACCCGACCTGTCCGAGCGGGTCGGCGCGCTGATCGGCGCCGGGATCGCGGCGGTCACGGCGGCTGCGGCTTGGCTCCACTGGCGCCGGTTCGGCGTACCGATCACCGTCGCGGCGGGCGCGGTCGCCGCGGCGGGCGTCCTTCTCGGCCTGTTCCTGGCGGTCGTGCCGATGGATAGCGATGCGATCTGGCCACTATTTCTGGTGGCGGGTCTCGGCGTCTTCGCGCTGGCCATGCGCTGGGACTTGTCGGACCGCGAGCGGCGGACGCGCCGGTCCGACGTCGCTTTCTGGCTCCACCTCGCCGCGGCGCCGATGATCGCGCATCCGATCTTCAAGCTGCTCGGCGTGTTCGACTCGGAAGTGACCGTCGCGACCGCGCTGGTGGTGCTCGCGCTCTATCTCGTTTTCGCCTTTATCGCGCTGGCGATCGATCGGCGCGCGCTGCTCGTCTCGGGGCTCGGTTACGTGCTCTACGCGATGATCGCGCTGTTCCGCACCGCAGGCGCGGTGGAGTTGAGCTGGGCGCTCACCGCCTTCGTGATCGGCTCCGCGCTGCTGACGCTGTCCGCCTTCTGGCATCCGATGCGCGCGCTGGTCGTGGGAACGCTGGGCGATCTGGGGCGACGCCTGCCCCCGACCACGGCTCACGCGACCGCCTAGTCAACGAGCTTGAGCAGTCGCCGCTCCAGCGGGGCCAGGACCGATGCGAGTTCATGGCCCCGCTTCAGCACCGCCCCGGCTTCCCCGACCAGCGCCCACATACCCTGCCTGCCGCGCAGGTCGGGGCGTTTCTCGACCCGGTATTCGGGCCGCTCGGCCGCGCGTCGGAACGCGGCGAAGACGGCGGCGTCACGCCCCAGCTCGATCGCGTAATCGCGCCACATCCCCGCCGCGACCATCCGGCCATAGATATCCAGGATGCGCGTCAGCTCGGCGCGGTCGAACCCGATCTGCGTGGGCGCACCCCGCGCGAGCGGGAAGGGGGTGACGACTCCCATCAGGCCCGATCCCGCTCTTGCCCGCCCCGATCCTCGTCGCCGAGCAGCGCGTCCAGCCGCTTGCGCATCTGCTCCAGCTCGCACCGAAGCAATTCGACCTTCTGCGTCTGCGGGTCGAACATCTCGGCGCAGGGGGTGCCATAGGGCACGAATTTGGGCGGCGGCGCCGCGCCCCCGTCGACCATGGTCGGGCGCGCGGGAATGCCCACCATCACCGCACCCTCGGGCACGTCGCGCGTCACCACCGCATTGGCGCCGATCCGCGCGCGTGGCCCGACGACGATCGGCCCCAGCACCTGCGCGCCCGATCCGACGATCACCCCGTCCCACAGCGTCGGATGCCGCTTGCCCGCGACGCCGTTGTCGGGGCTGGTCCCGCCCAGCGTCACGCATTGATAGATGGTGACGTTGTCGCCGATCCGCGCCGTCTCCCCGATCACCACGAAGCCGTGGTCGATGAAGAAATTGCGCCCGATCACGGCGCCCGGATGGATGTCGATCGCGGTGGTCGCGCGCGACCAGTGATTGACGCACCGCGCGAGGAAGAACAGCCGCCTCCGGTACAGGCGGTGCGCGAGGCGGTGCCACCCCAGCGCCCAGACTCCCGGATAGGTCAGCACCTCGGCACGGCTGTGCGGCGCCGGATCGCGCGCCCGGATCGAATCGAGATAGCTGACCAGCCGCCTGAACATGAATGCTCCCTTGCCGCCCAAATAGGACGCGTCGCGCGCGATTTCCAGCACGCCCCGCTTCGGGCTTTACCCGGCTAAACTCCACCTCCCTTGTGGGAATGATCGGGGGCGCTACGGGCAGCAAGGGAAAGGACGTGGATGAGCCATCTCGCAAGTTTCGACTGGTCCGCGATCCTGCCCTTCGTCGCGATCGGCTTCGCCGCGCAACTGGTCGACGGCGCGCTCGGCATGGCGTTCGGCGTCGTGTGCAACGTGCTGCTGGTGGGGATACTCGGGCTGCCGCCCGCCCGCTCGTCGGCCAACATCCATATCGTCGAAGTCTTCACCACCGCCGCCTCCGGGATCAGCCACGCGCTGGCAGGCAATATCGACCGCAAGCTGTTCCTGCGGCTGCTGCTGCCCGGTATCATCGGCGGGGTGACCGGGGCCTATGTCCTCATCAACCTCGACGGCGACGTCGTGAAGCCGTACATCCTGGGCTATCTGGTCGCGATCGGCGTTTATCTGCTGGCGCGCGGGATCCTGTTCCCGCCCAAGGCCGCCAAGCCCAAGGTGGTCGAGCCGCTGGCGCTGGTCGGCGGGTTCCTCGACGCGGTCGGCGGCGGCGGCTGGGGGCCCGTGGTCACCTCCAACCTGCTGGTCCAGGGGGTCGAGCCGCGCCGGGTGATCGGCACCGTCAGCGCCGTCGAGTTCTTTCTGACGATCACCGTGTCGGCGACCTTCATCTACCATCTGGGGATGGAGGCCTTCGCGCTCGCTACGGTCGGGCTGATCGTCGGCGGGGTCGCCGCCGCGCCCTTCGGCGCGGTGATCGCGAAACGCGTGTCGACCAGGGTGCTGCTGATCCTGGTCGGCGTCGTGCTGATCGCGACCAGTGGATACGGCTTTGTGCGCGCGATGATGTGAACCGCCCCGGCCGCAGCGCCGACGACGGTCACCCTCCTATCAAGTTGCCGCTCACGCCTCGGAAATTAACCGCGCGCAACCATTTCGGCAGGGGAACGTATCTTCGGATGTGCGGCGATCGTCGCATGGGGGCCGCCATGGTCCCACCTTTCAGGAGAGACTCATGTCCTATCCCCGCCTTTCCCTGGTCGCGATCGCCGGTTCGATCGCGATCGCCGGCTGCGCTCCGATGAATGCCGACACCGCCGGCCCCGCCTCCACCAGCGACACGTCCACGACGACCGCGGGATCGATGAGCGCCTCCGCCTCGGCCGGCGCCAACCCTTCGGTCGGCGGCGCGGCGATGCTCGCCAATCGCACCATCGTCCAGAACGCGTCGAACGCGCCCAACCTCACCACGCTCGTGGCGGCGGTCAAGGCGGCCGGGCTCGTCGATACCCTGTCGGGCCCCGGCCCCTTCACCGTGTTCGCGCCGACCAACGAAGCGTTCGGCCGGCTCGCCCCCGGCACCGTCGACACGCTGCTCAAGCCCGAGAACAAGGCGTCCCTGACCAAGGTGCTGACCTATCACGTCGTGTCGGGCAACGTCTCGGCCGCGCAGCTGCAGCAGCAGATCAGCGCGGGCGGCGGCACCGCGACGCTGACCACCGTCGCGGGTGCGCCGCTGACCGCGCGCGTCGAGAACGGCGCCGTGACCCTGACGGACCAGGGCGGCAACAAGAGCTATGTCGAGACCGCCGACGTCCGCCAGTCGAACGGCGTCGTCCACGTCGTCAACGGCGTGCTCGTCCCGACCCTGCCCTAATTGTCCCAGCGCGCGGCGGCGGCTTGGTCGCCGTCGCGCGCTTCGACCCAGCGTCGCTCCCCGCCCCGCGTCTCGCGTTTCCAGAAGGGCGCGTCGGTCTTGAGCCGGTCGATCAGAAAGGCGCAGGCCTCGAGCGCCGCGCCCCGGTGGGCCGCCGCCGTCGCGACGAACACGATCCGCGCCCCCGGCCGCATCGGCCCGACCCGGTGGACGATGCTCGCCGCTTTCAGCGTCCAGCGCGCGATCGCCTCCCCCGCGAGGCCGGCCAGCATCGCCTCGGTCACGCCGGGATAATGTTCCAGCTCGAGCAACTCGACCCCGTCATCGGCCCGGACCAGCCCGGAAAAGCTGGCGATCCCGCCCACCCCCGCCAGCTCGACCCGCGCGAGCTCGGCCGCGACGTCGATCGCCTCGGGCGATACCCGAATATGGATCACCCGCCCGTCACCGGCGGAAACAACGCCACTTCGCCCGCGCCGCGAACCGCCGCGTCCAGCGGCACGAAGGCCTGATCGACCGCGGCGCGCAACCGCGCGGGATCGGCAAGGGCACGGGCATGGCCCTCGCTCCGCGCCGCCAGCCACCGGACCAGGTCCGCCACCGTCACCACCTCCGGCGGGGGCGACACGCGCTCCTCGTCCACCCCCACCAGTTCGCGTACCCAGGCGAAATACAGCATCCGCATCCGGCGCTCAGTCCATGTGCTTCAGGCCGACGCGCAGATAATCCCATCCCGTCATCAGCGTCAGCACGGCCGCGCCCCACAGGCTGACCAGCCCGACGGCGGCGATCCAGCCTTCCTGCGGCAATGCCCCCGCCAGGATCATCGCCCCCAGCGCCACCAGCTGCAGCGTCGTCTTCCACTTGGCGAGCTGCGACACCGGCACCGACACCTGTACCTGGGCCAGGAACTCGCGCAGGCCCGACACCGCGATCTCACGCAGCAGGATGACGAGCGCGGCGACCAGGTGGATGCCCGTGATCACCTGCGTTCCGGCCAGCATCAGGATGACGGCCGCGACCATGATCTTGTCGGCGATCGGGTCCAGGAACACCCCCAGCCGCGACACCGCGCCCTGCGCGCGCGCCAGATAGCCGTCGAAATAATCGGTGATCCCCATCGCGCAGTAGAGGACGAACGCGATTCCGAACCCCAGCTCCCACTCGCGCCACCACAACAGCGCGACCAGCAGCGGCAGCGCGACGATCCGCGACAGGGTCAGCAGGTTGGGAAGCGTCCACATCTGACCCGGACCGTAGCGCCCCGGTCGTCCGCGCGAAACCCCGCCCGACCGCCCGCGGGCTTTGACGTTGGCGTGCGTCCCCCGCTGGGCTATGCCGCCCTTTATCCGAGGCAGTTCGAGGCCAGCCGTCACCTTATGATCAATGCGCTCGGGCTACTCAAACGGCGCCGGTTCCTGCCCTTGTTCACCACCCAGTTCATGGGGGCGTTCAACGACAATCTGTTCAAGACCTCGATGGTCCTGTTCGCGACCTATCAGATCTTCGCCGACGAACGGCAGGAAGGCTTCTTCAACGCCCTCGCCGCCGGGCTGTTCGTGCTGCCCTTCTTCCTCCTGTCCGCATTGGCGGGCCAGCTCGCCGATTCGAACGACAAGACCCGCATCATCCGCGTGGTGAAGCTGGCGGAGATCGGCATCATGCTGGTCGGCTGCGCG
The DNA here is from genome assembly GCF_036388435.1 of Sphingomonas sp. Taxonomy (GTDB): domain Bacteria; phylum Pseudomonadota; class Alphaproteobacteria; order Sphingomonadales; family Sphingomonadaceae; genus Sphingomonas. Next base: position 70,794 of record NZ_DASVRV010000048.1, read on the forward strand.
GGGCTGCTGCTCGCCAGCACGGGTGCGGTGACGCTGCCCCTGGTGCTCATGCTCGTCGCGGTCACCGGGCTGGGCATCCATTCGACCTTTTTCGGCCCGATCAAATACGCGATCCTCCCCCAGCATCTCGACGACAAGGACGTGCTCGGCGGCACGGGGCTGGTCGAGGCGGGGACGTACCTGTCGATCCTGCTGGGCACCATCGTCGCCGGCTTCATCTACCGATCGACGCTGATCGTGGCGGGCATGACGCTGGCGGTCGCGATCGGCGGCTACCTGATCGCGCGCCAGATCCCGCCCGCGCCCCGGCTGGGGCCACAACTCGTCATCGACTGGAATCCGCTGCGGGCATCCTGGCGGCTGATCGCGGCGACGATGCACATCCGCCGGTTGTTCCTGGCGATCTGCGCGATCTCGTTCTTCTGGACGATCGGCTCCGTCCTGATCATCGCCTTTCCGCCGCTGGTGAAGAACGTCCTCACCGCCGACGCCGGCGTCGCCAGCCTGGTGCTCGCGGTCTTCTCGATCGGGGTCGCGATCGGATCGGTGGTCATCAACCTGCTGCTCAAGGGCGCGATCTCCGCGCGCTACTCGCCCGCGTCGGTGATCGCGATGGGGATCGCGGTGATCGCATTCTGGGCGGCGGTGCGGCTCTGGACCCCGACGACGGACGGCCGGCTCTACGGCATCGGCACGTTCATCGCCCAGCCCCACGCCGGCACGGTGCTGGTCTCGCTGCTCGCGGTGGCGATTTTCGGCGGCATGTTCGTGGTGCCCCTCTACGCCTTTCTGACGACCACCGTCGCCAAGGACCAGACCGCGCGCACCGTGGCGGCGAACAACGTCGTCAATTCGGGGGCGATGACGATCGGGTCGATGGCGGTCGCCGCGATGATGGCGATGGGGGTGACCGCCGGGCAGCTATTGCTGCTCGTCGCGGCCATGTGCGTGTTCGCCGCCTGGATCGCGGTAAAGCTCCACCGCGCCTGCGACTAGAAGATGAAGCTGTAGAAGCAGGTGAAGAAGGCGGAGAAGCTGAGCAGGAACAGCTTCCAGTCGCGATCCTCGTCGGGCGCGGCCTTGGGCGTGACGGGCGGCGGCAGGGCCCGGCGAAGGGGGTGGCCGGCGGCTTCGTTGGTCAGGACTAATCGTCTGGTCATGGCGAGGACGTTAACGCCCCGTTTACGATTTCGACCAGTGTTAAAGGTGGTTAAGCCCGTCCCGTCCCTATTCGGCACGGCTTTGGCCGTCGTGCGTTGAGGGCGCGAAGGAGAAACATCATGACCGATCAGCGCGGCGGCGGACTCGACCTGCGGCCCCTGGGGGAACAGGCGGGCGAGGACCCCGGCGGCACCGGCGGCTCGAGTGGCGGCGGGACGATTGCCGGCGCCGGCCAGCCCAGCGGCGGCACCCTGGACAGCCGGCGCGGCGAGGTCGATGCTCCGGTCCGCGATCCTCATGCGACGCCCCGCCCCGACAGCCTGGCCGGCATCGCGGACAGCGAGATCGCGGCCGAGGCGGCGGTGCTCGGCTCGGCGGACGGCAGCCTGGCGGACGCGAGCGGTGCGCGCGGCGCGGTCGGCACCACCCCGTCGGGCGGCGAGATGCTCGGCACGGGGGCGGGTCGCGGCGAACCCGGGTCGGGCACCGGCGCCGATCATTCCGGCCTGAGCGGGGGCGACCCGCTCGGGGCACCGATCAGGCCGCGCTAGATGCCCGCATACCAGGCGTAATCGTTCGAATCCTCCCAATAACCGCCCTTGCCCGCGCCGATGCCGGCCAGGCTGGCGACCGCCTCGACGCGCATCACATATTTGGCGTGCTTATAGCCGAGCTGCCGCTCGACCCGCAGCCGCAGCGGCGCCCCGTTGGCGATCGGCAGCGTCCGCCCGTTCAGCCCCCAGGCGAGGATCGTCTGGGGATGGAAGGCGTCGACCAGGTCGATGCTCTCATAATATTTGCCCGCGCCGTAATCGTCGGCGCAGTGGAAGACGAGGTACTTGGCCTGGGGCAGCAGCCCCGCCTCGTTCAGCAACCCGCGCAGCGGCGTCCCCGTCCACCGCCCGATCGCGCTCCATCCCTCGACGCAATCGTGCCGCGTGATCTGGGTCCGCGCGGGTAGTTGCCGTAACCGGTCGAGCGACACCGACAGCGGCCGCCGCACCAGCCCGTCCACGCGCAGCCGGTAATCGGCGAAGTTCCCGGCGGCGAGCGCACGGTAATCCGCCGCCGCCGGGTCCGACGTGCCGTTCGCGCGGAACACCGGCGACAGGTCGGCGCTCGTGAACTCGCGCGCGAGCGCCCCGCGGTTGGACACCAGCCGCGTGAAGTCCTGCGTCAGTCCCTCCGCCCCCGCCGCGAACCCGCGAAAGGCGGGCGTGGCCGCGATCCGGTCGCAGCCCGACAGCATCAATCCGCCCGCGCCCAGCCCCAGCGAACCGACGAGCCCGCGCCGCGTGATCATGCCCCGCCCTCCTTTACCTGGGCGACATGGAACCAGCCCGTCACCATCGAGCGTATCTCGTTGACGGGCCCGGCGAGCAACACCAGAACCAGGTGCACGACGATGAAGCCCAGCAGCCCCGCCGTGCAGAGGAAGTGGAGCGACCGCGCCGACTGCCGCCCCCCGAACAGGTCGAGCATCCACGGCCAGGCGGCGTTGAACCCGGGCGACATGCTCACCCCGGTCAGGATCACGACGGGCAGCAGCACGAACAACACCAGCCCATAGGTCAGTTTCTGGAGCACGTTGTAATGCGCGCTCCCGTCGGTCGGGTGGAAGCGCAGCCGCAGGTGATCGACCACGTCCTTGCCTATGCTGGCCGGTGTCAGTTCCGCGCGCGTGGGCAGCAGGTCGCGGCGGATATGGCGGTTGACCGCGCTCCACAGCAGATAGGCGAGGGTCAGGACGGCGAAGATCCACGCGACGGACAGGTGCCAGCGCCGCGCGGCCGCCAGGCTGTACCCGGACGGGATTGTCGCCCACCACGGAAACGCGCGGGTGCGCTCGACGCCGTCGCGGTCCGTCCACCGCCCCAGCACGCCCGTGGTCGGGATGCGCGTCGACCCGATGACCATCTGCCCGCCGGTCGCGGTCGGCCCGATCTGCAGCCAGGCGCGATCGGTGTTCGCGCCATATTGCCCCCAATAGAGCCGCGGATGCGCGTTGAAGATCATCAAGCCGCTCATCAGCATCACGGTAAGCACGACCGCGTTGATCCAGTGCCACAGGCGCGTCGATACGCGGTGACGATAAATGCGCCGCGGCGGGTCCGATCGTGTCTCGTCACTCATCGCCAACCTCCCGGCCCGTCCCCGCTCCGGCCATATAGGCGCAACTGGACCCGAGCGTGAGGGCGGGGCATCACGGTCCCGGATAGGACGGATGGCGATGCGGATGATGATACGGCGTGGTTTCCTTGTCGGCGCCGCCCCGCTCCTCGCTCGCCTGCCCGCCCCGGCATTCGGCGGCGCCGCGTTCCGGCGCGGAGTACTGGCATTGGAGGAGGCCTCGCGCGGGCGGCTCGGCGTGGCGATCCTCGACACCGGCACGGGCGCGCGCTTCGCGACGCGCGGCGGCGAGCGTTTCGCGATGTGCAGCACCTTCAAGCTCATCCTCGCCGCCGCGATCCTCGCCAAGGTCGACCGCGGTCGCGAGCGGCTCGACCGACGCGTGCCGATCGGCGCGCGGGACCTAGTCCCCAACTCGCCCTTTTCGGAGACGCGGGCCGGCGGTCAGGCCACGGTCGCGGAGCTGTGTCTCGCGACGATGACCCGCAGCGACAACGCCGCCGCGAACCTGCTCCTTCCCGCGGTCGGCGGCCCCGCCGGGATCACGGCGTTCGTCCGTACGCTCGGCGACGACCGAACCCGGCTCGACCGTATCGAGCCCGAGCTCAACGATGTCCGCCCCGGCGATCCGCGCGACACGACCACGCCCGACGCGATGCTCGACCTGTTCGGGCGATTGACGCTCGGCACCGTGCTCGCCCCCGGGTCGCGCGACCGGTTCACGCGCTGGCTCGTCGCCAACAAGACGGGCGACCGCCGATTGCGCGCGGGCCTGCAGAAGCGCTGGCGCGTCGGCGACAAGACCGGCGCCAGCGGGCGGGGTCACGACAACGACGTGGCGATCCTCTGGCCGCCCGCGCGAAAACCGCTGCTCGTCGCGAGCTACATCGCGGACACCCCGCTCGACCTGCGCGAATCCAACGTCATCCACGCCCGCCTGGGGAGGCTGATCGCCGCCGCCGTCGCCTGAACGCCCATGCCCGTTCCGAACCACGGCCGACCGCATTCTCGCGGCGTTCCAGATCCAGGACCAGCGGCCGATATGGCGTCGTCATGTCCGACTTTCCCCGACATCGGAACCGCGCGCCCGGATCGCTGGACCGTGCCGAAATAGGCCAGAACCTAATCACGACCCGCACGTTCTCGCCCCTTGAAGGAGCGCTGCGATGGCCGGACTACCAGAACCCACCCTGGAATCGGGTCGAACATCGGCGGACGCCGGCATCTCGACCCTGATCGCCGGTGCGGCCGAGCCGCTGCCGGACATCGACGATCCCGCGTTCGGCCGATTGTTCGACCGGTTCGCCGACGCCAGATTGGTCCTGCTCGGGGAGGCGAGCCACGGCACGTCCGAATTCTACCGGGCGCGAGCGGCCATCACCCGGCGGCTGATCGAGGAACATGGCTTCACCATGGTGGCGGTCGAGGCCGACTGGCCCGACGCGGCCGCGATCGATCGACACGTCCGCCACGAGGCGCCGCGCGTCGATGGCGAGCCTCCCTTCACCCGCTTCCCGACCTGGATGTGGCGCAATGTCGAGTTCGCCGGCTTCGTGCGCTGGCTCCGGCGGCACAACGAAGCGCTCGCGCCGGCGGCACGGGTGAGCTTCCACGGCCTCGACCTCTATAATCTCAACGCCTCGATCCGCGCGGTCATCGACTATCTCGACGGGGTCGATCCCGACGCCGCCGCGACCGCGCGCCAGCGATATGGCTGTCTCAAGCCGTGGCGGGAGGACCCCGCGGTCTATGGCCGCCTCGCGCTGCGCGAGGGCCATGCCCGGTGCGAGGCGGGGGTCGTGGCGACGCTGCGCGACCTGTTCGCGCGGCAACGCGACTATGCCGCCACCGGTAGCGACGCTTTCCTCGACGCTGCGCAGAATGCGCGGCTGGTCGCCAATGCGGAGGCCTATTACCGGGCCATGTACCATGGCTCGGCCGCGAGCTGGAACCTGCGCGACGAACATATGTTCGACACGCTCGATCTGCTGATGCGGTCGAAGGGCGAAAATGCGAAGGCGGTCGTCTGGGCGCATAACAGCCATATCGGCGATGCGCGTTTCACCGATATGGGCGAGTCCAGGGACGAGCTGAACCTCGGCCAGCTGGCACGGGAGAATTACGGCGAACAGGCCTGCCTGATCGGCTTCGGCACGCATGCCGGAACGGTGGCGGCGGCGGACGACTGGGACGCGCCGATGCAGGTCAAGCACGTCAATCCGTCACGCCCGGACAGCTACGAACGCCTCGCGCATGACAGCGGGGTGGCGCGCTTCCTGCTCGATCTGCGCGACGGCGTGCACGACCAATTGCGCGACGCGCTGATGGAACAGCGGCTGGAGCGCTTCATCGGCGTGATCTACCGCCCGGATACGGAACGGTGGAGCCATTATTCGTCGGCCAGTCTGCCTGCCCAGTTCGATGCCCTGGTGTGGTTCGACACGACAGGCGCCGTCACGCCCCTGCCCGTGCCCGTGTCCGACCAGCCGGACCAGGCGGCAGCGGACGACACCTGCCCCTTCGGGCTCTGACGACCGATCATCAGTGCCAATCGGCGTCGGGCGCGGGCGCCGACTCGCTCGCGACGCGCTTCACGTCGCCCAGGTCCACGACCGCGTCATACGGGTCCGCATCGAGGGCCGTCGCGCGGTTCAGCTTGCGCTGCCAGCGGCGTAGCGCCTCGACATAGGGTGCGAAGGGCACGCGTCGCAGCGTCCCGTCCGGCTGCCGCTCCACATCGGCGATGTCGTTGTGCAGCCACGCGCCATTATGCCAGTCGGGCATGTCGACGGCGGGAAACAGGCAGATGCCCTGAAGGTCGACGCCGCGCGCCACCGCCGCCAGTCCTTCGCTCACCACATCGTTCAGCCAATCGGGCCGCCCGCCCTTCAGCCCGGACGTCTCGGCGATCACGCAGGGGCGCCCGTATCTGCGCCACGCCTCCTCGACCAGGTCGCATAGCGGCCGGATCCGATCGTCGCCGGGCGCCAGCGCCGCGTGCGGACCGCCCGCGCGATATTCCATCTGGCCGAAGCTGTAATTGTTGAAGCCCAGGATATCGATCACCTCCGGGCTTCCGCCGAGTTCGGGTCGCTTCAGCCGGGCGATGATGTCCCAGGCCAGATAGGCGTCGTCATAGCTTTCCCGCCGCGCCGCCTCGGCCAGGTCGGGCCGATCGCGGGGTGGGACGACCCAGATCAACGGGTCGACATGGACCATGCGCGCGTCGGGGAAATCCTCGCGGATCGCCTTCACCGCCGCGATGTCGGCGCGAGCGAGCGCGGCGGTGAACCGGCGCCGATAGTCCGCGTCACGGCCGAAGGGCGCCGCCCAGCCCCACTCCCCGCCCATATAGCCCCAGAAGGTCGGCTCGTTGATCGGGGTGAAGCATAAAGGCCCATGATGCGCACGCGCCGCGACGTGGCGGGCCGCGGCGCGCGCGAACGCGGCGAAGCGCGCCGGAAAAGCATCGGACAGGGGATCGAGCCCATCCGGAAAGCCGTAATGGCACAAATCCCAGATCGGCAGCACGCCGTGGCGGCGCTGCGCCTGGAGAAACGGCTCGACGGGCGCGAAGTCGTACTCGCTCCCGCCCCCGCCCGTGTCGATCAGCGACCAGGGCAGGCCTTCGCGCGCCACGCCGATGCCGAGTTCGGCGAGCATCGCATAATCCTCGTCGGCTTTCGCATAATGCCCGATCTCGGCCGACAGGTCGCGGCGGCCCCGGTCCTTCCACACGAAGGTCGAGCATTCGAAGCCGGACAGGAAAAAGGTCGGAAAGATGCCGGGGTGCTGCGCCATGCGTCGACTATGCACGACGCGATCGGCCGGTCCAGAAAAGTCGGAGGAATCGCTCGCGCCGACTAGGGACGCTCTCGAACGCCAGGTCGAAAGACCGACGTCCGGCCACATTTCAGGACGAAGTGGTGGAGCCGAGGGGGATCGAACCCCTGACCTCTGCAATGCCATTGCAGCGCTCTCCCAGCTGAGCTACGGCCCCACATCGTACCGCGACGCGCCGCGAAGGGGCGCATCCGGGTCCGGGAGAAGCGCCCCTAGCGAGGCCGCTTCCCCTTGGCAAGCGGTGACGCGCACGTCACCGCCCGCCCGCCGCTCAGCTGTCGTCGTCCTCGCTGGTCGTCTCGACGCCCAGATCGTCGTCGCCGCCCAGATCGACCTCGTCGTCGGCCGAGGGTTCGCCCTCGTCCGCGGCCAGGATATCGGGATCCTCCTCACCGCCGGCGAGCACCGCGTCCTTGGCGGGATCGGCCTTGACGATCTCGAACGCCATGGGCTGCTTCGATTTCAGGATCGTCTCCGGCATGAAAGTATTCGCGCATTCGATGCAGGTGACGGGGTCGGCCTTGCCGAGATCATAGAAACGCGTCGCGCATTTCGGGCACGTACGCTTCGTGCCCCATTCCGGCTGGATCATGCCAGGGTGCCTTTCGGATCGGGTTTTCGGGAGGATGGCCGCCCAGATGGAGGGCGCCTTGCCATGGCGCAACCTGACTGTCAAAGCGCCGCCCGCCCCCTATGCCCCACGTCTGCATCCCCCGAACCATCCGCGCGAGCGGCCCCTTGCGGGGCGGGATCGCCGTGCCCGGCGACAAGTCGATCAGCCACCGCGCACTGATCCTGTCCGCGCTCGCGGTGGGCCAAAGCCGCATCACCGGCCTGCTGGAGGGCGAGGACGTGCTCGCCACCGCCGCCGCGCTGCGCGCCATGGGCGTGACGATCGACCGTATCGGGCCGGGTAGCTGGACCGTCCACGGCGTCGGCGTCGGCGGGCTGCTCCAGCCGGAGCGCGCGCTCGACATGGGCAATAGCGGCACCTCGACCCGGCTGCTCATGGGGCTGGTCGCCACCCACCCGATCACCGCGACGTTCGTGGGCGACGCCAGCCTGTCGCGCCGCCCCATGGCGCGCGTCGCCGAGCCGCTCGGGCGAATGGGCGCCGACATCGCCGCCAGCCCGGGCACGACGCTGCCGCTGATGGTGCGCGGCCTGTGCCCGGCGGTGCCGATCGCCTATACGCTCCCCGTCGCCTCGGCCCAGGTGAAGTCCGCGATCCTGCTGGCCGGGCTCAACACGCCCGGCATCACCCGCGTGGTCGAGCCGATCCCGACGCGCGACCATAGCGAACGGATGCTTGCCGGCTTCGGCGCGGAGGTGACGGTCGAGGAAACGCCGCAGGGGCGCGTCATCTCGCTCACCGGCGAGGCCGAGCTTCGCCCCCAGGACATCGTCGTTCCGGGTGACCCGTCCTCCGCCGCCTTCTGGCTCGTCGCGGCCAGCATCGTCCCCGGCTCCGACCTGCTCGTACGCGGCGTCGGCATGAATCCGACCCGCACCGGCCTTCTGACCGCGCTGCGGCTGATGGGCGCGGACATCACCGAAAGCGATGCCCGCATCGTCGGCGGCGAGCCCGTCGCCGATCTCCGCGTCCGCCATGCGCCGCTGCGCGCGATCGCGGTGCCCGCCGATCTGGCCCCGTCGATGATCGACGAATATCCCGCCCTGTTCGTGGCCGCCGCCTTTGCCGATGGCCGCACGGTGGCGCGCGGCGCGCACGAACTGCGCGTCAAGGAATCGGACCGCATCGCCGCCATGGCCGCCGCGCTCGGCGCGAACGGCGTGGCCGTCCAGGAGCATGAGGACGGGCTGACGGTCGCGGGCAGCGGCGGCGCGGCCATCCCCGGCGGCGGCACGGTCGCGACCCGGCTGGATCACCGCATCGCGATGAGCATGGCCGTCGCCGCGCTCCATGCCCGCGCACCGGTTTCGCTCGACGACGTGGCGCCCGTCGCGACCAGCTATCCCGACTTCTTTTCCACTCTCGAAGCCGCAACCGCGCAGGAGCGTTCCGCTTGATCATCGCCGTCGACGGCCCCGCCGCCTCGGGCAAGGGCACGGTGGCGCGCGCGCTCGCGCGTCATTTCGGCCTGCCGCATCTCGACACCGGCCTGCTCTACCGCGCCGTCGCCCACCATGTCCGCCGGCTGGACCTCGACCCGGCGAAGGAAGCCGACGCCGTCGCCGCCTGCGATTTCGACGACCGCACGCTTGCCGACCCCGCCCTGCGCGACGACGCGGTCGGCCAGCTCGCCTCGATCGTCTCGGCGCATCCGCTGGTCCGCGCGGCCTTGTTCCAGCGGCAGAAGCGCTTCGCCAACCAGCCCGGCGGCGCCGTGCTCGACGGGCGCGATATCGGTACGGTGATCGCCCCCGACGCCGACGTGAAATTGTTCGTCAAGGCCAACGCCGCCGTCCGCGCCCGCCGCCGCCACACCGAGCTGGCGGAACGCGGCCAGTCGCTCACCTATGAACAGGTGCTCGCCGACATCCGCGCCCGCGACGCCCGCGACAGCGCGCGCGCGACCGCGCCCCTGACCCAGGCCGCCGACGCCGCCTCGCTCGACACGAGCAATCTGACGGTCGAAGCCGCCATCGCCCGCGCGATCGCGCTGGTGGAGGGGCGGGTGCGGGGACGGACCGCGGGCGCCTAGTGCCGCATGACAGCCTTCCGGGTTCGGCACAGCCGGCATAATCGGCGGACTCGCGCGGCCGCCGAACGCGGAAATGATCATGCGGCTCGCCAGGCCTATGTTACATCGCTCCACGGGGGGTCGGCCATGCGACGGGCGCTAGTTCTTGGGGGAGGCATAGCCGGGCTCGCCTCGGCCGTCGCGCTCGCGCGCGCCGGGTGGAGCGTGTCGGTCCACGAACGAGCATCGTCGATGGAGCCGCTCGGCGCCGCGCTCAGCTTGTGGCCGAACGCGACGGCGGCGCTCGACGCCTTGGGTGTCCTCGCGTCCGTCGCAGCATCGGGTGCGCCGCTCCGGTCCATGCTGGTGGCGGATCGTCGGGGCAGGCCGATCATCGGGCCGCGAGCGGTTCATGGGCCTGCGCTCATGGTGACGCGCTCGGCGCTGCAGGGCCGGCTGGCCGACGCGTTGGGCACGATCCCGCTTCATCTCGACGACACGGTGGACGGTGTGGATCAGGACCGATCCGGAGCCGTGGCACGGTTCGCCGACGGCCGACGGGTCGCGGCCGACCTGGTGATCGACGCGGGCGGCATCTGGTCGACCCTCGCGGGCGTACCGGGACGGCCGCGGCCCGACTTCAGGGGCTATGGTGGCGTCGTGGCATTGTCCGATCCGACCTACGGCCCCGGCCTGAACGGCGCCGCGTCCGAATATTGGAGGACGAACGAGCGCTTCGGCGTGTTCGAACTGCCGGAGCGCCGCCGCTACTGGTTCTACATGCACGACCAGCGGATCGATCAGGCGGCGCCCGACCATGGCTATGTCAGTCGCAGAGCGATCGGTTGGCCGCGAAGCGTGATCGAGGCGATAGCGGCGACCGCACCCGATCGGCTCATCCCGTTCGCGATCAGCGCCCGGCCAGCGCCGAAGGCGCTGGGGCGCGGGCGCATCGTCGGCGTGGGGGATGCCGCGCACGCGATGGAGCCCAATCTGGGCCAAGGCGCGTGTCAGGCGCTGGAGGACGCCGCGGCCCTGGGCGCGATCGCCGCGCACACGCCCCCCGATCGGATGCTCGCGGCGTTCGAGCGGCTCAGGCTCGAGCGGGTCCGCGCGATCGTGCGGCGATCGGCCGAAGGACGGATGGGCGCCCATGGCCCCAGGCCGGTCCAGGCGATCATGCGCGCCATTCTTCGCGCGGTGCCGGAGAGCCTGACCGAGCGCGTCGCCCGGTCCGTCCACACGATGCCGAAGCACGAGCCGGTCTAGCGACGACCGCCCGATCGCTCGATCGGCGGCTCCCGATGCCGGACGGCGATCGGCTTCCATCCGACCGGCCCCGCCTTGCCCCTTCGCCCCCGTTCGGCTATGCGGTCCCCGTCCGGCGGGCAGGTGCTCGCGGAGGTCGGCGCGGAGAATTCGTTCTCACGCGCCCTTTTCGCATTCCATGCGGGTCTTCCTCCAACCGCACCATCCTTCCCGGACGCCGCGCCGGCATGGGGTCGTCGCGGTGGTTATCAGGCCAAGACCACCGGACCCAACCGGTTGGCCGGACAAATATACTGAGGATTCGAAGACCTTTATGGCAACCCAAGCCCCGACCCAGGTTATGCCCACCCGCGACGATTTCTCCGCGATGCTCGACGACATGTTCGGCGGTGCCGACAGCTTCGAGGGACGCGTCGTCCATGGCACCGTGACCGCGATCGAGAATGATCTCGCCGTCATCGATGTGGGCCTCAAGTCGGAAGGCCGCGTGCCCCTCCGCGAGTTCGCCGCGCCCGGGCAGAAGGCCGATCTGAAGGTCGGCGACGAGGTCGAGGTCTATGTCGACCGGGTCGAGAACATGCACGGCGAAGCCATGCTCAGCCGCGACCGCGCCCGCCGCGAAGCCGCCTGGGACAAGCTGGAAACCGAATTCGCCAAGCAGGCCCGTGTCGAGGGCGTGATCTTCGGCCGCGTCAAGGGCGGCTTCACCGTCGACCTGTCGGGCGCCGTCGCCTTTCTGCCGGGCAGCCAGGTCGATATCCGCCCCGTGCGCGACGTCACCCCGCTGATGGACCTGCCCCAGCCCTTCCAGATCCTGAAGATGGATCGCAAGCGCGGCAACATCGTCGTCTCGCGCCGCGCCATCCTCGAGGAAACCCGCGCCGAGCAGCGTTCGGGCCTGATCCAGTCGCTGGCCGAGGGCCAGGTGATCGAGGGCATCGTCAAGAACATCACCGATTACGGCGCGTTCGTCGACCTGGGCGGCATCGACGGTCTGCTCCACGTCACCGATCTCAGCTACAAGCGCGTCCAGCACCCGTCCGAGGTGCTCAACATCGGCGACACCGTTCGCGTCCAGATCATCCGGATCAACAAGGACACGCAGCGCATCTCGCTCGGCATGAAGCAGCTGGAAAGCGATCCCTGGGATGCCGCGTCGGTCAAATATCCGGTCGGCGCCAAGCTGACGGGCCGCGTCACCAACATCACCGAATACGGCGCGTTCGTCGAGCTCGAGGCCGGCATCGAGGGGCTGGTCCATGTCTCCGAGATGAGCTGGACCAAGAAGAACGTCCATCCGGGCAAGATCGTCTCCACCTCGCAGGAGGTCGACGTGATCGTGCTGGAGGTCGACGGCGAGAAGCGTCGCATCTCGCTCGGCCTCAAGCAGGCGCAGAACAACCCCTGGGACGCGTTCATGGCGGCCCATCCGATCGGCTCGACCGTCGAGGGCGAGGTCAAGAATGCGACCGAATTCGGGCTGTTCATCGGCCTCGACAACGACGTCGACGGCATGGTCCACATGTCCGACATCGCCTGGGGCGTCTCGGGCGAGGACGCGCTCAACCTCCATCGTAAGGGCGAGACCGTTCAGGCCGTGGTGCTCGACATCGACGCCGAGAAGGAGCGCATCTCGCTCGGCATGAAGCAGCTCGAGCGCGGCGCCCCCGTGGTGGGCGGCGCCGCCGCGGCCGGTGGTGCGGGCGTTAACAAGAATCAGGTCACCACGGTCACCGTGCTCGAGGTCCGCGACGCGGGTCTCGAGGTGCAGGTCGGCGACGATGGGGTCACCGGTTTCATCAAGCGTACCGATCTCGGCCGCGACCGCGACGAGCAGCGCCCCGAGCGCTTCCAGGTCGGCCAGAAGTTCGACGCGATGGTGACGGGCTTCGACCGGTCCAAGAAGCCGACCTTCTCCGTCAAGGCGATGCAGATCTCCGAGGAGAAGCAGGCCGTGGCGCAGTACGGCTCGTCCGACTCGGGCGCGTCGCTGGGCGACATCCTGGGCGCCGCGCTCAAGGCTCGCGAGGGTAATTGAGGCGATGGCGGGGCCGGAGCACCATACGCTCCGGCCCCGCCATGACTTTAATCTACATTTCTTATTTGAGCATCGTATCGGACCTTTCCGTCCGACAAGTTGCGCGATAGCAACGACGTAGCCATCGACTCGGCTGAAGGGGGCTCTCGAAGATGATCAGGTCGGAACTCGTCGATCGCCTGTGCGAAGAACATCCCGACCTGTCGACGCGCGAGATCGAGGCGATCGTCGGCTGCTTCTTCGACACGATCTCCGCGCGGCTGGCGGCCAATGGCCGGGTGGAATTGCGCGGCTTCGGCGCCTTCTCCACCCGTCCGCGCGACGCCCGAACGGGCCGAAATCCGCGCACCGGCGAGCATGTCGAGGTCGAGGCCAAACGCGTTCCCTATTTCAAACCCGGCAAGGAAATGCGCGCGCGGCTCAACGTGTGAGTTGATTTGTCCGTCCCGATGGGCTTGTCCCTCGGTGGTGGGCGGACGTGGCGAAATCGGTAGACGCTGCCGACTTAAAATCGGTTTCCTCTGGAGTGCGGGTTCAAGTCCCGCCGTCCGCACCCACACCCTTCTAAGGGCCTGACAACCCTCAGAAACGGCAGTTTTCCGTGGCTTTCCACCTCACCAAGGCACATGGTGGAGGTACAAAAGCCCCGATGGGAATAGTCGTGAAGCACGTACAGTCGCACCCGAAGACAGGCCGCCTGAGCTTCCGCCGTGCCTACCCGCCTGAGCTTCGGGCTTTCATCCCCGGCGCGGCGCGGGAACTGAAAGTGTCCCTGGGCACCAGAGACGCCAGCTCCCCCGACTTCCACGCCCGCTACGGCCTCGCCCTTGCCCAGTTCGATGCGACCACCGCCAAGGCCCGCAAGCTGGCGTCCGGGACCTATGACGCCCTGGACGCCCCGACGGTGGCCTACCTGGGCAAGATATTCGAGATCGAATGGCTAGAGCACGACGAACGGGACCGCTGGGCGAAGGGTCCTGAGGGTGCCCGGCGGGTCCAGGCGGGATGGGAGTGGAAGCTCCCCGACTTCAAGCTCTGGCGCGGCTCTGGCGACCTGGAAGCGATCGAAGAGGAATGGGGCGACTCGGCGCGGGAGCTGCTAGCGGCCCAGGGCCTAGCGGTGGACCCGAACGACCACGCGGCTTTCCAGGCCCTATGCCGGGAGCTGAACGATACCGCCATTCGGGTTAGCGAGGTAGCCCAGGCCCGGCTTGCCGGGGAGGTGGTCCCGACGCCCTCCCCGCCCCCGCCGCTCGCCTCAGGGCCCTCTAAGGCCGACCTGCGCGTCCCGTTGCTGGCCACGTTCGATGCCTATGCCGCCGCCGTTCTGAAACCCATCACGGCCCAGGACTGGAGGCGGGCGGTGGAGAACCTTGTGGCCTTTCTGGGCCATGACGACGCCCTACGGCTAACGGCCGACGACCTATTGCGGTGGCGGGACCTGCTACTAGTCGAGCCCCTGAGGGACGGAAGTGTCCGGCAAGCCGGAACCGTTCGCGGGAAGTATATCGGATCAGTGAAGGCCATGTTGAACTGGGCCGTCCAGGAACGGAGGCTGTCCACCAACGTCGCGCTAGGCATCGTGGTCCGGGGAGCAAAGAGGCCCAAGCTGCGGGAGCGCGACTTCACCGACGAAGAGGCTCAGCGTATCCTTGCCGCCACCTTCGCGCCCGTTCACGCCAACGTCGCTGAGACCTACGCACGGGCCCGCCGGTGGATACCTTGGCTATGCGCCTACACCGGGGCGCGGGTGAATGAGTTAAGCCAGCTCAGGGGCGAAGACGTGGCCCAGATAGAGGGGGTGTGGACCATCCGTATCACGCCTGAGGCCGGGACCGTGAAGGCCCAGGAGGCCCGCATTGTCCCGCTACATGCTCACCTGATCGAACAAGGATTCCTGGAGCTTGTGGGGGGCCTGGGGGCCGGACCGCTGTTCTACGATCCCTCCCGCCAGCGTGTACACGCGGACACCAACCGCCACGTCAGGAAGGTGGGCGAGCGCCTGGGCCAGTGGGTGCGCGGCACTGTGGGCATCACGGACCCGAACGTCTCCCCGAACCACGGGTGGCGGCATCGGTTCAAGACGCAAGCCCTCCAGGCCGGGGTGCCCGAACGGGTTGCCGACGCCCTCCAGGGCCACGCCGCGAAGACGGTAGGGCAGACTTACGGAAGGGTCCCGATCGCGACCTTAGCGGAAGCCGTGGCCCAGCTTCCACGATATCTAGTTTCCAAGGCGTAGCGAGACGGGTGGAAGCCTCTAAGCGAGACAATGGTGTCGCCCCGGTATCGTCCAACTGTCGCGATCGGCGGTTCGCTGTCGTGCGTCAGCTCTAAAATGTCGTCTTCCTGTCGTAAGCTTGTCGCCTTATTGTCGCTCCGGTGACGTCCCCATGTCAGCATTGTTTCAGCGATACAGGGCTAGCAAACCAGAGAGGATGCAATCTTGAAACACGACCCAAAGCGACTACGCCAAGTGCGGGAAAGTATGGGTATGACGCAAGAGAAGTTGGCAATTCTAAGTAGCGTGTCCGAGAGAACAGTTCAACGGGCGGAGGCAGGGCTGAATATGAGCCTTGAAACTCTCAATGATTTTGCTTCCGCTCTGGAGATGCCGCTGAGTAGCCTGGTCTCTGACCCCGAGGAGATAAACTCTGAGGAGGCCATTGGGCTTCGGCGTGTAGTGAGTATTCGCGCGGTTATAGACGAGCTTGAAACGTCAGGAGTAGCGGTTCTCGACTGCGAACTGGACCCCAACCCAACGGAGCTACAGCCCATACTCGATTTGGTGGGGGCAATCGAGGCTCGACTACCCTCCCCCTGGAACTATTATGAACGGCCGGGAAAGTTGACGCTCAGTCAAAAGCTTGTTCTCTCGGGCGCGCTCATGGCTCATTTACAGGCGCTGAGCTTGGTGAATATCGGTCTCTATACAACTACTTCTTGGATCAAAGCGAAGTATCCGCAATATGATCCCGGACCTGATAGGTGCTGCACCAACGACTGGACGCCGTACACGGACGTGAAAGCGATGCAACTAGTCGTTGCCCGCTCAACGGACCCTCGCCTCTACAGGAAGCCAGTACCTTGGTGGGGACTTGAGGTCGCATCGGGGTTCGTTGATCTGGAAGACGACGATGTTCCATTCTAGAGTTTCGCGGTCGGCGTGACGCTCGCGGCTCCAGTCATTCGGCCCCGACGCCAGCCAACCTTCGCGCCGCCGCCATGGCCTCCACGATGCCTGGGGAGAATTGCTCCAGAGCTTCTGCCAGTTGATCCGGGGGGAGGCGCATTTCCATGACGGGCTGAAGCCGCTTGGCGGCCTGCCGTCTCCGCATCTCTCCGAAGTCGCCCGGTGCCCCTGGGCCTGCATCGTCCCTAAGGCGGTCCCGCTCCCGCTTGGCTGCCCGCCAGCCCGTGCAGGCCGCCGGGGGCATCCCGGCCGCTTCCAGGTCCCCCCGGACGCGGCGCATGTCCGCTACCAGCCCATCCGAGATGCCGTAGGTTGCGACCATGTCCGCCTTAGACCTGTCGGCCTTCCGGGCGATGGCAAGCCACGCGGCGTCGGCCTTGTCAGCCGTGCTGATATTCAGCCGGTTCTTCGCGTTATCCGCGATGCTGAGCGCGATAGCCCAGTCGACTCGCTCTTGTCCCCGGAGAGCGGACCCGACAGCGCGGACGGGCACCGGCTTAGCCCAGCCTGCCTCACCATATGCAGCTAGTCTGTGGTGACCGTCGACCAGATACCAGCGGTCCCCGAAAGCCACCACTGTGACCGGGTCGAGAGGCGTTCCGCGCTTCGCTATGCGGGCCAGCTCCGCAACGTGCGCACCGCTCCGCCCCGGCGCATAGGCGATGCTATCGAAACGCGGCTGGAAGAGGTTCGGAGCTTCGTGGATGTCCTCCCGGTCAAGCTGGTCTGGCGAGCTGTCGAGAGACCCGCCCGCATCCTGGGCCGCAAGCTGGGCGGCTTCCCACCGGATGGCGGACCGGTTCGGCGGGTCGATGACGTACACGGACGATCCTTATGCAATTCGCCTATGCAATATGCATACCCTGAGACCCTGTGAAGCCCCCTACGCTCCGCAGTATCGCGCCACCGTGGCCTTGCTGATACCGAAGTGCTCCCCGGTCTGCCGGATGCTGGCGGCGTTCGCCTTGCGCCACGCGGCAACCTCAGTGGCATCGGCCGCCGTGGGCCGCCCCAGGCTCGCCTTGCCCTTATGGGTCCTGCCGGTAACCGCCAGGGACGCCCGCGCCGCCGCCCGGCCACTCTCGCACCGCTCTTTGATCCGCTGCCGTTCCATATCAGCCATCTGGGCCAGTACGGCCACGACCAGCTCCCCCACGCCCCGACCGATCACGCCAAGGCCTCGCACGTCCAGGGTGACGCCCATGTCAAGCAAATGGCGGACCATCGCTTGGACGTCCAGGGCATCACGGCCCAGCCGGTCGATTGAGTAGAGATAGAGGGTGTCCCCCTCCCTGACGAACTGGAGGAGCTTAGCGAAGCCCGGCCGGTCCTCAGCCCGCACGGCCCCGCTGACACCTACGTCCTCAAACTCCCGGTCGAACCCGCCGCCCAGCGCATGACGTTGAGCTTCCACGCTCTGGTCCCCGGTGCTGACACGGTAATAGGAAATCCGGCTCATCGCTCTGGCCCTTTCGCCTCACAAGGTATGCTGTCCTTATGAGACCATCTCACAACCGTGTCAACATATCTTGTGAGGCATCTTGCGGGCCCCGCCGCCGCCTGACTCACAACGTACAACTTTCGGGACAGCCTGGGCCAAGGTGGGACGGTAAAATCCTGCCGCGCCCATAGACGCCGGGAGCCGCTCCCGCTTACGTTCTGCCGCATGGCGAACGACAGACACCCCAGCGCACCGCAAGGCGGTTGGCAGGACACGATGGTGTCCGTGATCCGAATGGGGATCGACACGGGCCACCTAGTGCGCGTCTCGCTCCCCGGCGCGGCGCATCCGGTCATCGTGGAGGACGCGGGCCACTGCGGCGCTTGGGTTGCTCTGGAGGACGGCACGGGCGGCCGGTACTATGTGGCCTCCCCGGACCAGGTGGTCGTGATAGCGGCCCCGCTGGAGCCAGGCAGGCCCAGGTCGCGCCCTGCGGAACCTCAAATGACTGTGGACGGCACGGGGACTGGAGGGGCCTAGGTCCCACGCCGCCCTTACAACGGCAGAGGTGTATTATCGGGCCGACACACTCCCGAATGGCCCTGAATGTCCCCGCCTGCCCATCACGCGCCCGGCCGGACCTGAATGGCCTAGACGCCCCGACCGCCCTGCCAGGCCGTACTGCCCATCCCCAGCGCGGCACGGCCCGTCGGCCGCCCCTTTCCCTATCCCTTTAAAATCCCATGACCTTTGTCGATGGGCCCCCGTTGGGTCCCCTCCCCACCCCGCCGGGGGACCCAAAGCGCCTTCGCCGATCGCGCTCAAAACTGGCGGCTTCGCTCGAACAATGCCGCCGCCAATCGGACCCTGAGTGCCGCAACGGTTCCCTGGAGAACGCCGGAACACCGCCCGATTATCTTGGGTCCCATGCCGTCCCGCGCGGGTCCCCTCCCGCCTTTCGACGGGTCCCATGTGCGCCTCCAGGGTCCCATGCGCCTCCCCAGCCGCTCGGGTCCCATACCGGCCTTCCAGGGGGCCCTCCGGGCTCCGCCGGGTCTCATGTAGCCCGCGCTGGGCTCCGGCAACTGGACCCGATGAGTGCTCCCTATAGCAGAGTCCGGCTCGCCAGCGCCTGCCCCCTTAGTGCGACCTATAGGCCTTCCACGGCCTACCTGCCCGTCCCGCCGCCCCGGTCTTGAAGTGTTGCAAGCCTTCATGCCGGGGCTTAAAGCTACACGGGTGGAGCCTCCCCATCCGGCGCTTGCAACGCCCGACCGGAGCAATCCCCCCTGAACATCTCGTTGCGCTACCGAAAGACGCCCGTTCGCGTCCTCCTATCCCCCGATACCGCGTGGTTCGCCGCCACCGACATCTTCGCCGCAAACCACCGCCGCACCGATCGGGCCTCCCTCTCCCGTATCGACTGTGCCCACCTGGACCTGAAGACCTTCCCGTCCCCTACCGGCCCCGTCCGTCTCACCGCCGTGTCACCCCTTGGGGTCGCGACGATCGCGAAGGAGCTCCCGGCTCCGTTGGACCGGATGCTGGACGCCTGGGTCCGGCGGGAAGCCAACCAGCTCGCCGACCTTCACGGCTTCCCGCGCCTAGAGCTGACGCTGTTGGCAGACAATACGCTCCCCGTGCGGCCACTCACCCACTGGAACTCCTACTTTCCGTGGCAGGAACTCAGCCGCCATCACCCTACCGTCTACCGCAATGCGGTGGACCTCACCGACCCGGCGTTGTTCGATGACGACCCGGCGCTCCCGCCGCATGACCCCGAAGGGGACCAGGCATCCTTCCGGGCGCGATGGGGCCTGGAGGCTGCCGCGTGAGTGCCTCCGAACCGACCATGCCCGACCTCACTAGGGTGAAGGCCAACGTGGGCCGCATGATCGTCGCCCGCGCGACCGAACGCGAGATCGCCACCTACCTGGGCTCCGAAGGCGTCACCGTCCAGGACCTCCAGGGTGCCCGCATGTCCCCTGAGGACGAAGCCACGTATATCGAACTGGCGAGGGACCCCCGATCCACCGCCGCGTCTCTTCAGGGCTTCGTGCGGTCGCGCGGGTTCGACATCACGGACGCGGAAGCTCAGGCCTTTATCGCCAACCGGGCCCGCGAACCCCAGGTCGCCGCGTCCGTCCGCTACGGCGAAGCCCCCGACTCCCCGGCCCCGCCGTCCCCCACACCGCCTCCTAACACCGCCCTGGAGTCGATCAGCGCCACCGCTGGCGAGTTCATGGATGGACTCATTCCCGGCTC
Organism: Sphingomonas sp.; assembly: GCF_036388435.1. Classification (GTDB taxonomy): domain Bacteria; phylum Pseudomonadota; class Alphaproteobacteria; order Sphingomonadales; family Sphingomonadaceae; genus Sphingomonas. The sequence goes on from NZ_DASVRV010000048.1 coordinate 90,776, forward strand.
GGGGAAGGCCCTAGCAGGCGCTGGCGGGGCCTTGGGCAACACGATAGCCGCCAGGTTTGGAATGACCTCCTGGGACCCGTCTCAGGCCTACAGCGAAGAGGCGGCGGCTTATGAACAGGACCAGGCCCGTCTGGAGATCGATCATCCCCAGATAGCTAGCGTCGCCGATTGGCTAGGGTTCGGTTCCAGCTTCGCCCTGCCCATGGCCCGCGTGGCCAAAGGGGCAACCTGGGAAGCCGGAGTCCTGAACGGTGCCGCCAACGGGGCCGGATACGGTGCCCTCTCCGGGGCCTTGAACGATACCGGGGAGGGGCGGCTAGCCAACGCCGGACGCGCGGCCCTTGTCGGTGGTGTCCTGGGGGGCGCGGCGGCCCCGGTGGCCCAGAAGGCTGGCGACAGCGTATCGGCCGCCCGGCGCAACATCCCCGGCGTGAACGGCTTTCTGACTGGCGTGGAGAACCTGCCGCGCCACATCACCCGCAAGCCGCTTCTGGAGCCCAGCGTTGCCGCCCACGCCCAGGCGGAACGCATCATCAATGGGGAACTCCAGGACGCCGTAATCGCGACGGGAATGGGGCGCGGAACGGTTCCCGCCACACCTGACACGATCGCTACGGAGGTGGCCCGACGTGGTGCCCTGAGCGTCCCCGCCATGCCCGCCGATGTCACCGACCGGCTCCGGGACACCGCTGCCTGGGCCCTTCAAGGGCAGGGCACGATGGCAACCCGCGCCCGTGGTGAACTAGCGGCCCGGCAGGCCCAGGCAGGCTCCCGCATACGCGGCCACGTTGCCCAGGCGCTGGGCCCCATCATCGACCCAGTAGCGGAGGTGGACGCCATCCGCCGCCGCGCCTCCAATGCCTCAGGCCCAGGCTACGCCGCCGCCTACGCTCAGCCCATGGTGGTGACGCCTGACATCCGGGCCATCATGGGAACTCCGGCGTTCCAGGACGCCCTTCCCCAGGCCGTGAAGAATATCCGCAATGCCCAGCGGGACCCGAACGCTCTTGGGTTCCAGCTCGACCCGCAAGGCAACATCAGCGGCCTGGACACGCTCTCGACTGAGGGTTTCGACCAGGTCGTGCGGGCCATGCGGGATAGCGGCCGGGCTGCTGCGGAGGTCAACCCGATCACCGGCCGGGTGACGAACAACAGCAACTCGCTTCACATTAACGCCCGCGCTCAGGACCTCCAGGGTGCCCTCTCAGCTCAGAACCCGGCCTACCGGGATGTCACCGCGAACTATGCGGACGAGATGGCTCTACGCGATGCCCTGGAGCGTGGCGCGAGCATCGGGAAGCTCAGCGGGCCCGAGATCGACGCCCAGCGCCGCGCCATGCCCAACCATGCCCAGGAGGGATGGATGGCCGGGGCCCGTACCGCCTTGGCGGACGCCGCTACCCAAGCGAGCCTCAAGCCCGCCGCCAACGTGGCCCAGGCCGTCCGCCAACCGCTGGGCCTCTCCGGGGCCGGGCTGGCATCCGGCTCTGGCGATACGGCCAAGCTCCAGGCCATCGAGGCCGTGTCGGGCCGCCCCGGCGTCCTCAGCCGCCTAGACGATCGCTTGGAAGGTGAAGACCAAGCATGGCGCACCTTTGCCGCTGTGCGATCCCCAGGGCACCAAACGGACGCTCAGGACTCCCTTATGGATCATGCTGGCACGGCGGTCGATGTGACCCGCAAGCTGTCTCAGGGCCGCATCCTTGGGGCCCTCAGTTCCGTGCTGTTGAAAGGCAACCCGCGCGGCACCCTCGCCTTCCGTGGTGACGTCCAGGACCGCATGGCGGAGCTGTTGACCCCTACGGCCCCTCAGGACGTTCGGGCCGCGATGGGAGCCCTCTCCAGCCGGACCCGCTCCGACACGGCTCTACGGGGCACCATCGACCGGGGAGCCGGGAACGTGGCCAAGGTGGGCATCCTCCAGGCCGCCGGACTTAGCACTGACCCGCTCCCCCCGATCGACATTGCGGACCTGGAGCCCCAGGCCGTCCCCGACGCGGCCGACCAGGCCCCGCTGTACCGCCGCCGTCCCTTCTAGCCGCCCTACGCCTACCCCCAGTTCTCCACGCCGCCGCAAGGTAGCCTGGGGTCCTGGGGGTTCTTTTTCCATCGGAGGACGCTCAGCCCTTCCAGGCCAGCATGCGCTCCAGGTCCGCCCGCGTCAGGACGACCTGCTGGGCCGCCTGAGTGAAGCTGTCGACTTGATCCACCACGAACACCCCGCAACCCATATAGTCGACGAAGGTCACCCCGTCCTCCAGCTCCAGCTCCAGCTCGTTGCTCGCCTCACCCGGAACGCTTACCGCCTGCACCATGTCTCTTCCTCTTGCCTCTGACGGACCCCCCGCCCTGCCGCCCCTTGATTGCATGGCAGGAAAAGAGGTACAAGACGGAGGGACGAACATTGATGGTGAGGAAAAGGTAAAGCACGGTTTTCTGCGGGTTTTAGGGGACTGGGGATATACTCCCGCCGTCCGCACCACGCTTCTGGCCCTGGCACTCGCGGCCTGCGACCGGTCCGCCGACACCGGCCCCGTCATCGTCAGCGCCATCACGGGCCAGTCCGCCCCCGGCACCGCCGACCTGTCGATCCGCCTCCTCGCCGACGCGACCGAGCAGGGGCTGGTTCGCTTCGATGCCGCGGGACAGATCGAGCCGGGCCTCGCGGAACGCTGGATCGTCATCGACGAGGGCAGGAGCTATATCTTTCGTCTCCGCCCGGCCGAGTGGCCGGACGCCACCCCCGTCACCGCCGGCCAGGTGGCGACCGCCCTCACCCGCCGCCTGACCGCGCGGTCCAACCCGCTGCGCCCCTATCTGACCGCGGTCGACGAGGTGGTGGCGATGACCCCGCAGGTGCTGGAGGTCCGGCTCGACCGGCAACGGCCCGACCTGCTCAAATTGTTCGCCCAGCCGGAAATGGCCGTGGTCCGATCGCGGATCGGCGGGACGGGGCCGCTGCGGCTGATCGCCGACAAGCCGCATCCGCTGCTCCGCCCGGCGGCCGACCCGGCGCGCGTCGACCCGGACGCTCCAGCGGCCACCCGGCCGGCGGACCATGTCCGCCTGATATCGGAGCGTGCCGCGCTGGCGGTGGCGCGCTTCAGCCGGCGCCGCGCCGATCTGGTGAGCGGCGGGACCTTTGCGTCATGGCCGCTGGTGTCGGCCGCCGAGATTCGCCCGGCCGATATCCGCGTCGATCCGGCGGTCGGGCTGTTCGGGATGGCGGTGATCTCGCGGGACGGCTTCCTTGCCGAGGCGGAGAACCGGGCGGCGATCTCGCAGGCCCTGGATCGATCCGCGATCACCGCCGCGGTCGCGCCGGCCTGGGAGCCGGTCGATCGCATCCTGCCGGAACGGCTGGACAGCGCTACGCCGCCGACCGTACCGGCCTGGACCCTGTTGACGCTCGATCAGCGCCGCGGCGCCGCGCGGGCGCTGGTGCGGAACCATGCCCGACCCGTGCGGCTGCGGATTGCCCTTCCGGACGGGCCCGGCGCGACGATCCTGTACGGCCGGATCGCTGCGTCGCTCCTTGCGATCGGCATCATACCCGAACGGGCCGGCTGGACGTCGCCCGCCGAACTGCGGCTGGTCGATCGGGTCGCGCCCTATGACAGCGCGCGCTGGTATCTCGCCAATGCCTGCACCCCCTGCAGCCCCGATGCGAGCGCGGCCTTGGCCGCTGCGCGCGACGCCCCGGACGTCGCCGCCCGTGGACGGGAGATCGCGGCGGCCGATCGACTGCTGGACGCCGATGTCGCATTCATTCCGATCGCCCGCCCGCTCCGCTGGTCGCTGGTGGGGCCCCGGCTGGGACAATGGCGCCCCAATGGTCGGGCTTGGCATCCGTTGAACCGGCTGCGTACCGATCCCAGATAGGCGAGATGGAACGCCGCATCGATCCCGCCTTTTTCGACCGGCTGAAGCTCGGTCGCGACCCCGCCTCGGTGCGGATGCGGATCGAGGCGATGGAGAAACTGCTCGAGCGGCTGTTCGTCGTGCCCGGCATCAATCGCCCGGTCGGGCTGGACACGCTGATTGGCTTCGTGCCCCTCGTCGGCGATCTCGCCGGCGCGGGGCTAGGCGCCTGGATGGTGTGGGAAGCGCGCAATCTGGGGCTGTCCAAGTTCAAGATCGCGCGGATGGCGGGCAATGTCGGCCTGGACACGATGATCGGACTGGTGCCGTTCGTGGGCGACGTCGCCGATTTCCTGTTCCGCTCCAACACCCGCAACCTGCGGATGCTGAAACGGCATCTGGACAAGCATCACCCCGCGACCGCGATCATCGAGGGCCGCGCCACACCCTGAGCGCCGCGTTCGCCGCGAGGCCACCCTGGTGTGCGGGGCAACGGCGATAGCGGAACGCCCTGTCGAGGCAGACCCAGACCTCGTCGAGCCAGCCCTGCCGCGTCGCCGTCACGCGCATCATGTCCGGGCGCAGGCCCGGATTGGCGCGCGCCATCGCCGCCGCGAATGCGCCGGCGGTCGATGTCCGGCGGGAGAGCGTCTCCATGTCGGGATAGCGCAGGCGACCGTAGAGCGCGGTCGCCCGGCCGAAATAGCGCGCCGGGTCGTACCCGGCTATGCAGGTGCCGTGCTTGGCCCATTCATGCTGGATGAGCTGCGCGGACGGCGTCGCGCACAGGTTCCGGCGTATCACCGGCTGCGGAACGAGCGCGGTGGATCTGCAATATTGCGGCCATTCCTTGTCCGCCCCGTCGGGCCACAGCCCATGGAGGGTGAAGCCGAACCGGTTACCCCGACCGCATTGGAACGATGTGTCGCGGCCGCGCTCCCGGCAATATTGCGGGGCCCAGGTAATGGCCAGCGTATAGCTCGCGATGGGCAGCACCCGGCGCGGCTGGTCGCGGCTCGGCAGGTCGGCGCGTACGGGCTGGATGCCCGCCGGGACCGCGCAGCTATAGGCCTGCGCACCGACGGCTGCCGGCGTGAGCGAAGCCGCCGCGGCCAGGGCGAGACGGATCATGCGGGGTCCTCCTCGAACAACGCCTCGCCGAACCAGATCCGCGCGTCATCGCGGAACAGCATCGCCGCGGACGCGATTGTCAGCGCGGCGGAGAGGATGAAGCTGCCCTGCGACAAGGGATGCGGGTTGGCCGACGCGAGGAGCGTGAACAGCGTCAGCAGCAGCCGGCCGGCGCCGATCACCGCGAGCAGCACGACGAGCCATTTGGCCACCCTGCTCCCCCGGCGGGCCACCAGATACCAGAGCATGAGCGTCGTCACCGCCACCAGCCCGATGATGAACCACTGCGCCCAGCCCGCGACCGGGATCGTTCGCTGGTCGAGTTGCAGCGCATGCTGCGTCCGGTCCCAGGCCAGGCGCGTGCCGACGAGCCAGAACAGGGTCGATGCGAACCAGAATTGCTCAAAGCGTGTGATCGACGGCGGCTTGTTCATTAAACCCTTCCCTGCGGTCGTGGTGACGCGGTCAGACCGTGAAGTCGAGACCGATATCGGCGGCCGGCGCCGACTGGGTCAGCCGCCCGACCGAGATGAAGGTCACCCCCGTCTCGGCGATGGCGCGGATCGTCGCCAGCGTCACGCCCCCGGACGCCTCGGTCGGGACGCGACCGTCCACGCGCGCGACCGCCTCGACCAGCACCGCCGGCGGCATGTTGTCGAGCAGCAGGTGCGTCGCGCCGGCTTCCAGCGCGGGCGCGATCTGGTCCAGCCGGTCGACCTCGACGATGATGTCGGCGATTCCCGCCGCTTTCGCGCGCCGCACGGCCTCGGCGACGCCGCCCGCGACCGCGACGTGATTGTCCTTGATCATGGCCGCGTCCCACAGCCCCATGCGGTGATTGCGGGCGCCACCCGTGCGGGTCGCATATTTCTCCAGCAGCCGCAGGCCGGGGATCGTCTTGCGCGTGTCGAGCAGGGTCGCCCCAGTCCCCGCGATCGCGTCCACATGCGCGGCGGTCAGCGTGGCGATCCCCGACAGGTGCTGGACGCTGTTGAGCGCGGACCGCTCGGCCGTCAGTAGCGCGCGGGCCCGGCCCCGCAGGCGGAGCAGGTCGCACCCCGCCGGCACTCGGGCGCCGTCCTCGACCAGCCGCTCGATGCGCACCTCGGGATCGAGGTGGCGAAAGAACGCCTCGGCCAGGAACAGCCCCGCGACCGTGATCGGGTCACGGCTGTCCATCACGCCGTCAAACATCGCATCGGCCGGGATCACCGCGGCGGAAGTGATGTCGCCCGCATCGCCCAGATCCTCGGCGAGGGCAGCACGGACGAAGCGATCGAGATCGAAATCGGGGATCATCGGCGGTCCCCGGTCTCAGTCGCCGGTCACGCGGACCGGGCCGAGATCGCCCTGCCCGACCGTCCCGCTCGCCATGGCCAGCATCGCGTCGAGGCTCTTCTTGGCGCGCAGCCGCAGCCCTTCCTCGATCTCGATGCGCGGCGAAAGGTCGCGCAGCGCGAGGTAGAGCTTCTCCAGGTTGTTGAGCGCCATGTAGGGACAGATATTGCAGTTGCAGTTGCCGTCCGCGCCCGGCGCCCCGATGAAATGCTTGCCCGGCATCGTCTTTTGCATCTGGTGGATGATGTGCGGCTCGGTCGCGACGATCAGCGTGTCGCCCGGCATGGCATTGGCATATTCCAGGATACCGCGCGTCGATCCGACATAATCGGCATGGTCCAGGATAACCGCCGGGCATTCGGGATGGGCCGCGACCGGGGCGCCCGGATACTCCGCCTGGAGCTTCATCAGCTCGGTCTCGCTGAACGCCTCGTGGACGATGCACACGCCCGGCCAGAGCAGCATCTCGCGTCCGGTCTTGCGGACCAGATAGCCGCCCAGATTGCGGTCGGGGCCGAAGATGATCGGCTGGTCGGCGGGAATCTGCGACAGGATCTTCTCGGCCGAGGAGGAGGTGACGATGACGTCGGACAGCGCCTTCACCTCGGTCGAGCAATTGATATAGGTGAGCGCGATGTGGTCGGGGTGCTTAGCCCGGAACGCCGCGAACTGCTCGGGCGGGCAGCTGTCCTCCAGCGAGCAGCCCGCATCCATGTCGGGCAGGACGACGATCTTGTCGGGCGACAGGATCTTGGCCGTCTGCGCCATGAAGCGCACCCCGCAGAACGCGATCACGTCCGCGTCGGTCTCCGCCGCGCGGCGGCTGAGGTCCAGGCTGTCGCCCACATAGTTCGCCAGGTCCTGAAGCTCGGGCTTCTGGTAGTAATGCGCCAGGATCACCGCGTTGCGCTCGCGGCGCAGGCGGTCGATCTCGGCGCGCAGGTCGAGGCCGGTCAGGTTCAGGTCGATGGCGGTCATTCGCGTCCTTCGGCGAAAATCTCTTCAAGCGACCTACTTAGGTCCCACTGGTCGTCGTTTCGAGTGGCCTCGCCTGCGTACCGGACCCGAACCGTCGCGTCGATGCCCGCGACCCGGAGCGGACGCTCGAATAGGCCGGCGATGGCGCGGCGTCCCTGGTCGCGGGCGCGTCGGATATGAACTGGCTTGCCGGCCTCGGCACGGGCGATCCGCTGCGCCGAATTCGACGCCCGCCGCGCCATCGTCTCCATCGCCCCGCGGGTCACGAACACGCCGGTGGTGCGCACGTCGAACGCCCTGGTCTCGTCGATATTGGGGGCGGCCACCCGCACGTCGGGCACCACGATCGTGAGCAGACGGTCCTTCCCGTTCCACAGGAAATCGCGTCGCTCCAGCTTCGACAGGTCGACGAAATAATCCGCCGTGAACGGCAGCTTGGCCGTGCGCCGCGACTGGAGGACACCGCCGACCCGCACGTCGCGGATATCGGTCGCGATCGTGCCGGCAAGCACGGAGACCCGCAGGTCCGTGGTGTCGCTCAGCTTGGCGTCGACGACACGCGCGATCGCCAGGCCGTCGTTCCGCTCGACCTGGACGGCCCGCGGATACCACCACCGATAGGCGGACACCCCGAGCAGCAGGAGCGCGACGGCGCCGATGACGGCCAGCGCCTTCTGCACGCCGACCCTGTTCAGACCCTGCGCCAAGTCACGACCTCGGGGCGTTCGTTCGCCACCATGTTCCTGTCCCGCAGGTCCAGAAGATGGGCCAGCACCGACCGCTCGGCCGCCGGCAGCAGGCGGGCGTCGAGACCCACATACATGCGCCGGGTCATCGTGGGCACGTCGAGCGATGCCTCGCCCAGCAACCGCAATATCTGCCCCTCGCGCTGCTTGCGGTGGCCCAGCAGCCCGCGCACCCAGCGCCGGGGATTGTCGATCCGCTCGCCATGGCCGGGATAATAGACCCGGTCCTCGCGCGCGAGCAGCAGCTCCAGGCTGCGCATATAATCGGTCATGTTCCCGTCGGGCGGCGAGACGACGCTGGTCGACCAGCCCATGACGTGATCGCCGGAAAACAACGCGCCCGTTTCCGCCAGCGCGAAGGCGAGGTGATTGGAGGTGTGGCCGGGCGTCGCCAGCGCGCGCAGCGTCCACCCCTCCCCAGCCACCGTCTCCCCATCCGGAATCACCCGCGACGGGGCGTAATCCAGGTCGAACGCCGCATCGGCGCGCGGGCCGTCGTCGGTGACGTGCACCGGCGCGGCGCCGACGATCGGGGCACCGGTCGCCGCCGCGAGCGGCCGGGTGGCGGGGCTGTGGTCGCGGTGATGATGGGTGACGACGATCGCCGCCACCGGCCGACCGTCGATCGCGCGGAGCAGCGCGGCCAGGTGATCCGGGTCATCGGGGCCGGGGTCGATCACCGCCAGGTCACGGGTGCCGACGATGTGCGTCTGTGTGCCCGTGTGAGTGAAGGGCGATGGATTGGGCGCGAGCACCCGCACCACCAGCGGTTCGAGCTGGATCGCCCGACCCGTGGGCGGGCCGATGTCGGGGCCGGTCGGGGGAGCGGGCATGGGCGGCGATGTGGCGGGATATGCCCGCCCGCGCAACTCCCCTTCCCGCGCGCGCCTTCGGTCAGCGGGTCTTGTCCAGGCCTTTCTGGAGTTCGCGCAGACCCTGCTCAAGCCCCGCCAGCGCGCGGCGGCGCTGCTCGCCGCTCAGATGGGGGTTGCCCGCGATCGAGGCGCGCGCACCGCGCAGGCCTTCCAGTGCCCCGCGCAGGGCGTCGCGCTCGATGCTCCGCGCGTCGACCGCCGCTTCGGCCGCGGCCTCGGCGGCCGCTTCCGCGCGCTCGGCGGCCGCTTCGGCGACGCGTCTGATCCGGTCGTTGCAGATGACGGTCACGCGGTGCCCGCCCCGGGTCTCGTGGCGGACCACCGGGCGATCGCCGCCGCCGCAGCGCGCCCCGCGTACCGTGGTGAGCGAGGACAGGTCGGTCACATGACCGTTATGGACGGTGATCACCCGGCGCGCGGCGCGGCCGTCCCGGTCACGAACGACGACGAACTGCCGATCGCTCGCGACGGGTGGCACCAGAGGGGTCGGCGGAACGGGTGGCACGGGTGCGACGGCCGGGAGCGGCGGCATGGGCGGGATCGCCGCGACGGCGGGCATGGCCGGAGCGGCGGGCGCGACCGGGATGGGCGCCGACGGCGGAATCGCCGGCGCGAGCGGCGCGGGCGCGATGGCGGGCAGCGGCGGCGCGGGCGGGACCGGCATGCGGAGCGCCGCCAAGTCGAGCTCGGCGGCTGCTAGGTCGACGCCGATCGTGTCGCCGACCCGCTCCTTGACGGCGGCGGCGGCGCGGGTGCCCGAGGCCGTCATGGCCAGCGTGGCCGTGGCGACCAGCGCGACCGTGGCGATCCCGGTCATCAGGCGACGCGGCGAGGTGGGTCCGGCTTTCAACATGCGGATGCGTCCTTTCAGGTCGGCGACGGAATGGAGGTGACAGGCGACCGGATGATCGCGACCGCCCGCCGCCTTCAGGATCGCGCGGGCATAGGCATGGGCGGCGTCGGGCCCGCTCCGCCCGAGAACACGGGCGTCGTTCGCCAGCTCCTGGTCGGCGCGAAAGGCGCGGTGGGCGATCCAGGCGACCGGGTTCCACCAATGCACCGCCAGCACGACCAGCGCGACCCAGTTGGCGAGCAGGTCGCCGCGCGCATGATGGCCCAGCTCATGCGCCAGCGCCATCGCCTGCTCGTCGGCGTCGAACCGGTGCGCCAGATCGGCGGGCATGGCGACATGCGGGTGGAGCACGCCGAAGGCGAGCGGACCGGGCGCGGCGCCGCTCGACACCACCCGCACCCGGCCGATGCGCGCCAGACCTTGGTGACCGCGCAGGATATGCGCGCGAAAGCTCGCATAGCGGACGAGATGCCAGAGCAGGAACGCGACCGACCCGGCGATCCACAGCAACAGGGCGATGCTCCCGCCGACTGCGCTTTCCGTTGTCGCGACGGGCGCGGCGACCAGCTGAACGACGAGTTCGCCCGCCTGGCTGATCGGCGTCGCCTCATTCCGCTCGGGCAAGGGCGGCAGCGCCAGGCGCAGCACGGGCAGCGCCCAGAGCGCATAGGCGACGGTGGGGCCGAACAGCCGGCGGACCGGCGCGCGGAGCAGCAGCACCGCGGCCATCAGCACCGCGGAGGCGAGCACCGCGTCGATCGCCCAGCCGGTCACTTCTTCAGATCCCGGAGAAGCGCCTCGATTTCCGCGATGTCGGCGTCGCTCAACTGGTCACGCTCGGCGAGATGCGCGACGAGCGGGGTGAGCTTGCCCCCGAACAGCCGGTCCATCAGCCGCTTCGACTCGCCCGCGACATAGTCGCCGCGTTCGACCTGAGGGCGGTAGAGATAGCGGCGGCCATCCTCCTGCGCGGAGATGGCGGTCTTGGTCAGCAGCCGCCCGAGCAGCGTCTTGACGGTGTTCGCGCTCCAGCCACGCCCCGGATCGACACGCTCAACCACTTCCTGCGCGGTCAGCGGCGACTCGTCCCAGAGCACCTCCATGACCGCGTGCTCGGCATCGCTGATCCGTTCGGCCACAAACTCGCTCCCATAGTGACTACGGCCGTAATTGCCGCCGATCACGTATGTAGTCAAGGGGGGTCGAGGATCTGTCGCCAGGCTTTACACCGGCGACTGGCCCAGGCGGACCATTAACTGTCGCATGGGGCGGAAAAGCACGCATCGCCGGCGCTGGCACGGTGGGTGCATCGTTGGGGGAAGCCGAGCGCTTGCAGCCTCAGCAGGGTGGGTCGACCGCTTTTTTCCGGTCTCGCGTCGACCCACCCTCACCCGGCGCTCAGGCCGTCGCGGCGCCCTGCTGCTCGAACCCCCGCTGCTCGAAAAGGGTCTTCAGCTCGCCCGATTCGTACATCTCCATCATGATGTCCGACCCGCCGACAAACTCCCCGCCGACATAGAGCTGGGGGATGGTCGGCCAGTCGCTGTAGCTTTTGATGCCTTGGCGAATGCCCTGGTCCTGGAGCACGTCGACCGTCTCGAAATCGACGTTCAGATGCTGGAGGATCGCGACGGCGCGGCTGGAAAAGCCGCATTGGGGGAACAACGCGGTGCCCTTCATGAACAGGACGACCGGATTCGCCTTGACGAGCGAGTCGATACGGGTCTGGGCTTCGTCGGTCATGGTCATCGGTCCTTGGGGACGGAGGTGGTCAGTTGCAGCGCATGTAGGGTCGTCCCCATGCGATCGCCAAGGGCGGCATAGACGGCGCGCGTCTGCTGGACGCGCGACAGCCCGGCAAAGCTCGCCGCGGTGACGCGCGCGGCATAATGGTCGCCGTCCCCGGCCAGGTCGGTGATCTCGACCTGGGCGTCGGGAATGGCGGTGCGGATCATCAGTTCGATGTCGGATGCGGCCATGGGCATGGGATCAACGGGCCTCCATCAACTGGCGACGCGCCTCGACCATCTGCTCGTCCAGCGCGCGGCGGACTTCGGCGTCGTCCACTTCAACGCCGGCGGCGGCGAGATCGCCGATCAGCTTGCGCGCGACATCGTCGTCCCCCGCCTCCTCGAAATCGGCCTGGACGACCGATTTGGCATAGCTGTCCGTCTCGGCCGGGGTGAGCCCCATCAGCCCGGCGGCCCAGTGCGCCACCAGCTTGTTCCGGCGCGCGGCGACGCGGAACGCCATCTCCCCCGTCCGCGCGAACTCCGCCTCATGGGCACGCTCGCGGTCGTCGAAGATGGTCATGCGCGGATTTTCCCTCGTTGCTTTCCCGATAGATAGGCCGGGAGCCAGGGGGAGGCAACGGGGCGCCGTCACGCCGGGAGCGCGCGATCCGCGCTCCCGGCGGGTCGGCTC
>NZ_DASVRV010000049.1:0-65709 GCF_036388435.1 Sphingomonas sp.
GGAATGGGTGCGCGGCGAGCTCGGGCCGGAGGCGATGGTCGCCAATCGCCTGGTCGCCGACATCCGCACCCTCGCCAAGCTGCCCGAACTCGTCCGCCGGCTCGAGACGCGCTACCTGCCCCCGCCCGGCGGCGCCCCCCCGCCCCTGCCGCTCGCCCATGTCGAGATCGTCGGCGCGCGATTCGGCTGGCGATATGCCGTCGTAGCGGTCGCGGCCGCCGCGCTGGGAGTCGTGGCGACGATGCTGGCGGTCGGTTGATACGCGCGGCCAAGCCCTGGTGGACCGCGCAGCCGACCCGCTTCGCCGGCCTTTCCAGGGGCCGGGCGCGCGCGGCGCTCGGACTGCTCCTGCTGCTGCTCGCGGCCTGCCTGCTCGCGCTCCGTGCCCCCTCCCCGCCGCCGGCGAGCGGAGAGCCGGCGAACCGGGCGGAGGATCAGGCCGATGTCGTCCTCTACCAGACGATCGTCGAGCAGGTCCGCCACGGCGGCGACTATTACGCGATCACCGCCGCGGCGCTGAGGAGCGGGAACTATCCCCTCCGACCCTTTGTGACCTTTCGCCTGCCGACGCTGGCGGCGATCCAGTCGCGCCTGCCTGATCGGGGATCGGAGGCGCTCCTTTACGCGCTCGCGGCGGCGGTGGCGCTCGCCTGGTGGGCGCGGTTCGTGCCGGCATTCGGGCGAGGACCGCCGCGCATGGTCGCGCTGCTGCTGCTCGGGGCGGGAATGCTCGTCTTCGTCCAGCGCGAGCTGATCTGGTTTCACGAGATCTGGGCCGGCCTGCTGATCGCGCTGTCGCTGGCGCTCAGGCGGCCCGGGCGCTGGGTGGAGGCGGCGGCGTTCGGGCTGGCGGCGATGCTGGTGCGCGAGACGGCCGCCTTGTATGTCGGGGTGATGGCGGCGGCGGCGTGGATCGAGGGCGAACGGCGCGAGGCGCTGGGCTGGGCGTTCGCGCTGGCGGTGTTCGCGATCGTGGTCGCCGCCCATGCCCATGCGGTGGCCCAGGTGGTGCGCCCGCTCGATCCCGGTTCGCCGGGCTGGGCGGGGATGCTCGGCTTCGGCTTCTTCGTGCGGACGATGACGATCACGACCGCGCTCAGCCTGCCGCCGCTCTGGCTGGCCGCCCCGCTGGTCGGCATGGCCCTGTTCGGCTGGGCCGCCTGGGCGGAGCCGCTGGCGGGGCGGGCGCTGGCGACCTTCGCCGCCTATGCGATCCTGCTCGGCGTCGCGGGCCGGGTGGATACCTTTTATTGGGGGCTGCTCGTCGCCGGACCGTTGCTGGCGGGCCTCGCCTTCGCCCCCGACGGCCTGCGCGATCTGCTGCGCACGGCGGCGGGCGAGCGGCGCCGCCGGATCACCATCACCCGGGTGGTGCGGTGAAGCGCATCCTGCTGATCGTCGGCGGCGGGATCGCGGCCTATAAATCGTGCGAACTCGTCCGGCTGCTCCGCAAGCGCGGACATGCCGTCCGCTGCGTCATGACGGAGGGCGCCGGCCATTTCGTCACGCCCATGACGCTGGCCGCGCTGTCGGAGGACCACGTCTACACTTCGCTCTGGGACCTGAAGGACGAGCATGAGATGGGGCATATCCAGCTCAGCCGGCAGGCCGATCTGGTCGTGGTCGCCCCCGCCACCGCCGACCTGCTCGCGCGCATGGCGGGCGGACAGGCCGGCGACCTCGCGACCACCGTGCTACTCGCCACCGACAAGCCGGTTCTGGCCGCGCCGGCGATGAACGTGCGCATGTGGCTGCACCCCGCGACGCAGCGCAACGTCGCGCGGCTGCGCGGCGACGGCGTACGCGTGCTCGACCCCGACCAGGGCGCGATGGCGTGCGGCGAATGGGGGCCGGGCCGCCTGCCCGAGCCGCCCGCCATCGCCGACGCGATCGAGGCGATGCTGACCCCCGGCGCCCGTCCGCTCGTCGGGCGCCACGCGCTGGTGACGGCGGGGCCCACGCACGAGCCGATCGACCCGGTCCGCTACCTCGCCAACCGCTCCTCGGGGCGGCAGGGCTTCGCGATCGCGGAATCCCTGGCCATGCTGGGCGCGCGGGTGACGCTGGTCGCCGGCCCCGTCGCGCTGCCCACGCCCGCCGGGGTCGACCGGGTCGATGTCGAGACCGCGCGGGCGATGGCGGCGGCGGTCGACGCGGCGCTCCCCGCCGATGTCGCAGTGATGGTCGCGGCCGTGGCCGACTGGCGCGTCGAAGCGGCGGCGCAGAAGACCAAGAAGGGCGAGGCGGCCCCGGCGCTCCAGCTGGTCGAGAATCCAGACATCCTGGCCACGCTCGCGCGCTCGCCCACGCGGCCCGGACTGGTGATCGGTTTCGCGGCGGAGACCGAGCGCGTCGTCGAACACGCGGTCGCCAAGCGGGTGCGCAAGGGCTGCGACTGGATCGTCGCCAACGACGTATCGGGCGACGTGATGGGGGGCGAGGCTAACGCGGTGCACCTCGTCACCGCCACCGGCGTCGAGGATTGGCCGCGCCTGCCCAAGCAGGCGGTCGCGGCGCGGCTGGCCGAGCGGATCGCGGCGGCGCTCGACCGGTGACCGGGCCGGGGTCGCGTCGCCCGATCGGGGGCGCTAAGGCGGCGCCATGATCCGCATCTCCCTTCTCCGCCTGCCGCATGGCCGGGACCTGCCGCTCCCGGCCTATGCGACCGCGGGCGCGGCGGGCATGGACGTGGTCGCGGCCGAGGACCTGACGCTGGAACCCGGCGCGCGTGCGGCGGTCGCGACCGGCTTCGCCATCGCGATTCCCGACGGGTTCGAGGTGCAGGTCCGCCCCCGCTCCGGGCTCGCCCTCAAGCACGGCATCACCTGCCTCAACACGCCGGGCACCATCGACAGCGATTATCGCGGCGAGGTGAAGGTGATCCTCGCCAATCTCGGCACCGGGCCCTTCGCGGTCCGGCGCGGCGAGCGGATCGCGCAGCTCGTCCCCGCGGCGGTGACGCGCGCGGCGGTGGAGGAGGTCGTGGCGCTCGACGACACGGCGCGCGGCGCGGGCGGTTTCGGGTCGACCGGTTGAGCTTCACCGGCGACGAGCTCGCCCGTTATGCCCGCCACATCGTCTTGCGCGAATTCGGGGGCGGCGCGCAGGCCCGGCTGAGCGCCGCCACGGTCGCGCTGGTCGGCGCGGGCGGAATCGGCTCGCCGGCGATCCAGTATCTCGCGGGCGCGGGCGTCGGGCGGCTGATCCTGATCGACGACGACCGGGTCGACGCATCCAACCTCCACCGCCAGACGATCTATTCGACCGCCGATGCGGGCACGCCCAAGGTCGAGGCGGCGCGCGCCGCGGTGGCGCGGCTCAACCTCCATGTCGCGGTCGAGTGTCGGCCGGCGCGGATCGACGCGGACAGCGCCCCCGCGCTCCTGGCCGGCGCGGACGCGGTGATCGACGGTTCGGACAATTTCGCCACGCGTCTCGCCGTCGCCGACGCCGCGCTGGCGATGCGCGTGCCCCTCGTCTCGGCGGCGGTGGCGCAGTTCGAGGGGCAGCTCGCCACCTATCGCGGCTGGGAGCCCGCCCAGCCCTGTTACCGCTGCTTCGTCGGCACCGCGCCCGAACGGCCGGGCGGCTCCTGCGCGGAGGACGGCGTATTAGGCCCGGCGGCCGGGGTCCTCGGCAGCCTCGCAGCATTGGAGGCGATCCGCGCGGTCGCTCCGTTCGGCGAGGATTCGGCGGGCAAGCTGGTGCTCGTCGACCTGCTCGCCCTCCGCTTCCGCACGCTCAGGCTGCCCAAGGACCCCGGCTGCCCGGCCTGCGGCCCCGCCTAGCCCAGCAATTTCCTGGCGAAATCCCGCACCGCCGGCCCGATATCGTCGCGCGCCAGCGCCAGGGCGAGATTGGCCTGGATATAACCCGCCTTGTCGCCACAATCGTAACGCTGCCCATCGAACGTATAGCCGTGAAAGGGCTGGCGCCCGATCAGCTGTGCCATCGCGTCGGTCAGCTGGATCTCGCCGCCCGCGCCCGTCACCGGATCGTCGAGCACCTTCATCACCTCGGGCTGGAGGATGTAGCGGCCGGGAATCATGAGGTTCGACGGCGCGGTACCCCGGGCGGGCTTCTCGACCAGCGCGGTGACCTCGGTCAGCCGGCCGTCGGTCCGGCCGGGCGAGATGACGCCATATTTGTCCGTCTCCTCGTCGGGCACCTCCAGGGCGCCGACGATGTTGCCGCCCACGGCGGCATAGGCTTCGACCATCTGCTTCAGGAAATTGGGGGCGCCGACCATCAGCTCGTCGGGCAGGAGCACCGCGAAGGGCTCGTCGCCGACGATCTCGCGCGCGCACCACACCGCGTGACCCAGACCGAGCGGCTCCTGCTGGCGGACATAGACGGGCGATCCGGGCTTTTGGCGGATATTCTCGATCGCGGCGAGCGACTTGCCCCGCGCGCGCATCGTCGCCTCCAGCTCGTAGGAGATGTCGAAATGATCCTCGAGCGAGGATTTGCCACGCCCGGTGACGAAGATGATCTGCTCGATCCCCGCCTCCAGCGCTTCCTCGACCGCATATTGGATCAGCGGCTTGTCGACGACGGTCAGCATCTCCTTGGGCATCGCCTTGGTGGCGGGCAGGAAACGCGTGCCGAGGCCGGCGACGGGGAACACCGCTTTGCGGACGGGCTTGTGGGTCATGGATCCTCCTGGTTGCCCCCGCATATCGCTGGTCGCACGATGCGGCAATTGACGCCCCCTTAAGGCCGACTCGTTAAGCGAGATTTCATGTTCAAACCCAAGGTCCTCGTCGTGTTCGGCACCCGGCCCGAGGCGATCAAGCTGTTCCCGGTGATCCGCGCCTTGGCCAACACGGGCGCGGTCGATGTCCGCACCTGCGTCACGGCGCAGCACCGCGGCCTGCTCGACCAGGTGCTCGCCATCGCCGGTCTGGCCCCGGACCGCGATCTCGACCTGATGGAGCCGGGGCAGGCGCTCGACCGGCTCACCGCGCGGCTGCTGACCGGGCTGGGCGAGGTGATGGACGCGGAGAAGCCCGACCGCGTGGTCGTCCAGGGCGACACGGCGACCGCGATGACGGGCGCCCTTGCGGCTTATTACCGGCGCATCCCCGTCAGCCATGTCGAGGCGGGGCTGCGATCGGGCGACATCCTCCATCCCTGGCCCGAGGAGGTGAACCGCCGCATCGTCGCGCCGATCGCCGACCAGCATTTCGCGCCGACCGAAACCGCGGGCGCGGCGCTGCGGCGCGAAAATATCGATCCCGCGACCGTGTACGTGACCGGCAACACGGTGATCGACGCTCTGCACTGGACGGAGGCGCGGATCGCCGCCGATCCGTCGCTCGCGGCCGGGCTCGACGACATCGCCGCGCGGTTCGCGGGCAGGCGCGTGATCCTCGTCACCACCCACCGACGCGAGAATTTCGGTGGCGGGATGGAAGCGATCGCGCGGTCGATCGCGCGGATCGCCGAGCGGCCGGACGTGGCGGTGCTCTTTCCCGTCCACCCCAATCCCAATGTCGTCGACGTCATGGACGCGCTACTGGGCGACCGCGCCACCATCGCGCGGGTGGACCCGCTCGACTATCCCCACTTCGTCCGCGCGCTCGGCCTGTGCCACCTGGCCCTGTCCGATTCGGGGGGGGTGCAGGAGGAGGCGCCCGCGCTCGGCAAGCCCGTGCTCGTCATGCGCGAGACGACCGAGCGCCCCGAAGGCGTCACGGCGGGCACCGCCCGGCTGGTGGGCACCGACGAGGATCGCATCGTTTCCGAAGTCTTCACGCTTCTGGACGACGAAGGCGCCTATCAGGCCATGGCACGCGCCCATAATCCCTTCGGGGACGGCAAGGCGGCGGGCCGAATCGCAAAGGTGATCGCGCATGGTTTCGGACACTGAACTCAGCGTCGTCGTCCTCGGCCTCGGCTATATCGGCCTGCCCACCGCCGCGGTGATCGCGCGGACGGGGGCGCGGGTGCTGGGCGTCGACGTGGCGCGGAGCGTGGTCGATACCGTCAATTCGGGCCGGGTCCATATCGAGGAGGTCGACCTGGACGGGCTCGTCTCGGGCGTCGTCGCGCGCGGCGATCTGCGTGCCTCGACCGAGATCGCGCCCGCCGACATATTCGTGA
This sequence comes from Sphingomonas sp., assembly GCF_036388435.1. GTDB lineage: Bacteria > Pseudomonadota > Alphaproteobacteria > Sphingomonadales > Sphingomonadaceae > Sphingomonas. The sequence goes on from NZ_DASVRV010000049.1 coordinate 6,106, forward strand.
TCGCGGTGCCGACTCCCTTTGGCGACGACCATGCGCCCGACATCTCGTTCGTGCTCCAGGCCGCCCGGTCGATCGCGACCGTGCTCAAGGTCGGCGACACGATCATCCTCGAATCGACCTCGCCCGTCGGCACCACCGAACAGGTCCGCGACCTGATCGCCAGGCTCCGGCCCGATCTGCGGGTCCCGGGGCGCGCGGGCGAGCAGGCGGACGTCGCGATAGCCTATTGTCCCGAGCGCGTCCTGCCGGGCCGCATCCTCCACGAACTCATCGCCAATGACCGTGTGATCGGCGGGGTGACGCCACGCTGCGCGCGCAAGGCGCTGGGCTTCTACCGCCGGTTCGTGCGCGGCGCCTGCGTCACCACCAATGCGCGTGCGGCCGAGATGACGAAGCTGACCGAAAACGCATTTCGCGACGTCAATATCGCGTTCGCCAACGAACTCAGCCTAGTCGCCGACACGATGGGTGTCGATGTGTGGGAGGTGATCCGCCTCGCCAACCGACACCCGCGCGTGAACATCCTCCAGCCCGGCCCCGGCGTCGGCGGGCATTGCATCGCGGTCGACCCTTGGTTCCTGGTCCACGGCGATCCGGGCAACACGCCGCTGATCCGCACCGCGCGGCTCGTCAACGACGGCAAGACCGATCATGTGATCGCACAGGCCGCCGCGCTGATCGACGCGCGGCCCGGCGTCCCGGTCGCGTGCCTCGGGTTGGCGTTCAAGGCGAATATCGACGATTTCCGCGAAAGCCCCGCGCTCCGCGTCGCCGCCGCGCTGGCCCGTCGTTTCGGCGATCGGGTGCGCGTGGTCGAGCCTTTCGCGCAAGGGCTGCCCGCGGCGTTCGCGGGAAGCGGTGCGACGCTGGTCGATGTGGACACCGCGATCGAGACCTGCCCGATCATGATCGTGCTGGTCGACCACGACCTGTTCCGGTCGATCCCGCTGGAAGAGCGCGCGGGAAAGCAGGTGCTCGATACGCGCGGCATCTGGCCCGACCAGCCCCGCCCCACGTCGCCGGATCGGCTCAGGCTCGCCGGCTAGTCCAGCGGTTGATCGCGGGTCGCCAGGAGCGCCGGCCTGGTCGGCCGCGCCTGCCCCGCCAGCGACCTGGCCGCCTTTTCCAGCGAGTCGGCGCGGGACCGCGATGACGGATGCGTTCGCGCCCGGAACACGCCCGAATCGATCTCGCCGCCCCGCTCGCGCCAGAATCGGGCCGCGCTCAGCGGATCGTAACCGGCATTGGCGAGCAGGTGGACGCTCAACTCGTCCGCTTCGTTCTCGGTACGGCGAAACAGCCGTCCATTGCGGCCCAGCTCGCGCAACAGACCACGATCGACCTTCGCCGCCGTCAGCCGGTCGGGATGCCGCAGGATGATGTGCGCGAGTTCATGCGCGACGATCACCGCGATCTCGTCGTCGCGGTAACGCTCGAAGAACCGTTCGCCGAGATGGACGATGCGGCCGTCCGATCCCGCGAACGTGCCGCGCCCGAGGAGCAGTTCGTATCGCGCGCGGCAGGCCGGCACGGGCCTCACCGTGACGACCCTCGTCGCGCCGTCGCGAACAAGCGTGAGCGCGATGGGTGCGCCGGGATCGCCGCGCTCGATCAGGTCGATCGTTCGATCGCGATCGGCGATGCCGACGTCGCCCCCGGTCGCCACGCCGTTCACCGCGATCAGCCCGTCATCGGCGCGCACGCCGGCGACCGCCGCGGGCGCACCGGCTATGACCGCTTCGACCGCGACGGGAGTTTCGAAGCCGAACGCCCGGCGTGCGGCGTCCCGGTCCGCGACCCCATATTGGCCCAGCGCATGGATGACGACTCCCACCGCGGGCTGACGTTCCCGACATAGCGAGACATTGGCCAGCGCCAGCCGATGGCCGATCGCCGCCAGCCGGGCATCGGCGGCGCGCAAGGCCTCGTGAAAGCCGGGCGCTGTGGCCTGGGCCGCGAGTGTCGGCGCGAGCAGCGCCAGGGCGACGGAAACGGTCATCGGGCGCGTTCATAGATGGTTCGGACCGTGGCGCCCAGACGGGTCCGGTTGCCGGAAGCCACGGCCGCCACTATCTCGCGCGCCATCAAAGGGTGAACATGCTCGCTAAGTTATTGAGATCACGAGTGCGCGCCGACGCGCAGCGCGATGCGCTGCCGGACGGAACGCGTGTCTATGCGGTGGGCGACATTCATGGGCGCCTTGATCTCCTCGACGAGCTGCTCGCCCGCATCGACGCCGACGATGGGCGCCGTGACCCCGCCGAGACGACGATCGTCTTTCTGGGCGATCTGGTCGACCGCGGCCCCGATTCGGCCGGCGTCGTGGACCGGCTGCGGCACCTTGCCGGGTCCGGCCGGCGAGTCCGTTTCCTGGCGGGCAATCACGAGGAAGTGTTCGTCGAGGCGCTCGCCGGGGATCTTCAGGCGCTCAAGCTTTTCTGTCGGATCGGCGGGCGCGAGACGGTCCTGAGCTATGGTGTCGGCGAGACCGACTATGAGCGGCTCGGCTATGACGAACTCGCCGAAGTGCTGGCGCGGCTGGTTCCCGATTCGCATCGGCGTTTTCTGGAGTCTTTCGAGGACATGATCTCCCTGGGCGATTACCTGTTCGTCCATGCGGGGGTCCGCCCCGATCGGTCGCTCGACGACCAGCGCGTCGGCGACCTGCGCTGGATTCGCGATCCGTTTCTCGGCCATCGCGGGCGACTCGGCAAGCGGGTGGTTCATGGCCACACCATCACCCCCGAGGTCGAGTTCAGGCCGCATCGCATCGGCATCGACACCGGCGCTTATGCCACCGGCAGGCTGACCGCTTTGGGATTGCAGGGGACCGATCAATGGCTGCTCCAGACGGGCTGAGCCGTCCACCCGGCCTGTCCGTCGCACGGTCGGGCGCTCGACTCGCTTTCCAAAGTCGCCGCAGGCATTATAGGAAGCTGGCGGGGTGAGGTTTGTTGCACCGCCGCAACAGTGCGGAACGCTTTTTGCACTGATATCGTTAGGCTATTGTCCTGCGCACGTAATCGTGTCATGGCCTTAGGCTACGAACAATAGGGAGTTCGACATGCGTCTTGGGAAGTATCTCCTGACCGCCGCGGCCGCCATGATGGCAGTTGCTCCGGTCAGTGCCGCCGCCGTTAACCCGGCCGCCAGCCTTTCGGTTTCTCAGTCGGCGCGTGCCGGCTCGGCGACCGCCAAGGATAGCGAAGCCATTGGTGGTGGTATCTTGGTCGCGATCCTCGCGGCCGCTGCCGTGATCATCGGCATCGTGATCATCGCCGACAGCGACGATGAACCCGATAGCCCGTAAGCTTCGGTTCACGACGGAATAAGAATAGCGGTCTTCGGGCCGCTATTTTTTTGTCCGATCCATGCGCGGCGCGCGCTTCGGCCGTCGCACTAAGCATTCAACGGCGTCGCGTGATGATCGGTATGATCGTCTCGCCCGGCGGGTCGGATCGTAGCGCCAGCCGCCTGTCGACGTTCTTCCTGCCGTATCCAGTCGACATTGTCCGGTGCCGCCGTGAAACCATCCACCAATGCGATGAGCTGAGCACGGACCGAGTCGATCTGCTGGTCGTCGAGATCGATCCGCAACCGCTCCAGTCGGGGAATCAGCCGATCGGCCGGCAGGAACTGCTCGTTCGCGGTCATGATGCGCGGATGGGCGGTCGGTGCGGGATCGTCACCGATCAGCAACTCCTCGTACAGCTTTTCCCCCGGGCGAAGGCCGGTGTAGACGACCTCGATATCGCCTTCGGGCGCGTGCTCGCCGCGTACCTTGAGGCCGGACAATTCCACCATGCGCGTGGCCAGGTCGACGATGCGGACCGGCTCACCCATGTCGAGCACGAACACCTCGCCGCCCCGCGCCATGACATTGGCCTGCAGCACGAGTTGCGCGGCCTCGGGGATCGTCATGAAATATCGGATCACGTCGGGATGGGTCACGGTGATCGGGCCGCCCACGGCGATCTGCTGGCGGAACAGCGGCACGACCGAACCGCTCGACCCCAGCACGTTGCCGAAGCGGACCATGGAAAAGGTGGTCGCGCCCGGGCCGTCGGCCAAGGCCTGGAGCACCAGTTCGGCCAGACGCTTGCTCGCGCCCATCACGTTGGTGGGCCGAACCGCCTTGTCGGTGCTCACAAGAACGAAGCGCCCGACCGCATGGTCGCGCGCGAGCCTGGCACAGGTCCAGGTTCCCACGACGTTGTTGCGCACGCCGTCGACGACATTGTGCTCGACCAGCGGCACGTGCTTGTACGCCGCCGCGTGGAAGACGACGTCCGGTCGCCATGTCTCGAAGATGCGGCGCATCCGTATCTCGTCGCAGACCGACCCCAGCAGCGGCAGGAGCAGCTCGGCGCCGTCCTCCACGGCCTCGTCCAGCCAGCGCAGCTCGCTATGGATCGTGTACAGCGCAAATTCGCTGATATCGACGAGCAGCAATCGCGCCGGTTTCAGCAGCGCGATCTGGCGGCACAACTCGCTGCCGATCGAGCCGCCCGCGCCGGTCACCATGACCACCTTGCCGCGGATGCTCAGGTCGGCCTGGTCGATGACGGGCCGTACCGCCTCGCGACCGAGCAGGTCGTCGACCTCGAGCAGGCGAAGGTCGGAGGTCGTGACCTTGCCATGCGCGATGTCCATCAGCCCGGGCAGCGTCCGAACCGCGAGCTCGGCCGCGCGGATCGCCTCGAGGATCTCGTTGCGACGGGTCCTGCTCGCTGACGGAATGGCGAGGAGGACCTCGGCGATCTCGTGGTCGCCGGCCAGTTCGGTCATGCGGTCCGGTCCCCATACGGGCAGCCCAGCGACCCGCGCGCCGCGCAGCTTGCGATCGTCGTCGATGAATCCCACGACTCGCAACGTGGCGCTGTCGCCGATCGCCGCGGCGAGCTGGCGTCCGGCCGATCCCGCACCATAGACCAGGACACCCCGCTTGGTGCCGACCAGGCGCTGTCGATATCGGCCACCCAGCCAGTAACGCACCAACGCGCGCGATCCGCACAGCGCGATCAGGAGGAGGACCGGCTGGATGATGCCGATCGTGCGCGGCACGCCCGGAACGGTCTGAAGCGTGAACACGGCCGCGTAGATGACGCCATAGATGATCACGGCCTGCACGATGTCGGTCAGCGCCGCCCACCCGACATAGCGAAAGGCCGCGCGGTACAGGCCGCAAAAGGTGAACACCGGCAGCGCGATCACCAGCGCGCCGAGCACGGCGGGCCATTGGGCGAACAGATCGACCCAGACGTTCAGACGGAGATAATAGGCCGCCCAGACCGCCAGCACGCATAGTCCGGCGTCGACCGTCACGGCCATCGCCTGCTTCCAACGGCGCGGCAATTCCACCACGGACGCGATGGATCGCACAAGAACACTCATCGGACCGGTCCCTTACCCGGGGCCGACAACGCCCCCAACCGCCCTGATACCCTAGGGCCACCCGTTGTCGCCCGCATAAAGCAAAGCCGCCCGGCGTGCCATGTAGATACGACGCCGTTTCGATTGATCCCGCCGGGGCGCCTCGCTAACAGCGCGGACACGCCGGCGATCAAGCCCAGTCCGAGCTTCGGACCGCGATGTCAGGCGCGACCGCACCGATCCGCAACCGTCATGAACCGGACCAGGACCTGCATGTTCGACCAAAAGATACTCCTGATCACCGGCGGAACCGGTTCGTTCGGTTCCACGGTGCTCAAACGGTTCATCGACGAGCCGTTCGGCGAGATCCGCATTTTCAGCCGCGACGAGAAGAAGCAGGAGGACCAGCGCCTTTTTCACCGCGACAAGCGGCTGCGCTACTATCTCGGCGATGTCCGCGACCAGCGATCGGTCGCCAACGCGACGCGCGGGGTGGATTATATCTTTCACGCCGCGGCCCTCAAGCAGGTGCCGTCCTGCGAGTTCCACCCGATGGAAGCGGTCAAGACCAACGTGGTCGGCACCGACAACGTGCTGGAAGCCGCGATCGAGAACGGCGTCTCGCGCGTGGTCTGCCTGTCGACGGACAAGGCGGTCTATCCCATCAACGCGATGGGCATCTCCAAGGCGCTGATGGAAAAGGTGATGGTCGCCAAATCGCGGCTTGCCGTGGGCACCGACACGGTGATCACGGGCACACGTTACGGCAACGTCCTCGCCTCGCGCGGGTCGGTGGTTCCGTTGTTCGTGGGGCAGATCCGCGACGGCAACCCCATCACGATCACCGACCCGGAAATGACGCGCTTCGTCATGTCGCTGAGCGAGGCGGTCGACCTGGTGCTCCATGCGTTCGAGCATGGCGACAATGGCGACCTGTTCGTCCAGAAGGCGCCCGCCGCGACGATCGAGGTGTTGGCCCAGGCGGTTCTCGACATCATGGACCGGCCCGATCATCCGATCCGCACCATCGGGACGCGCCACGGGGAGAAGCTGTTCGAGACGCTGCTCAGCCGCGAGGAGATGGCGATGGCGGAGGATCAAGGGCAATATTACCGTGTGCCACCCGACAATCGCGACCTCAATTATTCCATTTTCGTCGAAAAGGGTGATCGCCACATCGCGGAGTTCGAGGATTTCAACTCGCACAACACCCGTCGGCTCGACCGGGGGGAGATGGTCGAAACGCTGAACAAGCTTTCCTACATCCAGAAGGTGCGCCAAGGCGCCGCGCCCGAGAGCGATTGATGAACCGTCCAGCGCGCATCGCGGTCGTCGGCGCGAACGGCTTTGTCGGCAGGAATCTCTGCCTGCGTCTGTCGGAGGATGCGCGTTTCGTCCCGGTGGCGCTGACCCGTGACGACGCCGACGCCCTGTGGGCGGATGTGATCGGTGGGGCCGACGCGATCGTCAATCTCGCCGGGGTCAACCGGCCACCACCGGGAACCGGATACGAGGGCAATCACCAGGTCGTCGACCGGCTCACGATGCTGGTCGACGCCTCGCGTCGCGAAACGCCGATCCTGCACCTCTCGTCCGCCAAGGCGGGCGACGGCACGCCTTATGGCGACAGCAAGAAGCTGGCGGAGGACCGGCTGCTCGCCTGGTCCGCCGCGACGGGGGTTCCGGTCGCGATCCACCGGGCGGTGAACGTCTTCGGTAAATGGTGCCGGCCGGACTATAATTCGGCGGTCGCGACCTTCTGCCACAATGTCGCGCGTGATCTTCCCATCCGGGTCGACGATCCGTCGACGGCGCTCGCGCTGATCCATATAGACGACCTGATCGACACGCTGATCGCCCGGCTGGCCGAGCCGGTCGAGCCCGGATTCTTCGACGCCGGGCCGGTATATGCGACGACGGTGGGCGCGGTCGCCGATGCCGTTCGGGGCTTTCGCGCCGATCGTGCCGACAACATGATCGCCCATGTCGGAGTTGGGCTGCCTCGCGCGCTCTACGCGACCTATGTGTCGTACCTGCCTCCCGCCGATTTCAGCTATGCGATCGAAAGCCACCGCGATCCGCGCGGCAGCTTCTCGGAAATGCTCAAGACGCGCGACTCGGGCCAGTTCTCGTTCTTCACCGCGCATCCCGGCGTGACGCGCGGCGGCCATTACCACCATGCCAAGACCGAGAAATTCCTCATCGTCCACGGCGACGCGTTGTTCCGGTTTCGCCACATGCTGACGGGCGAGACCTATGAGGTGCGCACGACCGGCGAGACCCCGACCGTGGTCGAGACCGTGCCCGGCTGGACGCACGACGTCACCAATGTCGGCCAGGACATGCTGATCGCGATGCTCTGGGCGAACGAGCTGTTCGATCGCGCCCGCCCCGACACGATCGCCGAGAAGGTTTGAGATGCGCAAGTTGAAGGTCATGACCGTGGTCGGCACCCGGCCCGAGATCATCCGCCTGTCGCGCGTCATGGCGGCGCTGGACGAGCATTGCGACCACCGCATCGTCCATACCGGGCAGAATTACGATTACGAGCTCAACCAGGTCTTCTTCGACGATCTGAAGATCCGCCGTCCCGATCACTTCCTGGAAGCCGCGGCCGCCAGCGCGGCCGAGACGATCGGGCAGGTCATCATCGCCGTCGACCGCGTTCTGGAGGCGGAGCGGCCCGATGCGATGCTGATCCTGGGCGACACCAATTCCTGCCTGGCGGTTATCCCCGCCAAGCGCCGGCGCATCCCGATCTTTCACATGGAGGCCGGCAATCGCTGCTTCGACGACCGTGTGCCCGAGGAGATTAACCGGCGCATCGTCGACCATACGGCGGACATCAACCTGCCCTATTCCGACATCGCGCGCGATTACCTGCTCGCCGAAGGGCTGCCGCCCGACCGGGTGATCAAGACGGGCAGTCCGATTTTCGAGATCCTGAACCATTACCGGCCCGGCATCGACGCCTCGACTGTCCTCGACGCGCAAGGTGTGCGGCCGGGCGAGTATTTCGTCGTGAGTTGCCACCGCGAGGAGAATGTCGACTCGGACGGCCAGCTTCGCCGCTTTCACGAGGTGCTCAACGCCGTCGCCGAGCACCATGATCGCCCCGTCCTCGTCAGCACCCACCCGCGCACGCGCAAGCGGATCGAGGCGCAGGGGCTCGAATTCGACAGGCGCGTCCGATTGCTGAAGCCGTTCGGGTTTCTGGACTATAACGCGCTTCAGATGCACGCGCGGGCGGTGCTGTCGGACAGCGGCACCATCAGCGAGGAAAGCTCCATCCTCAACTTCCCCGCGCTCAACATCCGCGAGGCGCATGAGCGGCCCGAGGCGATGGAGGAAGCCTCGGTCATGATGACCGGCCTGAGCACCGAGCGTGTGCTCCAGGCGCTGGAGATCCTTCGCTCGCAGGCGCGCGGGACGGAGCGGACGCTGCGTCCGGTCGCCGATTATTCGATGCCCAACGTGTCGGACAAGGTAGTGCGCATCATCCTGAGCTACACCGACTATGTGAACCGGACGGTGTGGCGCGACTATTGATCACCGCGCGCTACCTCGCCCAGGAAGCGGAACGTGTCCTGGGCGCAGCGGGTCCATGAAAAGGCCTGCGCCCGGTCGAAGGACACGGCCGCCAGCCGGTCGCGAAGCGCGGCGTCCGCGATCATCGTCCGCAAGGCCCGCGCGACCGAGTCGGCTCGTACCGGATCGAAATACACCGCGTCCTGGCCCAGGACTTCCGGCATCGGCCCATAGGACGAACTCGCGACGGGCAGGCCCGACGCCATCGCCTCGAGCAGGATGTTGGGCATGTTCTCGCAGGTCGATGCGAAGACGAAGCCGTCCGCCTCGCCATAGCAGCGGTGCAATTCGTCGAACGGAACCAGGCCGCGATACCGCACGAATATGCCGGCCCGATCGACCTCCTCGATCCGTTCGCGCAGCCGGGCGAGCGCGGGCGGATAGGCGGCGCCGACCAGGTCGAGGGTCACGGGCAAGCCCTCCGCACGCAGCTGGCCTACCGCGCTCACGACGTTCCACTGGTGCTTGTAGACATCGACCTGCGAGACATAGACCAGCCGGAACGGTCGCTCCGGCGTCAATTCGTCCCGCCCGACCGCGCGGCGTGGCGCCAGAAAGAAACGCGGCTCCAATCCGTGCGGGACGATCGCCGTCCTCGACGGCGGCCGGCCGATCGCGGTCGTCACCCGGTTCCGGGCATAGTCGGTCAGGAAGATGACCCCGTCCGCCGTCCGGAAGGACCGCGCCTGCGCCCGCCGCAACAGCCGCATCTTCCACCACATCGTCGATCCACGACCGAAGCGCGCGGCCTCTTCGGGCTCGAACGGCAGCATATTCTGCGACATGGTCACCGTCCGCACGCCCGCGCGGCGCGGCAGGGTTCCGCCGGGAGAGAAGAGCAGGTCGCAGCCTTGCGCCCCGACCGCCCGGGGCAGAACGGCCTGCTGCCAGCCCGCTCGCCACGGCAGCGCGCGATCGAGCGCGGGTATGTGAATGCGGTCCAGCCAGGGCCGGTCGGGCAATCGCGACCGCGTATGCCCGCCGCTCCAGACCACGACCCGGTCGATCCCCGCGGCTCGGGGCTGCGCGGCATCCAGCAGCCGGCCGAGATGGGTGAGCCCGCCGCCCGCGCGGATGTTCGACGCGTCGATCCCGATCGAAAGCCCAGTCTCCGTCATCCCGCCGTCGCTCGATCGGCGTCGCCGAGCGAGGGGGGAACCGACGCCAGAAAGCGCTCCACCTCGGCCGGCGTACCGAGCGGCACCACGGCGTCGACCGGCACGTCCTGGATGAACACCGCGCGCCCTTCGGCGAGCAGGTCGTTATAGAGGGGCGCGACATAACGCTCGCCCGCATCCGTCGGGCGGCCCGGCGCGTAGTGACGGTCATATGCCCGCGCGAAGAGGTCGAACGAGCCGAACCAGTACAGGCCGATGGTGGCGTGCGGCGAGATGCGCATCTTTTCCCGAACTTCGCCCACGCGCCCCTCGTCGTCCGCAGCGGCGAAGCTCCAGTGATCGCCATCGGCGGCGAAGCACGGGATCCAACCCTCCCCCCGCGGTGCTCGCGCCGACAGCGCGGACGGATGCACGAACGTATCGATGTTGTAGATGAACATCGGATCGGCGCGATCGCTGATCGCCGGCGCGGCGAGCGTCGCGGTCGTCGCCTGCCCATCGGTCGGCGCGTCCAGCTCGATCAGCGCGTGGTCGGCGATCCCGAGCGCGGCGGCCTCGCGCGCGATGAAGTCGCCGGCCTCGTCCGCCGCGCGCACCACGAACACGAAACGCGTCCCCGCGCCGATGAACGAGCGCAGGCTCAGCATGGACCAGGCGAACAAACTGCGCCCATGCGCCTCGATCCGGTATTTGGGCACCGCATAGCCCGCGTCGAGGAAGCGTCGGCCGAAGCCCGCCATGGTGATGATCGCGGTCGTCACGACGCGTCGTCTCCCAGCAATTCGCGGATTTCGGGATAGCTCAGCCGCAGGAACTCGTCGGGGCGGATCGACCGGTCATCGACATAGAAGCCGCCCTTGCCCGGCCAGGGCTTGCCGACATGAAGCTCGTCATACGGAACCTCGTGCCGGTCGAGCCAGGCCAGGAGGTGCTTCGCGGTCTGGGCGATCAGCAATCCCATGTTGCCGCTATGCGTGTTCATGTTCCGCGACGTGGACAGGATGACGTAGAAACCCTCCGCCCGGTACTCGCGCAGCCGCTCCACGACCGCCGGGAACGGGACCAGGTCGTCATATTCCTCGTCGCCCGCCTTCAGCGGGCAGATGGTGCCGTCGATGTCGAAGACGATGCAGCGTTCGCGTCTGATCATGTTGGTCCGTTCAGGCGGCTTCCAGCGCGCCGAGGATCGCGTCCGCGTTGATTGCGAACCCCAGCACCTTGCGCGGCCGGTCGATGTGGAGGGGGAGCATGCTGACGAAGAGCGACGCCTCGCAGAGCCGGACCAAGCCGGGATCGAACCCGGCCGCCCGCTGGCGCTCGGCGAACATCGGCGCCGCCCATTCGGGGGCGGGGCGATCCAGCACCAGCTTGAGCCGAAGCGCCTCGTCGACCTGGATATCGAACGAATCATGGTTGATCAGATCATATTGACCCAGGACCGAGTGGCTCAGCTTGGCGATGTCGTAATAAGGATGGGTGTAAAGGTCACCCTCCCCACTCGCGCCGCGCGGGTCGATCAGCTTCATGAGCTGGCTGGTCTTGCTGTACAGGATGTTCGAAAAACACAGGTCGCCATGACCGATCACCAGCCGGTCGGTCGGAAGCCGGTGCCGGTGCCGGGCGAACAGCGCGAGATAGCGTTCCAGCAACCGGTCCACCCCGCCGCAGCCGCGTTCCAGCAGCGGCGCCAGCTCGGCATATTGCGGCAGCTCCTTCAAGGCCGCGACGCGCTCGCGCACCTTGTCGACGAACAGCGCTTCCACCTGAGCCTCGGCTTCCCCCTTCGCCGCGGGCCGGCTCGCGCGGAGCCGTAGAAAGAAGAACAACTGGTCCAGGAAGCGGCCGAACTCGTCCCGGTCGAGCGCGCCGTGCAGCCATTGCAGCGCGGTGTCGGGGATGTGCAACCGCTCCATCCGGTAAGACGCCCGGTCGCTGGCCTCCCGAAAGTCGAACGGTTGGACGAAGAACATCTGCATCTCGGGTGGGAGCAGCCCGTAAAAAGCGAACTCGCGCCGCAGCTTCGTGACGTCGGTGGACGTCTTGGTGATCAGATATTCGGTCTGGGTGATCGCGTTGAAGAACCGCGCATCGAAGGCGTTGGACAGGTAGCGTAGCAACACCACCTCGTCGTCGAGATCGACGAGCGCGAGGCGGTCGGGCATGCGGACCAGGCGCCCGGCTTGTTCCTGGAAGAAGCCGGGCAGGTCGCCCTCGGCGCGGCGCGGGATGTAATCGCGCAGCTGAGCGGCGTCGAGCAGCACCCAGCCGCTCCAGTCCGGGCCGTCGCCGGCCGCCAGGACCAGGCCGCCGGGCGAATGTTCGGCCTGTCGCAGAAAGATCGTCATCGCGGCGGGCTCGCGCGTACTCACCACGCGCGAGGGACAGAGCAGGAACATGTCCCCGCTCCACTCGCCTCCCCGCAGCCGCACCTCCAGCGACGACCAATCCGCTTCGTCGTTCAGCTCGATCGCCGGCCTGAGCCCGGCGTCGCGGACCGCGCCGCGGAAACGATCCGCAAGCGTCCGCCGGCGAAAGATCAGCCGGGCGAAATCGCCGATGCCGATCAGCGCCTGAACGCGCCCCGATACCGGTCCGCTATTGTCGTACAGGACGTGGAGCATCAGACGCCCACCTTCCGGCCCAACGTCGCGACCGACTCGATGCGGGATCGAAACAGGCCGATGCCCGCCAGGAGCGCGGCGAAGACGAGCGGCACCTGGGTCGCCACCAGATAGCCCATGGCCTCCGGTATCCGACGAAAGGCCGCGCTGGGGGGCAAGTTGTCGAGCAGCGTGTCGCCCCGGATCACCGCCGAGAGAAAGGAGATCAGCGTTCCGAGCGGCGCCACGTCCGCCGACGCCCCGACCATCACGATACCCATGGACAGCAATTCGAGCATCCAGATCAGCATCGTCAAGGCGATCAACGGTGCGTAACGTCCGCCGATCATCAGCGCCGCCCCGTGGACCACCGCGCGCGCTTCGGTGATCCGGCGCAGCGCCGCCACTGTCCACGACCCGTCATAACGTCGGATGATGAAACCGGCCAGGCGGCGCAGATTGTCCGGCAGAAGCGCCACCGCGAAGACGGCCAGGACGACGAAGGCCGATGATGCGGTCAGTACCGGGCCATAGTCGGCGGCGCGGGCGGGACCGGACGCGATCGCGAGAAGCAGCAGGAGCAGGATCAATCCGACATCCAGCATGCGCTCGACGAAGATGATCGTGACCGCGCGTACCGCGCCGCCCACCGCCGCCGAAAGCTCCACCGCCCGGTAGACGTCGCCCAGCTTGAACGGAATGGCCAAGCCCGCGCCGGCGGTGAACAGGTGAATCGCGCCGAGCCGGCGAAGGCTGACGCGGTCGTTCGCGGCGATCAGCGCAAGTCGCGCGACGCGCAGCAGATGGCTGGCCAGATAGGTCGCAGCCGCGAACAGCAGCGTCGCGGCGGTCACGGGAAGCGTCACCGCGCCGTTCCACCCGGCCACGATCACCGCGACCGACATGTAGGCCAGCGTGGCCAGCGCCGCGGCGAAGAGCAGCGCGCGCAGCCAGGGCTCGACCGCCAGGCGACGACGCGTCCCGATGCGGAATGCCTCGCTCAAGCCATGGTCCCGTCCGACATGTAGAGTGGCTCGGCGGTGTAGCGCGCATCGGGCGCTCCCGAGAAATCCCGCGCGAGATAGCGACGCCGCGCGACCTTGTAGGCGAGCGGTAGACGGAGCACGCGAAGCGACTGCTGCACGAGCTTGACGTTCGACACCTGGTCGTCCTCGCGCCAGCTGAGCGGGAAGAACCGCATCCGCCACCCGGCCGCGATCGATCGAAGGATCATATGGTAGTTGAAGGTCAGATCGTTGGCGTTGCCCAACCAGAAGCGATCGGCGAGCGCTCCCACCCGGTACATGTTCAGCCCACTGCCCAGATCATGAATCCGAACGCCGGTAGCGGCCGAATAAAGCGCGTTGAATACCCGGTTCCCCAGCCTACGCGTGGTCGAATAGCCGACCAGCTTCGATCCCTTCATGAACCGCGCGCCGAGCAACGCGTCCAGGCCCGCATAGCTGCGGTCGCGCAGATAGGGCGCGATATCGGCGAAATCACCCTGATCGTCGCCGTGAAGCACGATCAGGTAATCGAACCCTCCCTTCAATGCGTGATGAAAGGCCGTCTTGTGCGATCCGCCAAGCCCGTAATTATTATCGTTCCTGACCAATCGGGTAGGTACGTCGCGCATCCTCCGAAGCGCCTCGATCGCGACCTCGCGACCCCCGTCGGTACTGCGGTTGTCGACGACCATCACCTCGGCCAGCAGTCGCTGGTGCTCCGGGGTGATCTGCGCGAGCACGCGGCCGATCTGCCGCTCGCAATTGTACATGGGAACGAACAGCAGGATACGGTCAGTCATCGCGAAACGGTTCCTTGTGCCCTGCGGGAATGCGGGCACGAATGCCGCGTGTCAGCAGCGACATGAAGGCGAAGTTGGCGGTGAACGTCGCCGGGAGCACCGCCAGCTTCGCGAGCAGCGGCGACATTCGCGCGGCCAGCACGCCCACCGCGACGGACGCCGCGATCACCGCGACGATCTGGTACAGCAGGTAGGCCAGGAACAGGCCGAACAGGAAGCCGCCATCATAGGCGAATATCCGCTGCACCGACGCGAAGAAGACAAAGGCGACGGCGACGCTGGCCGATAGGATGTTGGCCCAGCCCGGTTGCGCGCCCCAGTGAACAAGCAATGCGAACAGCAGAAAGTCGATCGCGAGCCCCATGCCCGATACGAGGGCGAACGCCATGACCCTGCGCAAAAGGTGCGGTACGGCGGGCATGACGATCGCGGTCGGTCCTAAAACTGGGCGACGATGTCCGCCGCGCGCTCTTTTTCCGCTTTGCGGCGTCAGGTCAACCTCCCGTGCGCGTCCGTGCCCGCCATAGCGTCCAGAGCTCCCCCTGGGCCACTATCCCGTGGCGCGCTTCGACCGCGGAACGGATCACCGGCCAGAGCACTTCCCCATGCGGTCCCGCCTGGGTGTCGATCCGCTTCTGGATCACGAAGGTGGTGGCGTCGACCATGCGGTCCAGATCGGGATGAACCGTCGCGGAGAAGCTTCGGTCGATGTGCCACCAGGTCAGCGCGCCGGGCGGCGGCGGCAGGCGCAGGAAGGCCGGATAGGGATTGGCGAAGTCGACCGCGAACACGACGTCGCCCGGACGCACATGGGGCCGAAGCAGCCGCATCGCCTCGGCCAGGCTGCGGACCTCCATCGCGGTCAATGCGCGCCAACGTCGGCGCCGTTGCGCCAGGCTGTTGGGGGGCAGCAACGCCTCGGCGCCCGCCTTCCGCAATCCCGGCCGATCCGGGAAATCCCGCATCAGCCGCCGCGACACGAGCAACGTCTCGCCCGCCGTACCACGTAGCGCGGGGATGGCCCCGGCGTCGAGCCCATGGGTGGCAACCGCGTGATCCACGACCGACATGGCGTCGAGCAGCGGTGTCGTTCCCCCGACCACGCCCACCAGCGTCCAGGCGAGCGCGCGGCGCATCGGTCCGGGATCGCGCCCGCGCCGCGTGCCCGCGTCGCGCATGCGGCGTCGCTGCACCTCGGCGACGACGATCACCGCGACCAGAAACGGCGGCACCTCGCGCGTGAAATTGTTCTGGGTGTGGACCACCGTCGCGATCCCGACGGTGCCGGCGAGCAGGAGCGACGGCTTCCACCATGACCGCACCGCCTCGGCGACCGAGCGCACCGGCTGGAGCAGCCAGATCACCCCCATGCCCACTGCGACGAACACCGATCCGATCGCGACGGTCTGGAGCAGGTCGCGCCCCCAGAGTCGGGCAAGCAATCCGTCCCTGTTCACCGAAGCGGCCAGCGCAAGGTCGCCCAGATAGGCGCGATTGTTGCCGAACAGCAGTTCCACCGTGCCGATCATCGCGGCCACGACCAGCACCGCCACCGGGATCGCCCGCCAGTCCAGTTGCCGCAGAGCCGCGCCCAGCAGGACGAAGCCGATCGCGCCCATCAGGAAGTTGATCTTGAGGTAGAGCAGCAGCCCGCACATCAGGCCGATCAGCAGGCCGTCCGGCACCCACCCAGCACCCCCCTCGCCCCGGCGGGGTAGCAGCGTCATGGCCGCCAGCAGGACGAGGACACCGTGGCCCCAGCGATTATAAGGCGCGTTGTGCGAATAGATGTACCAGAACGCGTCCAGGTCGCGCGGCGACATCGCGATCGCGATCGCACCGACTCCGGTGAGCAGGAACAGCGGCGGCGCCAGACGCCTCGGCAGTCCCGCCAGCGCGATCAGCAGCAATATTCCGCCGACCAGCACGCCCGCATGGACGATCATCAAGGGCGAGGCCGGCTCCGCCAGCGCCAGCAGGCGAAAGGGCCAAGTGAAAGCCTGCCCGATCGGCGTATGATAGTCGAGATGCGGCACCTGGCCCAGGGCGCTGCGCCAAGCGTAATCGATCGGCACATAGATGTCGTGGAAGAAGCGCTCCACCAGCACGCCCTGCGCCGACATCGCCGCCGCGGCCAGACCGACATATGTTCCGATCAAGACGGCCGTGGCGGTGATCGGCCGCTCCGCCACGCTGAGTCTCATTCCGCCCTGCCCGTTCCACCGCCTGTCGTTCGCTCCGACAGACTAGGCGCGGCGACCGATCGCCACAACCTTTCCGGGCGGATTGCCGTGACGATCGCGTCCCCTCGTCTCGCCGGCGCGATGCACCCGCCGATCCCGGCGTTGCGCGCCTTGCGGGTGCGTAGCACGGACGGCTATGCGCCCCCGATCAGCCGGAGACCCTTGTGCCCAAGCGACCGAAGATCCTGTTCCTGACCCAAATCTTCGATCCCGAAGGCGCGTTCAAGGGACTGAGCTTCGCCAAGGCGCTACGCGACCGCGGCTTCGACGTGGAGGTCCTGACCGGCTTTCCCAATTATCCCCAGGGCAGAGTACAGCCGGGTTACCGGATCAGGCCGTATCAGCGCGACCTCATGGACGGCATCGTCGTGCACCGCGTCCCGCTTTACCCCAGTCACGACCGATCGAGCCTGCGGCGCTCCGCGACCTACCTGTCCTTCTTCGCCTCGGCCCTGATCTTCTGTCTGCTGCGTGGCAGGCGATACGACGCCATCTATGTCTATCATCCCCCGATGACGGTGGGCTTCGCAGCCGCCGTCTCCGGGCTGTTCACCCGTCGTCCGTTCGTGATCGACATCCAGGACCTTTGGCCTGACTCGGTGATGGTGTCGGGAATGGCAGGTGGCCGTGCCGAACGGGGGCTGAGGGCGATGTGCGACTTCGTTTATCGCCGCGCCGCACGCGTGGTCGTGCAGTCGAACGGCATGGGAGACGCGCTGGCGGAGCGCGGTGTCGCGTCCGCCAAGCTCCGCACCATCTATAACTGGGCGGACGAGCAGGCGGCGGTGGCGCACGGGCGAACCGACCTGACCCCCTATCGCTTCGAGAACCGCTTCACCTTTGTCTATGGCGGCAATATGGGACCGCATCAGGCACTCGATGCGGTCGTAGAAGCGGCCATCAAGGCTCAGGCGCGGATACCGGCAATCCAGCTGCTGCTGGTGGGCGAGGGTATCGAATTGCCGCGCCTGCGCCGTGTGGTCGCGGAGCGGGGCGTCGATGCCGTGAGGTTGATGCCGCCGGTCCGTCAAAGTCAGATCGCCGACGTGTTCGCAAACGCGAACGTGTTGGTCGTCCACCTGGCGAACCTCGACTTCTTCAGGTTCACCGTTCCATCCAAGACGCAATTCTACCTCGCCATGGGTAAGGCGATTCTGGGGGGTCTAGAGGGCGAGGCCGCGCAACTGATCGCGCAGGCACATGCCGGGCTGACGGTTGAGCCGGAGAACATCGACGCGATCGCCGACGCGATGATCGAACTCGCGACGATGAGCAATACTTCGCTACGGAAAATGGGTGAAAGCGGACGGCACTTCTACCATGATCGCCTCTCCTTCGATCGCGCCATCACAGAAACCGTGTCGGTCCTTGATGAGGTGACCAGATAGGTCGTTCGCCGATGAGTCAGAATCCGCGCAACACCACCTGTAGGAAGCGAAGCAGGATACGGCGTTCCTTAGGAAGGCGAATGCCCAATGCATCCTCCAACTCCTGCTTCGGGATTTCCACTCGCCAGAAGTCGCGAAACTCGGCCCGGTGCTGAGCGATGATCAGCGGCAGCAATCGGCCCCACAACCACGGTACTTCCCAGCCCACGAGCCTGCTTTGCAGCCTGTATCCCCATTCGAGCCCGGTCTTCACGGTGGACGGGCGGGCCGTCTCATTCTCCGCGATCCGCACTCGGATCAGCGCGTCGCGATGCTGCCGCAACTGGTGAAGCTTCGCGAAGCGAGCGAGCAGCCAAAGGTCGGAGGCGGGAAACTCTTCCGGGTAATAGCCGCCGATCCGTCGCACTAGGTCGCGCTTAAATAGCCAGCCTCCCGTGCTCCCCAGAACTGCGCCCCAGAAGAATTTCGCCTGCGGGATGTTTCTCGTCCGCCGGCCCAAGAAGTTCAGATCCAACAAAGCGCGCTTGGCCAGATGCCAGGGGAGCGATCTCGTCGCACCGTGATCCACGGAGCCGCCTTCCCGCTGATCGAACACCTGTTTTCGGCAAATCAGCCCGTCGATCTCACGATTGCGGTCGATCGCGGCAAACATGACTTTCAGGAAAGCCGGATCGAGCAGATCGTCGTCGTTGAGGATCGACAGCCAAGGCGCGCGCGCCACGTCGATGCAGCGATTGTGATTGTGGAAAAGGCCGATATTCTCGTTGTTGACCAGATACCGGAATTTGCGCGAGCGCAGCTCGGGAAAGCGGCCGAGCAGAAGCTCCGGACCCGCCGACTCCGGATCATTGTCGACCACTACAATCTCGAACGGTAGATCGAAACGTTGCGCCAGGACGCTGGCGATCGCTTCGGCGAGGAAGTGCGGACGCTGATAGGTTGGAATTGCGATCGTCGCCACGGGCGAGCTATCGTCGCTGCCCTGTGCGGCGATCCTGTAGGGCTTGTCGGCAATCTCGGCTATGGCATCGCGGAACGGCAGCCCCGCCAGGGCTTCCAGCCCGGTCTGATCGATCACCTTGTTTCCCGTCGCATGAGCATCCGCGCGACTTGTAGAATCCCCGCTGACCCTGGGCAAGGAAATGGCGGTTGAAATTACCCGTCGGGGTGGGCAGTCGGGCACCCTCATGCCCGACCAAATCATCACGATAACCGGCGCCACTGGGCTGCTGGGCGGCGCGCTCGCCGCGCGTCTGGCATTTCGTCCGGGAACGCGCGTTATACCGATCGGCCGGGCTTCGAGCGACGAGGACCGTCGCGATGCCATCATATCGGCCGATCGCATCATCCATCTGGCGGGCGTGACGCGGCCGTCCGATCCGATCGAGTTCGCCTCCGGGAATGTCGGCGTGACCGAGCAGCTGGCCGATCTCGTCGAACAAGGCGGACGCGCGACGCCCCTGGCGTTCGCCTCATCCATCCGGGCGACCGAGACGACGCCTTATGGGCGGACCAAGCGCGTGGCGGAGGATGTCCTGATCCGGCTCGCGGAGCGAACCGGCGCCCCGCTCGCCATCTTCCGGTTGCCGAGCTTCTTCGGCGCATGGTCCAGACCCTATTACAACTCGGCGGTGGCGACGTTCTGCCATGAGATCGCGCATGGTCGACCGCCCTCGGTACGGGCACCGCACGCGCCGCTGACGCTCGTCCACCTGGACGATGTGGTGCGGGCGTTTCTCGACTGGATCGACTCGCCCGCGCCGGCGATCACTTTTCACCGGGTAGAGCCCAGCTACATCGCTACGGTCGGCAAGGTCGCCGAGCTTATCCAGGGCTTTGCCGATCGCGGCATTGCCGACCCGTCGATCGACCTTGCCGACGGGCTAGTCCGCGGGCTGCACCAGACGTATCTGGCTCACCTGAAGTCCTAGCCGAAGGCCAGCCTCGCCGCCGCGATACCGCTGAGCATCGCCTGGTTGCTCCACAGATACTTCCATTCGCCGAAGCGGCCGGCGCAGTGCACGCCTTGACTCTCCACCCAGGCACGGACCTCGTCGCGCCGATCTTCCATCCCCCGGTCAAAGACTACATTGCCGAAGGGCAACCTGCGATGGTCGAGAACCACGATATCCTGGGCAGTAGCCAAGCCCATCTTCTCGATTCCCCGCACGGTGTTCTCCTTCTGCTCCGCGGGGGACAGGCGCTGGGGAGCACGGGTCGACGAGTAGATTTCGAACTGAAGCGCGCTGCATCCCGGTGGAACATTGGCCGGCGACTTCAGATCGGGTGAATAGGCCCGCGCCGCAGCGATGTCCCGATCATAGATGTAGAACCACAAGGCAGGCGCCACGTCCGGCCGGTTGAACCCGACGGAGATCAGATCGACCGAGGTCGCGAACAGGGTAGAGGCGAGCTGGCGGATGCGCTCGGGACAATCCGATATCATCCCGACCACGATCGGAAGCGGAATCGTGGACACGAGAGCGTCATACGCGGCCTCGCTATGGTCGGCGAACAGCACTCGCCGGGCCTGCACGTCGATCCGCACCACGCGCTTCCCCGAGCGGATGTCCGCGGTTTCGACCAGGGGATCGAGGAAGCTGCGATACCCACCCTGCTCGGGATACCGCATCTCCTTGGCGTAATAATGGTTTGCGGTATCGGGCGACACGGCCCCGCGCAGCACCTCGCGCAAATCCGCCCGGCGCATGCGTTGCCCCACCCACTCGGTTCCGAGCTCAGCTGCGGGAACCGTCCAGTATTTCTCGGTATATGGCAACGGCCAACGCTTTGCGATCGGGGCGCCATATTGCTGGACCAGCCAGTCCTCATAATGGTCGATCGGCCCCGTCTCCACCTCCACGAGGCCGGCGATCAGTTCCACCTTCTCCTCGGCCGGCAACGGATACAGGTTCGTCTGCACCGGGTGTTTCAACCACAACCCGGTATCCCAGCAGAGCGACTCGGGCTTGTGCTTGAAATGAATGGTCGGATCGAACACCGCACGGACTTCCGGTTCGGTAGCGAAAGAGAGATGGACCGCTTGATCGAAACGAAACCCGTGGATCGTGAAATTCTCGAGCAGGCCGCCGGGTGTTTCGCGCGCCTCGTAGATGGTGGCGTCGAGTCCTAGCCTGCGCGCTTCATAGGCTGCACCAAGCCCGGCAATGCCCCCGCCGAGCACCAGGTTGCGCCGAGCCGCCGGCATGTCGGTGCGACCGCTCGTCAGAAGTTGAGCCCGAAAAACTCTTCCAGCTTGTCGCCCATGAACGCGTAATGCCGCTCGTCCAGACCGGGATAGACGCCGAGCCAGAAGGTATCGCGCATGATCTTGTCGGTGTTGGTCAGGTCGCCGACGACCCGGTGCTCGATGCCCTGATAGGCCGGCTGCCGGAGCAGATTGCCCGCGAACAACAGGCGCGTGCCGATCTTGTTGTCGTCCAGGAAGCGAAGAAGGTCCACGCGCGCGACGCCCGTTCCCTCACGCAACGTGAGCGGGAACCCGAACCAGGACGGATCGGAATTCGGGGTGGCCTGGGGCATGATGAACTGCTCCTCCATCCCGGCCAGCCGATCGCGGAGCAGACCGAAATTGCGCCGCCGTGCGGTGATGAAATCGTCCACCCGCTCCAGCTGGGCGAGCCCGCAGGCCGCCTGCATGTCCGTGATCTTCAGATTATACCCGATATGCGAATAGACATATTTGTGGTCGTATCCGTAGGGCAACGAGCCGTGCTGCTGCGCGAAGCGCGTGCCGCACGTATTCTCGCAGCCCGGCCCGCAATAACAGTCGCGGCCCCAGTCGCGGAAGCTTTCCAGCAGCGTCTTCAGCTCGGCGGAGCGCGTGAACACCGCGCCGCCCTCCCCCATCGTGATATGGTGAGCCGGGTAGAAGCTGAGCGTTCCCACATCCCCCCAGGTGCCGACCGACCGGCCGTCGAAGGTGGCTCCCAGGGCGTCGCAGCAATCCTCAACGAGCCACAGGTCGTATTTGTCGGCGATGCGCCGCACCTCGGCCAGGTTGAACGGATTGCCCAGGGTGTGGGCGACCATGATCGCGCCGGTCCGCTCCGACACCGCCGCCTCGATCAACGACGCATCGATATTATAGGTTGGAAGGTCCACGTCCACGAACACGGGAACCAGGCCGTTCTGGATGGTCGGGTTGACGGTGGTCGGGAACCCGGCCGCCACCGTGATCACCTCGTCCCCCGGTCGCAGCGCGCGGTCGCCGAGCCGCGGCGAGGTAAGCGCCGTCAGCGCCAGGAGATTGGCCGACGACCCGGACGTCGTCGTCAGCACGTGCGGCACTCCGAAGAACCGCCCCAGCCCCGCCTCGAACGCGGTGTTGAACCGCCCGGTCGTCAGCCAGCCGTCGAGCGAGGCGTCGACCATCAGCTGCAATTCGCGCGCGCCGATCACCTTGCCGGACGGCGGGATCACGCTCTCGCCGCCGACGAACGGCTTGGGCGCGAGCGCGGTTTCGGCATATTGCCCGACCAGCTCGGCGATCTGCTGACGAAGTGCCTCGGCGGTCATTGAGCTATTCCATATTCTTGCGGGAGTGACGACGCCGTGTCGGGCCGGGCGGCTCTATACGCGTCAATTTCGGCCATGCAATGCGCTTGCATCTCCTCGCGACCCATCCATGCCTTGTGCCACCGGACGATCCGCCCGAGCGCCTCGTCGAGAGTCCAGCGGGGGCGCCAGTCGAGGCGCTCGCGCGCCTTGGAGATGTCGAGCTTCAGATAACGCGCTTCATGCGGGTGGAAGCCCTTGTCGTGCACCCAGCGCGCATCGCCGCCCCAGTGGCGGATCATCCGGCCGACGATCCATCCCACCGGCTGCGCGTCCTCGTCGCGTGGACCGAAATTCCAGCCCTCCGCGAAGCTCTGACCGTCGACATAAAGCCGTTCGGCGAGCGCGAGATAGCCCGACAACGGCTCCAGCACATGCTGCCAGGGCCGCGTGGACAGCGGATTGCGGACCGCGACGGGTTCGCCCTTCTCGAACGCGCGCAGGATGTCGGGGATCAGACGGTCCTCCGCCCAATCGCCTCCCCCGATCACATTGCCAGCGCGCGCGGTCGCCAGCGCCGGACGATCCGGGCCATCGAAGAAGGAGCGCCGATAGGCCGACGCGACCAGTTCGGCGCACCCCTTGCTGTTGCTGTACGGATCATGCCCACCCATGGGCTCGTCCTCGCGATAGCCCCAGGGCCATTCCCTGTTCTCATAACATTTGTCGGTGGTGACGGCGACCAGCGCGCGAACGCCCTCGATCTCCCGTGCGGCCTCCAGCACGTGCACCGTGCCCATCACGTTCGTGGCATAGGTGCCCACGGGGTCGCGATAGGAAAGCCTGACGAGCGGCTGGGCCGCCATGTGGATGACGATCTCCGGGCGAAAGGCCGCCATGCTCCCGCGCACCGCCTCCAGATCGCGGATGTCGCCCAGGTCGGACTCCATGCCCGCCGCGACTCCGGCGGTCGTGAACAGATCGGGCACCGTGTCGGCGGGTAGCGCGAAACCCTTCACCACCGCGCCCATGCGCTGGAGCCAGAGCGACAGCCAACTGCCTTTGAAGCCGGTGTGACCGGTCAGGAATACCCGCTTGCCGCTCCAGAATAGCGCGTCGGCGCTCACTGCCAGATTTTCCACGGCGCCGATCCGTCCGCCCACAGGCTTTCGAGATTCTGCTTGTCGCGCAACGTGTCCATCGGCTCCCAGAAACCCGGATGCTGGAACGCCATCAGTTCGCCGTCGTCGGATAGATTGCGAAGCGGCTCCTGCTCCCACACCGTCGAATCGTCCTCGATATAGTCGAGCACCTTCGGCGACAGAACGAAGAAGCCCGCATTGATCGAAGCGCCGTCGCCCTTGGGCTTTTCCAGGAAACGCGTGACCTGGCCATCCCGGATGTCGAGGGCGCCGAAGCGCCCCGGCGGTGTCGCCGCGGTCAGGGTCGCGAGCTTTCCGTGGCGACGATGAAAATCGACGGTCGCGGCGATGTCGACATTTCCCACGCCGTCGCCATAGGTCAGGCAGAACAGCTCTTCGTCCTTGACGTACTCGGCCACGCGTTTCAGCCGGCCCCCGGTCATCGAGCTATCACCCGTATCGATCAGCGACACGTTCCACGGCTCGGCGCGACGCTGGTGAACTTCCATGCGGTTCTCGGCCATGTTGAAGGTCACATCGGACATGTGCAGGAAGTAGTTGGCGAAATACTCCTTGATCACATAGCCCTTGTAACCGCAGCAGATCACGAAATCGTGGATCCCATGCGCGGCATAGATCTTCATGATATGCCACAGGATGGGACGCCCGCCGATCTCGATCATCGGCTTGGGCCGTGCCGATGTTTCCTCGCTGAAGCGCGTACCGAGCCCGCCCGCCAGAATTACTGCTTTCATGTAAATCCAATCAGTCCGAAGAGACGAATGCGTCATAGTGAAAGGCATGCGGGTCCAGTCCGGCGTCGACCAGCGGCTTCTCCGCGGCTTGGATCATGGCCTGCGACCCGCAGGCATAGACCTCCGCCCCGCGCAGATCGGGCCAATCCGCGAGCAACGCGTCCTGAACATAACCGCGCCGGCCGGCATAATCGGGCAGCGCGCGCGAGAGGACGGGAACAACGCGCACGCCCGCCGACTCCGGCGGCTGCCAGTAGACGTCCTCGGGCTCGCGATTGCCCCAATAGACCGCGATCGGGCGACCCGCCGTTGCGGAGGGATCGGCGGCGATCTCCTCCAAAAGCGCCTTGACCGGCGCAATCCCCGTTCCCGTCGCCAGGAACAGCATGGGACCGGTCCGCTCCTCGCGGCGGAAAAAAGTGCCCAGCGGTCCCTGCAGCCGCATCAACTCGCCATCCATGGCGTGATCGAACAGGTGGTTGGACATGACGCCCCCCGGATAGCGCCGGACATGGAGTTCCAGCGTTCCGTCGGACCGTGGCGCGTTGGCGATCGAATAGCTGCGACGCACCCCCTTGGCGATCAGGTCGACATATTGGCCGGGAAGGAAATTCATCGGCGTCGTCGGCGGCAGGCGCAAGGTGACCTCGATCACGCCGGGTGCCACCGTCCGCTTGGCCGCCAGCCGACACGGCAGGGTGCGCGTGACGATTCCCTTCATTCGGCCGAGGTCGACGATGTCCAGTTCCAGGTCGCTCGCCGCCGATCGGCAGCAGGTCAGGATCACGCCGTTCGCCCGCTCTCCGGTCGACAGGCTTTCCTCGTCGCGCAGCAATCGGGTCTCGCCCTTCACCACCCCGGCCTTGCAAACGCCGCATCGGCCGGTCCGGCAACTATGTTCGAGCACCAGATCCTGCGCGCGCGCCGCTTCGAGAATGGACAGGTCTGCGCCCGCGTCGAAGCGGCGCCCGTTGCGGAGAACGACTGTCGACATAGGAATTTGCGGCTCAAACTCGGGTCGCGGGCGGGAAATACGGTTCGTCCTTCGCGGACCGTCGCCCCTTAGGAGATCGGTCGCTCGGAGGCAACCGGATCGCGCCTGACGCGCCGCCAGATACTGATCTCGCCATCGACCATGACGGGGCGGAAATCGCGTTTCACGACCGAGCCGTAAATGGCCCACATGCGCTGGCCATAACCGGGCTCGTCGCCCGGCAGCACCCCCAGCATCTCGCGAAGGCGATTGGCCGCGCCCGGCGTCACGGGCGGAGCGGGAACCGCGTAATCCACCCGGATCACGTAATCGGCCTGTCCGACCAGCGCCTCCGGCGCCGGATGATGCCGATCGGAGTAGGTTCGCCCATAATCCCACCAGGCCATCGAGCCGCGCGGCGACGGCGCGCGAAACACGAACGGGTAAGGATTGGAGAAGTCCAGCGACAGGATCATCTCACCTGCACGAACGCGGTGTCGTAGCGCGGCGACCAATCGGAAAAGCCGGCGTTGTTCGGCTAATTCGGTGCTCGGAGCCTCCGCGGGAGTGTGTGCAAGCTGTTCGCCGCAGCGACTCCCCCCCGAGTGGGCGCCGGGATCCGACAGTAGGGCCCCGCGGGGAAACAAGAGTGCGTCCAACGGGGTGCCCCGCAGCGCCGGAGCGGCACAGGCGGTCGCCATCCGCGCTTCCAGATTGTGCGCCGCGATCGCGGCCGCGTCGATCAGCGGCAGCGGCAGAACGGTGGCGGCCACGATCAGCGCCACGATCAGGCGGCCACGCGAACCTTGCCCGCGCAGCGGACCGGCGGAGGCGCCTTGTCCGGCGAGTTCCGCGGCCACGAGGACGGCGATGGCAGGCATGGCGACTTCCCAGCGCGGATGGTTCTGGGCGTGGATCGCCGCCGCCGCGACCAGGATCGCGACCAGCAGCAGCACGGGCCGCCACCATGTGGCTATCCACGCCCTTGCCGGCCGGAGCGGGGCCCGCGCGGCGATCACCGCCAGCGCGGCGACCCCGAACAACCCGCTTTGCAGCAGCGACAAGGCCACCCGGCCCCAGCGTACCGCGCGTCCCGAGTCGACGTTCACCGCCGCCGCCATCCTGATATCGGCAAGGTAGGCGCCGAGATTTCCGAAAAACAATTCCACCAAGGCGGTCATCGCCAGCCCGGTCGCGACGGCGCCCACGAACACGCCGGGTCGCAGAAAGCGCAACGCCATCGCCACCACCGCCAGCACCAGCATGGGCCCGAAGAACGACACCTTCAGCAGGAACATCAGGAACAGCGCGGTGCCGAGGCAAAGCGCGTCCAGCACGCCGCCGACCCGCGACCGCCGCCGCTCGGGCAGCGCGACGATCAAGGTGGCAACGATCGCGAAGCTCCAGCCCCACCGGTTATAGGGTGCGAGATAGTCGTAGAAGAACACCCCGGCATCGGCCGATCGCCCGGTCGTCGCGGTCAGCAGGACGATCGCGGCGGCCAGTACATAGGGGACCGGGGCGAGCCTCCGGGGCAGAACCATCGCCGACAGCGCCAATGCGAACCCGCCCACCAGAAGATTGGCGCGCAGGACGTCGAACATCGTGCCGCCGGTCACGCCGCCGATCAACGCATAGGGCCAGTAGAAAGCCTGGCCGATAGCGCTGGGGAAATCGAGATGGGGAACCTGCCCCGCACGCATCCGCCACAGTGAGTCGAGCACGAACATGAAGTCACGAATGTAGTATCGGACGATGATCCCGGGCGATGTCAGCAGTCCGGCGCCGACCAGCACCAACAACACAAGCAGCGTCAGGTGAGCACGGTCATGACCGGCGGGCCCGCGCGCGCCGGTCATGACCGCGAACATCCGGGCGCAGGCGCGGTCAGCCACGCCGCTGCGCCTGCCGGATGATCAGCACGGCCGTGATCACCATCGCGGTCTGCGCGACGAGCGTTATCGACATCGCCTCCTGCGCCGTCCGGGGCGCCCGCATCGTCAGCAACGCCACGCTTCCGCCGAGCAGCACCAGGTTGGCCAGAAACCAGGTGCCCGCGCCCCGCCACGCCACGATCGATTGACCGAGCAGATTGGTCGCCCCCGAAACCGCCGCGGCCAGCATCACGGTGAAGACGAACGCGGCCGAGAACCGGTAGCTCGAACCATAGAGCCAGGTCAGCGCCGGCGCGAACGGCGCCGCGACGGCGCCGCCGACCACGAGAGCCGCGAAGCTGAGGGCGGCCGGCCCCAGGACCATCTTCGACGACAAGGTCCCGCCGTGCGACCGCTCCACCAGGCGTGGGAATATCGCCTGCGCAAAGGCGAGCGGAACGAACAGCGCCAGGGCATACCATTGCATGCCGGCGACGAACTGCCCGAATTCGGTCGGGGCGCGCTGATGCTCGAACAGCGTGCGCGCGGTGAGCCAGCTGACCGTGTTGAAGACCAGCGCCGATCCCAGCGTCGGCAGCGCGGACGCGAGGACGTGGTGCGCCGTCGCCCGCGTCGGCCACCGCGACGCGGCCCGGCGCGGCACCAGTGCGGCCCGGCGGAGAAATCGTAGGAACAGGACCGCGGGGACGAGGTTGAACAGGATCACCCCCCAGAGAAGCGACTGGCCGGCGGGATACGCCCATTGCGTCGCCGCCATCACGGCGAGGATCGCCGCCCCCGCGCAGACCGGCGCCACCGATTGGCGAAAGGCGCGCAGCCCCTGCATCCCGGCGATCGTCAGCGCGTAAAAGGCCATGCACAATGCTCCAAGGAGCACCGCGCCCCGTGAGACCTGGATCTCGCCCGCATCGAGCAGGGGCCAGTATAGCGGCGCGGTGAGCAGGAAAACCGCGCTGGTTCCTGCAAACAGCGCGGCCGCCGCGACCAGGGCATCGGCGGTCCGCCGTGGCGACCGGTCGCGTTCCGAAACCGCCTTGGTGATCGCGATCGGCAACCCGGCGGCCATGTACACGGACAGCAACGTGGCGGTGATCACGAAATAGTTATAGCTGGAGAACTGCGCCACGGTGAGCACGTTCGCGGCAAAGATGGTCAGCAGGTTGAGTGAACCGCGCGAGAAGAACTGCACGAGCAGCACATAGCCCGTATCGCCCATCAGCGAACGCCGCCCGCCCAGCGGAGCCGACAGACCGCTCGGCCCGGAAGGCCTGTCCTCCACCGGGGTCGTCAAGACGAGCTCAGCGGGCGGCCAGCGCCGTCGCGGCGGCCCGATTGCTGGCCGTCGTCAGCCGCTTGAGCACCACGACATAAGCGAGCATGGGCAGCAGCGCGAACCAGGCGCGTGCCGCGAACGACGCCATGCCCCCCCAAAAAAGCGTGATCAGCCACACGTCGAGGACGATCACCGGCGAAATGAACGGCGCACAATAACGCGCGAGCAGCCGTCGCAGCACGATGATGACGGCGGTCAGCAGCGCGGCGGAAACCCACCAGAAGGTCGGGAGGTAAAAAAGGTGTTCCCCGAAATAGCCGATCGCCGTCGAATGCTCCATGCTGACCCCCTGCCGCCCGAGAAACAGGTCGACGAACGAGCTGTTGATGCCCAGCGGCTTGCCCGCCCAGATCTCGCGCGGAACCCAGCCCAGGAACAGAAGCGTCCACTGTTCGAGGATCGATCCCGGGTTGATGACGGACGAGCTGTTGACCCATAGGGCGCTCGTCAAGGTGATCGGCGACGCACCGGAATCCTCGGAAAGACCCGCCAGCCCGTCGCTCCAGCCGAACCGAAGCACGCGCCCGACGAACGGCAAAAGGGCGATGACTCCCACGAATAGGAAGACGTTGAACCGTACCGTACCGTAGCGAACCGTCAGCAGCAGCGGCGCCAGCATGAACGATATGAAGATGATCCGGCCATAGCCGCCCCAGAAGAACAGCATGTACCCGCCGATCGACAGCACGAACAGGCCCACACCCGCCAGCCGCCAGACCGCGGACGTGGTCGACGCGTGAAGCCGGTCCAGATGCACCATCGCGATCGCCCAGCCCGCATAGAAGCTGATCTGCAGGATGCCCTGATCGGACCAGAATAGCAGGCCGGCGCCAAGGGCGACCGCGATGATCGGCAGGTTCAGGCTGCTGGGGGCCGGCATCGCCGCGGCACGGTTCGAATCGCCGAACAGAAACATCGCCTTGGCGACGATGATGAAGCCCGCGAACCACGCCACCTGCACCTGGGCATCGACGTAGATCAAAGAGAGATACGGGATGGCGAACAGCGTCACGCCGGTGAACAGGATGACCGTGCCCAGGCTGGAGCGACCGGCATCGTGAAAGCCGAGCAGCAGCGTCAGCGTCAACACCGTCCATCCGACATAATCATTGCCGACGTCGAGCAACGCGCTCAGGACGAACATACCAAGGCTCACGACAAACACGACCGCGTCACCGACGTGCGCCGTCTCCGTCGTCCGCGATCCGACCGGCGCCGTCAGCGCCCGGATCCCATCCATATCCGGACCCACGGCCCTGTTTCCAGCGTTCATGCTGCCGCTTACGCCCTTTGATCGATCGGCGCGAATAGCTTTTCGGCCAGCCAAGTAAACCGATGCCGTCCCGCCGTCAGGCGCCCATATAGGGAAAATAGAACAGTACCAGCGCGCCTTCGGTGCCGCTGTCGCCCGCCATGGGCTTGGTGATCCTGACATATAGCTCGCCCGCCGACAGCGTCTGCCACTTGCCCGGATCGTTCATTACCACCGCCTGCAGCCCGCGCCGGTTGCCGGCGATCAGCGCCCGCGCCACAGGAACCGCGAATCCGCGGTCGGCGAACCATTCGACCAGCGTGTCGGTGCCAGCCCGATTCTCGTTGATGAACACCGCCAGCCCGGTGACCGTCATGCGCGGCGGGAAGCCCCCGATCGTGAACTG
Source organism: Sphingomonas sp. (assembly GCF_036388435.1). Lineage (GTDB taxonomy): Bacteria > Pseudomonadota > Alphaproteobacteria > Sphingomonadales > Sphingomonadaceae > Sphingomonas. The sequence goes on from NZ_DASVRV010000049.1 coordinate 36,497, forward strand.
CGCGCCGCGCCGACCGCCATGATCGGCGTTCGCGATCCCTGTGTTGATCAGCGTTCGTCCATCATGCCGCCACAAAAACGCCTTTTGCGCGTCGATCGATCCCGTAAAGGCTTCGCCCCCGCGGTATTGATCGACCGGCACATTCTCGTTGCGGCGCCATTCCATCAACGGATGATTGCCCGCTCCCTCCAGCCGCACCCGCGCCGGGTCCGGCGCGCGGATCGCGTCGTGAAAGGACCAGCGCCGGTTGTTCGGACCGGGATGCGCACTGGCGTGGCGGATCACGCCCTCCACCCAGCCGCCATCCTGGCGCACCCGTACCGCATCGGCGCCGCGACGCCCGTCGCCGACCTGCATGACGACGTGCGTGGCCGGATCGGGTTGCGCCGGACCCGACGCGATCGAGACGTCGCGGAACACGATGTCGGCGTTGCTCCCCCCACCGTCCGTCGGGAGCAGGGAGGCTCGCGCATCCAGCAGCATCCGGGCACCCTGCCCGTGATATTCCAGCTTGCTGCTCATCACGGTGGCGCGGCATCCGACATAATTGCCGCTTCCGGCATTCCCGGATCCTTCGGGCAACTGAATGAGCGATCCATATATGTCGCCCACATGGTTCAGCACCGCGACCTCGCCCGCGCCGCCCAGACGAAAGACCGTTTCCCCGCACCCGCTGGCGCAGTTCAGGAACGTCCAGCCGATCGCCTGCTTGTTGCGGGTATTGTCGAAGCCGGTATTGGTGTGGAATTGCACCTGTTCCACCAGCGTCTTGTCGCAATTGCCCGGATTCGAGCGCTCGCCGTTCACCCGGATCGCGGTGTCGAAACCCTCGATCAACACGCGCTTGATCGTCAGTTCCGCGCCACCGCCGGTGCCGGTCAGGTCGAACGCGACGCTGGTGCCCGCTCTGGGTGACAGGTTGCGCAGGAAGAAGTCCTGGAACCGCACCCCGACATAGGTTTGCAGCGGGATCGCGGCGCCCTGGTCGATGTCGACCGCCAGCGTGGAGGCGTAATTGGCGCGTCCGACCATGCCGAACCCCAATAACGACCCACCCCATTCCACTCGGGTACGCAGCCGCAAGCTCCCGCGCGGCAGGTTGATCACGTCCATGCCCCAGCCTGGCCTGCCCGGCGGCGACACGGGCGGCGATGCCGCCGTGCGATAGGCGCGTTTCAGCGCCGGCGTGAAATCGTCGCCTTCATCCGTCCGGCGACCGTCGATGCCACCGGCACCGTGCGTCTCACCCTGGGGCCGCGCAGTGGAGGCCGTCGCGGCGGTCGCGCCGATCGCCGCACCGGTGCCCGCCAGAAACGCGCGGCGGGTGGGGGCGCCATCCTTGCTGCTCATGGCGGCCGTCTACCGCCCTAGGATGCCGCCGGAAACCATTATTCGCCTTGGCCGTGCAACGGGTTCCGGTATAGGCCCCGCGCGATGCAGCAGGGCGCGCACAGGCAAGCTAGGGACCAGGGAAGCGTGCCCGCGCGGATCGCGGCGATCGCGACGCATGTTCCCGAGCACGTCCTGACCAACGAAGCGCTCGCCGCGCAATTTCCCGGCTGGTCGGTCGACAAGATCCTGGACAAGACGGGTATCCGGGAACGCCGGATCGCGGCAAAGGGCGAGACCGCGCTCGACTTGGGCGTCGAGGCGGCCCGCAAGTTGCTGGCCCGCGAACCGGGCCGGGCCGTCGACTTCCTGATCTTCTGCACCCAGGCGGGTGACCACATCTTGCCGACATCGGCCTGCCTGATGCAGGAGCGGCTCGGACTGCCGACGCATATCGGCGCGCTCGACATCAATCTGGGATGCTCGGGGTTCGTCTACGGGCTGTCCCTGGCGGCTGGGCTGATCGCAAGCGGCGCGGCGGGCACGGTGCTCCTGGTCACCGCCGACACCTATTCCAAATACATCCATCAAGGCGACAGGAGTGTGCGGACCTTGTTCGGGGATGGCGCCGCCGCGACTTTGGTCGTCGCCGACCCGGCGGGCTCCGCGGGTATCGGCCCGTTCGTCTTCGGCACGGACGGGCGCGGCGGCGACCGGCTGATGGTCGAAGCCGGCGGCTTCCGCCTGCCCGCGAGCGCCGACACGTGTATCGAGACCGAGGATCGGTCGGGCAATGTCCGCACACGCGGCCACCTGTTCATGGACGGCGCGGCGGTGATGTCGTTCACGTTGCGCGAGGTGCCCCGGGCCTACCGGGCGCTGCTCGCCCGGACCGCGACGGAACCCGCCGACTGGGACCAGGTGGTGCTTCATCAGGCGAACAAGTTCATGCTCGACGCGCTGCAGAAGAAGCTGGGCCTGGCCGACGACAAGGTCCCGCGCCGCTATGAGGACATCGGCAATACCGTGTCGTCGACGATCCCCTTCGTGCTGGCTAGCTTGTTCGAACAGGGTCGGCTAACGGCGCCGGGGCGGATCATGCTGATCGGTTTCGGGGTCGGCTTGTCCTGGGCCGCGGCATCGATCACCCTGTAATCAACGGAGTTTCCATGAGCGAATTCTATGAAGGCCTAGCGGAGATCCTCGAAGTCGAGGTAGACCAGATCATCCCCGAGCTCGAACTCGAGGACGGCAGCTGGGACTCGCTGGCGGTGGTATCGACGATCGCGTTGATCGACGATGTGTACGACGTCACCGTCCACCCTAACGCGCTGGGCGATTGCAAGACGGTGGGCGACATCGAAAAGCTGATCGCCGCCGAGCGCGGGGAGTAAGTCGGGTGAATGTGGGGATGAGGGCGCGGACGTCCGGGGCCCGGATCGCAGGCGTGGTTTCCTGCGTCCCTCCCCGCATCGTCGACAATACGGAATTCGAGAAGCGTTTCGGCGCCGGCGCGGCCGAGGTCACCAAGATGACCGGGGTCCAGCAACGCCACTATGCCGAGGACGGCGTCGCCACCTCCGACATGTGCGAGAAGGCGGCGGAGCACCTCCTAGCCAAGCTCGGCTGGGAGCGCGACAGCGTCGACGGCATCATCTTCGTGTCGCAATCGCCCGACCTGCTGCTCCCCGCGACCGCCTGCATCGTCCAGGGGCGGATGGGCCTGCGCCCCGGCATCATCGGTTATGACGTAAGTCTCGGCTGCTCGGGCTACCCTTATGGCCTGTGGCAGGCGATGATGACCGTCCAGACGGGCGCGGCCAAGCGCATGCTGGTCATGGTCGGCGACATCTCGACGCGCTGCATCGACCCCAACGACCGCTCCACCGCGATGCTGTTCGGTGACGCCGGCACCGTGACCGCGATCGAGTGGAGCGGCGAAGGCCTGGATCCTGCCTTCTTCGTGCTCGGCAGCGACGGGCGCGGGGCGGAGCATCTGATGATCCCCCGCAGCCGCCAGCGCAATCCCGAGGCGGTGGGCAAGCTGGAGGGCCGCGACCTCGACGCGCTCTACATGGACGGCGGCGAGATCTTCAATTTTACCTTGAAATCGGTCCCGCCCCTCATCCGCGAGACGATCGAATGGGCGGGCGAGAGCGTGGAGGCATATGACACCTTCCTGCTTCACCAGGCCAACACCTTCATGATCAACCACCTCGCCAAAAAGGCCAAGCTCCCCAAGGAGAAGGTGCCGATCAACATGGACCGGTTCGGCAACACCAGCTCGGCGACGATCCCGCTGCTGATGACCACCGACGCCGCCGACCTGCTCCGATCGGGCCGTCGCAAGGTCGGGATGTTCGGCTTCGGCGTCGGTTTTTCCTGGGCGTCCGCCTCGATCGAGTTGGGTCCGCTCGACGTCGTCGATCACATCATCCTGTGACCTTCTCGCCCGACGCCCTTCGGGGCAAGCGCATCCTCGTCACCGGCGCGTCGTCGGGCATCGGTCAGGCGACCGCGATCCGACTGGCGGCGCACGGAGCGACCTTGGTCGTGATGGGGCGCGACGAGGCGAGGCTGGCCGTCACCGCCGACCGGCTCGCGCCGGGTGATCACCAGGTCCGCACGGGCGACCTGACGGATGCGGACGCGACCGCCGATCTGGTGAGCGAGATCGCCAAGGCGGGTGGTCCCCTGCACGGCGTCTTCCATTCGGCGGGATCGTCGCTGGTTCTTCCGGCCAAGCTGACCAAGAATCGCCATCTCGACGAGGTATTCGGGGCGGGCTTCCGCGGGGCGTTCGGCGTCGCGCGCGCGGCCGCCAAGAAGGGCGTGATCGCGGACGGGGGATCGGTGGTGTTCATGTCGTCGGTGTCCTCCTTGCGCGGACGCCAGGGCATGGTCGCCTATTCCGCCGCCAAGGGCGCGGTCGATGGCATGGTGCGCGCGCTGGCGACCGAGCTGGCGGCGCGCGGCATTCGCGCCAATTCGATCATCTCGGGCGCGGTTGAGACGCAGATGCATAATGATTTCGTCGGGTCGGTTGATGAGACGCTGGTCGCCAACTACCGGAACCTGCACCTGCTCGGTTTCGGCAGCCCAGGCGACATCGCCGACGCGGCGCTTTTCCTGCTCAGCGACGCGTCGCGCTGGATCACGGGTTCCAGCATGGCGGTCGATGGCGGCTATACCGCCAAATAACCCGCCCGGAGTTCCCGCCATGACCGTCTTCCGCCCCGATTGCCTGGCCGAGCGGCGCGTGTTCGTGACCGGGGCCTCGTCAGGCCTGGGCCGCGCGACCGCGATCGGCTTGTCCAAGCTGGGCGCACACGTCGCGATCTGCGGGCGCGACGAGGGCCGGCTCGCCGAGACGATGGCGCAGCTGGGCGGCGAAGGCCACATCTCCGTCCCCGCCACCATCGCCGACACCGACGCGACCGCCGATCTGGTCAAGGACGTCGCCAAGCGTTTCGGCCCCTTGCACGGCGTGTTCCACGCGGCGGGGATCAGCCTGACCATGCCCGTGCGCATGACCAGGCAATCCCAGGTGGACGACACGTTCGGCCCATCGGTCTTCGGCGCATTCGGCATCGCGCGCGCGGCCGGGCAGAAGAACGTCATGGCCGAGCGGTCGTCCGTCGTCCTTATGTCCTCCATCTCCGCCGAACGGGGCCATAACGGCATGATGATCTATTCGGCCGCCAAGAGCGCGGTCCACGGCCTGGTCCGCTCCGCCGCAGTCGAGCTCGCGCCCAAGGGCGTACGCGTCAACGCGATCATCGCCGGCGCGGTCTATACCGAGATGTACGCCCGCGAGGTCGACCGCATGGGCCCCGACTGGATAGCGGGCGTCGGCGCCAAGCACCCGCTAGGGTTCGGCGAGACCGACGACATCACCAATGCGGTCGCATATCTGATGAGCGACGCGGGCAAGTGGATCACCGGCACGACGATGACGATCGACGGGGGCTATACGGCGCAATGAGCGAGCGGATCATCATCGTCGGCGGCGGCGGCTTTGGGCGCGAGCTGGTCAGCCATGTCGGCGACGCGCATCGCGCCGGGATGCTCCCCGGGCTGGGAGGTTATCTCGACGATGCGGGCGACGTGCTCGCGGCGTTCGGCCATTATGCTCATGTCCCCTGGCTCGGTCGCCTCGACGATTACCGGCCCGAACCGGGCGACCTGTTCACGCTGGCCGTCGGCGCCCCTCGAACCAAAAAGGCCCTGGCGGAGCGCTTGCGGACGCGCGGCGCGCGCTTCGCGACAGTGATCCACCCCAGCGCGGTCACCTCTCCCACGGCCAAGCTCGGCGAGGGCGTGATCGTCGGCACGCATGCCGGGCCCGGCGTCGATACCGTGCTGGGTGATTTCGTGACGCTCAACAGCTATTCGGGGATCGGCCACGACGCGGCGGTCGGCGATTTCACGACGATCAGCGGCCATGTCGACATCACCGGCGGCACGCAGATCGGTGAGGGCGTGTTCATCGGCTCGAACTCCTCGATCCTGCCGCGCGTCAGGATCGGCGACTGGGCCAATGTCGGCGCGGGATCGATTGTCTACCGCACGATCAAGTCCGGCCAGACCGTCTACGCCCCGCCCGCGAAGCTGCTCAAGAAGGGTTAGGGTCGAACCCCGCCGGGAGCGCCGTCTCGCCGCGGAAGGGGAGCATCGTCGCCGCATCCGACGAGTTTATGCCGTGTCGCCCGAAAACCTTGCGCACCGTCATCCAGATGATCCGCAAATCCAGGGTGAAGCTGCGATTCTCGACATACCAGACGTCGAGCGCGAACTTTTCGGGCCAGGAGATCGCGTTGCGGCCGTTGACCTGCGCCCAGCCGGTGATCCCCGGCCTGGCCTCGAACCGCCGCGCCTGGTCGGTGCTGTAGAGCGGGTCGTACACATGGACGAATGGCCGCGGGCCGACGATGCTCATCTCCCCGCGCAGGATGTTGAGCAGGCCGGGCAACTCGTCGACCGAACTCGACCGCAGCTTCAGACCGAACGGGGTCAGCCGCATCTCGTCGGGCAGCGCGTGGCCGTCCGCATCGACCGCGTCGAGCATCGAGCGGAACTTCAGGATGTCGAATGGCCGCCGCGCATACCCGGTGCGTCGCTGGCGGAACAGCACCGGCCGACCAAGCTTGATCGCCACCAGCGGCGCGACGACCAGCAGCAGTGGCGATAGCGCCACGAGCGCGCCCATGGCGGCCGCGAGGTCGAAAGCGCGCTTGCCGTACCGGGCGTAGAACGTCACCCGCTCAGCCCGCCGACCAGGGGCGCAGGACGTCCAGATGCGCCCGGCTCGACGCGGACACGACCGCCGTCGCGACCGCCGGGAAGTCGAACACATGGCGGAGCGCATCGTCCGCGGTCAGCGAGGTTTCCGCGAACACGCGTCCGGCCGCGAACGGTCGGATCGCCACGACCGCCTTGCCCCGGTCCGCACAGGCCGCGACGACCGCGTCCATTCCGCGCTCGACCGGGTTCAGATACACCGCGACGCCGTCGCACCAATCGGCCGCGACCAGCGCGTCGGCCACGGGACGGGTATAGGGAAAGCCGATAAAGCCACCGATCTTGCCCTCGGCCCTGAGCGCGTCGACCACGCTAGCGATCTCGCCTTCCGCCTCGCGCAGGATACGCAACCGCGCCTCCTCCGCCTTCAGGTCGTGACGCAACAGCCATTGCACCACGTCGAGACGCTCGACGTCCAGCGCCTGAAGGTAAGCCTCGATCTTCTCGCGAAAGCGAGTGGCCGAAAAGCGGTCCTCGCCGAAATGCGGGCTCGCGACCTTGGCGATCAGCGTCGCATCCGCCCGCGCCAGCCCCGCCCGCGCCCAGGCGGCGGCGAACAGCGGAAAGGTCGCATACTCCGCCGAACAGTGGAAGCCGCGGATGCCGATGTCGCGGGCGTGGGCGAGCAGGTCGGCCGCGGCGGTGTCGTCGTCGCCGGGTAGCCGCATGGTCCCCAAGGTCACGCGCGAGACGGGCAGCGCGCGGGCGCTGCCCGTCCTGCCTGATCGGTTCACGCGTCGACCAGGAACGACGTCTTCCAGAGAAACCGCGTCGACGTACCCTCGGGATCGAACGAGTCGCGGCCATGCAGGACGTAATCGTCCTTCCAGATGACGGCATCGCCGGGCTGGAGCTTCACGCGTCCCGTATGGGCCGCGATGCCGGGGCTATTCTCCAGGAACTGGAAATATTCCTCGCGCAACGCGTGCACCTCGTCGCCAGCGTCGGGATCAACGCAATAATAGTTCCAGTTGACCAAAGGCTGTTCGCCGCCCAAGTCGATGGCCTTGGCCACCTTGCGGTCGCCGGAACGGGCATGTGGCATCTGGGTAGCCGAAAGACGTGCGAGAAGATCGGGAACCTCGTCGCGCATCACCGCCACGACATCCTCGGCATCGATGAAAGTCGTGGCTCCCCCATTGGCCGGCATCGCGACGCACCCCAGGAAGCCATAGCCGACCGCCCGGTCGCTGCGCTCGACCTGCACGCTGTCGGGCGAGGTATAAGCACCATCGGTGTGGAGCGGCTGCGCGTTGGCCGAATGACGATAGGCGTCGGGTACAGCCGGGTCGTAGCGGACCTCCATCCAATAGCTGCCCGTGCGCTGCTGGTCGCGGTCACCCAGGGTCGCGTCCTCGGCGAGCGCCATCGGCTTGCCGACGCTTTCGAAGAAGCGCCAATAATAATCGCGCAGATCGCCCTCGGGCTTGGGCCCGCGGATATGGATGACCTTGGACGCGGGATGCGCCTCCAGCACTTTGGCGGCGACCGCTTCCGGAGCGGTGTCGGCGGAAAAATCAAGCGTGGTCAGCACGGTTATACTCCCGTTGAACGTCGTGGGTTACTAGGGACATGGCACGCATAGCTCAAGCGCGCGCCGTCACTCCGCGGCCTGGAGCACCGGCTCGACCCCGCCCGCCATCGCGTGCGCATAATGGCGATGGAAATCGCGAATGCGGATTTCGTCGTCGCCGATCGCGCCGGGCGCGTCGGCCAGGTGGATACCGCGCTGGATCTGTTCGAGCACGGCACGATCCTCCTCGATCAGGCGAAGACTCATCGCGTTCGAGTCGGCGCTGATCGGATCCTGCCGCGCGCGGTGCTTGGGGCTGAGATCCACCCTCGGCTCGAAATTGCGCATCCGCAGCAGCGTACGCTCCGGGCCCTCGGGCAATAGCTGCCCGACATAGAAGGAGAGCCCTTGGCTCGAACTCACGAACAAATTGGGAAAGACGTATATGTGAAAGAAACTGTTATGGTCGAACGCGCGCTCCTTCAGGTGCGACAGGTAGCGCAGGCGTAGTTCCTCGCGTGGTTGATCCTGACGGGGAAAATGTGCGCTTGAATGGCCGGAATCGAAACGTGCGTCATCGATCGGCAGCTTGCCCACGCCCCAGGGCACGAAGGTCTCTTGGTGGACGGTCGAGCAATGATAGCATTCGAGGACGTTCTCGACGAGCAGCTTCCAGTTCGCCGCGTGGGGTACTCCCGCGAACTGCGTCTCCGGGCCCAGATAGCCGCCCATCTCCTCCAGCACCGCGCCGAAGCCGCCCAGATGCTCGTTCAACGTCACGGTGCCGCCGCCCCGGTCCACGAATACGAACTCGCCGCACGTGTCGACCGGGTAACGCGTCAAGCAAAGCCGATCATTATCCTTTCCCAGGAACTGGTCGCGCTTGGGCAGGCCGAAGGGAAAGCCCGTCTTGTCGAAATTCCAGCCGTGATAACCGCACAGCAACATGCGGTTGCCACGTTCGCCGAGCTGGATGCGGTTGAAGCGGTGCGAGCAGATATTCTGAAACGCGTGCAGCTCGCCCTTAAAGTTCTGCACGACGATCGCCGCGCCGGCATGATCCACCGTGACGTAATCCCGATCGCGCGCGAGCTCGCTCCTGAGCGCGACGAACTGCCACCCGCGGCCGAACAGCTGTGCCACCTCTTCCTCGAAGACGGGCCGGCTATGGTAGTTAGCCTTGGGGATCATGAGCGGTTTCTCGCGCCGAGTGTCGCATGTGGCTGCACAAATAGGATCGTCAGGTGTGTTCTGAAAGGCTGGGCGACCGGTGGCATGCGGCCAGGTCGGTCAGCACCGCGGCGACACGCTCGACATCGCCATCAACCATGTTCGATCCCGAAGGAAGGCACAGCCCGATCTCGAAACATCGCTCCGCCACCTCGCCGCCGATGACCTTCGCCCCGGCGAAGATGGGCTGGAGATGCATCGGCTTCCATAACGGGCGGCTTTCGATGTCGTGCGTCTCGAGCGCCAGCCGCGCTTCCTCGCGCGAGAAGCCCGATCGGTCGGCATCAATCAATATCGTGGTCAGCCATCGATTGGCGCGCATCCCCGCCGGCTCCCCACTGAAGGTCAGGCCGTCGACGCCGGCGAGCAGCTCCCGATAACGCTCGTTGATGCGCCGGCGCGCGTCGACGCGCTCGGCCAGCACGCGTAGTTGCCCCACCCCGATCGCGGCGCACACATTGCTCAGGCGATAATTATACCCATAGGTGCTGTGCTGATAGTGCGGCGCCGGATCGCGCGCTTGGGTGGACAGGAAGCGCGCCCGTTCGATCAGGTCGCCATCCTCGCTCGCCAGCGCGCCGCCTCCCGAGGTGGTGATCATCTTGTTACCGTTAAACGACAGGATCGCGAAATCCGCGCCCTTCCCTGCGTGAACGCCGTCCCGGTACGCGCCCACCGCCTCGGCCGCGTCGCTGATCCAGGTAAAGCCGTACCGCTCGCGTAGCGCGGCCATACGCCCGCCGTCGACGACATGCCCGTACAAGTCGGTGGTGACCACGACCCGGGGCAGGCCGCCCGACCGGTCGGCTTCGGCGAGGGCCGCCTCGAACCGGTCGAGATCGACGAGCATGGTATCGGCCTCGATATCGAGGAAGACGGGCTCCGCGCCCTGGTATCGGATCGGGGCGACGCCGCCGATAAACGTCATGCTCGGCGTCCACACCGCGTCGCCCTCGCCGATCCCGCTCAGGCGCAGCGCGAGGTGGAGGGCTGCGGTCCCGCTCGCCAGCGCGGCGACATGCGCGATACCGGTCAGCCCGGACAGCTGCCGCTCGAACTCGGTGACCATGGGACCGGTGGGCGCGATCCAGTTGGACGCGAACACGTCGCCGACCAGAGCGATCTCGCCGCCGCCCATGTGCGGAGAAGACAGGAAAAGGCGCGTCATGAAGACCTTCAACGCTTGGGGACGTCCGACCTTTCGGCGCGGCTCGGCGGCCCACACCACGGATGCCCGGCGAGCGCAAGGCGAGCGTGCCGCTCAGCCGCCCGCGCGGGCCACCCCCACATCGTCGACCCATGCCTCGCTGCCGGCCGGATCGGTCGAGCCGATGTCAAGCGACAGCCACTGCGCCGCACACCCGGCGGGAATCCGAAATCCGGTCTCGCGCGCGACGGCGGTCGCGCCGGGGATCACGGGGCCGCTGAGCAGGAACGCCTCCGTGCCCGCACAGGCGATCCGCCATTCGAGCCGTGACGGCGCCGAAGCCTGGGTCCGACCAGCCTTGTATCGCAACCGATACGAACCTGGTGGCAGCATCAGGATCTGACGCGCGACGACGCCATTCCGATCCGTCGACGCCCAAACCACCAGCGCGTTCCCGCGCCCACCCACGCCGGCCCTGGCCTCCGCGCCCAGGTCGACTTCGCCGGACAGGTCCCAATCCATGGGGGCAAAGTCGTTCGTTCCCTCGAACGTACCGTTACGGACCGTCTTGGGCGATCGCGCCGCCTGTCCCGAAAGCGTCCCGAACAGGTGGAGTGCCGGCTGGTAGGCGCCGCGCTCCACCATCGACTCCAGGAGACCACGCAGCACGCCCTCGTTGGCGAACGGACCGCCGCGCCGGGCGATCGCCAGCATCCGGGCGACATGGGCCGGATCCGGCGCGGTCGCGGCGGGCGATTGCCCGAGCCGGTAATAGAAATTCCCGGCCCATAGCGGACGCGTCGCCAGAAGGCGGCCCAGGTCGGACGCGGTCTGCGGAGCGCCGGCGGCGGCGACGAGGATCGGCATCAGCATGTCGTGGCTGCGCGGGTTGGTCCGCAGAGCGATGTCATAATGTCGGAGCGCGTCGGGCACGTCGTTGCGCTTCACGCTCTCCTCGATCAGCCATAACTGCGTCGGCAGGTCGCGCCGTGACAGGCGCTCGGACATGTGGAACAGCCCGGCCGCCCTGCCCTCACGCTTCGCTGCGACCTCCAGCAATCCCATGAGACGCCAGGCCGGCACGACCGTCGCGTCCCGTGACAGCGCGTTCCTGGCGAGCGCCCCCGCCTGCCGCAAGCTTGACGGATCGGCCCCGCCTTTGGTCAGTCCGCGCTCTGCTGCCCGTGCGGCGGCGCGGGCATCCCACGGCGCGAAGCCCAGCGCACGGTCAGGCTGCCCGTTTCGCAGGACCGCGCCCGCGCCGACGGCCGCCACTAGCCAGCCGATCGTCGCCACGAACAACAACGCGACCAGTAATCGAGCCTTGGACGGCAAACGACGCCCAAAGCCGCCGCGCGTGCGCGCGGAGGTCAACCCCGTTTCCTCTTGTCCTCCGACCCATAGCCATAGCCATAGCCATAGTCATAGCCATAGCCGAAATGGGCGCGCTTGGCCTCGAATTTGGTAAGGACACTGCCCAGGATCTGCGCGCGTCCTTGGCGCAGGCGGGCGATCGCCTGGCGAGCGATCCGACCCTTAACCCCGGTCGCCTCGATCACGAAGATCGTGGCTTCCGTCCGGCTGGCGATCAACGGCGCATCGGCCAGGCCGAGTACCGGCGGGGAGTCGATTACGACATGCTGGAACTGCGTCAGCAGCTCGGCGATCAGTTCCTCCAGGCGATGGCCCCGGAGCAGCTCGGCCGCGTTGGGCGGCTGCGGCCCGGCTGTGAGCACGCCGAGATTCGCCATCTCGGGGAACTGGACCAACTCGGCCAGGGTCGACGTGCCCGAAAGATAGTTGGACACCCCGCGATCGTTGACGAGCCCCAGGTCGGAATGGACCGACGGGGAGCGCATGTCCGCATCCACCAGCACCGTCCGTGCCCCGTTGCGCGCGATCGAATAGGCGATCGCGAGGGAGGTCGTCGACTTGCCCTCCGCCGGGCGGGTCGAGGTGACGCTGAGCACGCGCGGCACACCATGGTCGGTGGAAAAGGCCAGGCTGGTCTGCACGGACAGATAAGCTTCGAGCACGTTGCTTTTCGGATCGCGCAGATCGGCGACGACATTCCCCGAGTCCACCCGCGGAATGACCCCGAGAAGCGGCAGCCCCACACGGCGCTCCACGTCGGACGGGTCGGTGATCGTCTCGTCGATCTGCTCGCGGACGAACGCCAGCCCCAGCCCCAGCACCGTGCCGGCGAGCAACGCGATGAAGAGATTGATCAACGGACGCGGGCTCGACGGCCGTTCGGGCGTGCGCGCCGGATCGACGATCGACACGTTGTTGGTGCCGACTCCGCCCGCGACGCCGATCTCCTTGTAACGCTGCAACAGGCCGTTGTAGAGTTCGCGATTGGTGTCCACGTCGCGTTGGAAGATGTTGTATTCGATGCCCCGGCGGCGCTCGCTGACGAAGTTCCTCTTCAGCTCGTCGATGCGCCCCACCAAGGCCTGCTCGCGCCGCGACGCATCGTCATAGGCGGACTGGAACGCGCCCGATACGCGCCCCTCCTCTCGCGCCAGGCTGGCCTCGATCGTGCGCAGCTGCGCTGTAAGCGCCTGCACCGCCGGGTAACCCGGCTCGAACTGGCTACGAAGCCGTGCGACCTCCGCCGCGATCTCGGCGCGACGGCCACGCAAGGTGTTGATCGTCGGATTTGCGAGCGATTCAGCGGTGGACGCCCCGCCGGCCTGTAGGCGGCTTTCGGCACGTACGCGATCGCCCGTCGCGCGCGCGAGCTCGTCGTTTAGCGCGGTCAGGCTGTTGGCGACCAGCGAGCGCTCCTGCGTGCTCCCGTTCGCGTCTGTCCCGGTCGGCACATTGATGATCGACTGTTGCGAGGCGAAGCCGACCAGCTGTCTCTCCGACGCTTCAAGGCGGCGGCGCAGCTGCTCCAGCCGTCCTTCCAGAAAGCGGCGTGCATAAGCCGTCTGATCGAAGCGACGCTCGAGATTGTACAAGATGAACTCGTTGGCCCAGCTATTCGCCACATCGGCGGACAATTTAGCTTCCGGGCTCGTGAAACCCACGTCGACCAGCCGGGAAAGCCGGATCGGGGACACCTTCACCTTGCCTTCGAGGATGTCGACCGCGGTGCGGAAACGCGCATCCCGTGCCGCCGTCGCGCTCGCAGCCGCTCCGCCCAGATCGAACGACTCGACGGCGTCTTCGGCCTTGAACAACTCGAAGAAGCGCCGATTCTCGCTCAGGCGCAGCTTGCGCGCGACCCGCTCCGCCAGCGTCCGCGACGCCAGAACGCCATATTGCGTCTGATAAAATTCCTGGTCCATCGCCGACGCCTCGGGCTGCACGCCTTCGACATTGACGATCCGGCTGCCTTCCCGGTTGATCTCCATGCGCGTCGTCGCGGTGAACTGCGGCGTCGCGAGCAGCGTCGCGAGGACGCCGACCAGGAGGGCGGCGGCGATCGAACCCAGGATCAGCCAACGCCAGCGAAAGGCGATGCGATAATAGCGGGAGACGATCGACTCGTCGGGTGCATCGCCCGCCGGATCGATCCGGCGGGCGAGCGGGGCGTAATCTGCGCCGCCGAGCGGGAAACTAACGTCGTTCAAGATCTCAGATTCCCACTATTGGAGAATGGCGATGAGCGGCGCGACCAGGATCGGCGACGCCTGCAGGAAATCGCGGAAGCGACGCCGAGAAGGCGAGTCGCCGACCACCACGACATCGTTCGGATAGACTTCCGGATCGCGATAGGACCCGCGCCGGATCGCATCGAGATTGTAGAGGGCGGCCATCTGCCGTTCGCCCACCTTGCGAAACACGACCACGTCCTGAACGCGCGCGAATTCACCCGTGCCCTTCGCGCTCGCGATCGCGCGCACCAGGGTCATCCGGCCGAGCACGGGGTAGACGCCCGGCTCGTTCACCTGACCGTCGATGGTGATCACCTGGCTCGACGTTTCGTCGACATTGACTGCGACCTGAGGATCGCGGACGTAGCGGCCGCGCAGCCGTTCCTCGACCTGCTCGCTAGCTTCGGCCGGTGTCAGCCCCGCGGCCTGGATCGATCCGACCAGCGGCAGCGCGATACGGCCCGCGGCGTCGACCTGTACCGTTTGCGAGAGTTCGGGGATGCCGAACACGCTGACCGACAATTTGTCGAAGGGCCCGATCCGAAACGCCCGCGTTTCCGACCCGGCCACCATCCCTTCGGGCGCGGGAAGTTCGTCCGACGCGACTAGCGTCAGATGAGGTCCCGGCTCCAGCGAAGGTCTGGTCGAACATGCGGACAGACACAAGATCGCCAACAACAGATACGCACTTGGTTTCACGGAATTTCCAGCTAGTTGCGCACGATCAGGCGCGTGCCCCGTCATTGCGGCGTTAGCGGATGGCCGGGCGCCTGCCAAGACCGGGCTCTGGTGAGCGGCCGTCCGCCCGCGCGATCAGAAACAGACAGGCCACCGCAGTCACTGCCGACAAGGACGGGGTGCGGAGCGGGTAGTCGACCAGGCTCCACAGGATGAGCACGCCGACAATAACCGATCCCGCACGCCCCAGCAGCGCGCCGCCGCCTCGCGGCCGACGCCAGGCTACCCAGCTTCGCCGGGCGGCCCAGGCGACGAAGCCCGCCGCGAGCAGCGCCGCGCCCGCGCCCCCCTCGATGAGGAGCTCGGCGACCTCGTTGTGCGCATGGTTCAGATAGGTCTGCGACAGGGCGGCATGGGGCTCGTAGCCGCGGAACACCGCGTCGAACGAGCCGAACCCGCTGCCCCAAGGAAAAAAGGCGTCTATGATGTTCAGATAGACAGGGAGAAACTGCGACCGCAATTCACCCTCCGCGCCCGCCAGCAGTCGCTGCACCGCCAGGTCGCGCGCGAACAGGAAGGTCACGATCATCGGCAGGAGCACGGTCGCGACCAGTGCCGCGACCGCTACGGGTGAACGGCGCGCGGACCGTCGCGTGCGTCGGTCCGCGCCCGTCCACAGCAAGACCAGGCTGGCGAGCACCGACACCGCCCCGAACAGGACTCCGCCGCGCGATCCGGTCACCATCAGCATGGGCACCAGGATCGCCCCGGCACAAAGCCCGATCCAGCCCCGCACGCTTCGTGTCGCCGGGTCGGCATCGGGCCAGGTCGCCCAGACCGCGGTCAGCGGAAACGCGCAGACCAGCAGCGCCGCCTGGTGATTGCGATTGGCGAACAGCCCGACGGCCGCTCCCTGATTGGTTATCCGGTAGAAGGAGGACAGCGACCCGACCGCTTGAAGCAGTCCAACAAGCGCGCTGAGCGCACAAAGGCCGAGCAGCACCGGCACCATGGCCGGCAAGAGGCGCCCCGCCATCACGCCGACCAGCAGCACAGCCGCCGGCACCAGCACCGCGATCAGAGCGTACAAGGTCAGGTCGGGCGTCAGCGACGCAGGACGCCAGGTCTGCGCCAACCCGACCATGTCCAACCCCGCCGCAAAGGACTCGCGTCCCGCGAGCGCGCGCCACATCGAGGGCGGCAATGGCAGCAGCTGGATGATCATCAGTAGCGCCAGCCCGCCCAGCAGCGACAACGGCGTCCTTACGCGCCGCCAGTCGTGGCCCTCCAGTTGAAGGATGGCGGCACCGATCATCAGCACCGCGCCGGCATAGACGATCGGCAGGGATGCGACATCGCCGCGCGATCCGCCGCCGAGCAGGATCGCGAGCGCGACGAATACGGCCAGGGCAATGAAGTTGCGGCGTTCGCGCGGGGAACAATGTCTCCAAAGACTCGGCATGAAGCGGCCTGCCCTAGAAGATGCTGGGGGTAAGCGGGCAGGTGCCGCTGCCCCGCTCCACGCTATAATTGCGTCCGGCATAGGCATAGCGGCAGATTACGCGCGCGCCTCGGCGCTCCTGACCCGACAAGGTCGCGAGCGAAGGAATCGGCTGCGGTCGACCGCTTGGGCGTGGAAAGGTCGCGGGACATGGCTCGCCCCGACCCACTGCGGCGACGCGCTCGCGCTGGCGCGGCCCGACGATGCGGGCGGCGGTATATCGGCACAGTCGCTGCCCGCCGACCGCCCGCTCCTCGCGCTGCGCCTGGGCGAGCGACGGAGAAGGAAGGCCGACGATCAGCGCCAGGACAAGCGCGAGCCTCACGCGGCGACCCCGGGTCGGGCGATCAACGCCCGGGTACGCCGCCTGCCGGCGGAGCGGTCGGACCGCCAGGCGCCATTTGCTGCTGCATCTGCATCTGGCGGAGCACCGCTTCCGGAAGGAAGTCCAGCATCTCGACGTCGAAGGTCAGCGGCGAATTGGGGGGGATCGCGCCGCCGCCCGCGCCCTTCTCGCCATAAGCCAGGTCCGACGGCAGCCAGATACGGTATTTGGATCCCTTGGGCATCAGCTTGAGCGCTTCGGAAAAGCCCGGCACCACGCCCGCGACGGGCATGGGTGTCGGCTGCTGCGACTTGTCGAAGGTTTTTCCGTCGAGGAACCTGCCCTCGTAATTAACGAGCGCGACGTCCGTATTGGTTGGCTTGGGTCCGCTCGCCTGGCCCGGTTCGAGCACGCGATATTGCAATCCCGACGCGGTGGTCACCACGCCGCTGGCGCGAGCGTTGCGACTCATGAAGTCGTCGCCCTGACGCGCCAGCGCGTAGGCGGATATCAGCGCGAGCGCGAGGGCCAGCCACAGCCATATCAGATAACCGCGCTTCACGGGGCGCAGCGGCACGGCGGTAACGGTGGACATGCGTTTGACGCTCCGCGGCGGGGTGGGATCGGGCCCGTCCACGCGTTTGGGATGGTGGGAAATTCGGGCCCTCTCCCGCCGAGGCGACAAAGGGACCGGGGTTGCTTACCGCGCGCCGTCGCGCTCGGCGCGCTTGCGCTCCAGCTTGCGGGCCCGACGTACCGCGGCAGCACGCTCGCGCGCGCGCTTCTCCGACGGCTTTTCATAGTGGCGGCGCAGCTTCATCTCGCGATACACACCCTCGCGCTGCAGCTTCTTCTTGAGTGCGCGCAGGGCCTGATCGACATTATTGTCGCGGACGATGATCTGCATAAACCCGTTCGAACTCCGATCCAAATACCACAAGCGGCCGCGAACACCCGGTTCGCGCCGTAAGCGGGGTGCGCCTACCAGCCTCGAACTTCCAAGGCAAGCTCCGGGCGGATTTCGACCAGGCCGCGCCGGATTGGCCCGCGCGCCCCGCCTGCGCTAGAAGCACCCCATGCCGCAAGCAGCCCTCATCTTGTACAACAGCCTTTCGCGTAGCGCGGAGCCGTTCCGTCCGCTCGACCCCGCCGGTGTTCGCGTGTATTCCTGCGGGCCTACCGTCTACAATTACGCCCATCTCGGCAATCTGCGCGCCTATGTGTTCACCGACACGCTCGCGCGTACGCTGCGCTGGAAGGGCTATCCGCTCACCCATGTGATGAACATCACCGATGTCGGCCACCTCCAGTCCGACGCCGACGAGGGTGCCGACAAGATGGAGGCACGCGCGCGAGAGACCGGCAAGGACATCTGGGCGATCGCCCGCCATTACACCGAGGCGTTCAAGCGCAACCTCCGGGACCTCAACGTCCAGGAGATGAGCCGGATGCCGCTCGCCACCGATCATGTCGACGAGATGATCGCCTTCGCCGCGGCGATTGCCGATCGTCACTGCTATCTGCTCGACGGCGGCCTGTATTTCGACACGGCCACCGTGCCCGATTATGGACGGCTTGCCGGGCGCGCGGAGGACGAACGCGAAGGCCGGATCGATCCGGTCGAGGGCAAGCGCCACCCCGAGGACTTCGCGATCTGGCGCCGCTCCGCCCCCGGCGAGAACCGCCAAATGGAATGGGATTCGCCCTGGGGCCGAGGCGCACCCGGATGGCACCTCGAATGCTCGGTGATGAGCAGACTTTACCTGGGCGAGCGTTTCGACATCCATACCGGCGGCATCGACCACCGTGAAATTCATCACCCCAACGAGATCGCGCAAAATCAGGCGCATCGCGGATGCGGGAACGAGCCTGGCTTCACCGGCGCGACGGTGTGGATGCACAACAACTTCCTGGTCGAACGCGCCGGCAAGATGTCAAAATCGTCCGGTGAGTTCCTGACGCTTCAAACCGCGCTGGATCGCGGTTTTCACCCGCTTGCCTACCGCCTCATGTGCCTGCAGGCGCATTACCGGTCGGAAATGGAATTCTCCTGGGAAGGACTCGCCGCCGCCGCGATCCGGCTCAAACGCCTTGTTCAGACGGTCGCGACGCTCCGTCACCTGGCCGGCCCGTCGCGCGGGGGCGACTTCCCGTCGCCCGCCATCTCCGACCAGCTCGACGAATTCGATCGCGCGATCAGCGACGATCTTGCGACCCCGCGAGCATTGGTCGCGCTCGACCGCCTGCTTTCGCTCAAGAAGCAGTCGCCTGCGTCGATGCTGGGAGCGATCGCGCGCATGGACGAGGTGCTGGGCTTGTCGCTTCTGTCGCTCGACCGTGCCGACCTGCGGGTTCGGCCCGTCGACGCGATGATCGACGAACGGGCCGTCGCGGCCCGGCTCGGGGATCGGGTCCAGGCCCGCGCCGCCAGGGATTTCGCTCGCTCGGACGCTATCCGCGCCGAACTCGCGGCGTCGGGTGTGGACGTCATGGACGGCGATGCACTGGGCTGGGACTGGAGGCCGAAAGGCTGACGAAGCGGCATCGACAGGCCCTCGCCATTGACCAATTCTTAGTCACGCCACCGTAATTTGCGCTCGACTCTGGTGAAGGGGGGTGATGATGCCTTGGTCGCTGGTCCGGCTGTTCGTGAACAATCGCAAACGTCGACGCGAGCGTGGCCTGCCGTTCGATGTACGAACGCCGCACGCGCCGCGATTCGATCCCGTGCTGGCCGCGTTCGAGCGCGAAAGCGGCTGACCGGCCCCCGGCGGGGTTGCACCGACGCGAGCGGCGCCTGATAGCGTCACGATGAATCTCGCCAAGTCCTATCATGATATCATCCTGTGGATCGGCGACGGCACGGGCCTGCCCGACGCCATCCTCCACATTCACGCCGGCCTGGCGGTGCTGATGATGGCGCGTGTCGTGTTCGGCCGGTCGCTCGGCACCTTCATTCCCTTCGGATTCGTCGTCCTGGCGGAGGCGGCGAACGAGATACTGGACCGGCTCGCCTTTGGCGCGTGGCGCTGGTCCGATACCATCACCGACATCGGCAACACCCTGTTCTGGCCTTTCGTGATCTCGCTCGCCGTGCGCGTCAGGCCCTTGATGGCCCGCGATCGACGCGGGCCGCAGGTCGTCCCCGGGCTTGACGAACCGCGATGACCGGCGACATTCCCCTATCATGAAGGCCGTCCTCCCCGCGCCTGCCCGTGCGCTGCTGGAATCGCGGCTACCTGCCGGGTTGGAGGTGGCCTGGTTCGCGACCCCGACCGAGGCGGCGGCCGGGATCGCCGACGCCGATATCGCCTGGGTCGACATGCAGCCCACCCGCCTCGTCGCCGAGGCCGTCCGAGCGGGCGGACCGAACCTCCGATGGGTGTCCACCATCTATGCGGGCCTCGACGCGTTTCCGCTCGATTGGCTGCGCGAGCGCGGCATAATGGTGACCAACGGCGTGGGGATCAACGCGATCGCGGTCGCCGAATATGCGGTGATGGGCGTCCTCGCCGCCGCCAAGCGCTTCGACGAGGTGGTCCGTGCTCAGGGGCGCCGCGAATGGCTGGCCGATGCGCCTGGGAAAGTCGAATTGTTCGAAACCAAGGCGCTGGTCGTCGGCTATGGCGCGATCGGCCGCCTGATCGGCGACCGCCTGGCCGCCTTCGGGGTCGAAGTGACGGGCGTCACCCGCTCGGGTGCGGACGGCACGCTGACGCCCGACCGCTGGCGCGATCTTCTGCCGAGTTTCGACTGGGTCATCCTCGCCGCTCCCTCCACTACGGAGACCAAGGCGATGATCGGCGCGTCCGAACTCGCCCGGTTCAAGCCGGGCGCCTGGCTCGTCAACATCGCGCGCGGGGACATGATCGAAGAGGCGGCGCTTCTCGCCGCGCTCCGCTCCGGCGCGATCGGCGGTGCGTTTCTCGATCCGACCAACCCGGAACCGTTGCCCGCCGATCACCCGCTTTGGGCCGCGCCCAATTGCATGCTGACCATGCACTTGTCGGGCCGCAGCCAGACCAGGATGTTCGCACGGGCAGGCGAGCTTTTCCTGTCCAATCTCGACGCCTTTCGCGCCGGACGGCCGATGCGCAACGTCGCGGATCTCGGGCGAGGCTATTAGGATCCGATCATGGCCGATCCCGACCTCCCTCCCGCCGCCTTGTCGACCCGGGCGCAGCGACGCCGCGACAGCTGGACCATGATGCTGATCACGATCGGCAGTGCGATCGTCATCATGATCGTGTTGCTCGCTGCGGGAGCGTTCACGCGTTCCACGGGGTGATGAGGTGCCGGCGATGAAGGAGATGGACCGGCGTGGTCTGCTCGGCCGGGGTGCCGCCGCCCTGGCGATGACGCCGCAGGCGCTCAGGTCGGACGCGGCGCTCGCCGCCCAGCCGCCCCAGCCCGGCAATATCCGCAGCGTCGTGTCGCGCGAGCTATTGCGGTCCCTCCCGGGCGTCGTTCCCGGCGATGTCCTGTACCTCGCCGAAGCGGGGCGCGAGGGGATGTTCGCCTGCCGCGCCGGGGCACCGACGATTGCCGATCGTCTCGAGGGACTTCAGCTGGCGTCCCGCGCGCAACCGGTCCACTTCGCGCGCATCTGGGACGGGACACACGGCCGCCCCGAATGGTTCGGCGCGCGCGTGAATGACGGGCGGGTGGATTGTGCGGATGCGATCGAGGCCTGTTACACACTCTGCCCGCATACCCAGCTCGGCCAGGCGGATTATTTCATCCGGCGCACGCTCAGATTCGACCGGAGCTGGCGCACGCTGCGCGGCGTCGGCAATTACGCCACCGATCAGGGCCGGGGCACCCGCATCATCCTGCAGGGGTCGGCGCCCGGCGTCCACACCGCCGACCTGATGGTGGTCGGGTCGGTCGAACAGCCGGCCCGGACCAACGACCGCTTTCCGTTCGAGAATCATTTCAGCAATTTCACGCTGATCCGCGACGGACGCTCCGCCCCGCACCCCTCCGGCGACATCCGCCGCTATCCGACGGGGCTGCGCGCGGCCTATCTGGTCAGGTCGACCTTTCGCGAGATCACGTCGCTCGCCAGCAGCGTCGGATTCTACCTGGGCGGGCTCACCTACACCAAGGTCGACGACTGCCTGGCCCAGCGGCTGGAGCCCGGCCTGGGCGGCGGCGCGGACCTCGCAGTCGGATTCTTCTTGGACGGGGCGCCGAATTTCGGGCTCGCCGGGGGCAACGCGTCGCTCTACCTGGATCGCTGCGTGGTCGTCGGTCAGCATCCGTCGCACCGGCGCCCGACCGGGCTGCTCGCGCGCGGCGCGTTCGTCGACACCTTCCTTGATCGGTTCGAATCGGCGCAGATCGACACGGGCGTCGCGTTCGACGCGCGCGGCGCCGGGAGTCGCGGACAAACGGTCGACGTGCACATCCGGGGCGCGGTGCTCGACGGATGCGCACGCCATGGTCTGGACCTGGATCTGACGGGCACGTCGAGCGCCTCGGTCGAGGTCATCGATCCCTATGTCTACGCCCCCGCTTCGGGCGGGGATCGCGGCGTGTTCGTCCATGACGGGGCCGGACTGGTCACGATCACCGGGGGCCAGGTCCATGGTGCGTTCGCCAATGGCTCGCTCGCCCTGTCGGCGACGCGCGGGGTCCGCGTTCAGGGGCTGAAGCTGCACGAGGCGGTTCGCCCGGTCGTCGTCGCCGATGCGGGCGGGCTCGTGCTCGAACCGCAGATCACCAATATCGAGCGGCGCACCGACGGGTTCGCGATCGCCTGCGCGGCGATGTACCGGTCGATCGTTCGTCCGATCGTCGTCGGAGCGCCGGGCGCGTTCGCCGGCGGCGTGTCGCTGGACGCCGCCTGCAACTATTCCTCGCTGGACGGCACCGCGATCGATCCGGGCTGTTTTCGCGAAGTCACGGGCGCGCGCAAATTATGGTTCGCGGGCGGCGACGCGACCCAGGGAGCAGGCGCGCTCGCCTTTGGGCGTCGGTTCAACGTCGTGACGGGCGTGTTGGGCTAGGCCGGAAGCGCACGCGGCGGGGTCGCCCGGCCCTCGCCGACCATGATCGGCAGGTCGCGCCGGAACCGCCAGCGCATCCGCCACCCCTGCCCCCGGATATCGCGCCACACGTCCGCGATCGTCACGCAAGCCAGCGCCAGCGGGATCGTCAGCACGACGGCCGGTCGCAGGAACGGGCCATAAGTCACCCAATAGGAGTAGAAGATCGGCCCGGCGTTCAGGAAGCCGTTGTTCACCTGCGGATAGATGGGATCGATATACAGGTCGCCGGGGATCGACAGCAGGTAGCAGGCGACGATGGCATAGCGCAGCCCGACTCCGCGCCACGGCTCGAAGAACACCAGAAAGATGATCAACGCCTGCGTGTATCCGCCGCCTTCCGACGTGATGATCGCGATCGAACTGGTCAGGTTCACCAGCCGGTAGGTCGGCACGACTTCGGGACGCAGCCACGCCGCCGCCGCCGCGAGGACGATCATCGCCTGGACGAAGTGGATCAGGAGCGGAAGGAACGCCGCGAAGAACTCCACGCGCCAGGACCCCAGCATGGCGACGATCGGCACCACCGACCCGTTGAGAAGCGCGATGACGGGCTGATAGGTGGACGCGTACCACAGGTCGAGCAGGCTGCCCGCCTGTTGCAGCCCGTCATTCCACGCGGCCAGATTGTTGTAGATCTCGACCGGTGTGCCGACGCCCATCAATCCCCAGGTGACGAAATAGACGCCGATGGTGGCGAACAGCGCGCCCTCGAACCAGCGCCACCGGCGGCGGATCGGATAGGCGAAGATCGAGCCGATCAGATACACCTTGAAGTTGATCGTGAGCCCGGCGAACAGCCAGCGCAGCCGCGCGCTTCTGAGCAGCGGACCATGCGCCAGCAGGAAGCAGGTGAAGGCGACCATGATCAGATTGCCGCGCTCCAGTCCGTCGAGCATCGGCATCCCCGCCGCCAGCGCGAACGATCGCGGCAGCGCCGTCTTGCGGTCGATCTTGAGAAAGGTCTTCCCGATCAGGAAGATGTTGAGCACGTACCAGCCGTGCATCGTGAGCATTCCGTACCAGTCGCAATCGCGCGAATACCAGCCCTCGTTGCTGACATAACAGCCGGGCAGCGTCAGGAATTTGAGGAAGATGAACGAGACCGGCGGATACAGCGTCCGCCAACTGTCATACGCCCCCGGATTATGCGCCCAGAAAGCGGTGTTGAACCAGTCCATCCAGACGTCGAAGGCCTGGTAGAAGAAGGGCTGCGGCAGATAGCCGTTCATCAGCAGCGCGCCGACGCAGTAAACGCCCCCCGCCAGCACCGCGAGCGCCAGCGCATATTCGATCTGCACGCCGGCGGCGGGCGCCCGCCGCACGCGCCCGCGAATCACGGCGTCGCCTTCCGGAACACGAGATACTTCAGGAGGAAATAATTGATCAGCGACGCGCACACCGTGGACGCGAAACCCGCGCCGTAATCCGACTCGATCAGCCGGTCGAAGATCGCGAGCAGGCTGAGATTGACGAGATAATTCGTTCCATAGGCCGCGACGAACGACCAGCGGCTGCCTTCGCGGTCGCGAAAGACGTGGCGGCTATAGGTGAAGTAATTGAACGTCACCCCGAGCACCTGGGCGACGATCTGGGCCGCGTAGAGATTGACCCCCAGCCAGACGAGCAGCGCATAGGTGCCGAACCCGAAGGCGGTGTTGACGATGGCGGCCTGGTAGAAGCGGATCAGCCGTGCGAACCGTTCGATCCGCGCGGCGGCGGGCAGCCGCACCTCAGTAGCCGTCCGGAAAATTCACCCGCTCGCGCTCGGTGACGAGGGGCGTGTTGCGCGTCCGTTCCGAAATCAGCCGGATCTGGTCGCCGACAAGGCCCAGGAACACGAAGCCCGCGCCGATCTGGAGCTGCACCATCGTCGCGAACAGCCAGCCCCAGCCGTTCCGGCCGAACCACCAGGCGACCGGCGTCGCGACAAGCATCAGCGCGCCGATCAGCAGCGCGACGACACCGACGTGAAAGGGCAGCCGCACCAGTTTCTTGGAGGATCCCGCCAATCCCGACAGCGCGAAGTCGAGGAGCGCGAAAAAGTCGTTGTTCGACTTGCCCGCCGCGCGCGGTGGCCGCGCATAGGGGATCAGCTCGATGTCGTAGCCGGTCTCGACCAGCATCCCCCGAAAGAAGGGTTCGGGCTCCTTCAGCCGCTCGATGGCGCGCACCACCTTCCGGTCGTACAGGCCGAACCCGGTCGCGTTGGGGATGACGGGATAGTCGCCGAAGCGCGCGGCGAGCCGATAGGCCAGGTTGCGGAAGAAGCTGAGGCCGGGGGAGGACGTCTCGGACGCGCGTACGCCCAGCACGATGTCGACACCCGCGCGCCACCGCTCCACGAACCGCCCGATCAAGGCGGGCGAATCCTGGAAATCGGCGCACATGTTGATCACCGCCCGCCCGCGCGCGACGAAGATGCCGTGCGTGGGCGAGCGCATCTGCCCGAAATTGCGCGCGTTGACGATCAGCCGCACCCGCGGGTCGCGTTCGCACAATCCGCGCAGCAGCGGCACCGTGCGGTCTTCCGACGCATTGTCGATGAAGATCAGGTCGAACGACGCCCCGGCCCGCTCCATCTCCGCGATCACGGCCTCCGCGATCGGAATGGCGTTCGCCTCCTCGTTGCGGCACGGGATGACGACCGAGATGTCGGGCGCGATGCCCGGATCGACGACGCTCACGCCGCCGCCCTGACCCGGCGCAGATCGGCACCGACCGGCGGGCGAAGCTGGTACAGCTCGATCGCCGCCCATAGCAGCAGCGTCAGCGCCAGCAACGCGAGCGGCAGCGTCCTGAACTGTCGCGCCGAATCGACATAAGGCGGCTCGAGCACGCGGACATTGCCCGTCGAGGTCAGGTCCTCGACCGAGGTTCCCTCCAGAAAGCGCTGATAGCTGACGTACAGGCCGCGCGCGATCGTCAGCTCGCGTTCGAGCACCTCGACCTGGGTGGACTGCACGATGACGCGGTTGACCGAGTTGGCGTCGCCCGAATTGAGGCTTTCCGCCTCGCGCAGCTGCGTCCGAAGCGCGGCGATCTCGGCCTGGATCTGCTGCACGGCATAGCTTTGGGGAGTCTGGAACTGCAGGGCGGTCCGCAGATCGACCTCGCGCGACTTGATCGCGGCCTGGATCGCGGGAACGCGCAGGCCGATCGCCTCGATCGACTGGCCCGGCGCCGAATAACGGGTCCGACGGCGAAACGCGTCATAGGCGGCCTGAGCGCGGCTGTAGCGATCGCCCGCGTTGCGGACCAGATCCTCCAGCACCCCGCGCTTATAGGCGGTCTGCGCCCGGCTGATCTCCGCCAGCCGCTGCCTGGTCGCCTCCGACATGGCCGCGACCAGATCGCGCGCCAGCTCGGGATCGTCGAGTTTGGTGGACATCTGGAGGATGCCGCCGCGCAGCGAGCGGATTTCCACCTCGCGCTCCAGCCACAGATCGGCCTCGCGCGGGGTGTCGAGCCCGACGCGCTCCAGAAGCTTGAGCTTGGCGATCACCGCGCGGCGCACGTCCATGCTGCGCGCCACCTTCAGGCTGATCTCGACCGCGGCCTGACTGCCGAACACGTTCGACAGCGCGCCGAGCTGCCCCAGCGCGCCCTGGAGACCCAGCGCCGCCGGGTCGGTCGGCGTGAGCGACACCGCCGCCCGATATTCGCGCGGGAACAGCGTCAGCACGGCCAGCACGGCCGCGAGCGCGCCCAGGATCGCGCGGCGGATCCAGGGGCGACCCAGCCAGCGGCTCGCGGACAGATTGTCGACCATGCTTGCCGGCGGGGTCAATTGGTCACCGCGTCGAGCGCGATCGCGCCGATCGAGAATTGCGCGATGATCGATCCGATCTGCGCGATCTTCGCCAAAAGCGAGCTGCTCTGCGTCTTGACGGGCACGAAGATCACGTCGCCGGGAAGCACGCGCGCGTTGAGCCCCCCGTTGCGCCGCGAGATCACCGCGCCGTTCGCGCGCACCACGAAGGTGTCACGCGTGTCGGCCACGCGGAGCGTACCGCCCGCCATCTTCAGATAATCGCGCAGGCGCAGCGGCCGGGCATCGGCGATCAGGAAGGAGGCGGGGCGATACACCGCGCCGAACACGCCCACCGTGCTCGGCCGCGGGGGGACGAACAGCGTGTCGTTATTCTCCAGCGTCAACGTCCCCGGCAAGGGCGCGGCGAGATCGTTCAGCGGCAGCACCACACGCCCGTCGGGCTCCGCGCGCCGCAGCCGGTCGAGCACGGCCTGCGCCGATGCGACCTGCGCCGCGCGCGTGACCGGATCGATCGAGCTATCCGCGTTCAGCGCCGAGCCCGCCAGGGTCACCTCCAACTGGCGAACGGCTTCATCGAAGCTTTCGCGCTGCTGGCGCCTGACCGACACGCGCTGGAAATTCGATCCGAACACGAAGGCGCGCGAGGTCAGCCCGCCCGCGAGCTGGATCGCCTGGGCGAGGCTGGTGCCGGGCGCGACGACGTAATTGCCGGGCTTGGACACCTCGCCGTCGATGCGGACCAGCACCGTCTGGCGTTCCAGCGGACGCGCCAGCGACCCCTCGGACAGCACCTGGATGATGTCGCCCGCCGAAACGGGCGCGCTCGCCAGCGCCTCGCGCGCGACCTGGACGGCGCCCACCGTGTTGGCGTTGGCGAGCCGGTACAGCACCACGCGCGACGGATCGGCGAGCGCGTTCACCCCGCCCGCATAGCGGATCAGGTCCTGAAGGCTCTCGCCCGGCTTGGCCTCGTAGATCGCCTCGCCGTTGACGCTGCCGGTCAGCGCCACCTGCGCGCCGAGCGGCGCCACGAACAGCACGTCCTGGTTCTGGAGCAGGACGTCCTTCGACTTGTCGCCGTTTCGCACGAAATCATACAAATCGAAGTCGCTGACGAGCTCGCCGTTGCGGATGAGCTGCACCGAACGGAAGCTACCCCCCGCCGACGGCCCACCCGCCGCGAGCACCGCGTTGACCAGGGTCGACAGGCTGTTGACGCTATAGGCGCCCGGATTGTTCGCGAAGCCCGTGACATAGACGCGGATGCCGCGCAGCCGCGGCACGGCGACGGTCACGTTGAACCCGCGGAAACGGACCCCGACCGCGCGCTCGACCACCGTCTTGAGGTCGCCGAAGCTGACGCCCGCCAGATTGATGGTGCCGACGCGCGGCAGGAAGATGCGGCCATTCGCGTCGATCTGGCGCGTGACGCTGCCCTCGATCGACCCGGTCAGGCCGATGAACACCTGGTCGCCGGGGTTGAGGATGTAACCGGGGGGAACGGTGGTGTTGGTCGGGGTCGCGAAATCGCGGTTTGCCGGAACGATCAGCTCGGCGCCGAATCGCGGCAGGCGGCGGCCGACGCGCTGCTCGACGAAGCGCTCGAACTCGTTGGGCGGGGCGGGCCGGCGAACCGCGGCCACGCCGCCGGGCTCGATCTGCGACCGGCTCGACAGGCGCCCATTGGCATCGCGCGTCCGTACGCCCCGGTCGTCGGTCGCGCGGCCATCGGCGTCGGTGGTCCGGCCGTCCGCGTCGGCGGTCGGGTCGTTCTGGCTGGTCGTGTCGTCGATCTGCGTCGGTCCGGTCCGCTCGCGCGGTGCCAGGAAATACGGGTCCGACGACTGGTCGTCGCCGCCGTTCAGCCCGGACTGGCCCTGACCACGGGTGGACTGGTCGCCCAGGGGCGATCCGGAAGGCACGTTGCGCAACGCGAACGGATCGATCTGCGCCGAGATGCTCGTCGCCGACAAGCCGATGATCGCCGCCGCCGCGCACAGACGCGACACGGCCCGTACGCGGCCGCCGCTTGAATAAACCATGATAAGACCCGCTCTTCCCTGCGATTTCAGCGATTAGCAGATACGGGCGGCGGTACAAGCGGCCCGCCGATCCGCCCCGCCACATCGTCGAGCGCCGCGGCGAAGTCGAACCGGCGGCGCAGGCCCAGCGCTAGCGCCGCCTTGCGGGTCGAGGGCACGTAGCGGTCGACGGGCGCGTCCTCGGCGTCGGGCATCCGCGCCGAAACGCCGAACCGCGCGGCCACCGCGCGCGCCACGTCGCGGACCGTCACCGGCTCGTCCGATCCGACATTGTACACCGGGCAATCGGTCCGCGCGGCGGCGGCGATGCTCATCAGCCAATGGACCAGATCGTCGGCATGCATCCAACTGCGGTGAACGGGTCCGCGCGCGTTGACGGTCACCGGCCGCCCGGCCAGCCCGTCGGCCAGGAAGTTGCCGATCGCGAAATGCTGATCGCGCGGCAGATGCACGCCCATGAAGGCGAAGCAGCGGGCGACCGCCACGCGCATGTCGACCGCGCCGAGTTCCGCCATGCGCGCTTCGGCGAGCCGCTTGGCCTCGGCATAGTCGCGCTTGTACGCGACGAGCCCCGCCGCGTCGCCGGGGGTGAAATCCTCGTCCACATGGCTCAGCTCGGGCGGCTGCCGGCCGTAGACCGCGCCGCTGCTGCAATAGACGATGCCCGCGCCCGGATGCGAACGCTTGGCCACGGCGCGGTAATTGTCGATCGCGGCC
>NZ_DASVRV010000050.1:0-1627 GCF_036388435.1 Sphingomonas sp.
CGCGATCGGCGCAAAATGGGCGCTGGGCGGCGACGGCGAGATCGACGGCAATCTTACCGTTAACGGCACGATCGTCGCGCGCAAGTTCGACCGCGCCTCGATGTCGCGCGTCGCAACTTCGTCTTTCAGCGGGAGCATCACGCCGGCGCTTGGGCAGACCGTCTCTGTCCCGTGGAGCCTCGCGCTCGGCGTGCTGCCGCCCCTGGGTCGGTTCATCTATGAGATGGCCGTCGCAGTGACCACCAACGCGGGACAGCAGAACGTCACCACCTACAACGGCAAGCCGCTTTACACCAACTTCATAGCCGATGGCGGCTTGGCGCTGGGCGCCAGCGACGCCCAAGGCAATGGCTATGGACCGCGCCCCAACAGTTCGGACCCGGTCCTGGCCACGACGGACTTCAACGCGGTCTTCAGCGCTTCGGTCGTTCGCGGCAGCGCTGACAGCGGCATCATCGACGACGGCGACTATTACTATCGCGACGTCAGCGCGACCTACACCCTGACCCAGATTTACCTCCGGGTGACATGGGTCGCCGTCTGAGGAGAATATCGGTGGAATATTGGATCGTCTATGACGTCGCGACCGGCGCCGTGCTGTACCGAGGCGAAGGCTCGGTGGGAACCGCGCGGTATCAGGCGTTGCCCGAAGGCGCCGCGCTCATTACCGTACCGCACGCGGTCGTCGCTTCAGTCGAGCTGAACTTGGTCGCGCTGCGCACCGCGCTGGCCGCACGGGTGGACGCGGACGCCGAGGCGATGCGCATGCGGTTCCTGACCCCCGGCGCCGGCCAGGCAATGACCTATCAGCGCAAGGAAGCCGAGGCGCGCGCGTACCTTGCTGACGCTGGCGCACCCGTCCCCTTCCTGGCGGCCGAGGCGCCTGCGCGCGGAATGACGATTGAGGCACTGGCCGTAGAGGTGGTCGACCGGGCGAATGCGTGGACCGCGATTGGCTCGACGATCGAAGCTTTGCGATTGGGAGCGAAGGGTGGGGTCGAGATCGCGACGACGCTGGGCAGCATCCTGGCCGCCGCAACCGTCACCTGGCCCGCCTGAATTTCAGATCGGAATGCTGATGACCGACGTAACGCCGACCGCCCCGCGCTGGATCCCGCTTGTCACCGTAATCCTCGGGTTGATCGGTACCGCCGGTCTGATCGTGACCGCTCTGACGATGATCGGCGCCTGGCGCGCCGGCGTCGACCTCCAGCTCACCGACCTGAAGAAGCGGATGGAGCAGGCCGAGGGTAACCAGCGCACCTACATCCCCGTCCTGATCGGCCTGTCGAAGGACGTCACGTACCTCGCCGAGCGCGCGCGCCGCGAGGACGATCGCGAGATCCGTCGCCGCCCATAACCGCCGGCGGCCGGTAGCCGCCATCCGGAGAAAACCATCATGATGATCGCCAATTGGCGCCAGTCCTGGCGCCTGTGGTCGGTGCGCGTGTCCGCGCTCGGCGCGGTGCTCGCCACCACCGCCGCAGCAGCGCCCGACGCTCTCATATCCGCCTGGCAGTCCCTGCCTGAAGAAATCCGCTACGTCGTGCCCGAACATGTCGGCCGCTGGATAACGCCGGTCCTCTTCGCCGCCTCGTTGGCCGCGCGGATCCTCAAGCAGCGGGAG
>NZ_DASVRV010000051.1:0-11344 GCF_036388435.1 Sphingomonas sp.
GGCGTGCGCTTCTGGACCCGCGTCAAGACCGTGACCCAACGCTGGCCCGACGGCGCCGGGATCAGTGGGGGCGACCTGCCGCGCGGATCGGAAGACGGCGCCGCGAGCAGGGTGCAGGACGCCTTCGTCATCCCCACCATGGGATAAACGATGCCCCGCTTCGTCCTCGTGTTGCTGACGCTGCTGCTCGCCGCCGCCCCGGCGGCGGCGCGGAAGCGCATCGCGTTGACGTTCGACGACGTGCCGCGCGGGGCGGGCGCGTTCCTGACGCCCGACGAGCGGACACGGCGCCTGATCGCGGCGCTGCGGCGCGCGCGGGTGCCGCAGGCCGCCTTTTTCGTGAACCCCGGCGCGGTGCCCGATCGCCCCGGCGCCGAGCGGCGGATCGCGGATTATGTCGCGGCGGGCCACGTCCTGGCGAACCACTCGTTCAGCCATCCGCACCTGAATGCGACCGATGCGGCCGACTATCTCGCCGATATCGACCGGGCCGAGGCGTGGCTGCGCGGGCGCCAGGGGCATCGACCCTGGTTTCGTTACCCCTTTCTCGACGAGGGTGGCCGCGACAAGCCGAAGCGCGACGCGGTCCGCGCCGGCCTGGCCGCGCGAGGACTGCGCAACGGCTATGTCACGGTCGACGCGTCGGACTGGAACATGGAACAGCTGGCGGTCGACGCGCGGGCGGGCGGCAAGGCGATCGACAGGGCGGCGCTGCGCGACCTGTATGTCGAAAGCCATTTGGAGGCGGCCGAATTCTATGACGGGCTCGCCCGGCATACGCTCGGCCGGTCGCCCGCGCATGTGATGCTGCTCCACGAGACGGACATCGCGGCGCTGTTCGTCGGCGATCTGGTCGGGGCGCTCCGCCGCGCGGGGTGGACGATCATCGGCGCCGATCAGGCGTTCGCCGATCCGATCGCGGCCGCGCGGCCCGACGTCCCCGTCGCGCAAGGCACGCTGACCGAGGCGCTGGCCTGGGCTAAGGGCCTGCCCGCGCCGCGCTGGTACGCCCGCAACGACACGCGGCTCGCAAACCGCCTCTTCGCCGAACGCGTCCTGCACGAGACACCGGTCGCGGCGGGGACGGTGGCGGGGAGGCCCGCCGCGGTGCTAGGGAGCATGCCATGACCCGCCGCGTCGCGCCTCGCCTGCTCCTTCTTCCCGTTCTGCTGCTCGCCGCCTGCGGGGGCGGGTCGGAAGGCGCCAACACGTCGGACGAGGAGGCAGCGCCCCCCGCGCTGGTGCAGGAGGGGGTGCCCGAGAACCTGACCGACGACACACGCAACGAGGCGGTGCCGCTGGAGCCGCCGCCCGCCGTCGCGCCGGCCCGGTAGATGGCGGTGCCCGGCTACGAGATGCAGTACGACATGGTCGCCAACCTGTTCTTATATAGGATGCGGGGCTTCTGGACGATGGAGATCATCGGGCGCTTCGTCGCCGATCTCCAGGCGGCCGCCGCCCGGATCCGTCGCGTGCCGTTGCATTTCGATACCTTGTGCGATTCCACCGACTTTCCCGTCCAGTCAACCGAGGTCAGCCTGGCATTGGGCAAGATCATGGCGGGAGCGATCAAGATGCGCACGGGCCGCACCGCGATCGCGGTCGGCAGCAAGCTGAACAAGATGCAGGCGGAGCGGACGCTGGCCCACCCGTCCGTCCGCATATTCCTTTCGATGGACGACGCGCGCGCCTGGCTCCAGACGCCCGCCACGGAGCAACCATGACCCAGTTCGACCTGACCCCCGACCAGCGCGAGATCCAGGAACTCGCCAGCCGCTTCACCGCCGACCGTATCACCCCCAACGCGGCCGAATGGGACGAGAAGCATATCTTCCCGCGCGACGTCATCAAGGAAGCGGCCGAACTCGGCTTTGCGGCGATCTACGTGTCGGAGGAGAGCGGCGGCATCAATTTGGGCCGGCTCGAGGCGGCGCTGATCTTCGAGGCCATGTCCTATGGTTGCCCGTCGACCTCGGCATTCATCTCGATCCACAACATGGCGTCGTGGATGATCGACCGGTTCGGCGCGCAGGCGGTGAAGGACAAATATCTGCCCGGCCTGGTCACCATGGACCGGCTGGCGAGCTATTGCCTGACCGAGCCGGGATCGGGGTCGGACGCCGCCGCGCTCAAGACGCGCGCCGTTCGTGACGGGGGCGATTACGTCGTCACCGGGTCCAAGCAGTTCATCTCGGGCGGCGGCGAGAACGAGGTATACGTCACCATGGTCCGGACCGGCGAGGAAGGCCCCAAGGGCATATCCTGCCTGGTGGTCGAGAAGGACATGCCGGGCGTCTCGTTCGGCGCTCCCGAGCGCAAACTGGGCTGGCATTCGCAGCCCACCGCCCAGGTGAATTTCGACGGGGTGCGCGTGCCCGCCGAGAACCTGGTCGGCGGCGAGGGGGAGGGGTTCCGCATCGCGATGATGGGCCTGGACGGCGGGCGGCTCAACATCGGCGCCTGCTCGTTGGGCGGGGCGCAGCGCTGCCTGGACGAATCGATCCGCTATACCAAGGAGCGCCAGCAGTTCGGGAAGCCCATCGCCGATTTCCAGAACACCCAGTTCACGCTGGCCGACATGGCGACCGATTTGGAGGCGGCGCGCGCGCTCCTTTACATGGCCGCCGCCAAGGTCACCGACAACGCGCCCGACAAGACCAAGTTCGCCGCCATGGCCAAAAGGCTGGCGACCGACAGCGGTTCGTCGATCGTCGACCGCGCGCTCCAGCTGCACGGCGGCTATGGCTATCTGCAGGATTATCCGATCGAGCGGTTCTGGCGCGACCTGCGCGTCCATTCGATCCTGGAGGGGACCAACCAGATCATGCGCATGATCGTCGGACGCGAGCTGACACGGCAATGACCGGCGATCTCATGGTCGAGCAGGACGGCGCGGTCGGTCGCATCCGGCTGAACCGTCCGGGGACGCTCCACGCGCTGACCCATCCCATGTGCGACGGGATACTCGACGCGCTGGAGCGGTGGCGCGGGGACGCGGCGGTGGAGGCGGTGGTGATCGATCACGCCCCCGCGCCCGACGGCGATCCCAAGCTGTCGCGTGGCTTTTGCGCGGGCGGGGACATCCGTATGCTCGCGGAAAGCGGGGCGGGGGACGGCGCGGCCGCGCGGGCCTTCTTCCACGCCGAATACCGGATGAACCACCGGCTGTTCACCTATGCCAAGCCGCTGGTCGCGTTCATGGACGGGGTGACGATGGGCGGCGGTGTCGGGCTGGCGCTGCCCTGCCGATATCGCGTGGCGACGGAGAACACGAAGTTCGCGATGCCCGAGACGGGGATCGGCCTGTTCCCCGATGTCGGGGCGGGCTGGTATCTGTCGCGAGGACCGGGGCGGATGGGGCGCTATCTGGCGCTGACCGGTCACCGGCTCGACGGGGCGGAGTGCCTGGCGCTCGGTTTCGCGACCCATTATCTCCACGCCGACCGGCTCGACGAGGCGAAGAACCGGATCGCCGAGACGCCCCAGGCGATCGCGGCCGTGCTCGACGAGCTGTCCGCGCCCGTCCCCGATGCGCGGATCACCGCCCATGCCGGCGCGATCGACCGGCTCTTCGCGTCCGACAGGCTGGAGGAGGTGATCGCCGCGCTGGAGGCCGATGGTGGCGACTGGGCGTCGGCGCAGCTCGCCACGCTCCGCACCAAATCGCCCCAGACGATGAAAGTGTCGCTGAAACTCCTGCTGGACGGCGCGACCATGGCGACGTTCGAGGACGAGATGCGCCAGGAATATGCGGTGGGCAGCCGCGTGGTGCAGCGCCACGACTTCCTCGAAGGCGTCCGCGCGGTGATCGTCGACAAGGACAATGCGCCCCGCTGGGATCCGCCCACGCCCGAGGGCGTGACCGACCATCTGATCGACCAGATTTTCGCGCCGCTCGACGAGGCGGACGCGTGGACGCCGAATTGACGGAGAAGCCCGATGCCTGACTATGAAACCATCCTCGTCGAACAACGCGGCCCCGTGACGCTCGTCACGCTCAACCGCCCCCAGGCGCTGAACGCCCTAAACAGTCAGGTGCTGGCCGACCTGCTCGCCGCCTTCGCCGCCTATGACGCGGACGCGACCCAGGGCTGTGCCGTCCTCACCGGCTCCGAGCGCGCTTTCGCGGCCGGAGCCGACATCAAGGAGATGCAGGCCCAGGGCTTCGCCGCCATGTACGGCGCCGACTTCTTCGCCGGCTGGGAACGGTTCACCGCCACGCGCAAGCCCGTCATCGCCGCCGTCGCGGGCTTCGCGCTGGGCGGGGGCTGCGAGCTCGCCATGATGTGCGACTTCATCCTCGCCGCCGACACCGCCAAGTTCGGCCAGCCGGAGATCAAGCTCGCCGTCTCGCCGGGCATGGGCGGCTCGCAGCGGCTGACCCGCGCGGTGGGCAAGGCCAAGGCGATGGAGATGTGCCTGACCGGCCGGATGATGGACGCCGCCGAGGCCGAGCGCGCCGGGCTCGTCAGCCGCGTCGTCCCCGCCGCCGACCTGGTCGAGGAGGCGGTCAAGGTCGCCACCGTCATCGCCGGCATGGCCCCGCTCGCGGTGCTCGCGAATAAGGAGATGGTCGACGCCGCGTTCGAGACGACGCTTCACCAGGGCGTCCGGTTCGAGCGGCGGCTGTTCCACGGCCTGTTCGGGACCGAGGACCAGACCGAGGGCATGGCCGCCTTCGTCGAGAAGCGGCCGGGCAAGTGGACGGGGAAATAAGCATGGCACGCGTCGCATTCATCGGGCTGGGCAATATGGGCGGCGGGATGGCCGCGAACCTGGCCAGGGCGGGGCACGATGTCCGCGCCTTCGACCTCTCTCCGGAGGCGCTCGCGCGCGCGGAGCAGGCCGGCTGCCTTCCCGCCGACAGCGCGCAGGCGGCGGTGGACGGCGCCGAGGCGGTGGTCACCATGCTCCCCGCCGGCGCGCATGTGGAGGCCGTGTACGGCAACCTGGTCGGCCGGGTGGCGCCGACCACGATTCTGATCGACTGTTCGACGATCGACGTGGCGACCGCCAAGCGCGTCGCGGAGACCGCGTGGGCCAAGGGGCTCGCGGCAGTGGACGCCCCCGTATCGGGCGGCATCGCGGCGGCGAACGCGGGCACGCTGACCTTCATGGTCGGCGGCGCCGACGACGCTTTCGCGCGCGCCGAACCCTATCTGTCCGACATGGGGAAGGCGGTGATCCACGCCGGCGGCAACGGCGCGGGCCAGGCCGCGAAGATCTGCAACAACATGCTGCTCGGCGCCGAGATGGTCGCGACCTGCGAGGCGTTCCTGCTCGCGGAGAAGCTCGGGCTCGACCCGCAGCGCTTCTACGACATCGCCAGCGTGTCGTCGGGGCAGAGCTGGTCGATGACCAGCTATTGCCCCGTCCCCGGCGTCGGCCCCGAGACCCCCGCCGACCGCGACTATCAGGGCGGCTTCGCGGCCGCGCTGATGCTGAAGGATCTCCGCCTCGCCATGGAGGCAGCGCGGGGCGCCGGCGCGACCGTGCCGATGGGCGCCAGGGCGGCGGAGCTGTACGAGGCATACGCGGCGGAAGGGCAGGGGGGTACGGACTTTTCCGGCATCATCCGGATGCTGGGGGCGAACCGCCCCTTGACCCGCTCTCGGACGGAGGAGGAATAAGCTAGACAGTTCAGTCTGTCGGTATTTGCCTCACACAGACTTTAATAAGGGTGTAGAATGAAAGATCAAGAGC
The DNA here is from genome assembly GCF_036388435.1 of Sphingomonas sp. GTDB lineage: Bacteria > Pseudomonadota > Alphaproteobacteria > Sphingomonadales > Sphingomonadaceae > Sphingomonas. The sequence goes on from NZ_DASVRV010000051.1 coordinate 5,704, forward strand.
AGGGAGATGAGCGCCAAGTCGTTGACAGCCACAGCATTCAGCAACACCGAACGTCTCAGGAAGGCCTGACTTTTCTGTTTGCCTTGGTACTTGGCGGGCCAATCTGGCTGTTTACCTTCGTCCCCGTTTGCATGTTTGGTATCGCGCTTTCAGCAAACTGGATCGAAGCTCTGCCTTGCTACACGGTCATGATCGGACCACCGGCATACTTGTTTGTCGCCATGATCTACAAGTTCAGAAAGGGAGGCGAAAGGTAAGCGGCTCGTGCTTGCAAAGGCGCTGGCAGGTAATCGGTCGCCCTCAGTCCGCATCCGGCCCGAGCGTCGGGTCCAGGTCCCGCGGCCGCACGAACCGGACCAGCTCGCCCCCGCCCGCTGCGACCGCCGTCCAATCCGCCACCGCGAACCGCATTACCGCCACGCTGGCGGTCGGGTATTTCTCCTCCACCGCGTCGCGCGGGGCTCCGCCGTCCGGGACAAGCATCAGCACCAGATCCTCCAGCCCCGGATTATGCCCGACGAGCAGCGCCGCCTCCGTCGAGGCGGGCAGCCCCTGCACCACCTCCAGCAAGGTCGCCGCGCTGGCGAGGTAGATGCGCCGGTCCTCCACGACCGCGGGCAACCGCCCGTACCCGCTCGTGAATCCGTCCAGCGTCTCGCCGACGCGCACCGCCGGGGAGGCGACGAGATGGTCGAACGTCACCCCCTCGTTCCGCAGATGCCGCCCCATCAACGCCGCCGCGCGCCGGCCCTTGGCGTTGAGCGGCCGGTCGAAATCGCGTTGGACGGTGTCGTCCCAGCTCGACTTGGCGTGGCGCAGCAGGGTGAGCGTCTTCATGGCGCGACCTTTCAGGCGGGTGTCCGTGCTCCTTGCCCAATCGGGCTGCCCAGGGAAAGCCGCGACCGGACGCGCTCCACCGCCTCGTCCAGCGTCACGCGCGCCACCTCGACGCCCGGCGGGAAGGCGCCGAGCAGCCGCGAGGGCATCGCCGCCGACAGCAGCACGAACGCGCCCCGGTCGTCCGCGCGGCGGATCAGCCGTCCGAACGCCTGGGCCAGCCGCGCGCGCACGATGCGGTCGTCATAGGCGGAGCCGCCGCCCGCCAGCTTGCGCGCGGCGTGGAGCACGGTCGGCTTGGGCCAGGGAACGCCCTCCATGACGACGAGCCTCAGCGAATGGCCGGGCACGTCCACCCCGTCGCGCAGCGCATCGGTGCCGAGCAGCGAGGAATGCGGGTCGTCGCGGAAGATGTCGACCAGCGTGCCGGTGTCGATCGGGTCGACATGCTGGGCGTGGAGCGGCAGGCCCTCGCGCGCCAGCCGGTCGGCGATCCGGCCATGGACCGCGCGCAGCCGCCGGATCGCGGTGAACAGCCCGAGCGTCCCGCCCTCCGCCGCGACGATCAGCCGGGCATAGGCGTTGGCGAGCGCGGGCAGGTCGCCGCGCTTGACGTCGGTCACGATCAGCACCTGGGCATGGGCGGGATAGTCGAACGGGCTCGCCGCCTCGAACCGCGCCGGGGCCCGACCCAGATGCGGGGTGCCGACGCGCGCCTCGGCCGTCTCCCAATCGCCGCCGCCGGTCAGCGTCGCCGAGGTGACGAGCGCGCCGTGCGCGGGTTTCAGGACGATCTCCGCGAAAGGCCGCGTCGGGTCGAGCCAGTGGCGGTGGAGCCCGACATCGAACTCGCGTCCCTCCGTCCGGTCGACGCTGAGCCAGTCGACGAAGTCGGGGTCCGCCGGCCCGCCCACGCGCGCCAGCAGCGCCAGCCACGCCGCCACCGTCTCCGCGCGCCAGCCGATCGAGGCGATCGCGCCCTCGACCCGCGCGCGCGCCGCCGCGTCCATCCAGTCCGGGGCCTCCGCCAGCACCGCCTCCAGCCGCCGCCCGAGCGTCACCAGCGGCCGGAGCAGCGCGTCGAGCGCGTGCGCCGCCGGCCCCGCCGCCTCGATCAGCGCGCCGTCGGGCTCGGCCAGCTCGGTCTCCAGCCCATAGCCGGCGTCGTCACCTCCCTCGGCACGCGCAAAGGCGAGCCCGCGCACGGCGGCGAGCAGCGTCTCGATCGCGCCGAAGGGCCGCCCCTCCGCCAGCCGCCCGAGCCACCCATCCGACGCCAGCGCGCGCGCCGCCTCCACCGCGTCGGCGATCGCCCGCCCGCCCGCCTCGTCATAGCTCGCCACGTCGCTCAATCGCGCCGCCAGGCCGCGCCGGCGCCCGCGCGTATTGCCGTCGGGGCCGACCACCCAGCGGCGGAGCTCGATGCACTCCGCGCCCGTCAGCGCGGTCGCGAACATCGCGTCGGCGGCGTCGTGGAGGTGGTGTCCCTCGTCGAAGACGTAGCGGGTCGGCCGCGTCGTCGTCTCGCGCCCGCGCGCGGCGTTGACCATGACCAGCGCATGGTTGGCGATGACGATGTCCGCCTCCGCCGAGGCGCGGGCCGCGCGTTCGATGAAGCATTTGCGGTAATGCGGACAGCCCGCATAGACGCATTCGCCGCGCCGGTCGGTCAGCGCGGTCGGGCCGTTGCGCCGGAACAGGGTCGGCAGCCAGCCGGGCAGGTCGCCCCCCACCATGTCGCCGTCCGCGCTATACGCCGCCCAGCGCGCGACGAGCTGCGCCAGCACCGCCGCTCGCCCCGCGAACCCGCCCTGCAGCGCGTCTTCCAGATTGAGAAGGCAGAGATAATTCTCGCGGCCCTTGCGCGTCACCACCTTGACGCGGCGTAGCGCGGGGTCGGGAAACAGACGCGCCGTCTCGCCCGACAGCTGGCGCTGGAGCGCCTTGGTATAGGTAGACACCCACACCGCGCCGCCCGCCCGCTCGGCCCAGAGCGAGGCGGGGGCGAGATAGCCCAGCGTCTTGCCGATCCCCGTCCCCGCCTCCGCCAGCACGAGATTGGGCGCGTCGCGCATCGCGCGGGGCGCGAAGGCGGCGGTCGCGGCGGCGGCATAGGCGCGCTGGCCCACACGCTGTTCCGCACCCGCGCCGGTCAGCACGACGAGCCGTGCTTCCGCCTCGGCGGGATCGAGCTGGACGGTGCGCGGGGCGGGGCGCGGCGCGGTCTCCTCCCATTCGGGCAGCTTGGAGAAGAGCCACCGCTCGTTCGCCGGCGGCTTGGGCACATGATGCGCGACCAGCGGCCCCCAGGGCCAGCGCAGGCGGAACAGCGATTGCGCGCTGCTCCACGCCCCTTCGCGTTCCGGCCAGTCGCCCCCCGGCACGGCGAGCAGGCGCGCGGTCGCTTCCAGCAGGAACGCGGCGGTCGCGCCGTCGTCGTCGGGCACCGCCAGCCCGATCGCGCGCGCCAGCCCGCCCGGCGTCGGCACCGCGAAGCGCGCGGGGTGCATGAAGGCGAAGAGTTCGAGCAGGTCGAGCCCCGACAGCTCGGCATAGCCCAGCCGCTGCCCGGTCAGCGCGGCGTTGAGCACGATCACCGGCGTCTCGGCCGCGACCCGGATCGCCTCGCCGCGCGACACCTCGCGCGTGTCCCCGCCCCGCGCGATCCAGATGCCGGCATGGCTGGCGTGCAGCGCGGGATGGGGAAGGGGCAGCATGACGGGGCCGTTGTACGCGTGGGAGGAACGAAATGGCAACGGGGGTGGAGGGGAGGCGGCGGGGGTCGGCCGAAAGCGGAACGGCGGCTGAGGGGTGCGCGTAGGCGGGGAACGGACGCGCGCCTTTGTGTCACAACCGTTCGGTTGTGACACAAAGGCGTGAATGTCCGCTTTGGGTGGATTGCGGTCATTTAACGCACGCCGAGAAGCCCCAAGAAGCTGCCAAGCGCGAACGCCGCGAAAAACACAACTAGAAGCCAGTGACCCGCAACATAGGACAGGGGACGCGAAGGGTTAGTCTCGGCCGCGACCGCCCTCGCCCGCACGTAAACCTTCCAACTGGCCCAAACCCAGAAAACGGTCTGCGCCACGGCGAGCAGCTTCAGCATGAACTCCATACCCGATCATATCATGTGCACCGACGTCCGCTATGGGTGGAAAGCGGACCTAGGCGTGGCCGTGATGCTTGCGGATGATGCTAGCCATATCCGGGTCGCTCAGGCCCCACTCTGCCTCTTCGTGAGATAGTCCCGCCGAGATCGCCTCCGCTGAGAACCGCACAAGCAGTTCCGCTTCCGCCTCGCCTGTAGGTGCTTTGCACAGCAATTCGTCTGCGATCCATTCCTCGACGAAGTTGGTCGCTTTCTGCCGCATGGTTCGCGTCCTACCTGCTCGACCTCCGGCCGCCAATGTCGGCTTTGGGTGGAAAGCGGACATCCTTCAACCAGGGCGAATATTGCAAATAGGCGACGGAATCGGGCCGATCGAGAGCATCCGGTGGACGACATACTCAGAGGGCGAGAGTCCTGCATGACCAAAGCCTAGGCCTATAATCTGGTGATGACCGTCGAACCTCACCGAGTAAGCGGCAACGGGCCACCTTCCATCTCTGCTCACGAAAACGCCTGAGTTTCGGTTCGCCTTTATCAACTTCCCCTCAGAGCTGTTCTGTTCCGGATTATAAGCAAGCGACGGCGCATCTGTGAAGTTGGGGTTGCAGATAGACGATAGGCCTTCACCTTCGATGAATCGTGATCCTTCGAACAGGTCGACCCAGGTGCCTTCGATGGTGCGCGTGCGCTGCTGGAAGGTGGTGTAAGCCGCGAGCGACGTGAGCGCTCCAGCGGTCATGAGGAGCGTCACCTTTCTCGCTGCCAAACCTTTCATGCCGAGTGGATGCACCCAATATCGAACGTCTGCAACTGGGCGGAAGCGGACCACCGCCGAAAGTCCGCTAGGGGTCGCAAGCGGACTCCCGGCGCGAACGTCCGCTAAAGGTGGCAAGCGGACGTTCGTGCGATAAGGCTCACTGGCCATGCCGTCCCTACGCCGCCCACTGCTCCTTTTTGCGACGCTTATGGTCGTTGGCTTCGCGGGCGTGCTTGCCTGGCAAGCGCAGACTCGATCTCATCTCGTTAATATACTGGCCCTTCGCGAGTTACCGGACTCGGTAACGGACATTGATTGTGACAGCTTCGGCACGACGGACGTGCTCGAACGATGCGCGTTCCAGTTAGCCCCGGCCGACTTTCCCGTCTTGTTGAAGCACGGTAGCTGGAGGTCTCCAGCCCCATGTTCCACAGGTTCTTTGCCCTGCGTAGATAAGACAGAAGGCGGCATGTCACACGACTATTGCTGTGGTCCTAAAGTCGGCGAGAACTTTCGGATCGGGACTACTTACATATCCGTACCAGCCGATGCTTCACATGGCGGTCAACTAACCCTCATTGTTGATCGCGAACGCCGAAAAGCGATGGTCGACTTGTATATCGAGTAGGAGGTGACGGCCGAGCAGCTACCTCAAAAGCTACGACCCGAACGCCCGCTGTGGGTCGAAAGCAGACAAAATCTAGGTGTCACAGCCGTTCGGTTTTGATACCTATGACGAAGCGGCAGGAGCCAGCCCGAACGCCAGCGCTCAGCGAAGGCGCAACGGCGGCGTGTTCACTAGGCTCCAGACTCGTTCACAGCCAGAACGCGAGCGCGGTGGCGAGCGCCACGCCTGACAGGAAGTTGGCCGCGAGCTTGTCGTAGCGGGTCGCGACGCGGCGGAAGTCCTTGAGGCGGCAGAACGCGTTCTCGATCAG
>NZ_DASVRV010000052.1:0-67415 GCF_036388435.1 Sphingomonas sp.
ACGCGCGCTCGCCAGCGCCGCCTCGACGCCCGCATGTCCACCACCGATGACGATCACGTCGCTCATGCTCCCCGGCCTAGTTAAGCGAGGGATGAAGGTCAAAACTGTTCCACGTGGAACACCCTATTTGCCGATGCAGAAGCGTCCGAACAGCGCGTCGAGCATAGCCTCGGTCGCATCCGCCCCGGTCACCCGCGCCAATGCGACGCGCGCACGCCGCAGCTGCTCGGCCAGGATCAGCGGGTCGGCATCCCCGACCAGCTCCCCCATGCCTTCCTTGACCAGCGCGCGCTGCCGGGCGTTGAACGCCGGCAGGTCCGCCCTGGGGAGCAACGCCGTCGCGCGCTCCCCGATCAGCCGCCACAGCGCCGCGATGCTGTCGGGTCGTTCGCTGGCGGTGATGATATCCACCCCGGCCGGCGGGTCGCCGCGCCCCGGCGCGTCGGCCCGCGCCCATACCCAGATCGCGCCCGTCGGGGGCGGATCGTCCCCCAGCCACAGCAGCAGGTCGGCGCGCTCCGCCGCCACCCGCGCGCGTTGAACCCCGATCGCCTCGATCGCGTCCGCCGTGTCGTCCACCAGCCCCGCCGTGTCGGACAGCAGATAGGCGACGCCCTCACGCACGACCGGCGCCTCGACCACGTCGCGCGTCGTCCCCGCGACCGGCGACACGATGGCCGCCTCGCGGCCGCTAAGCAGGTTGAGCAGGGTCGACTTGCCCGCATTGGGGGGACCGGTCAGCACCACGCGCACCCCGTCGCGCAGCCGCTCCACCGATGGGCGGGCGAGCATCTCCGCCATCTCGTCGCGGAGCCCGGCGACCGCCTCGGTAATCCCGTGCGGATCGACCGCGACATCATCCTCGTCCGCAAAATCGATCGCCGCCTCCAACTGCGCCGACAGCGCGAGCACGCGGGCGGTCCATTCGCCCACCACCGCGCCGACGGCGCCCTCGACCGCGCCGATCGCCTGGACGCGCTGCGCCTCGGTTTCGGCCTGGAGCAGGTCCGCCAGGCCCTCCGCCTGCGCCAGATCGATCCGACCATTGGTCAGCGCGCGCCGGGTGAACTCCCCCGCCTCCGCGCCGCGCAGGCCCTGGGCCGCCAGCGCGCGTTCGACCGCCGCCACCACTGCCCGTCCGCCATGGAGGTGCAATTCGACCAGATCCTCGCCGGTCGCGCTCGCCGGGCCGGGGGAGACCAGCAGCAATGCCCGGTCGAGCAGCAGGCCCTCGGCGTCGCGCAGCGGCCGCAACCCGGCCCGCCGCGCCTCGGGCAATCGCCCCGCCAGCGCGCGCGCGGCATCCAGTGCCCCCGGCCCGCTCACCCGCATCACCGCGATCGCCGCCGGTGGCCGTCCGCTCGACAGCGCGAAGATCGTGTCGTTCGCTCCGTCCGTCACTGGGTCGGCTTGCCTCCCGCCTCGAACAACCGCCGCCAGAAGGTCATGCCGGCCTCGCCCATCGGCGCCCAGCTTTTCAGCATTCCTTCCAGCATCTCCGGCTTGACCCCGCCCTCGATCATGTCGCCCAGCCGCGCGACGTAGCGGTCGTGGAGCGGGGTCAGGTCGGGCAGGCCCATCGCCCGCCGCGCCTCTTCGGGGGTCAGGTCGATGTCGATGGTGACTTTCATGATCGGCCCCTTGAGCGGCGCCGGGCATCCCGGCATGGAGAGCGCGCACCATGCCCGTGAAGGCGGGCGCCCCGCAACATCCATCACCGGAGCCCGCCATGACCAGCCTGACGATCGACACCCCGGACGGCTCGGGCCGGTTCGACGCCTATCTGGCCCAGCCCGGCGAGACGCCCCGCGCGGCGGTGGTCGTCATCCAGGAGATTTTCGGGGTCAATGCCGGCATCCGCGCCAAATGCGACGCGCTGGCGCGGGCGGGCTATCTGGCGGTCGCGCCCGACCTGTTCTGGCGCCTGGAGCCCGGCGTCCAGCTCGATCCCGATGTGGAACCGGAATTCCAGCGCGCGCTCGGGCTGATGGGACGATTCGACCAGGCGCTCGGCGTGGCCGATATCGAGGCGACGATCCGCGCCGTCCGCGCGCTGATCGGCGGCGGCAAGGTGGGCGTGGTCGGCTACTGCCTGGGCGGGCGTCTCGCCTATATGACCGCCGCGCGCACCGATGTGGACGCCTCGGTCGGCTATTACGGCGTCGGACTGGAGGGGCTGCTCGGCGAGAAGCACGCCGTCGCCAAACCGCTGCTGCTCCACATCGCCGGCGAGGATCATTTCGTCGGCAAGGACGCGCAGGCAGCGATCCATGCGGGGCTGGACGATCATCCCCGCGTGACCATCCACGACTATCCCGGCGAGGACCACGGCTTTGCCGCCCAAGGCGGCAGGCGCCGGTCCGAAGAGGCCGCGCGGCTGGCCGACGAGCGCACCGCCGACTTCTTCGCAAGGCACCTCGCCTGAATCGGGGGCCCCACGAACTATTACTTCGTGGGGATCACGCGAACAGCGTGGTGATCCCGACCTGGGGGTCGATCACCCCGTCATAGATCATCTTGCCCGCGACATAGACGATCACGATCAGCCCGACATAGGCGATCCAGCGATAGCGCTCGATATACCGCGCGATCAGGTTGGCCGCGAGGCCCATCAGCGCCACCGACAGCACCAGCCCGATGATCAGGATGCCCGGATGCTCGCGCGCCGCACCCGCGACCGCCAGCACGTTGTCGAGGCTCATCGACACATCGGCCAGCGCCACCGCCCAGGCCGCGCCCGCGAAGCTGCGCGCGGGACGGACATTGTCGATGCCGTCCTGCGCCTGGCCGCTATGGTGTAGCTCGCGCCACATCTTCCACGACACCCATAGCAACAACAGCCCGCCCGCGAAGATCAGCCCGACGATGCCCAGCAGCCAGGTCGCGATCAGCGCGAAGCCGATCCGCAGCACCAGCGCGGCGATGATGCCGATCAGGATGACCTTCTTGCGCTGCTCGTCGGGCAGCCCGGCCGCCAGCGCGCCGACGACGATGGCATTGTCGCCCGCCAGCACGATGTCGATCAGCAGCACCTGCCCGAACGCGGCCAGGCGCGAGGCTTCGGTGATGTTGGCGAAGTCGGAGAGGGCGAGCTGCCACATCTCGGACAGGGTGGGCGCGGCGGCCGTGGCCGCGGCGGTGAGCAGGGCGAGGATCATGGGTTTCGCTTAGAGGCTATGCGGGAACGGTGAAACCCCCGTCCCCAGACTTGATCCGGGTCCCGCTTCTTTCCGAATGGGGATCGCGCCGCGGCAAAGCGGCGTCGTCGGTCGTAGCTGAAGCTACGCCGGCCGGACGGCCGCGAGTCCCGCGCCAGCGTGGCGCAGGCCGCGGCTCGTCACTGGTTCATGCTGTCGAAGAACACCTCGTTCGACTTCGAATCCTTCATCTTGTCGAGCAGGAACTCCATCGCGTCGATCGTCCCCATCTGCATCAGGATGCGGCGCAGGACCCACATCTTGGACAGCTTGGCCTTGTCGACCAGCAGCTCCTCCTTGCGGGTGCCCGACTTGCCCACGTCGAGCGCGGGGAAGATGCGCTTGTCGGCTACCTTGCGGTCGAGCACGATCTCCGAATTGCCCGTACCCTTGAACTCCTCGAAGATCACCTCGTCCATCCGGCTGCCCGTGTCGATCAGCGCGGTGGCGATGATCGAGAGCGACCCGCCTTCCTCGATGTTGCGCGCCGCGCCGAAGAAGCGCTTGGGCCGCTGGAGTGCATTGGCGTCGACGCCGCCCGTCAGCACCTTGCCCGAGCTGGGCACGACGGTGTTGTAGGCGCGACCGAGACGCGTGATCGAGTCGAGCAGGATCACCACGTCGCGCTTGTGCTCGACCAGCCGCTTGGCCTTCTCGATCACCATCTCGGCCACCTGCACATGGCGCGTCGCGGGCTCGTCGAAGGTCGAGGACACGACCTCGCCCTTGACGCTGCGTTGCATGTCGGTGACCTCCTCGGGCCGCTCGTCGATGAGCAGCACGATCAGAAACACTTCGGGATGATTGTCGGTGATCGCCTTGGCGATGTTCTGGAGCAGCACCGTCTTGCCGACCCGGGGCGGCGCCACGATCAGCGCGCGCTGGCCCTTGCCCTGGGGCGCGACGATGTCGATCACCCGCGCCGACTTGTCCTTGACCGTCGGGTCGATCTGATCGAGCGTCAGCTTCTCTTCGGGATAGAGCGGGGTCAGATTGTCGAAATTGACCCGGTGCTTGACCGCCGAGGGATCGTCGAAATTGACCGACACCAGCCGCACCAGCGCGAAATACCGCTCGCCGTCCTTGGGGCCCCGGATCTCGGCCTCGACCGTGTCGCCGGTCCTGAGCCCGAATTTGCGCACCTGGTTGGGCGAGACATAGATGTCGTCGGGCCCCGCCAGATAGTTGGATTCCGGCGAACGCAGGAACCCGAAGCCGTCGGGCAGTACCTCGATGGTGCCCAGCCCCATGATCTCGTCGCCATTGTCCGCCTGAACCTTCAGGATCGCGAACAACAGGTCCTGCTTGCGCAGCGTCGAGGCGCCCTCGACGCCGAGCTCCTCGGCCATGCTCACCAGTTCGGCGGGCTTTTTCGATTTCAAGTCTTTGAGATGCATGGGGGGTCTGCCGACAGGGGATCGGGGAAAGCTCGGGATCGCGAAGGGTCGCGTGATACGAAGCTGGAGGCGCGCGAGGCGGAGGACCCGCCTGCGGTTACAACGGCGACCTAAGGGGAAGGCCGCTGCCCGTCAAGGCGGCGCTCAGTCCCGCGCGAAGATCTCGGCGTGCGGAACGACCAGCCCGAGCGCGGGGAGATGGAGGTCGGCGGGCGCCGGATGGGTCCGGTCGGACCAGGCGTCCGGCCCCGTCCGTTGCAGCACCCGGAGCCGTTCGGCGACCGGGTCGATGAAGACGATCGTGTCGATGCCCCCCAGAGCGCGATATTCGTTGAGCTTGACGCCCTCGTCCTGGCGTCGCGTCGTCGGCGACAGGATCTCGATCACGACGCGCGGATCGCGTAGCGTCTTTTCCTCGTCCTCACTCGCGGCATCGCCGTGGCAGTCCACCGACATGTCGGGATAACGCACCGACAGGTCATGCGTCCTGACCGCCATGTCCGACCCGAAGGGCCGGCATCCCGACCCACGCAGCGCACCGCCCAAAAAACGATACAGGTTCATCTGCACCCGCGCATGGGCGCGCGTGCCCCCCGCCATCATGCGGATCACGCCATTGTCGAGCTCGGCCTTGATGTCCGAACCCCATTCGATCCCCAGGAATTGCTCCGCCGTCAGCAAGGTGAGATCGGGTTGCGCCGCCATCCGAGGACCTTACGTCAATCGGCGGCGACGGGGAAGCCGCCGCTCAAGGCTTGACCACCACCAGCACGACGATCAGCGCGATCAGCAGCGCGGGCACCTCGTTGAGCAGTCTGAGCGTCTTGTTCGACACCGTCGCCCGCCCCGCCGCCAGCTTGCGCGCATAGCCGACCGCCCAGCCATGATAGCCCGTCAGCAGCAGCACGAAGAGCAGCTTGCCGTGCATCCACCCTTGGCTCCAGGCGCCCGACATCGTCGCCAGCACCGCGCCCAGCACCAGCACCACGACCATCGCCGGGGTCAGGATGATGCGGCGCAGCTTACCCTCGCGCTCCACCCAGCGCGCGGCGTCGGCGGCGTCCGCCAAATTCTCCTGATGATAGACGAGGTAGCGCGGTAGCGCGAACAGCCCGGCCATCCAGAAGATCACGAAGATCAGATGCGCCGCCTTGATCCAGTCATACGCCACCAGCAACCGCTCCCACATGCCCGCTATCCCCGCACCCGCGCGATCAGCCGCTCGACATGCGCGATCGGCGTGTGCTGGCCGATGCCATGGCCCAGATTGAATATATGGGGCCGCTCGGGAAAGGCCGCCAGCACGCGCGCGACCCCGCGGTCGAGCGCGTCGCCGCCGGTCAGCAGCACCAGCGGATCGAGATTGCCCTGCACCGGCATCCCCGTCGGCAGCACCGCGTCCGCCCAGACCGGATCGACCGTCTCGTCCAGCCCGATCGCGTCGGGCGCGACCCCCGCGGCATAAGCGGCCAGCTTGGCCCCCGCGCCTTTTGGAAAACCGATGATCGGCGCCTCCGGGCACCGCTCCCGCAGGCGGGCCACGATCCGGGCGTTGGGCTCGATCACCCAGCGGTCGAATTGTTCGGGCGACAGCGATCCCGCCCAGCTGTCGAACAGCTGTACCGCTTCCACGCCAGCCTCGATCTGCCGCGCGAGATACTCGACCGTCAGCTCGACGATCGCGTCGATGATCTCCCCGAATGCTTGCTCGTCGGCATAGGCGAAGGACCGCGTCTCGCCCTGATCCTTCGATCCCGACCCGTTCACCATGTACGTCGCCACGGTCCAGGGAGAGCCCGCAAAGCCCAGGAACGTCGTCTCGGGCGGCAGGGCCCCCGCGACCCGCGCCACGGTCGCATAGACCGGCTCCAGCCGCCCTGGTGCCCGCTCCAGCATTCCCAGCGCCGTGTCGACCAGCCGCGGCGTCAGACGTGGCCCCTCGCCCACCCCGAAGCTCAGATCCTGCCCCAATGCCCAGGGCACCATCAGGATGTCGGAGAACAGGATCGCCCCGTCGAACCCGAACCGACGGATCGGCTGCAGCGTCACCTCCGCCGCCGCTTCGGGATCGGTGGCGAGCGCCAGGAAGCCGCCCTTCTCCGCCCTGAGCGCGCGATATTCGGGCAGGTAGCGCCCCGCCTGCCGCATCAGCCACATGGGAGGGATGTCGAGCCGTCGACCCTTGAGGACGCCGAGCAGCGGTTTCGCGCCATAGGGGGCTTCAACGGGCGTCGACAGGGCGGGAGCCTCTCTTCTTCACTAAAGAAGAATCTTGAAAAGGGTTGTGGTGATAGTGGGCGCGTTGGGCACGGGGATTAAGCGCCCGTCCCCGATTTGCCAACAGCCGCGCCGGGTTGTCCACACGCATATCCGGGCGAGTCCGCTTCTCGTCCCCGTTACCCACAGGCAGTGGACGATCGATCCACCTGTGGGCGGGCATGTGGACCGACGGGCGCTTGTCCACCGCCCATCGCTCGCTTGGCGCGAGCGGCCGGTTCCGCTACCCGTCGTCCCCCGGCTTATCCACAGATCGGTCCCGACCCCCACATGATGCTCAAGTGACGCGCCTCCATCTGCATCTCCTGTCGGACTCGACCGGCGAAACGCTCGAGAACATCGCCAAGGCCGCGCTCGCCCAATATGACGCGGTCGACACCGTTCGGCATTTCTGGCCGATGGTCCGCACCGAGGCGCATCTGGAGCGCATCCTTCAGGAGATCGCGCAAAATCCCGGGCTCGTCATCTTCACCCTGGTCAACGCCGCGACCAGGCGGACGCTCGAACAGCGCTGCCGGACGCTGGGGCTTCCCGCGGTCGCTCCGCTCGATCCCGTCAACGACGCGTTGTCGGCGCTGCTCGGCCAGCAGGCCAAGGCACGGCCGGGTCGCCAGCACGTCCTCGACGCCGCCTATTTCGCGCGGGTGGACGCGATCCAGTTCACCATCGCGCATGACGACGGCATCGGCCAGGACGAATGGGAGGAAGCCGACATCATGCTGGCCGGCGTCAGCCGCTCCTCCAAGACCCCGACCTCCATCTATCTCGCCAATCGCGGCTACAAGGTCGCCAACATCCCCGTGGTGGTCGAATCGCCCCCGCCCCGCGCCTTGTACGAACTCAAGCACCCGCTGATCGTCGGCCTCACCACCAGCGCCGACCGTCTGATCGCCATCCGCCGCAACCGTCTGTTGTCCCTGAACCAGGCGACCGAGACGAGCTATGTCGAGCAGGAGTCGGTATCCCGCGAGATCGCCTTTGCGCGGCGGATGTTCGCCGACAATGGCTGGCCGGTGATCGACGTCACCCGCCGCTCGATCGAGGAAACCGCGGCGGCCGTCATCGCCCTGCTGAACGATCGCGACGCGGGCGACGATCGCCGGGAAGGCCGCGCATGACCCTGATCCTCGCCTCGGGCTCGGCCTCGCGCCGGGCGATGCTCGCCGCGGCCGGGGTGCCGTTCGAGGCGATGAGCCCGCAGGTGGACGAGGACGCCGCCAAGGCCGCGCTCGGCCGGGAGCGCCCCCGCGACCTGGCGGACGCGCTGGCGGAGCTCAAGGCGGTGAAGCTGTCGCTCCGCTGTCCCGACGCGCTGGTGCTGGGGTCGGATTCGCTGGTCGCGCTCGACGACGGCACGCTGCTCGACAAACCCGAAAGCCGCGAACAGGCGGCCGACCATCTCGCCCTCATGTCGGGGCGCGTCCACCGCCTCTGGAGCGCGGCGGTCGTGGCGGAGGGCGGTCGCCCCGTCTGGCGTCATGTCGAGGCGGCGACGATGCATGTCCGCCCGCTGTCCGACGGCTTCATCCGGCGTTATCTCGACGCGGAATGGCCGGCGATCGCGGGATGCGTCGGCTGCTACCGCGTGGAGGGACCGGGCGTGCAATTGTTCGACCGCATCGAGGGATCGCATTTCACCGTGCTCGGCCTGCCGCTCCTGCCCGTGCTCGATTATCTGCGCACCCGGTCGGTCATGCCCCGGTGACCGGCCGTTCCAGGCATGACCTTCCAGTGACCTTCCACGCATCCGGCCACGCATCCGGCCGTCCCTATGCCGAGGTGATCGGCGACCCGATCGCCCACTCCAAATCGCCGCTCATCCACGGCTTCTGGATAAATGCGCTCGGCCTCGACGCCGATTATCGCGCCACCCGCGTCGTGTCCGACGATCTTCCCGCCTACTTCGCGAGCCGCCGCGCCGATCCGCACTGGCGCGGCTGCAACGTCACCATTCCCCACAAGCTCGCCGCGCTCGACCATGTGGAGGACCGGGGCGACGTCCGCGCCACCATCGGCGCGATCAACCTGGCGATGCGCGCGCCGGACGGCGCGCTGATCGGCGCCAATACCGACGCCGGCGGTTTCTACGCGCCGATCGCCGGGTTCGACTTCGCCGACAGGCCGGCGGTGGTGATCGGGGCCGGCGGCGCCGCCCGCGCGGTGCTCTTCGCGTTGGCGAAGATGGAGGTCGGCCCGGTCACGATCCTCAACCGCAGTCCGCTCAAGGGGGCCGCGCTTTTGTCCGCCTTCAGGCTCAAGGGCCGCGCCCTGCCCCTATCCGCCCCTGTCCCGCCCGCCGCCCTGCTGGTCAATGCCAGCGCGCTCGGCATGGCCGGCCATCCCCCGCTCGATCTCGACCTGTCGACGCTGCCCGATGACGCGGTCGTCTATGATCTGGTCTACGCCCCGCTGGAGACCGATCTTCTGGCCCAGGCCAATGACCGCGGGCTGGAAACCGTCGACGGGCTCGAGATGCTCGTCGGCCAGGCCGCCCTCGCCTTCGAGTTGCTCTTCGGCATGGAGCCGCCGCGCGAGCGCGACGACGAACTGCGCGAGCTGCTGACGGCATGATCACGGTCGGCCTCACCGGCTCGATCGGCATGGGCAAGTCGACGGTCGCCGCGATGTTCGCCGACAAGGGCGTGCCCGTCTTCGACGCCGATGCCGCCGTCCACCGGCTCCAGGGCCCCGCCGGCCGCGTCGTCGCCGCGATCAAGGCCGCCTTTCCCTCGACCACCGGCCAGGCGGGCGTGAACCGCACCGCGTTGGCGGAGGCGGTGCTGGGTGACGACGCGGCGATGAAGCGGCTCGAAGCGATCGTCCATCCCGCCGTGGGCGAGGAACGCGCCGCCTTTCTCGCCGACCATCGGGGGGCGCCGATCGTCCTGTTCGATATCCCGCTGTTGTTCGAGACGGGCGGCGAGGCGCGGGTCGACAAGGTCGTCGTCGTCTCCGCCGCGCCAGAAATCCAGCGCGCGCGCGTCCTCGCCCGACCCGGCATGACCCCGGCCAGGCTCGACGCCATCCTCGCCCGCCAGCTTCCCGACGCCGCCAAGCGCGCCCGCGCCGATTTCGTGATCGCGACGGACGTGCCGCCGGACGAGACCCGCGCCGCCGTCGCCCGCGTCGTCGCTTGCTTGCTGGCCGGCAAAGGCTGATATCGCCCCCATGCGCGAGATCGTCTTCGACACCGAAACCACCGGCTTCGATTTTTCCCGGGGCGACCGCCTCGTCGAGATCGGCTGCATCGAATTGGTCAACCGCGTCGAGACCGGGCGCAGCTTCCACGCCTATCATCACCCCGAACGCGCCATGCCGCCCGAGGCGGCGGCGGTGCACGGGCTGACCGACGCCTTCCTGTCGGACAAGCCGCTTTTCCACACCCGCGCCGACGAGCTGCTCGAATTCCTGGGCGACGCGCCGCTCGTCGCACACAACGCCACGTTCGATTTCGGCTTTCTCAACGGCGAGCTGGGGAAATGCGGGCGCCCGCTCATCCCGCTCGACCGCATGGTCGACACGCTGCCCATGGCGCGCGTCCGTCATCCCGGCGCCAAGCATAGTCTGGACGCGCTTTGCTCGCGCTTCGGGATCGACCGCTCGCACCGTGTCCTTCACGGCGCGCTGCTCGACGCGCAGCTGCTCGCGCAGGTCTATGTCGAGCTGACGGGCGGTCGCCAGATCGGCCTGGGGCTGCTCGCCGACCAGCCCGCCGCCGCCGCTCCGCTCGTCGCCGATCGGCCCCGTATCGCCCGGCCCGCCAGAGTTTTCGAGCTTGGGGCGGGAGAACTTGCCGCGCATCGCGCGTTCATCTCCACCCTCGCCGATCCCCTTTGGGGGAAGGACGACGCAGCAGTGACAACATGAACGGAGTAGGTTGATGGAGATTCGGGTATCGGGCCACCAGGTCGAGGTGGGCGACGCGCTCAAGACCCATGTCGAGGACCGTCTCCAGGCGATCGCGGCCAAATATTTCACCCGCGCCATCTCGTCCGACACGACGTTCGGCAAGGGGCCGCACGACCATGGCTTCACCTGCGCCATCGCCACCCATGTCACCCGCGGGCTCGTGCTCAAGGGCCGCCACCAGGCCCAGGACGCGCACGTCGCCTTCAACGGCGCCGCCGATCACCTCGAGAAACAGCTTCGCCGCTATAGCCGTCGCCTCAAGGACCATCATGCCCTCGAGACGGTCGAGGTCGCCGAGGCGGGCGCCTACGACAATGCCCGTTACACCCTGTTCCAGGAACCCCATGTCGACGAGGAGGAAGTTCCCGACGCCCCGCTGATCGTCGCGGAGACGCGGGTCGACGTGCCCGACGCCAGTGTCGGCGACGCGGTGATGATGCTCGATCTGCGCAACACCGCCGCCCTGTTGTTCAAGAATTCGGGAACGGGCGATTACAACATGGTCTATCGGCGCGGCGACGGCACGATCGGCTGGGTGGAACCGCACGGCGCCTGACGCTTCCGCAACGGGTCCCGTCGCGCTAAGGGCCGCCGCGCCGGCGGCCGAATTGCGGCCTATGGCGCGACGGGATGACCAACGACCCCATGTCCGATCTGAGCGACTTGTTGCGGCCCGATGCCGTCGCCTTCGACCTGGCGAGCAGCGGCAAGAAGGCGCTGCTTCAGGCGATGGCGGCGCTCGTCGCCCCGCAGGTCGGACTCGACCCGCGTCTCGTCGCCGATCGGCTGGGCGAGCGGGAGCGACTGGGCTCGACCGGCTTCGGCCACGGCGTCGCCATCCCGCACGGCCGCGTCGAGGGACTGACCCAGATCGTCGGCGCCTTTGCCCGGCTCGCCCATCCGGTCGAGTATCAGGCGGTCGACGACCTGCCCGTCGACCTGATCTTCCTGCTGCTGTCACCGGTCGACGCGGGCGCCGATCATCTGAAGGCGCTGGCCCGCGTCTCGCGCACGCTGCGCGACGCCCGCTTCCTCGCCAAGCTGCGCGGCGCCGGGTCGCGCGACGCACTGTTCGCGCTGTTCACGACGGACGAGGCCCGTGACGCGGCCTGAGGGAGAGGCCGCGCATTACCGCGCGCTGGAGTCGCTCTACGCCGCGGCGCCGATCAACAAGCTGTTCGATTCGACGCTGGAGATCGAGTCGGGGGGCTTGGCCCGCATCCGCTTCACCCTCGACGAGCGCCATTTCCACGCCGCCGGCGCCGTTCACGGCACCAGCTATTTCAAGATGCTCGACGATGCCGCCTTTTACGCCGCCAACAGCCTGGTCACCGACCGTTTTCTGCTGACGACCGCCTTCACCCTGTTGTTCACCCAGCCGCTCGGCGTCGGCCCCGTCATCGCCGAGGGACGCTGGACCAACGGACGCCGCCGCGTCTTCAACGCCGACGCCCGGCTGCTCGACGCCGGCGGGGAGGAGGTCGCGCGCGGCACGGGAACCTTCATGCGCTCGCGCATCCCGCTCGCGACGCTCCCCGGCTATCGGACGGCGTGAACGGACGCCTGCCCGCCTCGGTCGTCGCCAGCGCGCTGATCCGGCGCGTCAACGATGCGGGCGGCTTCGCGGTGGTGCGCGCCAGGGGCGACCCACAGGCGGGCGCGCTCCTGCTCCTGACGCGCGCGCGCGACGGGACGACGCGGCTGTTCGAGCGCGGGCTCGGCGCGTCGGGCGCATCGGAGTCGATCGAGTCGACTCCGACCGGCGCCTCCCCGGAGTCGGTCGAGGAATATTGGCGCAAGCGCCGCGCGCGCGACCCCGATCTGTGGGTGATCGAACTGGACATCCCGGACGCGGAACGGTTCGCCGCTGAAACGCTGGGTGGCGATTGACGCTCCCGTCACCCTGGGCAAGGGCGGCATCATCGAAATAAGCGTTGTGCCGAACCCGTGTGCGATACGGTGGCGGTTACGCAGTCGGGGGGCAATCCAGGACCGGCGCGCAGGCTTGCGAAGCTCAAGCCACGCCGCCGGTTCGCGAACCAACCGCATATTTGTGACGACCAGTGACGATCCTTCAACGCGCCGCCACGTTTGCGGTCATGACCCTCGCCCTTGGTGGCCTGATGTCCACCAGCACCATCACCAACGCCGCCGAACTCGACCGGCCCGCGCTGACCACCTCTCTCACCACACCCGCCATCAACGCCCCGGCCCAGACGCCGGTTCCCACGGTTTTTCCGACGCTTGATCCCGAAGCATCCGCCGCGCCGAAACCGGCGCCTGCGACCTTCACCTCGCTCGACCACGCGGTCGCCGCCCATGCCGCCGGCGAGACCGACAATGCCGAGGCGCTTCGCTGCCTCGCCACCACCATCTATTTCGAATCCAAGGGCGAGCCGCTCGCCGGCCAGCTCGCGGTCGCGAACGTCGTGCTGAACCGCGCCAAGTCGGGGCGCTTCGCCGCCGATGTCTGCGGCGTCGTCAAACAGCGCGGGCAATTCTCCTTCGTCCGCCGTGGCGTCCTGCCCAGCGTCGACGCGGTGAACCGCATGTATCGCACCGCCGAAGCGGTCGCCAAGGTCGCCCTGGCCTCCGCGTGGAAGAGCCCCGCGCCCGATGCGCTGTTCTTCAACGGTCGCAAGGTCGGTCTGCCCGGCCGGTTGACCAAAGTCGCGCTGATCGGGAATCATATCTTTTATCGGTGACACGCAGGGCGGGCGGCGCCACCTTGGCGCAGGACCCGCCCAAGCCCGGCCGGGCTAGCATCGCTACGACCGACGGCGCGGCTTCGCCGCGACGCATCCCCCAAGTCTCTTGCCTTGTTCTACGCCTGTTCCTATCCGGCTCCGGTGCTGAAGGAACCGCCCCTCTCCTGCCTCGACCCCGCGACCGGAACGCTCTGCGCCGCCGACGTCGCGCGCGGGGTCACGCGGATGCTCCACCGGCACGACCTGACCGCGATGGCGGAGGTGCCGCTCGACAATGGCCGTCGCGCCGACCTGATGGCGATCGACGCCAGGGGACGGATCGTCATCGTCGAGATCAAGGTGTCGCGCGCCGATCTGCTCGGGGACGGCAAATGGCCCGACTATCTGGGTCAGTGCGATCGCTATTACTGGGCCTTGCCCGCCGGGTTCGACACGGCGCCGCTCGATGCCCCCGCCTTTCTGCCGCACCGCACGGGCGTGATCGTCGCCGATCAGTATGATGCGGAGATCGTCCGCGAGGCGTCGACCGAGGCGCTCGCCGCGCATGTGCGCAAACGCTGTACCCTGTCCTTCGCCAGGCGCGCGGCGCGGCGCATGCTCGCGCTCACCGATCCCGACGCCTATACCAGCTAGAGCTTGGGTCCCGACATCGCGCCGCGCGCGCGCTTGGGCGCCTCCGCGAGCAATTTGGCCAACGCCGGGTTGCGCGCGTCGCGGCGCGCATAATCGCGCGCGGACATGCCCGCGACATTGTCCGTCTGGTCGGGATCGGCGCCCGCCGTCAGCAACAGGCGCGCGGTCGTGACGTCGCGACGCTGTACCGCGCGGATCAGCGGCGTCTCACCCCCGCCATTGCCCAGATTCACATTGGCGCGTCCCGCCACCAGCACCGGGATCAGCCCGGCATGACCGGCCGTCACCGCCAGCAGGAGCGGGGTATCCCCGCGCCCGTCGCGCACATTGGGGTCGGCACCCTTCTGCAGCAGATAGCGCAGGTACACCTCGTCGCCGCGCCGTGCGACGATATGGAGGGCGGTCTCGCCGCTACCCACGTCGCGCGTGTTGATGATGTTCGCGCCCGGGCGATCGAGGATCGCGAGCACGTCATTGCCCTTGGCGTCGCGCACCGCCTGCAGGAACTTGTAGCTTTCCGACTGCTGCTGCGCCCCGGCGGGAACGGCGATGGCGAGCAGCAGCATGGCGGGGAGAAAGGCTCTTGGCGACATCGCGCGGGATCCCGGATAGATTGGCCGAACAGGTGACTTGCTCACCCGCCGCTAACAGATCAAGGCTGGCTTCGTCATGAATATTCGCTCGACCTTGGCGGCCGCCGGGCTGGCGTTGCTGCTCGCCGGGTGCGGCGCCGCGACCCCGCCCGAGCAGCCGCCGCTTGCCGGTGCCCGCATCGGCGGCCCCTTCGCGCTGACCGACGAGAATGGCCGCGCGACGACCGACCGCGACCTGACCGGAAAGTGGCGCATCATGTATTTCGGCTACACCTTCTGCCCCGACATCTGCCCGACCGACGCGCGGAACATCGGGGCGGGGCTCAAGCGCTTCGAGGCGGAGGACCCCGATCGTGGCGCGCGGGTGACGCCGGTGTTCGTAACGGTCGATCCCGCGCGCGACACGCCCCAGGTGCTCAAAGCCTTCACCGACGCCTTTCACCCCCGCATGATCGGCCTGACCGGCAGCGGGGACGCGATCGCGCGCGTCGCGAAAAGCTATGCCGTCTATTACAGCAAGGGTGATCCCGCCCCCGGCGGCGGCTATCTGATGGATCATCAGCGGGTCACCTACCTCATGGACCCGCAAGGTCGTCCCGTGGCGCTGCTGCCCGCCGACAAGAGCGCCGACGCGGTCGCGGCCGAACTGGCGCGGTGGGTCCGATGACGCGCCGCGCGCTTGGAGGGGTCCGATGACGCGCTTCTGGGAGGATACGCCGCTCGACCGGCTCGACCGCGCGCAATGGGAGCAATTGTGCGACGGGTGCGGGAAATGCTGCATCCACAAGCTCGAGGACGAGGAGACGGGGGAGCTCCTCGCCACCAACGTCGCCTGCCGCCTGCTCGACGGGCGCACCGGACTGTGTTCGAACTACAAGCACCGCCGCGCCTATGTGTCCGAATGCGTGCGGCTCACCCCCGCCAACGTCCATGGGATCGACTGGCTGCCGTCGACCTGCGCCTATCGCCTGCGCGCCAACGACGAGCCGCTGCCCGACTGGCATCACCTCAACTCGGGCGACCGTGAAGCGGTCCACCGCGCGGGCCAGTCGGTACGCGGTTGGACGATCAGCGAGGACGTGGCGGGCGACCTGGAGCATCATCTGGTCGACCGCGACCTGTGAGCGACACGTTCGAGGTCGTGCGGCATCCCCGCGCCAGGCGGGCGCGGCTCACCTTCGATCCGGCGAGCGGGCGCGCGCGGCTGGTGCTCCCCGCCCGCGCGGCGCTGAAACCGGCGCTCGCCTGGGCGCGCGGCAAGAGCCAATGGCTCGACGAGCAACGCGCCGGGCTGCCACAGGCGCGACCTTTCGTCTCCGGCGCGGCGATCGAGGTCGCGGACGAGCGGCTGGAGCTGCTGTGGCGACCTGGTTCGCGTCGCACCCTGACCCGCGACGGCTACCGGTTGGTGGGGGAGGGGCCGCCCGAGACGCTGGCCCGCCGCGTCGAGGCCTGGCTCAGGCGCGCGAGCCTCGACCTGCTGACCCGCGAGACGACCGAGTTCGCGGCCAAGGCAGGGGTAAGCGTCGCCAAGGTCATGGTCGGCGACCCGCGCGGGCGCTGGGGCAGTTGCTCGGGCAGCGGGGCGATCCGCTATAGCTGGCGGCTGGTCCTCGCCCCCGGCTGGGTGCGCCGTGCCACCGTCGCGCACGAGGTCGCGCACCGCGTCCATATGGATCACGGCCCCGCTTTTCACGCGCTGGTGCGGGACCTGCTGGAGGAGGATCCGACGCCCGCGCGCGCCTGGCTGCGCACGCACGGGGCGGGACTTCACTGGATCGGGCGCTCTTCCTCGTCATAGTCGCGCGGCACCTCGACCCGCGGCGCGGGGCGTCGCGGCCGTTCGTCGCGGCCCGTCGCCCGGTCGATCCAGTCCTGGTCGAAGCGCTGGGGCGACTCGGCTTCCTCCTCGGGCGGCGCGGGGCGCGGCTCGAAGTCGGGCGCCGCCGGGGCTGCGGGGGTCTCGCCATCGATCGCCAAAGGGTCGCCGTTCTCGTCGACGAACATCTGATTGTCGGGGGCTCCGAAATAGCTCTCCTCATCGGGTTCGAGCTGCCATTCCGGGAGCGTCACCTCGGTCTCGAACTGCTCGATCGGGCGCTTGGCGACGGCCGCGCGCATGAACTGGGCGAAGGCGCGCGCCGGGGCGCGGCCGCCCGACAAACCGGCGACCGGCCGCGCATTGTCGCGCCCCATCCACACGCCCGTGGTCAGCCCGCTCGAAAAGCCCAGGAACCAGCCGTCCTTGGCCGAACTGGTCGTGCCGGTCTTGCCCGCGACGGGGCGGCCGATCTGCGCCTCGCGGCCTGTGCCGGCATTGACGGCGGTCTGGAGCAGGTCGGTCATCTGCGCGGCCACATAGGGCGCGACGAGGACGCGGCTGCGATCGACCTCGTGGCGGTAGATCGTCTCCCCGTCCGCGCTCACCCGCGTGATGCCATAGGGCACGACGGCGATGCCCTTCGAGGCGACCGAGGCGAAGGCGCGGGTCATGTCGATCAGCCGGACGTTCGAGGTGCCGAGCACCATGGACGGATGGGTGTTGACCGGGGTGGTGATCCCGAACCGCCGCGCCATGTCAGCCACCGTCGAGAAACCGACCTCCTGGCCCAGCTTGGCCGCGATCGTGTTGAGCGAATAGGCGAAGGCGGTCCGCAGCGTCACCGCGCCCGAATTGCGCCGGGAATCGTTGCGCGGGCTCCACCCCTCGATCGTCACCGGCTCGTCGATCACCGAGTCCTCGGGCTTGTGCCCATTTTCCAGCGCGGCGAGATAGACGAACAGCTTGAACGCCGAACCCGGCTGGCGTTGCGCCTGGGTCGCGCGGTTGTAGATCGAGGACACATAATCCTTGCCGCCGACCATCGCCCGCACGGCGCCGTCGCGGTCGAGCGAGACCAGCGCCCCCTGCGTGCCCGTCGGCGTCTGCGCGCGGATGGCGGCATCGGCGGCGCGCTGCATCGCGGGGTCGAGCGTCGTCCACACATCGAGCGGCGCGTCCTGTTCGTCGATCAGCAGGTCGAGCTGGGGCAGCGCCCAGTCGGTGAAATAGCGCACGCTGTTCTGGCGCGGCGCGGGCTCCAGCTTGAGTTCCTGCGGGTCGGCATCGGCGGCCTCCGCCGCGGTGATCGCTCCCGTCTCGACCATGGTCTGAAGCACCACGCCCGCGCGGCCCTGCGCGGCCTCCGCATCGGCGGTGGGGGAATAGTTGGAAGGTGCCTTAACCAGCCCGGCGATCACCGCCGCCTCCGACAGGCTCAACTGTCCCGCGCCATGCCCGAAGAAGCGACGGCTGGCGGCGTCGATGCCGTAGGCGCCACCGCCATAGTAGACCTTGTTCAGATATAGTTCGAGGATCTGGTTCTTGGAGAATTTGCGCTCCATCGCCAGCGCCAGGATCCATTCGCGGAATTTGCGTCCGAATTTCTTCTGGCTCGACAGGAAGACGTTGCGCGCGAGCTGCTGGGTGATCGTCGATCCCCCTTGCGTCCACCGTCCGCGCTCCCAGCGTACCTTGGCGGCGCGCGCGAGCCCGATCGGGTCGACACCGGGATGATTACGGAAGCGCCGATCCTCGACCGACACGGTCGCGTCGCGCATCACCTGCGGGATCTGACCATAGGGAAGCCACTGACCGTAACTCGGCCCGAGCGACACCAGGATCGATCCGTCGGCGGCATGGACCCGGATCATCTGCCCATTGGGGGACGATCGAAGCTGGTCGAAGCTGGGAAGCTGCGACCGCGTGACATAGACCGCGATAACGAGCGCGCCGAGCGCCAGCACGCCCAAGGCGACCAGCACTTGGAAGGTGCGGACGATGCGGCGGCGCCAGGGAGAATGCCGGGGTTTCGGCGAACGCCGGGGCTGAGGGGTGCGCGCTGCCATGGATGCGGCGCAGGATTACCCGGTCATCCTGAACGCGGCAAGAACGCCGCGCATGATCCGAGGGCGGTCAGCTACGCGGCTTGAACTCCAGCGACACCGAATTCATGCAGTAACGCTGGCCGGTGGGCGGCGGGCCGTCGGGAAAGACATGGCCCATATGGCTGTCGCACCGCGCGCAGCGCGTTTCCGTACGCGTCATGCCGTGACTGACATCTTTATGGTCGCTCACCCGGTCCGGCTCGATCGCGCGGGTGAAGCTGGG
This sequence comes from Sphingomonas sp., assembly GCF_036388435.1. Classification (GTDB taxonomy): domain Bacteria; phylum Pseudomonadota; class Alphaproteobacteria; order Sphingomonadales; family Sphingomonadaceae; genus Sphingomonas. The sequence goes on from NZ_DASVRV010000052.1 coordinate 18,865, forward strand.
CCAGCCCGAGCCCGAATCATATTTGTCGGCGCTGTCGAACAATTCGAGCTGGCACGCCGCGCAGCGATAGACGCCATCGGCCTTGTTGTCGTTGTAGCGGCCGGAAAAAGCGCGCTCGGTGCCCGCTTCGCGCAGCACATGATATTGCTCGGGAGAGAGGCGCTTGCGCCACTCGTTTTCGGACAGGGTCAGGCGTTCCATCCCGCTCATTTCGGCTTCCTTCCGGTCGCGTTCAAGGGTCACGCCATTCTGGTCGCGCGCGCGATGAGCTGGATCAGGAAAGGCGCGCGCGCGAGCCAGGGCAGGGCGGCCGGCGCGACCGGTCCCTCCGCCAGATCGCGGACCAGCCCGGCCACGCGGATCGGTCGCGCGGCCCGGGCGGCGAAGCGGCGCTGCCATGCCGCGCTCGCCATCGGTCCGCCGCCGGCATGAGCGGCCGCCGCCGAACAGCCGCTCGCGATCGCGATGCCCATGCCCTCGCCCGCCAGCGACGGGATCACCGCCGCCTGGTCGCCCAGCCGGAACAGCCCCGCCATCCCCTCGCGCATCCGCCAGCCATAGGGGACGTTGGCGACCGCATCGATGCCGCTTCCCGTCGCGCGCATCGCCAGCCGGTCGCCAAAGGCGGGCGCCGCGTCCGCGATGGCCCGGAGCAGCGCCTCGGGCGACCCCGCCTCATGCAGCCGCGAGCGTCGCACCGCCAGGCACAGATTGGCCGATCCGTCCTCCTGCACCGCGAGCCCGGCATAGCCACGGTCGAACAGGTGAAGCTCGATCGCATCCTCGATCCGGCGGCGCATCGCGTCCGAGGGGGCGAGCCGCACCCGTATACCCAAGGCCGGATCGTCGCCCGGCCCCGGCGTCGGTCGGGCGAGCCCGCGTAGATCGTGCTTGCCCGTCGCCAGGAAGAGCGCGTCGGGCGCGATCACCGTCCCGTCCGCCAGGACGACGGAGCCGGCCTCCGCGCTCCGCACCGCGACGCCGCGCTCCACCCCCGCGCCCGCGCGCTCGGCCTCCGCGAGCATCAGCGTGTCGAGCGTCCGCCTGGACACGGCGAGCGCCGGATAGGGCAGGGGGGCCTCCACCTCGCGCGTCCCCGCGAAAACATGAACGCGCCCGATCCGGCGCCGGCTCAGCCGGTCGGGATCGACCCCCAGCGCGCGGATACGGTCGAGCGTCCGCCAGCTCAGAAACCCGCCGCACAGCGCGTCACCCGTCTGGCGCGTCCGCTCCAGGATCACGGGACGTGAATCGGCGCGCGCCAGCCCGATCGCCGCCGCGCTTCCCGCCGGCCCGGCGCCGATGATCAGCGCAGGCGTTCGACGCATAGCCGGAACGGAAAGGCACGGAATATGCGCGCGCCGTCGACGCCCGCCTCCGCCAGAATGTCACGCCACTCGGCAGGACGAAAAGATCGGGCGATCGAGATGCGGCCATCGTGGCGCACGATCGGGTGCCAGCGCGCCAGCATGGCGAGCAGCGGATAACCCGCATGAGCGAAGCGGTGGCGGTGGAGGTCGTTGACGAACCAGCAACGCGCATTGGCTTCCATGAAGCGCAGAAAGGCGAGGAGCTGCGGATGCGTCATGTGATGCGCGACGAGGCTGGAAACGACCGCGTCCCAATCGCCGCCCATATCGGCATAATCGCCGGTGACGTAGCGGATCGGCATGGTCGCGGGAGTATGCGCCGTCGCGGCGGGCGCGCTACGCGGGTTCAGATCGACGCCGACCAGCTCGGCGGTGACGTCATGCCGCGCCGCCCAGCGTGAAATGCTGCGCAGCATATCCCCGTCGCCGAAGCCGACATCGAGCAGGCGCAACCGACGATTCCGCACCGCGCGCTTCAGAAAGGCGAGGGTGGGCCGGCGGGCCATCGTGGCGCTGTTCACCCGCGCCAGATCGCCGATCAGTGCCGAATAGACCGCGGGATCGAGGTCGTCGGCATCCATCAGTTCGTCGGCGGTGGAGCGACGGGCGAGCGTCACGCGGCGGCGCTCCGAAAGCCGAAGCCCTCCGCCGCCAGCCCCGGCCCGAAGGCGAGCGCCAGCCCCTCGCGCACCGCCGGCCCGTCGAGCAGCCGGGCAAGCACGAACATGAGCGTCGCCGAAGACATGTTGCCGCAATCGGCGAGCACGCCGCGCGAAACGGCGAGCGCGTCGTCAGGCAGACGAAACGCGGTCTGCACCGCGTCCAGGATCGATCGCCCGCCGGCATGGACCGCCCAGCCATCGATGGATGCGGGCGGTCGTCCCCCCGTCGCGTCGCGCGCCAGATCGGGGTCGCCCAGTGCCTGGGCGATCCGCCCCGGTACCTCGCCGGACAGGTGCATCGCGAAACCGTGATCGGTGATGTTCCAGCGGATCAACGCGTCCGAATCGGGCAAGGTCGTCGCGAAAGGCTGGTCGATCGCGAAGCCGCGCGGCTCGGCGGTCACCAGCGCCGCCGCGGCGCCGTCACCGAACTGAAGCATCGCGAGCAACGGTTCGAGCGCCTCGACCTCCTGCAGGTGAAGCGTCGAAAGCTCCACCGTCACGACGAGCACGCGCGCGGCCGGGTCGGAGCGGACGACGTGGCGCGCGCTGCGCAGCGCCGCGACCGCGGCGTAACAGCCCATGAAGCCGACGAGCAGGCGCTCGACCGAGGGCGCCAGTTCCAATCGTCGCGCAAGGATCTGGTCGATCCCCGGCGCGACGAAGCCGGTGCAGCTCGCCACCACGAGATGGGTGATCCCCGCGAGCGACACCCGCTCGCCGAGCGCGGCGACCGCGCGCAATGCGAGGTCCGGCGCCGCCTCGGCATAGACCGCCATCCGCCGCGCGGTGCCCGGACGCTCGCCATGGTAGAAGCCGTCAGGGTCGACGGGCGACCCGCCCACCGACGTCTCGGGGAGCACCGACCAGCGGTGACGGATGCTCGCGCGGCCGGCCATGCGATCGAACAGCTTCCGCTCGCGCGGCGACACGCGCGTGCGCGCCCAGGCGATGAACGCGTCATGGATGTCATGGGCAGGCACGGCGGTGCCGACGGCGTTGATATGGGGCGTCAAGCGAAGAACTCGGAGGAACCAGCCCCTTCAACGCGCCAGTCCGGATAAGTGCCCCAAGCGCGTCCGGTCGCCGGCCGGTCGGCGTGTCCGCGCGGACGATCCTCCCGCGCGGCCATCCCGACGGCTCAACGATCCCCGAACCGAAGCCTGGCGCCGATATACAGATACCGCCCGAGCGACGGGATCGGCAGGTCGTAAGAATCCTCGTCCGGCTTCTGATCGGTGATGTTGTTGACGCCGCCGTAGAAAGCGAAGCCGCTCGACGTCGCGAGTTGGAACTGGACGTCATGCTGCCACAGCTCCTCGTAGCGGAGCAGGTCGGCCGGGGCGTAATCAGGGTTGTTATCGGTTATGTTGCGCGAAAAGCGACGCACGCGGTCGAACCAGCGCAGATTGTAGCTGACGGTCAGCTGGTCGAGCGTCCAGGTCGGCGAGAAGACGAAATTGAACTTGGGACGGCCGGGCTGGTCCACCTGATCCTCGACCTGCGCGCCGGGCGTGGACACGATGTCGAGCCGGTCGAGATAGCCGCCGACGAAGCGCAGGTCGACCGTGCCGAGTCGGGCGGTGCGCAGCAGATAGCTGACGTTCAGGTCGAGCCCGGCGGTGCGGAACTGCGACACATTCTGCGGCTGGACGCTGAAGTCGTCGATGAAGCCGGTGCCCTGCCGGCGCCCGATCGCCGCGCAATAGACATTGTCGATCGTCGGCTGGTCGACGCAGAGCTCGGCCACGGTCTGCGCGCCGGGGGTGCTGATCGCCCCCCGCAGGCGAATATCGTACCAGTCGGCGGAGATGGTCAGCCTGGGCATGAAGCTGGGACGGAGCACGACGCCTGCGGTCCAGGTCCGCGCGGTCTCCTCGCGCAGGTCGGGATTGCCCTGTTGCGCGCCGGGGATGAACGACACCGCATTGGGATTGTTCGAGGCGGTGAGAGCGGCGAGCGTCCCGCCGAGCCCGGAGATCAGCGCGGCGCAATTGGCGGCGCGGAACTGCGTGCCGTTGCCGCGCTGCTCGGGATAGCAGGGGTCGACGAAGAAGCTGCTCGCGCCCGTCAGCGGGGTGAACAGCTCGCCGATATTGGGCGCGCGCACCGACTCGCCATACGACCCGCGAAAGGTCAGGTCGCGCACGGGCGCGTAGATGCCGTTGAACTGGTACGCCTGGGTCCCGCCGATCGTGGAATAATCCGAATAGCGCCCGGCCGCGCCGACCGACAGCGTTTCCGCAAAACGTGCGCCCTGCAGGATCGGCACGTCGATCTCGCCGAACGCTTCCCACACGTCGAACTTGCCGCTCGACGGGCTCGGGATCACGAACTCGTCGAACTGGTAGAACAGCCCTTGGGTCAGGAAGTCGTTGGGGCGGAAGCGGCTGGTTTCGCGCCGATATTCGCCGCCGGCGGCGAAGCGCACCGGGCCGCCGGGAAATGCGAACAGCCCGCCCAGATCGCCGCCGATCGACGCATTGACCACATCCTGCGTGATCCGCGCGCCGCTGTCGTTGTCGAGCTGGAAGAAGTCGAGCGATGCCTGGTCGGCCGTGCCCGCGCCGAAGGTGTTGATCGGTACGCATCCGCTGCCCGCGCCCGGGGTGAAGGTGACCGGGGGCGTCTGGACGGCGGCGGGATTCAGGTTGGAACGGCAGGTCGCGCGCCCCGTCGCCGGATCGATCACCGCGTCGAGCGCGGCCTGGTAGCGGTCGTTCAGGCGGTCGTTGATCTTGGTGATGCGCACGTCGGTGCGGCCATGGGTGTAGTAGACGTCATAGGTCAGGTGGTCGGCGACCCGTCCGCTCAGGTCGACCACCCCGCGCCAGGTCCGTCGCCGGTCGCTCTCGCCACGCCGGCCGAAATCGAAATTGTCGCGGATCGAGCTGACGCCCGTCGATCCCGCCGCGAGCGCCGCGTCGCGGATGGAGGCGGGCAGGAAGGCGTTGTCGAGCGTGAAGGTCGCGGGGTAATTGCCGGTGTAGCTGTCGAAGGTCGTCGCGCGCGTCTGGACGAACTTGCCTTCCAGCGACAATTTGGCGGCGTCGCCGAAATCATAATGCGTCAGCAAATTGACCGCGTGGCGCCGGATGCGGGGCAGCAGGTCGCCGATGAACCCCGCCACGGGCGTCGCGTCGCCCCCGGTGGCGTAGAAGGAGGCGGGGGTGCCGGGATCGTAGACGCGTCCGTCGCCGCGAAAGTCTGGCACGCCGTCGCCGTTCACGTCGACCGCGCCGAACACCGACTCGCCCGGATAGCGCAGGTCGCCCTGGAGGATGTTGTCGGGAATGGTCGGGTCGTCGTTCGGATCGCGGTCGTTGGTGATCAGATAGCGGCGACGGTCCTGGCGCAGATAGGACCGGTCGTCATTCTCAAGCGCGTCGTCGGCATTGTATTCATAGGCGAGCGTCGCGTTGCCGCGCCCGTCGGCGAAGTTCCGCCCGGCCAGGATCGACGCGAAGCGGTTGGCGGCGTCGCCCCGTTCGGAGATGCCGAACTGCGCGCGCGCCGACACGCCGTCGAAATCGCGCCTGGTGATGAAGTTCACGACGCCCGAGACCCCGTCCGCGCCGTACACCGCCGACGCGCCGCCGGTGAGCACGTCGACGCGCTCGATCAGGTCGGTCGGGATCGAGTTGATGTCGACGGCCGCCGTGCTGACCTGGCCCGCGACGTGGCGGCGGCCGTTGACCAGCACCAGGGTGCGCGCCGGGCCGAGCCCGCGCAGGTCGAGCAGGTTCAGTCCCGCCGCGCCGAAGGGCTGGGTGTTCAGCCGGTCCGATCCCGCCGTCTGGGTGCTGTCGACCGAATTGGTCAGCGCGGGAACGCGCTGGAGGAAGTTGGTGACGTTGGTGTTGCCCGATCGCTGGATGTTCGCCGCGTCGAACGACACGATCGGATTGGGCGCGGCGAAGTCGGGCCGCGCGATGCGCGAACCGGTCACGACGACATCGGCCTCGGGCTCGGCGGGGACTTCGGCCGCGGCCTGGTCGCGCGTCGCCGCGGCCAAATCCTGAGGCATGGCCGCCCACGCCCGATCCGAAGGGTGGGCGAGTATTGCCACCCCCGCGAGCATGGCGGCGCGGACTCTGGCGGTGCACGGCATTTCTGTTCCCCGATCGGCAGCCGTCCCTGTTCAGCGGCCTTGATGTGGATCGGTTAGAAGCGTGCCGTGTCGTCGATCAACAGCAAGAGACCACCCCGCCGATCTAATCGTGCGAGAATATACCTGTATCAACCCGAGCACGGCCGACGACGGTGTTTGAACTGGCGATGCAGGCCAGCGATGGGCAAGTTTCGGCCGATGAGGGGCAATCAGCATCGTGCATATGCGCCGATGACGCGCCGGACGCTGCTCGCGACCGGCGGCGCGGCGCTCGTCACGGCCTGCGCGCGGGGCCGCGATCCGGAAGCGCTCAGGCTTTGGGCGATGAGCTACGAGGGCGATTATTCGCCGCTGCTGATGCCGGCATTCACCCGGGCGACGGGCATTCCGGTCGAGGTGCAGTCGCTCCCCTGGACCGCCGCGCACGAGAAGCTGCTGACGGCCCATGCCGGGGACTCGCTGCCCGACGTGCTGATGCTGCCCAATGGCTGGGTCGGCGAGTTCGCGCTGGTCGGCGCGCTGGTGCCCGTCGTCGATCCCGCCTTCGTGGCCGACCTGTTTCCCGGCACGATCGAGACGGTGCGCGCGGGCGGGGTCGATTTCGCCGTGCCCTGGTCGGTCGCGCCGCAGGTGCAATTCTACCGCCGCGACCTGCTCGCCCGCGCCGGGTACGACACGCCGCCGGCCGATTGGGACGGCTGGCGCGCGATGGGCCGCGCGCTGAAGCGGCGGCGGCCGGACGATTACGTCATGCTCCTGCTCCTCAACTGGCCCGACGCGCTGTTCACCTTCGCGGGGCAGGCGGGGGCGAAGCTGCTGCGCGACCGGGACACGCGGGGGAATTTCCGCACGCCCGAATTCCGCGCCGCCCTGGGCTTCTACAAGTCGCTGTTCGACGACGGATTCGCGCCGCGTGCGTTGTCGACCGAGATCCAGGACCCGCTCGCCGCCTTCGCCCAGGGCTATTTCGCCATCTATCCCAACGGGCCGTCCCTGCTGCTCGACCTGCACCGCCGCCGTGCCGAGATCGCGGCAGATCATTGGGGGATCGCGCGAATGCCGGGGCCGCGCGGTCCGGGCGCGGCGTCGGGCGTCAGCGCCAGCCTGTGCGTGTCCGCTCGCTCGCATCGTCCGGCCGACGCCTGGAGCCTGGTCCGCCACATGACCTCGACGGCGACGGAGCTTCGCTTCCAGACCCTTATCGGCAACCTTCCCGCGCGGCGGAGCGCATGGGATCACCCGCAATTGTCGATCCCGCTGCTGCGGCCGTTCGCCGAGCAGATGCTCGAACCCGCGCCGGCGCCGTCCATCGTTGAATGGGAGCGCATCCGCCTGGAGGTGCAGCTGATCGCCGAACGCGTGGTGCGCGGCCTGGTCACGATCGATCAGGGCCTGATCGAGATGAACCGCCGTGCGGACCGGCTGCTCGCCAGGCGTCGCGCGCTGGTCGAGGCGGGGAAGATCGCATGACGCGGCAGGAGCGCGCGGCCTGGGCGTTCACGCTGCCGGTGCTGGCGGTTATCGCGCTCGTCTTCGTCGTGCCGACCGCGCTGGCGATGGCGCTGAGCGTCACCGATTACGACCTGTACGCGCTGGCCGACTGGTCGAACCTGAATTTCGTCGGGCTCGGCAATTTCGCCGACCTCCTGTCGACTCCGCTCTTCTGGCGGGCGCTGGGCAACACCGCGCTGTTCGCGCTGATCGGGGTGCCCGCCGCGATCGGCGCGTCGCTCGCCACCGCCCTGCTCCTCAACTCGGCGACCGTGCGGTGGAAGCCCTTCTGGCGCGTGCTGCTGTTCGCGCCCTACGTGACCAGCGTGGTCGCGACCGCCGTGGTGTGGCGCTTCCTGCTCAACACGCGGTTTGGGCTGATCAACTATGCGCTGGGCCTCGTGAACATCCCGCCGGTCGACTGGCTGGGCGATCCGCGCGCGTCGATCCCGGCGATCCTGTTGTTCGTGACGTGGAAGATCTTCGGCTACAACATGATCGTGTTCACCGCGGCGCTGGCGGCGGTGCCCGGCGACCTGATGGAGGCCGCGCGGCTCGACGGGGCGGGGCGGTGGACGCGCTTTCGCCACGTGACCCTGCCGGCTATCGGTCCGACCCTGATCTTGGCGGGGGTGATGAGCGTGGCGGGATTCCTGCAGCTCTTCGCCGAGCCCTATGTGATGACGCTGGGCGGCCCCGCGCAGAGCACGGTCACCGTCCTGTACTTCATGTTCGACGAGGGGTTCAAATGGTGGAACCTGGGACAGGCCTCCGCGGTGGCGTTCGTGCTGTTCCTGCTGATCCTGGCGCTCACCCTGATCCAGACGCGAATCGGGCGGCGGTACGAATGGCTTTGAGACGCCTGCGCGCGGTGCTGCTCAACGCGGCCGTCGCGCTGCTCACGCTGGTCACGATCGCGCCGCTCGCCTGGATGGTGACGGTGTCGTTCATGCCGCGCGGCGAATCGAGCGCCTTTCCGCCGCCCTTCCTGCCCAGCCGGTGGAGCTGGGAGAATTATCACGAACTGCTCGCGCGGCGACTGATCGACGGGGCGTGGTTCGATTACCGCATCGTCCCCGCGATCGGGAACAGCCTGCTCGTCGCGGCGATCTCGACCGTGCTCGGGCTGCTGCTGACGGTGCCGGCGGGCTATGCCTTCGCCAAGCTGCGCTTCCGGGGGCGCGAGCGGTTGCTCCAACTGCTGATCGCGTCGCTGGTCGTGCCGGGGCAGGTGGCGATGCTGCCCTTGTTCCTGTTGTTCAGGGAATTGGGGCTGGTGAACAGCTATGCCGGGGTGATCCTGCCGTCGCTGGCGGGGATCTTCGCGGTGCTGTTCGTGCGTCAGGCGACGCTCGCCATCCCCGACGAGATGATCGACGCCGCGCGGCTCGACGGCGCGAGCGAAGCGCGCATCTTTCGCGTGATCGTGCTGCCGCTGCTGGCGCCGGTGACGGTGACGCTCGCCTTGTTCATGTTCCTGGGAAGCTGGAACGATTTCCTCTGGCCGCTGATCGTGCTGGCCGACCAGCATCTCTATACGCTGCCCGTCGCGCTGGCCGCGATCGCGCGCGAACATGCGGCGGACGGCGAGCTGATGATGGCGGGGGCGGTGGTGACGACGATGCCGGTGCTGCTGCTCTTCCTGGCGCTCCAGCGCTATTATATCGGCGGGCTGCTGGGGGGCAGCATCAAGGGCTGAGCGGGGAAAAGGCCCGGCCGTCCGCGCCGAACAGATGGGCGTCGCCCGGCGCCACGGCGAACCGGAGCGTCTCGCCCAGGGTCACGGCGCGGTCACCGGGAAGCTGCGCCACCACCGTGTCGGTTCCGCCCCGCGCGCCCAGATGCGCGAAGGACAAGGGGCCCAGCCGCTCGAACAGCTCCACCGCGCCGCCGAACGGGCCGGCCGCGTCCACGCGCAGATGCTCCGGCCTGATCCCCAGCGTCGCGGGCGACCCGATCGCCTCGCCCGGCACCCGCGCGGCGATCCGCACCGCGTCGCCGTCGGGCAGGCGCACCGTCGCACCCCAGGCGTCGGCCGCGTCGATCGTGACCGGGAGCAGGTTCATCGCCGGCGAGCCGATCGCCCGCGCCACCGCAAGATTGGCGGGGCGGGCATAAAGCGCCATCGGGGCGCCGACCTGCTCGATTCGTCCCTCCGCCATGACGACGATGCGGTTCGCGAGCGTCATCGCCTCGAGCTGGTCGTGCGTGACGTAGATCATCGTGCTGCCGAGCTGCTGGTGCAGCCGGGCGAATTCATGGCGCATCCGCACGCGCAGCGCGCTGTCGAGGTTCGAGAGCGGCTCGTCGAGCAGGAGGACCTGGGGCTCGCGCACGATCGCGCGGGCGATCGACACGCGCTGGCGCTGCCCGCCCGACAGCGCGCGGGGCCGGCGATCGAGCAGGGCGGTCAGGTCCAGCGCCTGGGCCACCGCCGCGACGCGTTCGGCGGCCTCGCGCTTGGGCCGTTTCGCGACGGTGAGCGGGAAGGCGATGTTCCCGGCGACCGTCAGATGGGGGTAGAGCGCATAGGATTGGAACACCATCGCCACCCCGCGCTCGGCGGGCGCGACATGGGTCACGTCATGTCCGCCGATTGCCACGCGGCCGGCGCTCGGCTCCTCCAGCCCCGCCAGGAGCCGCAGCAAGGTCGACTTGCCGCACCCCGACGGCCCCATGACGACGACGAACTCGCCATGATCGATCGCCAGGTCGGCGGGATGAAGCACCGTCACGTCGCCGAAGCGCTTCGTCAGTCCCGCGATCTCGACGCGTGCCATGCCGTCCTCCCCTGCCGGACGCCATCCGTCGGGCGCACGGCGGATGCAAGGGAGTGGCTCGAAGCTAGGGCCAGGAAAACGCACCGGGCCACCACGCGCCGCGATCCGCCTCGCGTCCGTCCGCCAGCGATCTATGCTCACCTATGTTTTTAATTTTTTTTAATATACCATCCTGACGGGAGCCATTTCGCGGCGCCCATGTTGTGCGTGGGGGCGATTCGGGTCGTTCATCGCGGATGACCGCGCGGATACGGCGCCCCGGGGGTAGATTTACGATGATCAATGGTTCCGCAATTTCCCTTTCGGGAGAAATTCGTCGTGCTGCGCTGGGAAGCATCTCGCTGGCGGTTCTCGCGGTGCTCGGCGCGACGGCAGGCCATGCTCAGGCGCTTCGGCCCGATTATTCACCGGCCGCCGACAATGGCGGGGGCGCCGACCCCGACCGGGCCAGGATCATCACGCGGACCGACACCACCGGGACGATCACCGGCGACTATTCGCTGCGCGGCACCAGCGCGCGGCGGTTCCGGTTCGACAGCTACACCGTCGCCGAACGTCAGGCGCGCGGCGAGGTCGTATCGGGCTATGACGCGATCGACGGGCGGGTCAGCGTCGCGCTCGGCGCCGAGGAGAAGCGCACGGTCGTCACCTATCCCGACCAGATCAAGGGCACCAATGTCGCGACCCCGGTCTATGACAACGACCTGTTGACTGCCTTTAGCGCGACCGATCGCGATACCGCCGCCTTTTTCGACACGGGATCGCCGGTCTATGGCGACCTGCGCCTCGCCAATATCAGCGGTTCGGACGTGACGATCGCCACCGGCAGCAAGGCGAAAAGCGTCTACGATACTGCCAACCTGGCGATCGTGACCGCGGACAGCGGCTCGACGCTCTACAATGTCGCCGCGGGCAGCAACATCGTGTATGACGCCGTGACCGCCACGATGAGCGGCATCGACCAGGACGGCCTGCGCCAGCGCGCGACGCAGGACTATCTGGTCAACGTCACGACCTTTTCGGGCGTGACCTTCAACGGCGACGACAGCGTCACCGACCTCGCGAGTCTGAAGCGCTACAACACCAGCCTGATCTCCCGGCTGCAAAGCGGCGCGATCACGCCGGATCAATATGAGGGCATGATCCAGGCGGCTGCGCAGACGTCCGAGCGGACGGTCACCGTGCGCAACGAGCCGCTCGACCGCTACCGTGCGCCGCCGACGACGAGCGAGCGCCTGTTCATCAAGCTCGATCGTTCGACGCTGGTCACCACCACCGATTCCCGGCTCGTCGGCATGGCGCAGGCGGATCGCAACACCGATGGCGGCAACACGCTGATCCTGGCGCAAAACGGGTCGGTGGTCACCAATAACGGCGTCGTCACGCAGGCGGGCGCCGGCCCCGGGATACGCCTCGACGGCGCGGGCACGACCCTGGTCAACACGGCGACGGGCGTTATCGGCATCGGCTATGAGGTTCTCGACCGGTCGAGCGGCACCGCGGTCGCGACGGGCAGCGACAACCGCGCCCATACCACCGACAATGTCGCGATCCTCGCCAGCAACGGCGCGGCGATCGGCAATGCCGGCATCATCAACGTCGCCAATCGCGATATCGCCAGCCTTCCCAACAATCCGGAGTTCGGCAAGGCCAATGTCGGCATCGTCGTCGGATCGGGCGCGACCGCGTCAAATACCGGCACCATCCTGATCGGCGGCGGCGCCAGCGTCGCGGCCAATCAGCTCGGCTCCTTCGACGGCGCGGCCGGTCTCGTCGCGATCGGCGGCGGTACCGCCGCCAACGCCGCGGGCGGCCTGATCCGCGTCGGCACGAGCTTCGCCGAGACCAGCGCCGATCTGGCGACGGTCACCGACATCGTCTCGATCAACCCCGCATCGGGGATGACCTCGCTTTCGGGTGGCGGCGCGCTGATAAACGCCGGCACGATCCGCGTCGGCGTGCTGGCGCAGAACGCGACCGGCATCAAGATCGGCGGTGACGGCGGCACCGCGGTCAACAGCGGCGCGGTCACGCTCGATGCGTCGCCCGCGACCAGCCCGGTCCGGCGCAACGCCGCGATCTCGGTGTTGGGCAGCGGCGTGGCCGGTGCGGTCAATGCCACCAACACCGCGACCGGCGTCATCACGCTGGGCGGCATCAACAGCGTCGGCCTGCTGGTCGAGAACGGCGTCGCCGGCGGATCGGCACGCGCGGTCAATGACGGCGCGATCGTCATCAACGGCGGCGTCTCGTCCGATCGCCTGCGCAATTACGGCATCTATGTCGGCAACGCATCGTCCTCGGCGGTGCAGAACGGTGCGGTCACCATGCGCGGCGAGGGCGCGATCGGCACCCATGCGCGCAACGGCGGCACCGTAACCGTCGGCGCGAACGGCACCGTCGATTTCCAGGGCGCGCGCCAGATCGGCTATTACGCGCTCGGCGCCGGATCGACGATCACCGGCGGATCGACGATGACCGACATCGACACGGCGTCCTCCACCGGCCTTCGGGTCGAAGGTGGCGCAGCGGCGCGCGGCGCCGGGCTGATGTTCACCGTGTCCGGCGCCGGTGCGTTCGGCATCGTCGGCTCCGGCGCCTCGTCGGGCACCACCGTCGACGCGGCGGGCGTGCAGATCGCGGTCTCGGGCGCGGGCGGCACCGGCATCGTGATCGAGGGCGGCGCGACCGGTATCGTCGATGCGACCAGCGACATCCGCCTGACGGGCGCGAACACCATCGCGGTCCTGGTCGATGGGCAGGGTCGCGACATAGACGGCGTCGCGACCGGCACCCCGGTCGCCGCCACCAGCCTAGCAGCGGGCGCGAACCTGGCGTCGTCGGCCGCCAACGTCACCGGCTATGTCGTGCGCAACCAGGCCCAGCTCACCCATTCGGGTATGATCGCCTTTGCCGGCGCGAACGGCTCCGCCATCGTCGGCACCACGGGCGCGCGGATCGCCAATAGCGGTACGATCGGCCTGGGCGGCGGCGCCAGTTTCGGCATCGACCTTGCCGGAACGGGCACCACGGGCACGCATACCGGCAGGCTGACGGGCAGCGGCACGGGCGTGCGCATCGCCAGCGGCGCGGCCTTCGCCAACAACGGCGCGATCGCCCTGACGTCGGGCACCAGCATCCTGATCGACGGCGCGGGATCGACGCTGTCGGGCACCGGCACCGGCGCCGTGTCGGTCGGCGAGGGAGTCGCCGCGTTGCGCCTGGTCAATGGCGGAGCGGCGAACACGGCCGGCAGCTTCACCGGCGGCGGCACCGCGCACGGCGTGCTGGTCGATACCGGCGCGGGCGCGCTGACGCTGGGCGCGGGAACGATCACGACGACGGGCAGCGGCAACGCCATCGAGAATACCGCCGGGTCCACTGCGATCCGGCTGAACGGCTCGACGTTGATCGCGAACGGTTCGGGCGCGGCGGTGCATAGCGCGGTCGCGCTCGATCCGGCCTCGACCGCGACGCTGACGGCCGCGGGCGCGAACAGCACGGGCTTTGATTTTTCGGGAACGGGCGGCGCGAGGACGACGGGCAATCTGGCGCTCGGCGATGGCTTGGCGATCACCGGCAGCGGCGCCGGTTCGACCGGCGTCCGGCTGAACACCGGCGGTCAGGTGACGCTGGCGGGTCGCGTCGCGATCACCAATGCGCAAGGCGGCTCGGCGATCGTGGCGGGCCCCGCGTCGTCGCTGAGCAACGGCGGCACCCTGACCTCGGCCAGCACCGCGGCGCCGGTCGTCGATCTGCGCGGCGGCACGCCGGTGTTCGTCAATACCGGCACCATCACCGCAGCCTCGACGACCGCGACCGCGATCCTCGGCGGCGGCAATGGTCAGGCGGTGACCCTGAGCGCCGGCCCGGTCACGGGCGCGGTGACGCTGGGTGCGGGTAACGACATCTTCCTGATGACCGGCGGGACGCTGGCCGGCGCGTTCGATGCGGGCGCGGGCAACGACACCGCGACGTTCCGCGGCCTTACCGACGCCAATCTGTCGGGCGTCACCGCCATCGCCGGGAGCGGCACCGCAGCGGGCGGCGACACGCTTACCTTCGACGCGACGATCTCCACCGGCACGCGCCGGATCACCGGATTCAACGCGGTCAATTTGAGCAACAGCTCGACGCTCACCGCCGATGGCGACCTGATCCTGGCCGGGGGAACGATGACGATCGGCTCGGGCTCGACCTTCTTCGCCGGCAACGGCGTGCGCGGCACGGTCGGCGCGGCGACGGGCGGCACGGCGAGCGTCGTCAATGCCGGGATCATCGACCTGACCAACGGCGCATCCGGCGCGACCGACACGTTGACGATCCGCGGCAATTATGTCGGCCAGAACGGCACCATCAGGCTTCAGACGGTGCTGGCCGGCGACGGGTCACCGTCCGATCGCCTCGTCATCGACGGCGGCGCGGTGAGCGGGACCACGATGATCCAGATCACCAATGCGGGCGGCCTGGGCGCGCGGACGACGGGCGACGGCATCGAGGTCGTCAGCGCGATCAACGGCGGCACGACGACCGCGACGACGACCGGCGCCGGCTTCACGCTCGCGGGCGAACATGTGGATGCGGGGGCGTTCGAATACCGGCTCTATGCTTCCGGCCTGACAGGCACGAGCCAGAGCTTCTTTTTGCGGACCCAGGCCAACAATCAGACGCCCGTGACACCCGTGACGCCGGCCGATCCGACCTTCCGGGTCGAAGTACCGCTTCTGAGCACGGTGGCGGGTACATTGCGCCGTGGCGACCTCGCCATGCTCGGCACCTATCACCAGCGCATGGGCGATGAGAACGGGACAATCGCCCGCGACTTCACCGTACCGGGCCGGTTATGGGGCCGCGTGATCGCGGATGACGGGCGGGTCCGGCAGGGCGGGGATGCGCGACCGACGACCGATGGACGGACATACGGATTCCAGATCGGCGTCGACCTTTTCCGCTTCGGAACCGGCGGCGGGCATCATGATCTCGGCGTCTATGGCGGATATACCGAAGGGAAGTTCGACGTCAGCGGGTTCGCTGGCGGGATTCAGGGCCGGGCGGTCGGCCGGTTCGATCCGCGCAGCACCTATGCGGGCCTGTACTGGACCTATCTGTCCGACAGCGGCTTCTACGCCGATACCGTTGTCCAGCACAGCTGGTATGGCGGCCGGGCCGTGGCGACGAACGGCAACGTCGCCCCGATCGACGGCACCGGGATCCTCGCCTCGGTCGAGACGGGTTACGCGTTTCCCCTCTCGCCGACCTGGGTGCTGGAACCGCAGGCGCAGCTGATCGCGCAGGGCAATTCGCTCGACGATGTGGTCATCCCCAATGCGCTGGTCCAGCAGCGCGACCGCGGCCAGCTGACCGGCCGGATCGGCCTGCGTACCCGCGGCCGCTACGACACGAGCGCCGGCGCGATCCAGCCCTATCTGCGCGCCAATCTGTGGAAAGCGTTCGCTTCCACCGATCGCACGCTCTTCATCACGCCGGCGGCGACCACGCCGGTGCGGACATCGAATTCGGCGCTATGGGCGGAGGCCGGCGCCGGCATCACCTGGTCGCTGAGCCCGCGCCTGGTGCTGTACGGCGAGGCGGATTACCGGCGGTCGCTGGACGATGGACAAGGCGTGGTGGGTCGATCCGTCGGCGGCTCGGCCGGGCTGAGGATCAGCATGTAGGGAACGCGACGACCACGCGTCGGCGCGGGCCCGCTTTAGACATGGTGTAAGGGATCGCCCGCTCCGATCGGTCGTCCCGACCGATCGGAGCGGGCCGGCCGAAGGGCGGAAGGTCGAAAGCGGCGCTTTCAGTGCGCTCTGTCAAGGTCCGGCTGTTCCGAGCGGGACGATATGGTGCGGTCGAGAAGACTCGAACTTCCACGGCCTTTCGGCCACAACGACCTCAACGTTGCGCGTCTACCAGTTCCGCCACGACCGCACGTGAAACCTTCGGTCGCAAGACCAAGGCCCGGTAGGCGAGCGCCACTAGCAAAGCCGGTCGGGCGGCGCAACGCTTAACGTCTAGCCTTCCTGCCCGGCGAAGCTCAGCTCCAGCCGCTTGGAATTGGCGGGCACGTCGAGCTTGGCCGAGTTGAAGTCGATCGATCCGCCCGGCGCCAGCGTGCGGCGCTGGGGAGTGATGGTCCAGCTATAGACCAGCCGCCCGCCGCCGTCGCGCAGCTCGGCGCGGATATCGGGCACCCGCTGCTGCGCGGTGCTGGGATTGAGCACTTGGCCGCTCACCGCGAACAGTTCGGACCCGTTGTCGAGTTCGCGGCGCTCGATCGGATTGTCCTTGATGCGCAGCGCGGTCTCGCCGCCGCCGGGCAACCCCAGCCGGCTGGCGAGCCCGGGTGCCCCGGTATACAGGATCGCGCCCGTCCCGGCGAGCATCAGCAGTCCCGCCGCCACCGCCGCCGCCGTCCAGCGTCGCGCGGGGTTGCGACGTGCCGGCGCGGGCTCGCCAGCATAGCCGCCGATCGTCGGTTCCAGATAGGGCTGGACCGGCGGCGGGGGCGGGGGGGCGTCGACCTGGAGCGGCTTGAGCGGAGGCGGCGGTGCCGCGATGATCGGGGTCGGGGTCGGGATCGGAACCGGCGCGACGGCGGGCTCCGGCGCGCGCTGGATCGGTGCCGGTTCGGGCGCAGGGGCGGGCGGCGATGCCGCGTCGATCTCGGCCGCGGGCGCCAGCTCGAGCGCGGCGGGCGCCTGAAACCAGCTATGGCGACATTGGGCGCAGCGCACGGTCCGGCCCGCCGTCCCGATGGCGCTGTCGGGCACCAGATAGCGGGTGCTGCACTCGGGGCATTCCAGGATCATCGGGCGTATACCGGACGCAGGCGGGGAGATCCCGCGCTGGCAGGGCCAAGGTTAAGCACGTCGAACCGCGCGGGTGCAAGTGCCGCTCCGGCGGAGGTCGGCCCGACCGGCTTCTTGCGACATGGGCCGAAGCTTGTAAGTGTCGGGGCGCATGGCGACCATCGTCCAGTTCGAGAATGTCGGCCTGCGATACGGCACGGGGCCAGAGACGCTGTCGGACATCAGCTTCTCGCTGGGATCGGGTGCGTTCCACTTCCTCACCGGCGCGTCGGGGGCGGGCAAGACCTCGCTCCTGAAACTGCTTTACCTCGCGCAGCGGCCCAGCCGGGGCGTGATCCGGCTGTTCGGCGAGGATGCGGTGACCATGCCGCGCGCGCGGCTGCCCGGTTTCCGGCGGCGGATCGGGGTGGTGTTCCAGGATTTCCGCCTGGTCCCGCATCTGTCCGCCTGGGACAATATCGCGCTCCCCTTGCGCGTCGCCGGCGTCGTCGAGGCCGATCTGGAACAGCCCGTGCGCGAGATGCTGGCCTGGGTCGGGCTGGCGGAGCGCGCCCATGCCCGCCCCGCGACGCTGTCGGGCGGCGAGCAGCAGCGCGTGGCGATCGCGCGCGCGGTGATCGCGCGGCCCGAACTGCTCGTGGCGGACGAGCCGACCGGCAATGTCGACCCCGACATGGCCGACCGGCTGATGCACCTGTTCGAATCGCTCCATCGGCTCGGCACCACCGTGGTGATCGCGACCCACGACCTGCACCTGCTCGGCCGCGTTCCCCATGCCCAGATGCTCCGGCTCGACCGGGGGCATCTGCTCGATCCCACCGGATCGCTCCGCTATCCGCCGCGCGAGGCGTCGTGAGCGACGGCGGCGAGACCGGCGCCCGCGTCCTCGACGAGGCGGGGGGGCTGCGCGCGATGACGGGGATCATGGGCATCATGCTGTTCCTGCTGATGCTGGCCGCCGCGCTCGGGCTGGGAACGCTGGGCGCGGCACGGACGCTCGACCGCCAGCTCGCCGGGCGCCTGACGGTGCAGGTCGTGGACGGCGATCCGGCCACGCGCGATGCCGCCGCCGCCCGCGTGGCGGGGGTGCTGCGCGGCCTGCCCGGGGTGGCGCGGGTGGCGCCGGTCGACCGCGCGGCGCTGCAACGCCTGGTCGAGCCCTGGCTCGGCGCCGAGGCGGAGGCCGGCGCGCTCCCCATCCCCGCGCTGATCGACGTCGACCTGACCGGCGAGGAAGCGGGGGACGCGGTCGCGGCCGCCGTCGCCCGTGCCGTTCCGACCGCGCGGGTCGATCGCCATGCGGCATGGATGTCGCCGGTCAGCCGCTTCATGACGCTCCTGACCGGGCTCGCCGCCGCCCTGGTCGGGGTGTTGGGCGCGGCGACGCTGGCGGTGGTGGTGCTGGCGGTGCGGAGTGGGCTCGACGTCCACCGCGGCACGATCGAGGTGATGCACATGCTCGGCTCCACCGACGTCCAGGTCGCGCGGCTGTTCCAGCGGCGGATCGCGCTCGACGCGCTGATCGGCGGGGGCTTGGGCGGGCTGCTGGCGCTGGTCGTCATATGGCTGCTGGGGCGCCAACTCGGCGCGCTGGGGTCGGAGCTTCTGGGCGGGGTGAATTTGGGGCGGGCGGACTGGGCGGTGCTGCTGCTGCTGCCGCTGCTGTTCGTGGGACTGGCGACCTTCGCGGCGCGGCGGGCGGTGCTAGGGCATCTGGAGCGCAGCTTGTGATCGCGCGGCTGGCGTCGCTGCTGGTGATCGCCTGGGCGCTGGGGTTCGCCGCGTTCGGCGTGTCGCTGCCCGGACCGCTGGAGGGGGCGACCACCGATGCCATCGTCGTGCCGACCGGCGGGGCGGGGCGGATCGACCGCGGGCTGGAGCTGATGGCGGCGCGGCAGGCCAAGCGGATGCTGGTGACGGGCGTCGGGTCCGGCGTCCGTCCGCGCGACCTGGCGGCGACCTACCGCAAGTCCGCGCGGCTGTTCCGCTGCTGCGTCGACCTGGGGACGGACGCGGTCGACACGCGCTCCAATGCCGAGGAGACGGCGCGCTGGCTGCGCGGGCATCGCTATCGCACGGTCAGGCTCGTCACCGCCGACTGGCACCTGCCGCGCGCGCGGATGGAGTTGGCGGCGGTGATGGGGCGCGACGCGGTGATCCTGGGCGACGGGGTGCCCGGCGAGCCGCGCGTCGGGACGCTGGTCAACGAGTATAACAAGCTGCTGCTGCGCTGGGTCGCGTTGCGGGTGGGGATCGGTGGATGAATAGCTTGCGGACCTGGCTGTACCGGCTGATCTTCTATGCGGGATCGGTGCCGATCGTGGGGACCGCGCCGATCTCCGCGCTGTTCGGGCGGCGGGCGGCGATCAACCATGCGCTCGCTTGGTTCACCTGGCACCGCTGGTGCACGCGCTGGATCGTCGGCATCCGCGTGCGGGTGGAGGGGAGATGGCCTTCCTATCCCGTGCTCTACGCGGGCAAGCACCAGGCGATGTTCGAGACGATCGAGGTGGCGCTGATCCTGGGCGGGCCGGCGATCGTCCTCAAGCAGGAACTGACGCGCATCCCCTTTTGGGGGTACGCCACGCGCAAATACGGCCATATCTCGGTCGACCGCGAGGCGTCGGCCAAGATGCTCCGCCGGATGATGGCGGAAAGCGCCGAGCTGAAGGCGGAGGGGCGGTCGATCCTGATCTTCCCCGAAGGCACGCGGGTGCCGCCGGGCGAGCAACCGCCTTTGCGCGCCGGGTTCGCGGGGCTGTACAAGGTGCTGAAGCTGCCCGTCGTCCCGGTCGCGACCGATAGCGGACTGGTCTGGCCGCGCCATGGTCCCAAGCGGCCGGGCGTCATCACGCTGCGTTTCGGCGAGGAGATTCCGGCCGGGCTGCCGCGAGAAGAAGCAGAGACCCGCGTCCATGCCGCCATGAACGCATTGGAGCCGCCCTCAAGGATGTGACCGGCCGAAATCCTCGCGGGCGTCGTCCTGGCCCTGTTCGACGATCGAGCGGCGGACGGCGCGGGTGCGGGTGAAGAGGTCGTGGAGCGTGTCGCCGTCGCCCCAGCGGATCGCGCGCTGGAGCGCGCTGAGGTCCTCCGAGAAGCGCTGGAGCATGTCGAGCACCGCCTCGCGGTTCGACAGGAACACGTCGCGCCACATGGTCGGGTCGGAGGCGGCGATGCGGGTGAAGTCGCGAAAGCCGCCGGCCGAATATTTGATCACCTCCGACCGGGTCACCTCCTCCAGGTCGCTGGCGGTGCCGACGATGGTATAGGCGATGAGATGGGGCAGGTGGCTCGTCACCGCGAGCACGCGGTCGTGATGGTCGGGGTCCATCAGCTCGACCTCCGCCCCGAGCCGGCGCCAAAAGGCGGAAACGCGTTCGACCGCCTCGGGCGGCGAGCCGGTGGTCGGGGTCAGGATGCACCAGCGCCCCTGGAACAGCGACGCGAAGCCCGCCTCCGGCCCACTCCGCTCCGTGCCCGCGACCGGATGGGCGGGGACGATCGCGACGCCGGGCAGCGCCGCCGCCAGCGAGCGCGCGACCGAGCCCTTGGAGCTGCCGACATCGGTGACGACCGCGTCGGCGGGGAGGTCAGCCGCGATCTCGGCCGCGGCCGCGCCGATCGCGCCGACCGGCACGCACAGGATGACGAGGTCGGCGTCGGTCACCGCCGCGCCCGGCGTGTCCGCGACGTCGTCGCACAGGTCGAGCCGGATGGCGGCGGTGCGCACGTCGGCGTCGGCGTCATGGCCGGTCAGCCGCACGGTCGGCATCGCCTGGCGGACGGCGCGCGCGACGGAGGAGCCGATCAGCCCCAGCCCGATCACCGCCACGCGCGCGAAGGGGGGCAAGATCAGCCCGCCCGCCCGACCAGCCGGCGGAGCGCGGCGGCGACGCCGCGCGTCTCCTCGGCGGTGCCGATCGTGATGCGCAGCGCCTGGGGCAGCTTCTGGCCGGGAAGCCAGCGGACGATGTAACCTTCGTCCATCAAGCCTTTATAGGCCGCCTCGGCGGTGAGCGCGCCTTCGAACACAACCAGCACGAAATTGGCCTGGCTGGGGATGGCGCGCAGGCCGGCATTACCCAGGCTCGCGATCTCGTCGGAGAACCAGCGGCGGAGCTCGGCGTTCTCGCGGCGGCAGCGTTCCACCCAGCCATGGTCGGCGAGCGCGGCGACGGCGGCGTGCTGGCCGGCGATCGTCATCGAGAAGGGCAGGCGGATGCGGTGCATCGCGTCGACGATCGGCGCCGCGCCGTAACCCCAGCCGATCCGTTCGGCGGCGAGCCCGTACATCTTGGAAAAGGTGCGCGTGACGAGGACGTTCGCGGCGGTGGCGGCGAGCGCCATCCCGCCATCGTCATGGTCGCCGTCGATATATTCGGCATAGGCATGGTCGAGGACGAGGAGCACGGTCGCCGGCAGGGCGGCGTGGAGCCGGGCGATCTCCGCCCGCGCGGCATAGGTGCCCGTGGGATTATTTGGGTTGGCGACGAAGACGACCCGCGTGCGCTCCGTCACGCAGGCGAGGATCGCGTCGACATCGGTGGCATAGTCGCGGTCGGGGGCGATCACCGGGGTGGCGCCCGTCCGCCGGGCCGCGATCTCGTAGACCGCGAAGCCGTAGCGGACGAAGATCACCTCGTCCCCCGGCCCGGCGAAGGCGCCGGCCGCCAGGTGCAGCACCTCGTCCGAGCCGTTGCCGTAGATGATGCGGGCGGGATCGAGGCCGTGCACCGCCGCCAGCGCCTCGCGGACGATCGACCCGGACGCGTCGGGATAGCGTTCCAGGCTGTCCGCCGCCGCCGCGAAGGCGGCGCGGGCCCCGGCGGGGGTGCCGAGCGGGTTCTCGTTGGAGGACAATTTGACCACCTTGCGGCCGTCATCGGTCGTGGAGCGCCCGGGGACATAGGGCGCGATGTCCATGATCCAGGGCTTGGGGACGGGTGCGTTCATGGGCGGGCGCTTAGCAGGTTTCGGGCGGGCGGAAACCAGGGGCGCGTACGGCGCGCGCGGGCGGAAGTTCAATGGAAGTTCAGGCGGAAACGATAGCGGGGACACTATTGCTAGGCGTTCGCGGGAACGGGGGGCGGAACGGGGCGAGTCTCGTCATCGGCCGGGTCAAGCATGGGGGACGCTTGTAGGACAGCCCCGATCTACCTTAGGCGGGGCCACTATGTCATCGGACCAGCGTTTCGGCCTCGATCGCCGCGTCACGCTCGCCGGGCCGCTTTCGCTCGACGGGGGCGGGACGCTGGCGCCGGTCGAGATCGCGTACGAGACCTATGGCGCGCTCGACGCCGACCGGTCGAACGCGGTGCTGATCTGCCATGCGCTGACGGGGGACCAGCATGTCGCCAGCGTCCATCCGCGCACCGGCAAGCCCGGCTGGTGGACGCGGATGGTGGGGGAAGGACGGCCGATCGACCCCGCGCGGCATTTCGTGGTGTGCGCCAACGTGCTGGGCAGCTGCATGGGATCGTCGGGCCCGGCGAGCATGGGGTCCGACGGGCGGCCCTATGCGATGCGCTTCCCGGTCATCACGATCCGCGACATGGTGCGCGCGCAAGCCTTGCTGCTCGATCATCTGGGGGTCGGGACGCTCGCCGCGGTGGTCGGCGGGTCGATGGGGGGGATGCAGGCGCTGAGCTGGGCCGCGACCTATCCGCGCCGGGTGCGATCGGCGGTGGTGATCGCGTCGACCGCGCGCCACACCGCGCAGAACATCGCCTTTCACGAGGTCGGGCGCCAGGCGGTGATGGCCGATCCCGATTGGCGCGGGGGCGATTATTATGGCGGCGACGCGCCGGCGGCGGGCCTCGCCGTGGCCCGGATGGCGGCACACATCACCTATCTGTCGGAGGCGGGGCTGACGGAGAAGTTCGGGCGCAAGCTGCAGGCGCGGGACACGAAAGGGTTCGGGTTCGACGCCGATTTCCAGGTCGAATCCTATCTGCGTCATCAGGGGATCAGCTTCGTCGACCGCTTCGACGCCAATTCCTACCTCTACATCACCCGCGCGATGGATTATTTCGATCTGGCCGAGGAGCATGGCGGGCTGCTGGCCGATGCGTTCCGGGGAACGGCCACGCGCTTCTGTCTGGTCAGCTTCGATACCGACTGGCTCTATCCGACCGCCGAGTCACGCCGGGTCGTCCACGCGCTCAACGCGGCGGGGGCGGCCGCCAGCTTCGTCGAGTTGTCGAGCCCGTTCGGCCATGACGCGTTCCTGCTCGATTCGCCCGAGCTGACCCGCGTGGTCGACGGCTTCCTGAGGGCGGGCGCGTGATCTTGCGGCCCGATCTGGGGATCATCGCGGAGCATGTCGCGCCCGGATCGCGGGTGCTCGACATCGGGTGCGGCGACGGCGGGCTGATGGCGGCGCTCAGGAACAAGGGTGCCGATGCGCGCGGGCTGGAGATCGACGGCGCCAATGTCGCCGCGGCCGTCGCGCGCGGGCTGTCGGTGGTGCAGGGCGATGCCGACCGCGACCTGGCCGATTATCCCGACCGCAGCTTCGACTATGCGGTGCTCAGCCAGACGCTCCAGACGACGCGCGCGCCCGACCAGGTGCTGGGCCACCTGCTCCGCATCGGGCGGCGGGCCTTTGTCAGCTTTCCCAATTTCGCGCATTGGCGGGTGCGCGTCTCACTGCTCTGGGGCGGGCGGATGCCGGTGACGCGGCTGTTGCCCGAGGGCTGGTACGACACGCCCAATATCCACCACCTGACCGTGGACGATTTCCGCGCCTTCGTACGCGAGCGCGGGATCGTGGTGGAGGGGGCCTGGTTCCTGGCCGGCGCGGGGCGGACGGGAGCCGCGACCGCCAATCTGCTGGCCGAGCATGCGGTGTTCCTGCTGCGATTGTAATTAATTATCGGGGAACCGGCCCCGCGGTCCGGCGTTGCCTTCGAACTTAACCTGGATTTGAAAAGCCCATGGGCAAGACCGCCTTGATCGTCGAGGACGAGATTTTCGTCGCCCTCGACCTGGAACGTATCCTCACCGAGGCCGGCTATTCGGTGCGCGCGATCGCGCCCGACAGCGCAGCCGCGCTGGCCGCGGCGCCCGATTGCGACTTCGCGCTGGTCGACGTGAATCTGCGCGACGGTTGCACCGGCCCCGATATCGCCCGGCGGATCGCGCGCGATCACGGGGTGAAAGTGGTGTTCGTCACCGCCAATCCCGGCCAGATCGGCGAGGCGGGCCATGCGCTTGGCTATGTCCGCAAGCCGTTCAGCGAGGCCGCGATCCTGGCGGCCGCCCAGCTGGCGGGAAGCGAGCATCACGCCGCCGCGAACGACGATCTCCAGCAGATCGGCCGCGTCGCCGCGACGAGCTGAACGCCGACGCTAGCGGCGGCTGAACGCCGCCAGCGGGACGTTGAGCGAGACGACCAGCCCGTCGGATCGCCAGTCGCGCCGGATTTCGCCGCCGAGTTGCCGGACCGCGCTCAGTTCCACCAACTGCGTGCCGAAGCCGGTGGCGCCGCTCGGCGCGGTGACGGGCGGCCCTCCGCGTTCGGTCCAGCGGATCGCCGCGTCGGTCTCGCCGCGGGTGATGGCGACCGACACCTCGCCTTCGGCGGCCGACAGCGCGCCATATTTGGTCGCGTTGGTCGCCAGCTCGTGGAACAGCAGCGCGAAGGGGGTGGCCGAGCGGTCGTCGATCGGCACGTCGTCGCCCTCGATGCGGACACGGCTATAGGGCGCGAACAGCTCGGCGAGCAGGCCGTGCAGCGAGTCGGGCGGGGTGTCGCGGCGCGACTGGGCGCTGTGGGGCCGGACGAAATCATGCGCGCGACCCAGCGCGGTGATCCGCTGGCGCAGGTCCACCGCCGCATCGGCGAGGCCGGGGCGGCTCTTGGCGGCGAGCGTGATCAGGCCGGAAATCACCGCGAAGATGTTCTTGATGCGGTGGCTGAGCTCCTGGCTGACCATCTCGCGCTCCTCCAGCGCCAGTTTCTGTTCGTGGATGTCGGTACAGGTGCCGAACCAGCGCGTGATCGCGCCGGCTTCGTCGCGGACCGGCAAGGCACGGCCGAGGACCCAGCGATATTGGCCGTCATGGCGGCGCAGCCGATATTCGATATTGTAGGGCTCGCCGGTGTCGAGCGACTGTCGCCAGCGCGTCCAGCCGCGCTCGCGGTCGTCGATGTGGAACACCTCGTCCCAGGCCTCGCCGTCGGTGGAGCCTTCGGGCACGCCGGTGAACTGATACCAGCGCGCGTTCCAGTAATCGACCAGCCCGTCGGGGCCCGCCGACCACACCATCTGCGGCATGGCGTCGGCCAGGGTGCGGAAGCGGAGTTCCGATTCGGCGAGCCGCGCCTGCGCGCCCGCGCGCGCCTCCTCGCGCTCGCGCTCGACGCGGCGATCGTCGAGCCGGGCCATGGCGGCCTTGGCGAGGATGGCGAGCCCATGGCGCTGAACATCGGTCAGCCCCGCGCGCGGGGCGGTGTCGTAGACGCACAGGCTGCCCAGCGTCTCGCCCCCGGGCGTGACGAGCGGCGCCCCGGCATAGAAGCGCAGCGCGAAATCGCCCGTGACATAGGGATTGTCGGCGAAGCGCGGATCGGCGGCGGCGTCGGGCACGACCGTCACATCGCGCTCGCCCATGAAATGGGTGCAGAAGCTGACGGCGCGCGGGCTGCCCGGCAGGTCGACGCCGTGCGCGGACAGGAAATGCTGATGATCCTCGTCCATCACCGTCACCGTGGCGAGCGGCGCCCCGAGCAGCTCGGCGGCGAAATCGGCCAGGTCCGCCATGTCGCGGCGCGCGGTCGCGCCCGCCACGTCATAGGGCGCGACGATGCGGGCGCGGTCGGCGGCGTCGCTGGGCTCGGATGGATGCAAGGCGATATGCCGCCTTAGAACGGCACGTCGTCGTCGAGATCGTCGGCGAACCCACCGCTCTGGCCGAACCCACCGCCCTTGGCGGCGGCGCCGCCGCCACGGTTGCCGCCACCATAACCACCGCCCGAGCCGCCGCCGAACTCATCGCCGCCGCCGCCGAAGTCACGCCCGCCGCCCCCGCCGCCGCCCTGCCCGCCGCCGGGACCGTCCAGCATCGTCATGACGCCACCGAAGCGCGGCACCACGACTTCGGTGGTGTAGCGGTCGGCGCCGTTCTGGTCCTGCCATTTACGCGTCTGGATCTGGCCCTCGATATAGACCTTCGATCCTTTGCGCAGGAACTTCTCCGCCGTCTCGCCGATGCGCTCGTCGAAGATGGCGACCTGGTGCCATTCGGTCTTCTCCTTGCGCTCGCCCGACTGGCGGTCCTTCCAGGACTCGGAGGTCGCGATGCGCAGATTGACGACCTTGCCGCCATTCTGGAACGCCTTGGACTCGGGGTCCTTGCCCAGATTGCCGACCAGGATGACCTTGTTGACGCTGCCCGCCATATATACTCCGTTACAGGCCCAGCCCGACGGCGGCCCAATAGGTTATGCCCGCCATGACGTAGGCCGTTGCGAACAGATAGCCAACCATGAACAGCGGCCAGCGCCAGCCGTTCGTCTCCCGCCGGGCGACCGCGATCGTGGAGATGCATTGGGGGGCGAAGACGAACCACATCAGGAACGCCAGCGCGGTCGGCAGGCTCCAGCGGGTGCGCAGATTGTCGCGGATCGTCGTCTGCCCACGCTCGCCCTCGGGATCGTCGACCGCGTAGACGGTGCCAATCGCCGCGACCGCCACCTCGCGCGCGGCCATGGCGGGGATGAGCGCCAGCGCGATGTCGCGGTTGAAGCCGATGGGGGCGACCACCAGCTCGACGCCGTTCGCGATCCGCCCGGCGACCGAATAGTCGACCGGCGACACGGCGCTGCCCGCGGGCGGCTTGGGGAAGCTGAGCAGCGCCCAGAGCACGATCGTGGTCACCGCGATGATCGTGCCCGCGCGCTTCAGGAAGATGGCGGCGCGGGTCCATAGCCCGATCAGCAGGTCGCGCGGGCGCGGCCATTGATATTTGGGCATTTCCAGCATGAAGCCCGACGACGCGCCCTTGGTGACGGTGCGCCGCAGCAGCAGCGCCGCGACGAACGCCCCCAGGATGCCGAACAGGTACAGGCCGAGCAGCACCAGCCCCTGCAGCCCCACGAACGGGGCGAGCCGGCGGTCGGGGATGAAGGCGCCGATGATGACGGTGTAGACGGGCAGCCGGGCCGAACAGGTCATCAGCGGCGCGACCAGGATGGTGGTCAGCCGGTCCTGCTCGTCGTCGATGGTGCGCGTCGCCATGATGCCCGGCACCGCGCAGGCGAAGCTCGACAAGAGGGGGATGAAGGCCCGCCCCGACAGCCCCGCGCGCGCCATGACCCGGTCCATCAGGAAGGCGGCGCGGACCATATATCCCGACGCTTCGAGCACGAGGATGAAGGCGAACAGGATCAGGATCTGGGGCAGGAACACCACCACCGCGCCCACCCCCGCCAGCACGCCGTCGGTGAGCAGGCCGCGCAGCGCGCCGTCGGGCAAGGCCGATTCGACTTGGGCCGAAAGCGCGGCGATGCCCGATTCGATCCAGCCGATCGGGGCCTCCGACCAGCTGAACACCGCCTGGAACATCACGAACAGCAAGGCGACGAGCAGCGCCGGGCCCGCGACCGGATGGAGCGCGACGCCGTCGATCCGGTGCGCCCAGCGCCTGGCGGGCGTCTCGCTGACCACCGCCGCCGCCGCCAGCGCGCGGGCGCGTTTCTGGAGCAGGCCGAGCGGTTCGGGATCGGCGGCGGGGCGGGGCTTGGCGGCGGCGGCGCGGGCGACGGCTTCGAGCAGGTCGGGCAGCCCACGCTTGCGCACGGCGACGGTGGGCAGCACGGGGACGCCCAGCTCGCGCGCCAGCGCCTCCGGGTCGAGTACCAGCCCGTCGCGCTCGGCCAGGTCCACCATGTTGAGCGCGACGACGACGGGCAGCCCCAGCGCGATGATCTGGAGCGCGAAGCGGAGATGATTGTCGAGATTGGCGGCGTCGAGCACCACGACCAGCGCGTCGGGCCGACGCTCGCCCGCCAGCCGCCCCATCACCATGTCGCGCGTCACCGCCTCGTCGAGCGAGACGGGGTCGAGGCTGTAGGCGCCGGGCAGGTCGACCAGTTCGGCGGGGCGTCCGTCGGGGAGCACCAGGCGCCCGGACTTACGCTCCACGGTGACGCCGGGATAATTGCCGACCTTCTGCCGCGCGCCGGTGAGCGCGTTGAACAGGGCGGTCTTGCCGGCATTGGGATTGCCGACGAGCGCGATAAGCGGGGCGGGCGTCATGCCCTGGAGCGTGGGTGGAGGATCAGGCCGCGACGGGCGCGACGTGGATCGTCGCGGCGACCGCGCGGCGGATGGCGACGGTCATGCGGCCGATCCGGCAGGCGATTGGCCCGCCGCGGGCGCCGGCGCGGTGCAGCACCTCGACCCCCACGCCCTCGTCGAAGCCGAGCTCGCGCAGCCGCCGCGCCTCGGGCACGCCGAGCCTGTCCCATTCGATCGCCGACACCGTCGCGCGCTGGAAACGCGGAAGCGATTCGAGGCTGAGCGCAGGCGCGACCGGTCGGGACATATCCATTGCGAAGCGGTAGCATCTCGGCGCGCGTAGAGAAAGTCCTTTGCGAACCATTCTCAACATTTCGCGCGAGCATCAGCGCTCCGGATAGCGCAGCCGGCCGACGAAGCGCGACAGGCTGGGGCGGTAGCGCGCGCGTTTGGTCATGCCCGCCTTGAACGTCTCGAAGCGCAGGATGCCGTCGATCCGGCGCTGGAGAAAGGCGCGGCTGTCGGCGAAACCCTCGCTCCCGTCGTCGAGGAACACCGTCACGGTGGCGCCATAGACGCCGAGCAGGATGGCGCGCTTGCTGTAATGGTTCAGGTCGGTCGCGGTGTCGCCCGCGCGGCGCCAGATCAGGTCGACGGTGCGCCAGCCGAGCCGGGCGGCGCGCGCGAGATTGCCGGGCGTGGCGAGCACGGCCAGCGCGCGGCGCAGCGCCTCGCGCTCGGGGGCGACCGCGTCGAGCCGCGCCTCGACCAGCAGCGCGATGCGGTCGCGGACCTTGGCGGCGGCGAGCGTCTCGGCGGACACGGCGTGCGCCATCGCGCGGTCGACCGACAGGAACCAGGCGTCGATCATGTCGACCGCGCCGCCGGGATAGGCGAGCCGGGCGACGTCATGGTCGATCCCGGCCGCGTCGGCGGCTGCCCCGAGCGCGTCGTCGCTCCAGCCGTCGAAACCGGCATTGGCGGCGATGCGCGGGGCTAAGGCGATGCGCAGTTCGTCGAGGGTAGCGTCGGACAGATCGGTCATGCCGGTTCCTTTACCGGGCGGATATCGGCGTCCGCCGCGTCGCCTGCAACCGGCCCGCGCCGGACGAGCACCAGGGCGGCGGCGACCAGCGCGATGCCGACGAGATCGGGAGCGCCGAGCGTCTCGCCGTAGACGATCCACCCGACCGCGCCCGCCACCACCGGCTGGATCAGCAGCGCGATGCCCACCACCAGCGGCGACAATTTGCCCAGCGCATAGATCATCAGCCCCTGGCCGAGCACCTGGCTCGCCAGCGCCAGCCCGATCAGCGGCGCCCAGTCGCCCGGCCGGACGCGCTCGCCCAAGCCCCAGGCGAACAGGAGCAGCGGCACCACGCTGGCGAGCGTTGACAACGCCAGCGCGGGAAGCGGCGCCATGGTGTCGCGGGCGCGGGCCATGCAGATGAAATACACCGTGTAGAGCAGCCCGGCGAGCAGGCAGAGCAGGTCGCCCACCAGGTTGCGCGGATCGAGCTGGTAGCTGCGCCCCATCAGCAGCAGCGCCCCGGCCGCGGCGAGTGCGAGCGCGACCCCTTGCGTCCGCGTCGGCCAGGCGCGCGCGACGAGAAAGCCGTAGACGGGAAAGATCAGCGTCGCCGAATTGCCGAACAGCGTCGCGTTGGCGAGGGTAGTGCGCAGGATGCCCAGATGCCAGCTCGCCAGGTCGGCCGCGAAGCAGACCCCGCCGGCCGCGAGTATCCACCACAGGCGCGGGGACAGCCGCACGGGTCGCCCGCCGCTTCCCCAGGCGAGCGCGACCAAGAGCGGCGCGGCGAGTGCGATCCGCCAGAAACCCGACGCGACCGGCCCCGTATCCGCCAGCCGCACGAACCAGGGCCCGAAGGCGAGCGCGACGTTGGCGACGACCAGCGCGGCGAAGGCGCGGCTGCTTGTCGCGGGTAAAGCAGAGATTGGGGCGTCGGCCGGGTGCATATCGCGCCATAGCCGCCTATCTCGCCCCGACCCAGGCCCTATAGCCGCAGGCCCCATAGGAGTTTCCATGCCCAGCCTTTTCGATCCGGTCCAGCTCGGCGCCGTTCATGCGCCCAACCGCATCCTCATGGCCCCGCTGACGCGCGGTCGCGCCACCAGGGAGGCGGTGCCGACGCCGATGATGGTCGATTATTACCGCCAGCGCGCAGGCGCGGGGCTGATCATCTCCGAAGCGACGGGCATCAGCCGCGAGGGGCTGGGCTGGCCCTATGCGCCCGGGCTGTGGACCGACGCACAGGCGGAGGGCTGGCGGCCCGTCACCGACGCCGTCCATGCGGCGGGCGGGCGCATCGTCGCGCAGCTCTGGCATATGGGTCGCCAGGTCCATTCCAGCGTGATCGGCGGGCAGCCGGTGTCGTCCTCCGCGACCGCGACGGACGGCATGGCGCACACCTATGAGGGCAAGCAGCCCTTCGAGGTCGCGCGGCCGCTGGCGCTGGACGAGATGCCGCGGCTGCTCGACGATTACGCGCTGGCGACGCGCAACGCGCTGGCGGCGGGGTTCGACGGGGTGCAGATCCACGCCGCGAACGGCTATCTGATCGACCAGTTCCTGCGCGACGGCGCCAACCACCGCACCGACGCCTATGGCGGCGCCCCCGAGAACCGCATCCGCCTGCTGCGCGAGGTGACGGAGCGCGTCGCGTCGATCGCGGGGGCGGACCGGACGGCGGTCCGGCTATCCCCCAACGGCGACAGCCAGGGCGTCGACGACAGCGATCCGCCGGCGGTGTTCATCCCCGCCGTGCGCGCGCTGGGCGAGATCGGCATCGCGTTCCTGGAGCTGCGCGAGCCGGGCCCCGAGGGCAGTTTCGGCAGCACCGACGTGCCGCGCCTGTCGCCGCTGATCCGCGAGGCGTTCACGGGCCCGCTGGTGCTCAATTCCGATTACGGCGCGGCGAGCGCGCAGGCGGCGCTCGATAGCGGGGTGGCCGACGCGATCGCGTTCGGGCGTCCCTACATCGCCAACCCCGACCTGGTCGACCGCTTCCGCGCGGGCGCCCCGATCGCCCCGGACGACATGAAGACCTGGTACAGCCAGGGGCCGGAGGGGTATGTGGACTATCCGGCGCTGGCGCAGGCGGCGTAGCGGCCGGTTCGCCGGGATGGAGCGCCCGGGCGGGCCTATGTCCGGCCCGGGCGAGCCTGTGGCACGGGTGCCTGCCTTTGGTGGGTAGGCGACGCCGCGCATTTGGCGCACATTCGTCTGACGCAGTCCTCCTGATCGTGTCACAACCGTTCGGTTGTGACACCGGCCCGTCACGCGTTCTTTCAGCGAGCATCAGATGATGTAGGTAAAGCGATGCCCTATGACGCTCCATCCATCTGCATCCCGGCGAAGCGCATAAAGGTGGCCCGCAGTTGCCGACGAACGAGAAACGAAGGCCCAGCCTTGATATATAGTCGGACGTGAGAGACGGGCTCCACAATCTGATTTCAGTGCAATATCCGGCAAATCGCCTCCAGTCAGAAATACGGCACGGCGCTTGCGCGGCGCAGCCATCGCTGCATCAGCGTAGGCTTCTGCAACTGTCAGTTCGACAGATGATGGAAGCGTCACGTTGCCTTCATCCACGGACCCCCATGATCCACGCTGATCGGCGATGATCCACTCGCGGACGTCGGCAGCGGTGGGCCGATTCTTGCCCTCTTGACGTAGTTCGTCGACGGCAGCCTTCCGGAGGCTTGCATCAACGTTGCCCTCATCAAGCGCCGGGTTAAGGCAACCAAGTTCGCCTTTGGGATCTAGGAAGCGGTGGAGCGCTCCGACAACGGCAACTTCTTCGCGAGCGTTTGTGCTTGGAATGCGGCCCGTGCCGGGCAAGAAAATGACGCTGCCTTTACTTCCTGCGCGCACGGGCGGGGAGTAGATCGCGGTTCCCGCAGATGACGTTGCGCCGCCACCGCCCGATTGAGTAGCGCACGCCCCCAGAGCTAGTGACCCGATCACAGTCGATGCGAAGTACCGAGCAGCCCAAGCGACCATGTATCCTGTTAACACCCGACTTTAATTTAGGCCAGAGTGTCACAACCGGTCGGTTCTGACGCGGCGAGCCGATCCATGCTTTTCCGAGCACCCGAGGGTGTCAAAAACCCCGGTCGGAATGGCGGGTTTCGAGCGGTGCCCGATCGAGCGGGAGCGTCCAGCAGGTCAGGGAGATCACTCGCGCGCGGTTTCGCGTCAACCGAAGCGTTCCCGGAGTGCCAGCATCGCGAGCGCCGCCTGGGCCGCGCCGCCGCCCTTGTCGCCTTCGGTGGGGCGGGCGCGGGCCAGGGCCTGGGCTTCGTTCTCGACCGTCAGGATGCCGTTGCCGATGGCGAGGCCGTCCATGGTCAGGGCCATGATCCCGCGCGCGGACTCGCCCGCGACGATCTCGAAATGATAGGTCTCGCCGCGGATGACGACGCCGAGCGCGACGAAGGCGTCGTACCGTTCGGCGGCGAGGGCGATGACGCCGGGGACTTCGAGCGCGCCGGGCACCGTCACCGTCTCATGCTCATGCCCCGCCGCTTCGATCGCCGCGCGGGCGCCGTGGAGGAGCAGGTCGTTGAGGTGGTCGTAGAAGCGCGCCTCGACGATCAGGATGGTGGCCATGATTTCTCTTTCGTTCGCCCTAAGTGGCGGGTTCCGCCCGGCGGTCCTTCGATACGCCGGTTCGACAGGCTCACCGGCTACTCAGGACGAACGGGGGTGGGGTGCAGGGGAGGACTGGTCGCCCTAGTCCGCGTGAACGACCGGGCGCTCGCCGACGATTGACAGGCCGTAGCCGTCGAGCCCGACCAATGTGTGGTGGGTGTTGGTGAGGAGGATCATCTCCTCCACGCCGAGTTCGGTCAGGATCATCGCGCCGACGCCGTAATCGCGCAATTCCTCCATGTCGGCGGCGCGTTCGCCCGCCTTGATGCGGACGGCGGCGGTGAAGGCGTCCTGGCGGGGCTTGTTGATGACGACGATGACGCCGGCGCCCTCCTGCGCGATCAGTTCCATCGAGCGGGCGAGCAGCCCGGCGCGCTCGTCGGCCTCGCCGAACAGGTCGGCGAAGGGGTTGAGCGCGTGCATCCGCACCAATGTCGGGCGGCTGGGATCGACGCGGCCCTTGACCAGCGCCATCTGCTCGGTCCCCGCCGCCTTGTTCCAGAAGGTGATGGCGGTCCATTCGCCGCCCCAGCGGCTGGTGAAGCGCGCCTCGGCGCGGCGCTCGACGAAATGGTCGTAGCGGCGGCGATAGGCGATCAGGTCGCGGATGGTGCCGATCTTGAGGTTGTGGAGCTGCGCGAAGGCGACGAGGTCGTCCATGCGGCTCATCGTGCCGTCCTCGTTCATGATCTCGCAGATCACGCCCGAGGGGTTGAGCCCGGCGAGGCGCGACACGTCGACCGCCGCCTCGGTATGGCCGGTGCGCACCAGCACGCCGCCGTCGCGCGCGACGAGGGGGAAGATATGGCCGGGGGTGACGATCTCGTCACGGCTCTTGGACGAGTCGATCGCCACCGCGACGGTGCGCGCGCGGTCGGCGGCCGAGATGCCCGTCGTCACCCCGTCGCGCGCCTCGATCGAGACGGTGAAGGCGGTCTCGTGGCGGGTGCCGTTGTGGCGGCTCATCAGGTCGAGCCCGAGTTCCTCGACGCGGCGCTTGGTGAGCGCCAGGCAGATCAGCCCGCGGCCGTGCCGGGCCATGAAGTTGATCTTCTCCGGCGTCGCCATCTGCGCGGGGATGACGAGGTCGCCCTCATTCTCCCGGTCCTCGTCGTCGACCAGGATGAACATGCGGCCGTTCTTGGCCTCGTCGATGATCTCCTCGGGCGAGGACAGGAAGGCGTGGCGCAGGCGGGACAGCTCGGCGCGGGGAAAGTTAGCGGCCACGGTGATGCTCCATGCGGCGGAGATAGCGGGCGAGCACGTCGATCTCGATGTTGACGCGGTGCCCGGGGCGCAGATCGCCCAGGGTCGTCGCCCCCTGGGTGTGCGGGATGACGTTGACCGAGAAGCGCGTGGCTTCGGGCTGATCCTCGACGGTGTTGACCGTCAGCGACACGCCGTCGACCGTCACCGATCCCTTGGGCGCCAGAAAGGGGGCGACCTCCTCGGAGACCGCGAAGACGAGGCGCCTGGAGTCGCCGTCGGGCGTCATGTCGACCACTTCGGCGACGCCGTCGACATGGCCGGTGACGATATGGCCGCCCAGCTCGTCGCCGAGCCGCATCGCGCGTTCGAGGTTGAGGCGGCGACCCTGGGTCCACTGATCCGCCGGGGTGCGGGCGAGCGTCTCGCCCGACACGTCGACGGCGAACCAGCCCGGAGACCCACTCGCCGCCTTATCGACGACGGTCAGGCAGACGCCGGAGCAGGCGATGGAGGCGCCCAGGTCGACGCCGTCGGTGTCATAGGCGGTGGCGATCACGACGCGCAGGTCGCCGCGCGCCTCGACGCGCGCCACGGTGCCGATGTCGGTGATGATGCCGGTGAACATTAGCGCCGCTCGTAGACCTCGAGCCGGTCGCTGCCAAGCGCGCGCGCGTCGTGGAGCCGCCAGCGGCCATGCGCGCCCGCCAGCTCGGTCAGGCCGATATCGCCGATCGCGGGGAGCCCGGCGCCCAAGATGATCGGTGCGCGGTAGAGGAGGAGGCGGTCGACGAGATCGGCGGCCAGGAACGCCGCCGCCGCGCCCGCGCCGCCCTCGACCAGGAGGTGATCGACGTTCGCGAGGTCGGCGACGGCATGGGGGGAGGAGATCCACAGCGGCGGGTCGTTCTCGACGCCCGGCGGCGCGCTGCTCAGCACGACCCGCCTCGGGCCGCGCGCCTCCAGCCCCGGAAGCCGCACGTCGAGTCGGGGGGCGTCGGCGTTCCAGGTGCCGCGCCCGACCAGGATCGCCTCGTGACGCGCGCGTTCGAGATGGGCATGGGCGCGGGCCTCGGGACCGGTGATCCAGCGGCTTTCGCCCGAGGAAAGCGCGATGCGGCCGTCGAGCGAGGTGGCGAGCTTGAGCGTGACATGCGGCCGGCCACGGGTCCGACAAGTGAGGAAGCCCGCCATCGATCGCCGCGCGGCGTCGGCGCCGGGACCGACCTCCACCGCGATTCCCGCCGCACGGAGCCGGGCGAACCCCTCGCCGTTCGTGCGCGGATCGGGGTCGCCCAGCGCGGCGACGACGCGCGCGACCCCGGCCGCGATCAGCCCGTCGGCGCAGGCGGGGCCGCGTGTCGATCGGTGCGCGCAGGGTTCGAGCGTCGTGTAGCAAGTCGCGCCGCGCGATTCGGTGCCGGCCAGACCCAGCGCCATCGCCTCGGCATGGGGGCGCCCGCCCGGTTGCGTCCAGCCGCGCCCGACCACGCGCCCGCCCGCGACGATCACGCAGCCGACGGGCGGATTGGGCGCGGTCCGGCCCCGGCCGCGCTCACCGAGCGCGATCGCCGCGCCCATCCAGCGCGCGTCGTTCGGCGTCAGAGGCCGACGCTCTTCAGCTTGTCGTCGAGCCGCTTGAACGATGCCTGGCGCTCGAGCTCCAGCCGGCGCCGCTCGGCCAGCAATTTCGCCTTGGCGGCGCCGTCGATCTTCTGCTGCGCGACGATCTCGGCGTCGGTGCGGTCGAGGCGGTATTGCTCCACATAGATGATGTCGGGGCGATATTCCTCCGTGCCGCCACCCTCGCGCGCGAAGGCATAGACGAAGAAGGTGGTGACGATCATCGCCAGCAGCAGGAAGCCGAGCTCATAGGGTTGGCGCGCGCCGAAGAAGCGACGCAGGTCCTGATAGGCGCGGACGGGCGACAGGCGACTGAAGAACTGCATGGCGGCGAAGATAAGCGTGCCTGGCGGTCATTGCGAGCCCATGCGACCGAAGCGACCGCTCGCTCGTTCGGGGCGGGAAGGAGTCCGCGATGCTCGAACATGTTCCCGCCTGGCTGGGCCGCACCCTGTCGCCGCTGCGCGCCGGGGTGGAGAAGCTCGCCGTGGTCGAATTGGGCGCGGGATTGCCCGAGCTGGAGCTGATGAGTCCCGCCTTCGGGCATGGCGGGCGGTTGCCGGCGCGTTTCACCGCGGATGGCGCGGGACGCTCGCCCCCGCTCGTCTGGACCGCGCCGCCCGCGGGCACGGCGCGGCTGGCGCTGCTGGTCGAGGATGCCGACGCGCCCGCGCCCCAACCGCTGGTCCATGCGGTGATCTGGGGGCTGGCGGCGGATGCGGGGCGGCTGGAGGAGGGCGCGATCGTCGCGGACGGCGACGGCTTCGCGGGGCGCGACGTCGGGCGCAACAGCTATTTCCGCGAGGGCTGGCTGCCGCCCGATCCGCCGACCGGGCACGGCGAGCACCGCTACGCCTTTCAGCTCTTCGCGCTGGGCGCGCACGCGCCCGATCCGGGGGGGAATCCGGGTCGGGCGGCGCTGGTGGAGGCGATGCGCGGGCATGTGCTCGCGGCGGGGCTGCTGGTCGGCACCTATTCGCGCGAGGAGCCGGCCCCGATCGGGCCGGTCGGCGCCACCGCGCGGGCCTGACCGCGCTTCAGACGATCGGGGGGGCGCTCATCGCGATGAGGACGGCGGTGCAGGCGAAGCCCGCGACGGCGAAGGCGAACTGACGGATCATGTCTAGGTTTCCTTGCGAGCGTCGCCGATCAGGCGACCGGGAGGATGGGAACGGCGGTGCCGACCGCGACCGCGGCGAAGGCGAGAGCGGCGACGAAGGAGACGACGACGCGCCGAGCGGACTGGAAATCGATGGTCATTGACTGGGTCCTTTCCTGGTATCCCGCGGCGCGAACCTCTCGCGCCGCCGATACCGGAAGCATTGCATCCTCCGTGCCAATTCCGAGTTTCGGCCGCGATCAAGCGGTTAGCGGCAGGGTCGTTTTCGAGTTGGGATTTCGCGCCAGAAGCGACCGTTGCGGACGCCAATTTCTGGCGGGATCAGCCCGCGCAGAGCCGATCGCGGCCGGTCGACTTGGCGGTGTAGAGAAACCGGTCGGCGCGCGCGAACGCGTCTTCGAGATTTTCGCCGGGCTGCACGGCCGTCAGCCCCACCGAAACCGTGACGCGCCCGATCAGCATGTCGGTTTCGCGCGAGCGGAAGCGCTTGGCCGCGACGCTCTCGCGTGCGCGGTCGAGGACGGCCTGCGCGCGCTGGAGGGCGATGCCCGTCAGCAGCACCGCGAACTCCTCGCCGCCGTGGCGTGCGACCAGATGGCCCTCGCAGGCGACGCGCAGCGTGTCGGCGATCGCGCTCAGCACCCGGTCGCCGACGCCGTGTCCGCAGCCGTCGTTGATGCGCTTGAACCGGTCGATGTCGCACAAGGCCAGGCAGGCGCCTCCGCGCAACGCGGCGAAGGCTTCCGCGAAGGCGCGGCGGTTGGGCAGTCCGGTGAGCACGTCGATCCGGGCGCTGGCCTGCGCCTCTTCCAGCTTGGCGCGCAGATCCTCGCTTTCGCGTGTCGCCTGTTCGAGGCGCTGCTCGGCCGCATGGACGCGCGACAGGACGGCGCCGGTGATCCGGGCGAGTTCGGCCATGCCGCCCGCCGCGCCGACCGCACCCATCGATGCCGCATGTTCGGCGAGGTCGCGGCCGAAGTCCCGCGTCTCCTCGTGCATCGCGCGCGCGACCCGCGCGAGATCCTCGACCCGCAACCGGGTCTCGTCGACAAGATGATTGGTCGGCGCGGCGGCCTTGTCGGGCGAGGCGGCGACCACGGTGCCGCCGAGCTTCTCGATGTCGGCGCGGCTGATCCGGACGCCGTCGTCGGTGATCCGGGCCACCGCCTCGGCAAGCGCGCCCGACGGATTGCTGAGCACGTCATAGGCGAAGTGATAATGGGCCGGCTCGGGGCTCAGCCGGTGTTCGAGCAGGAACGCGCCGACGCGGGCGAACAGATCGTCCCCCGCGCCATTCGTCCGCCCGTCCCGCGCCAGCGCGCCCCGCATCGTCCAATCCCATCCGAATCCGTCGGCCCGGCGTCTACCTCTAGGGCGCAGAAGTTAGGAATATGTCACCGGGCGCGGGGCAGCTTCTTCACCGCGGCCAAGGTCGTCGAGACATGTTCGGCGGGGTTCATGTCGCTATGGACGAACGCCACGCGCCCGTCCCGCGCGATGACGTAGCTGGTCCGGCTGGAAACGCTGCGCCCCTGGATCTGGCGGGGAAAGGCCACGTCGAAGCCCCGGATGACGCCCGGCCCCGCGCTGGCCACGGCGAACTTGCCCGCGCATTCGGTGGCGGAGAATTTCCGGAGCTGTTCAACCGGATCGGCGGACATGCCGATCACGGTCGCGCCAGCCGCGCGGAACTCGCCCACCTTGTCGGCGAAGGCGCGCGCCTCGGCGTTGCAGCCGCTGGTGAAGGCGGCGGGGAAGAAATACAGCACCACGGGGCCGCGCTTGAGCTGTTCCGACAGCGTCACGTTGAAGATCTTGCCCGCGATCGCGCCGCGCGTGGTGAAATCGGGCGCCTTGGCTCCGGGCGCGAGCGCCGCGAAAGCGGGAGCGCCGAACAGGGCGAGCGTGAGGGCGAGGCGGCGCATGACGTTACTCCCGAAGTGGTCGCGCATGCTACCCGCCCGCGCCCGGCATTGCCAGCGGCCCGGCATTGCCAGCGGCCCCGGGCGGCGACTAGGCGGGCGCGATGCGCGTGACCCAGGCCGATCTCGACCTCGCCGGACGCCTCGCCGATGCGGCGGGCGCGGCGATCCGACCCTATTTCCGTAGCGCGCACGGCGCCGAGCTGAAGGAGGACGGCTCCCCGGTGACGCTCGCCGACCGCGCGGCAGAGGCGGCGATGCGGCGCCTGCTGGACGCGGAGGCGCCCGGCGACGGGGTGGTGGGCGAGGAATATGGCGAGAAGCCCGGCGTCACGGGGCGTTGCTGGGTGCTGGACCCGATCGACGGCACGCGCAGCTTCACCGTGGGACGGCCGATCTTCGGGACGCTGATCGCTTTGGTGGTCGAGGGCTGGCCGGTGCTGGGGGTGATCGACCAGCCGATCGCGCGCGAGCGCTGGCTGGGCGTCGCGGGGCGGCCCACGACCTTCAACGGCGCCCCCGTCCGCACCCGCGCGCTGCCCGAGCTGGCGGGCGCGGCGCTCGCCACCACCAGCCCGCACTTGTTCGGCGCGGCGGAGGTCGCCCCGTATATGGCGCTGGTCGCGTCGGTCTATGGCGCCAGCACGGGGCAGGGGCCGGTCTATGGCGGCGACTGCTATAATTACGGGCTGCTGGCGAGCGGGCATCTGGACCTGGTGTGCGAGGCGGGGCTGAAGCTCCACGATTTCGCCGCCCTGGTGCCGGTGGTCGAGGGAGCCGGGGGACGGATGTGCGACTGGAACGGCGACCCGCTGACGGCCGAGTCGGGAGGCGACGTGCTGGCGATCGGCGATCCCGCGCGGGTGGATGACGTTCTGGAAGCGATGCGGTCGGCTTAGCGGTTTCAGTTCTCGCGAAGACGCGAAGACGCGAAGGAGTTGATTCGCGCGGAGGCGCGGAGAGGGTGTGTGTCGGCCGCCGATTTCAAGAGCGCCGCGCCGGCGGCAGGTATTGGCGGACTTGCCCGGCTATGAAGGCCGCTCGCGCGGCGGGCTGTCCTTCTCCGCGCCTCCGCGTGTCCGCGCGAATTCCTTTTTCTTTACGTCTTGGCGTTTTCGCGTGAACCGACAACTCCGGTCCGCGCTCAAAAAATCCCCAGGAACTTCTTGCGCTTGCCGTTCTCTTCCTTGCTCGTGGTGCCGCGTCCGACATCGTCGCGCTTGTCGCCGCCCCTGGTGCGTTGCGCCGCCGCCGTCGCGCCGCCCAGCACCGGGCCGCAGGCGGCGGACTTCGCGTCGCCGATATCGACGAACGCCAGCACCGCGCCCACCGGCGAGGCGACCAGCGCCAGCCCGAGCCCGACGCCCGCGCGCGCCACCAGTTGCGGGCTGATCACGTCGAGCTTGGGCGCCGCGAAATGACCGCCGATGCCGACGGGCGACTGGCCGGAGAAGAGCGAGAATTTCTTGCCGTCGGCGCGCACCGCGAGATCGATCGCCTCCGTGCGGAAGCTGAATCCGCCCCGGCCCAGCACGACGTTCTTGGTCGTGTCGATCAGGATCGGATCGGCCGCCGCGACGCCGTTCCGCACGGTGAAGCCGATCAGCCCGCAATTGATGCGCACGGGCTCCTTCAGCTTCCGCTGGAACATCTTGTAGGCGAAGGTGCCCAAGTCGAGTTCCGACAGCTGGGCGTTGCGCGTCCACATCGTCCCCGCCGGGATGGTGATCGCGATCCGCCCGTTCGCGGTCGACAGCGAGCGGTGGACGGTGTCGCCGACCCCGACCAGCTGCGCGCGCGCGCGGACGGTGCCCGAGGTCCCGGCCTCCTCGACGCCCCAGCCCGCCAGCAGCCGCGCGATCGGGGTCGGTGCCAGGCGGATATCGTATTTGGTCCGCACGGGCGCCTGACGCGCGTCAATGACGATGTCCGACGCGACCTCGCCGCGCGCCATGCTGAAGGTCAGCGGCGACAAGGTCAGCAGGCTGCGGTCGAGGTCGAGCGTCAGATCGATGTTCGAGATCGGCACCCGGCGCGAGCGCACGGCCGCGACCTTGTAGCGCACGTCCGCGTCGAACCGCCGGAGCGCGTCGACCCGCAGCCGCGCGTCGGGGAGGAGCCGGGGCACGGGCCCGCGCTGGCCGGACGCGGCCGCCACGCCCCTGGTCGCGATCAGATCGGGATTATAGCCCATGAAGGGGGCGACATCGACGATGTCGAGGCTGCGCGTCGTCAGATCGGCGTCGATATGGATGCGCGGATCGCCGCGCCGCACGGTGAAACGCCCGGCGATGTCGCTGTCGCCGAAGCGGCCCGTCAACCGGGTGAAGCGATAATCATTGCCCTGCTTCACCATCCGCGCGCGCATCCGGTAGGCGCGCGACTCGGGGATGGCGACGCCCAGGATGTTCAGGAGCTCGGCCATGTTCCAACCGCGTGCCGAGACGCGCAGCGGGACGCCCTCGATCTGCGTCGCGCTGGGCAGGGTGCCGGCCACGTCGATCCAGTCGCGGCCGAAGCGCGCAGTGGCCTGAAGCTTGTTCTCGCCATTGGCGACGGTGGAATTGGGCGACAGCAGCGACCCCGAAAGCGTGAAGGCCGAGTCGAGCGCGCGGCCGGTGCCCGAAAAGCGAAGCCGGTCGTTGATCCGCCCGGCGCCCGCCCGGATCGTCTCGAAGCCGACATCGACGAGGATGCGCATGCGGGGATCGAGATAGCGCAAGGTGGTGCCGGACACCGTCGCGCGCCCGATCAGCGGCATCTCGAACGGCTCACCTTTCCCCTCAGAGAAGGTCCAGGTGTTGCGCCGGTGCGCCGCATCCCATTCCAGGTCGAGGCGCCCGTCGATCAGGTCGAGCCAGCGCATCCGCCGCCGGCCCCAGAGGAGCGACAGGGGCGGGATGCGCGTCTCGATCCGCCGGGCGGAGAACAGGTCGGGACGCGTCGCCCAGGCCGGGTTGGCGATGCGCATCCGCTCGGCCACGAACTTGATGTCGACCGGCGCGAAATAGAGCTGGAAGTCGCCACCGACGCTGACCTCGCGCTCCAGCGAGCGGCCGACGATCGACTCGAAGGTTCCCCGCAGAAAGCGGCCTTTGGTGATGTAGAGGACCAGCCAGATCGCGAAGATCGTGCCGAGGACGCCCAGCACGACGTTGCGCACGATCTTCCACGCCCGCTTCTTGCGCGGGGGTGGCCGGTCGGTTTCGACCTCGGTACGCACGGCCGATACATCCATGTGAGTAAATCGCGTACGGGGGCGAAACGGTTCCCGCCGCCGGCGAAGCGGCCGTCGGACGGCGCGCGGTGCTCGACGCCGGCCGGACGGGCACGTTGCAATCCGCACCGTCCCCGTCTATGCGCGCCCGTTCCCGAGCGATGCGGATTCAGACGGCCCGGCCACA
Source organism: Sphingomonas sp. (assembly GCF_036388435.1). Lineage (GTDB taxonomy): Bacteria > Pseudomonadota > Alphaproteobacteria > Sphingomonadales > Sphingomonadaceae > Sphingomonas. Next base: position 61,290 of record NZ_DASVRV010000052.1, read on the forward strand.
AGGGCTGCCGCGGCCGTCCCAGGCATCGCCACCATGGAAGGAGTGAAAATGCCCAAGCTCAAGACCAAGAGCGGCGTGAAGAAGCGCTTCAAGCTCACCGCCACCGGATTGTTGAAGCACGGCGTTGCCGGCAAGCGCCACCGCCTGCTTCATCACAACGGCAAGTATATCCGCCAGAATCGCGGCACCAAGGTGCTGTCCAAGGCCGACACCGCCGCGGTGAAGGCCTGGGCCCCCTACGGTCTCGGCTGAGCGGAAAGGATTAAACAATGGCACGCGTCAAACGGGGTGTAACCACCCGCGCCAAGCACAAGCGGATCCTGGAACAGGCGAAGGGCTATTATGGCCGTCGCAAGAACACGATCCGCATCGCCCGCCAGGCCGTCGAAAAGGCCGGGCAATATGCCTATCGCGACCGCAAGGTGAAGAAGCGGACCTTCCGGGGTCTGTGGATCCAGCGCATCAACGCCGGCGTGCGGGCCGAGGGCCTGACCTATTCGCAGTTCATGCACGGGCTGAAGCTCGCGGGCGTCGAACTGGACCGGAAGGTCCTGGCCGACATCGCGATGCATGAAGGCGCGGCGTTTACCGCGATCATCGCGCAGGCGAAGGCGGCTCTGCCCCAAGCCGCCTGAAGGCGACCTGCCGACCGCTCGAATGGGGGCGCGGGTGGATTGCCACCCGCGCCCTTTTCGTTAGGGGCCGTCCCGATCACCCGAGGACTTCATGACCGACCTCCCCGCCTTGTCCGACCACCTCCTGACCTCGATCGAGGCGTCCGCCTCGCTCGACGCGTTGGAGGCGGTGCGCGTTGACGCCCTGGGGAAGCAGGGGCGGGTGACCGCGCTGCTCAAGACGCTGGGCGCGATGACGCCGGACCGGCGTCAGGCCGAGGGTCCGCCGATCCAGGCGTTGCGCGAGACGGTCACGGCCGCGATCGCCGCGCGCAAGGCGCATCTGGAGCAGCTGGCGCTGGATGCCCGGCTGGCGGGCGAGCGCGTCGACATGACGCTGCCCGTCGACCTGCCCGCGACGGGAACGATCCACCCGGTCAGCCAGGTCATGGACGAGCTGGCGGAAATCTTCGCCGATCTGGGCTTCGCGGTGGCGACCGGGCCCGAGATCGAGTCCGACTGGTATAATTTCGACGCGCTGAACATCCCGGAGACGCATCCAGCGCGCGCGATGCATGACACCTTCTATGTCCAGGAAAGGCGGGAGCCTGACGCTTCCGGCCTTCGCGACCGCGAAGCGAAGTCGTTGCTCCGTACCCATACGTCCCCCGTCCAAATCCGCACAATGCTGGCCCAGAAGCCGCCTATCAGAATCATCGCGCCGGGCCGCACCTATCGCTCGGACTCCGACGCGACGCACACGCCCATGTTCCACCAGGTGGAGGGGCTGGTGATCGATCGCGGCATCCATCTCGGGCATCTGAAATGGACGCTGGAGACCTTCCTCAAGGCCTATTTCGAGCGCGAGGACATCGTGCTCCGGCTGCGGCCAAGCTATTTTCCTTTCACGGAACCCTCGGTGGAGATCGATGTCGGGTATACACTGGTGAAGGGCAAGCGCGTCATCGGCGGCTCTGGCGCCGACGAGCAGGGGGGATGGCTCGAGGTGCTGGGCAGCGGCATGGTCCACCGCAAGGTGATCGAGGCATGCGGGCTTGATCCGGAGGAGTGGCAGGGCTTCGCCTTTGGCTGCGGGATCGATCGTCTGGCGATGCTGAAATACGGCATGGACGACCTGCGTCCGTTCTTCGACGGCGACCTGCGCTGGCTGAAACATTACGGCTTCTCGGCGCTCGACGTGCCGACCCTGTCCGGGGGAGTAGGCGCATGAAGTTCACGCTGAGCTGGCTCAAGGAGCATCTCGACACTGAAGCGACCTTGGACCAGGTGGTCGAGACGCTCACCCGCATCGGGCTGGAGGTGGAGGGCGTCACCGATCCCGGCGCGAAGCTCGCGGCCTTTCGCGTCGCGCGCGTACTGACGGCCGAGCGTCATCCGCAGGCGGACAAGCTGCAGGTGCTGTCGGTCGATGCGGGGGACGGCCCGGTGCAGGTCGTGTGCGGCGCCCCCAATGCGCGCGCGGGGCTGGTCGGCGTGTTCGGAGCGCCTGGCGCCCATGTGCCGGGGTCGGGGATCACGCTCAAGGTCGCGGCGATCCGGGGTGTCGAATCGAATGGCATGATGTGCTCGACGCGCGAGCTCGAGCTGGGCGACGAGCATGACGGCATCATCGAACTGCCCGACGACGCCCCGGTCGGCGTCGCCTATCCCGATTATGCGGGGCTGAGCGATCCCGTGATCGACATCAGCGTCACCCCCAATCGGCAGGACTGCATGGGCGTGCGCGGCATCGCGCGCGATCTCGCCGCCGCCGGTCTGGGCACGCTCAAACCGTTTCACGTGAAACACGCGGCCGGCGAGGGTACCGGGCCCGAGGTGACGATCGCGGACGCGGAGGGTTGCCCGGCCTTCTACGCGCAAGCCGTCACGGGCGTCGTCAATGGCGAGGCGCCCGACTGGATGCGACGCCGCCTCGTCGCGATCGGGCAGAAACCCATCTCGGCGCTGGTCGACATCACCAATTATGTGATGATCGATCTCGGCCGTCCCCTGCACGTCTATGACCGCGCGACGCTTCGCGGCGGGCTCGTCGCGCGCAAGGCGCGTAGTGGTGAGCAACTGGTCGCGCTCAACGGGCGCAGTTACACGCTCGACGAGACGATGACGGTGATCGCCGACGGGGCGGTGGTGCACGACATCGGCGGGATCATGGGCGGCGAGCATTCGGGCGTATCGGCCGGGACGACCGACATCGTGATCGAATGCGCCTGGTTCGATCCCGATACCATCGCGCGCACCGGCCAGAAGCTTCTGCTGACCAGCGATGCGCGCCAGCGTTTCGAGCGCGGGGTCGATCCGGCCTTTCTCGACGAGGGACTGGCGCACGCGACCGCGCTCGTGCTCGACATTTGCGGCGGCACCCCGAGCGCCGTCACGCGCGCGGGCCAGCCGCCGGTCGAGCCACGCGCCATCGCCTACGACCCGTCGCGGACCGAGACGCTGGGGGGCTTGGCGGTAGCGCCGGATCGCCAGCGCGCGATCCTCGCCTCGCTCGGCTTCGAGGTGGCGGAGGATTGGCGGGTCACCGTCCCGACCTGGCGCCGCGATGTCGATGGTCCCGCCGATCTGGTCGAGGAAGTGATCCGCATCGAGGGCATCGACAAGGTGCCGTCGGTGCCGCTGGAACGCCCCGCCGGGGTCGCGCGCCCGACCGCCACGCCCGCGCAGAAGCTGGAGCGCCGCCTGCGCCGCGCCGCCGCCGCGCGCGGATTGGACGAGGCCGTGACCTGGAGCTTCATATCGGACGCGGCGGCCGCGCCGTTCGGGGGCGGCGCCTGGACGCTCGCCAACCCGATCAGCGAGGAATTGAAGGTCATGCGCCCCTCGCTCCTGCCGGGGCTGTTGAGCGCGACGCTCGCCAATCTCCGCCGCTCGGCCGGATCGGTGCGGCTGTTCGAGATCGGCCGCCGCTATCTGGCGGATGAGGAGCGCCCGACGCTCGGGCTCGTCCTCGCCGGCGATCGTCGCGCGCGGGGCTGGCGTGAGGGCAAGGCGGCGGGCTTCGATGCGTTCGACGCCAAGGCCGAGGCGCTGGCGCTGCTCACGGCGGCGGGGGCGCCGGTCGACAATCTGCAGGTGATGGGGGACGCGGGCGACGCGTGGCATCCCGGCCAGTCGGGGACGCTCCGCCTCGGCCCCAAGACGGTGCTCGCCGCTTTCGGGATGGTGCATCCGAGCGTGCTCAAGGCGTTCGACCTGTCGGGCGCGGTCGCCGCGGTCGAGTTGTATCTCGACGCGATCCCGCCCAAGCGCGCGGCGGGCTTCGCACGCCCGCCCTTCGCGCCGCCCGCGCTTCAGCCGGTGCGCCGCGACTTCGCGTTCCTGGTCGCGCCCGATCTCGCCGCCGATGCGCTGGTGCGCGCGGTCAGGGGCGCGGACAAGGTCGCGATCGTCTCGGCGCGGGTGTTCGACCTGTTCGAGCGGGAAGGCGAGAAGTCGGTCGCGGTCGAGGTGATGCTCCAGCCGGGCGAAAAGAGCTTCACCGACGCCGAACTCAAGGCGATCGCGGACAAGGTCGTTGCGGCGGCGGCCAAGCAGGGCGCTCGGCTGCGTGGCTGAACCGATCCGCATCGGCAACGACCGACTCTCGGCCGCGATCGATCCGCTCGGCGCCGAGCTGTCGCATCTGTGGGATGCGGATGGCCGGGAGCTGATGACCGATGCCGACCCGGCTTTCTGGACCGGGCGGGCACCGATCCTGTTCCCGATCGTCGGGCGGGCGAATGGCGACGTACTGCGCATCGACGGCGCCGACTATTCGATGCCCAAGCACGGCTTCGCGCGACGGTCGCTGTTCGAAGTCGTCACGGCGGAGGAGGCGCGGGCCGTGTTCGCGCTCGTCGACTCCGACGCGACGCGTGCCGCCTATCCCTTCGCCTTCCGGTTGGAAGTGACGTTCCGGATCGAGGGGGCGACCCTTCTGACCGAGGTCGCGATCGAGAATCGCGGCTGCGGGGCGATGCCGGCGCAGTTCGGCTTCCACCCCGCCTTCGCCTGGCCGCTGCCCTATGGCCGCGACCGCGCCGCGCACCGCATCCTGTTCGAGGCGGACGAGCCGGGCGATTTGCGCGCGATCACCCCCGAAGGCTTCATCGCCCCCGAGGATCGGCCTACGCCGCTCGACGGGCGCGTGCTGCGGCTGCGCGACGCGTTGTTCGACGACGACGCGCTGGTCTGGGACCCCGTGCGGTCGCAGCGCCTGCGCTACGGGGCGCCGGACGGGCCGCAGCTCGACATCGCCTTTCCCGCCACGCCCAGGCTGGGCATCTGGACCAAGCCGGGCGCGCGCTTCGTCTGCGTCGAGCCCTGGCATGGGATCGCCGATCCGGCGGGCTATGCGGGCGACTTCCGCGACAAGCCCGGCGTGTTCGAGATCGCGCCCGGCGACGCCAAGCGGGTGAGCATGAGCGTGACGCTGGTGCCGTAGCGCGTCCGTGACTATTTAAGCCGTCACCCCGGACTTGATCCGGGGTCCATCGGTGTACGCATCCCGCCATTGCCGAATTCGCACAACGATGGATGCCGGAACGGGTCCGGCATGACGGATTGAAACAAGACCATGACCTCCCCCCGCCGCACCTTCGCCATCATCTCCCACCCCGACGCCGGCAAGACCACGCTGACGGAAAAGCTGCTGCTCGCCGGCGGCGCCATCCATCTGGCGGGCGAGGTCAAGGCCAAGGGCCAGCGCCGCCTGGCGCGGTCGGACTGGATGAAGATCGAACAGCAGCGCGGCATCTCGGTCACCTCGTCGGTGATGACCTTCGAGACGGACGGCATCACCTTCAACCTGCTCGACACGCCGGGGCACGAGGATTTCTCGGAGGACACGTATCGCACGCTGACCGCGGTCGATTCGGCGGTGATGGTGATCGACGCGGCGCGCGGGATCGAGGCGCAGACGCGCAAATTGTTCGAGGTGTGCCGCCTGCGCTCGGTGCCGATCATCACCTTCGTCAACAAGGTGGACCGCGAAGGGCGCGATCCGTTCGACCTGCTCGACGAGATCGCCGACCAGCTCCAGCTCGACGTCTGCCCGATGAGCTGGCCCGTCGGCATGGGGGGCGAGTTCGAGGGCGTGCTCGACCTGACCACGGGCGGGGTCTACCGCCCAGACGGCCCCGCGCGCAGCTATCAGGGCCGGATCGACGCCGCGCCCGTGCTGCCGCCGCATATCGCCGACGAGGTCGAGCTGGCGCAGGGCGGCTATGCCTCGTTCGACGCCGAGCGTTACCGCGCGGGCGATCTGACGCCGGTGTTCTTCGGGTCGGCGCTCAAGGATTTCGGGGTGGCCGAGCTGATCGCCGCGCTCGGGCTCCATGCGCCGGCGCCCCGACCCCAGCCCGCCGAACCCGCGCCGATCTCGCCCGATTCGGCGGAGGTGACGGGCTTCGTGTTCAAGGTCCAGGCGAACATGGACCCGCAGCACCGCGACCGGATCGCGTTCATGCGGTTATGCTCGGGGGTGTTCAAGCGCGGCATGAAGCTGACC
>NZ_DASVRV010000053.1:0-229512 GCF_036388435.1 Sphingomonas sp.
GATCTGGTCCGCGGGCGATAGGGCGAGTCGAACGGGTCGATCTCGATCCGGTCGACGGGTTCCTCGCGATCCCAGCGATACACGCCGCGCTCGACGACGTTGCGGAGCTCGCGCACATTGCCCGGCCAGTCATGCCCGCTCAGCGTCGCGATCGCGGAAGGACCGAAGCCGGGCCACTTGCTCCAGCCGAGCTCGGCCGCCATCCGACGCCCGAAATGATCGGCGAGGACCAGGATGTCGCCCGCCCGCGCGCGCAAGGGGGGAAGCGTCACCACCTCGAACGACAGGCGGTCGAGCAGGTCGGCGCGGAATTCATGCGCGGCCACCTTGTCGGGCAGATGTTCGTTGGTCGCCGCCACGATGCGCACGTCGACGCGGATCGCGCGCGAGGAGCCGATGCGGTTGATCTCGCCATATTCGACCGCGCGGAGCAGCCGGTCCTGCGCGGCCATCGACAAGGTGCCCAGCTCGTCGAGGAACAGGGTGCCGCCATCGGCTTCCTCGAACCGCCCGGCACGCGCCTTGGTCGCGCCGGTGAACGAGCCGGCTTCGTGGCCGAACAGCTCGGCCTCGATCAGCGTCTCGGGCAGCGCGGCGCAGTTCATGATGACGAGCGGCTGGTCCCAACGCGGGCTCAGCCGGTGCAGGCGTTCGGCGACGAGTTCCTTGCCGGTGCCGCGCTCGCCGATGACGAGCACGGGCCGGTCGAGCGCGGCCGCGCGGCTGGCGCGTTCGAGCACGTCGAGAAAGGCACTCGATTGACCGATGACTTGCGATGCGCGTTCCACGCCATCCGTTTGGCGCGAATTCCCAAGACTTGGCAAGGCGACAGATCAGGCCGGACCGGCATTTCCGCCCAAGTAATTGAATATACACGCAACACGAAACTGGCACGGGCCGTGCAACGATGTCGGCATACCGCAACAACGGCGCACAGAGCGCCGATCAAAAGGAGCCTCCATCATGTTCAACACCGACTTCGCCCGCCGCTTCGCCGCCGTCCTCTGCACCGTGCTGATGAGCGCCACCTGCATCATCGGCGCGGTCGGCCCCGCCCAGGCGGACTTCGGCGCCGGCATCGACACGGTGCCCGCGCCGATCGTCCTGACCGCCTGAACGATTTCACCGGAGTAAGATTTTCATGGGCATATTCTCCCGCACCCGCGACATCGTCGCCGCCAACTTCGCCGACCTGGTCGAGAAGGCCGAAGACCCCGCCAAGATGATCCGCATGATCATCCTGGAAATGGAGGAGACATTGGTCGAGGTCCGCGCCTCCGCCGCCCGGACGATCGCCGACCAGAAGGAGATGCGCCGACATATCGGCAAGCTGGACGGTCTCCAGGCGAGCTGGACCGAGAAGGCCGAGCTGGCGCTGAGCAAGGACCGCGAGGACTTGGCCAAGGCGGCGCTGGTCGAGCGGCAGAAGGCGGCCGACATGGCCGACCAGCTGCGCGCCGAGGTGGGCGTGCTCGACGACGCGCTCCGGGCGTCGGAGGAGGACATCGCCAAGCTCCAGACGCGACTGCGCGAGGCGCGGGCCAAGCAAAGCTCGGTCCAGACCCGGCTGGAAAGCGCCAATAACCGGGTGCGGCTGCGCCAGATGTATGCGGGCGCGAAGACCGAGGACGCGTTCAGCCGCTTCGACGTGCTGGAGCGGCGGGTCGACGACGCGGAGGGCCGCGCCGAGGCGATGGGGCTGGGCGTCCAGAAGACGCTGGAAGAGGAGATCGCCGACCTGCGCGCCTCCGACCGGGTCGACGCCGAGCTCGCCGAGCTGAAGCGTCGCCTGAACACCAGCGGCAATCGGGAGGGCTGACCGATGGAGGATATACTCGTACCGATCGTGGTCGTCGGCTTCCTGTTCGTCGCGCTGCCCTGGCTGATCCTGCACTACATCACGAAATGGAAGCAGGCGCCGCGCATCACCGACGAAGACGAGAAGCTGCTCGACGAGATGCACATGCTCGCCCGCCGGCTTGAGGATCGGCTCAACACGGTCGAGCGGATCGTCGCCGCCGACAATCCCGACTGGAAGCCCGGCCTGAGCGCTCCCCAGCAACCCTATCAGATCGATCGGAGGAACTGAGATGTCCGCGAGCCGTACCAAGTTCTACCTCGACCGGCAGAACCGCAAATGGAAGGGCGTCTGCGCCGGGATGGCCGACTATACGGGCCTGGAGGTCATGTGGGTCCGCATCGGCGTGATCCTGCTGACCCTGGCCGGGGGCTTTCCCTGGACGCTGATCGCCTATCTCCTGATCGCCTGGATGGCGAACGAGCGACCGAGCGGACTGTACGACACGCCGGAGGACGCGAAGTTCTGGCAGGGCGTCCGCACCAACCCGACGCGCTCGACGACCGAGGTCCGTTCCAAGCTGCGCGAGATCGACCGTCGCCTGGCGGACATGGAGACCTATTACACCAGCCGCAACACGCAGCTGGCCAACGAGATCGAGAGCCTGCGCTAGACGCGGGTCGAAAAGGGGGAATTCGTGATGTTTCCGTTCGAGAGCTTCGCGCCGGTCGCGGCGATGGTGGGAATGGCGGCGGTCGCCGGTTGGGTGTTGACCACGTGGATGCGAATCAAGAACGGCTATCCGCTCGACGGCGCCTGGGGGCAGGCGGTGTATCCGAAGAAGAACGACGAGACGGTGGAGCGCGTCAGGCTCCTCAGCCAGGAGAACGGGCAGCTCCGCGCCGAGCTGGGGTCGGTCAAGGACCGGCTGGCCAATGTGGAGCGGATCGTCACCGACGGATCGCACCAGCTGGACCGCGAGATCAGCGCCCTGCGCGACCGCGCGAACTGAGGACCAGGCCGATGAACCCCGTGCTGATACCGATCTTCGCCCTGCTGATCCCGATCGTCGCGATCATCGCCAATGTGGTGATCAAGCCGATGATCCGGCTGCGCGAGCGCAAGATGGAACTGGAGGCGACGATGGTCGCCGAGAAGGCGGCGCAATATGCCGCGCGGACCGAACGGCTGGAGCAGCGGGTGCGCGTGCTGGAGCGGATCGTCACCGACCGCGGCACCGACCTGGCCGGCGAGATCGAGCGGCTGCGCGACGAGCGGCCGTTGAACTAGAACCGAGGACGAGGGGAGAAGACGATGAGCGGCGGACAATGGATGGTGGTCCTGATCGTGCTGATCGGGGTCGTGGGCGGGATCATCAAGAACCGGCATCGGCAGGAGCGTCGGGGGCGAGTGGGCACGGACGACGCGGAGACGCTGCGGCTGCGCGACGAGGTCCGGCAGATGAAGGACCGCATCCAGGTACTGGAGCGGGTGATCACCGATAATCACGGCAGCCTCGGCCTCGATCGCGAGATCGAGCGGCTGCGCGACCGCTAGAGGAGGCGGCGATGAACGAGATGAACCTGTATGTGACCCTGGCGGTTTCGGGGCTGGCCGGATTGGGCATGGTGGTGAGCGCCGGCCTGTCGGGCTGGCGCGATTGGGTGGCGCTGAAGCGGCGCGAGATCGAGGCGCGGGTCCAGCCCGTCGCCGAGCCGGGCCGCAACGCCGGCGCGCGGATTGAGATGGCAGACCTGCGCGAGCGGATCAGGAAGCTGGAGGCGATCGCGGCGGGGGTGGATCTGTAGACGCGGCTTGCTCGCCTCGTCCGCCCCACCTACCTGCCCGTCATGTCCAACCTCGACGACGTTCGCGAAGAATATGAGTTCCTCGACGCGGACGACCGCTACCGCCTCCTGATCGATCTGGGGCGGCAACTGGAGCCGATGCCCGCCGCGCTCAAGACCGACGCGACCCTGGTGCGGGGATGCTCCGCATCGGTATGGGTCTATCCGATGCCGCGCGAGGACGGGACGCTGCACTTCCTGGCCGATTCGAACGCGTCGATCACCAAGGGCATCATCGCGCTGATCCTATTGGCGGTGCAGGACCGCCCCGCCCGCGCCATCCTGGGCACCGACATCGCCGAGACGCTCGCGCCGTTCGACCTCAAGCGCCAGCTCAGCTCCAGTCGGACGCAGGGCGTGCCCAACATGATCGCGCTCGTGCGCGAAACGGCCGAGCGCTACGCCAGGGAAGGCTGATCGGGGAGGATCACCACTTCGGTGACCTCGGTCACGGCCAGGTCGAACTGGACGGGCGGATCGGGATCGACCGCGTCGCCGAGCAGGGTCCGCGCGACGTGGCCGATATCGGCGCCGGCCGGGATCACGTGCCAGTGGCGCAGGTCGCCTCCATCGATCGCCACGACGGCACGCTTGGGGCAGACGCCCAGGCACTTCACCTCCACCACGCCGATCCGCGCCTTGCGGCCCTTGCCGACGCCGAGTTCCCGACGCAGCGCCTTGACGAGCGGGGTGTGGCCCTTCGACCCGAAGCCGCCGTCGAGCTTGGTCGAACATTTGCCGCAGACCAGCACCGCGCGTTCCCAATTTGATCGCACGGCCCGCTTCACGCCGTCGGCTTCCATTGGCGGCGATCCTCCGCGGCGCGCAGCACCTCGTAGGAGGCCTGGATCTGACGGAAACGCGTCGCGGCCTCCTCGTCGCCGGGCTTGACGTCGGGATGGCTTGCCTTGGCGAGGCGGCGCCACGCCGCGCGGATCGCCTCGAAATCGGCATCCGGGTCCAGCCCGAGCACACCCAGCGCGCGCATCTCGTCGCGCGAGCGGCTGCCGTCTCCCGACCCGCCCCAGCTATAATGATCGGCCTGCTTGAAGGCCGCGCCCTCCCCGCTTTCCTGCTTCTCGCGCGCGGCGGCGTCCTCGGCGCTCAGGCCTTCGAAGTAATTCCAGCCGCGATTATATTCGCCGGCATGAGTTTCGCAGAAATACCAGCGGTCGGGGCTGTTGGGCGATTTGGGCGCGGGGCGGTCGCCCGGCTCTGTACAGCCATGCCGATCGCATAGACGCACCTGCGTGGCGCCGCGTTCGGAGCCATAGCCCCGCCAGCGGGGAAAGCCCCAATCGTTCGATCTGCCGGTGCTGCGCCTCATCGCGCCCGACATAGGCCCGCAGGCGACCGGCGCAACCAAGGTCGTTTCCGCGGGTTCGAATAACTCGCGACGGCGCTGGTCGTGCACGGTTCGTCGAATGTGATACGTACACATTGGGTGGGTGCGGCATGGGCGGCTCTTATTCGCGAACTCGTCCGGCGATGGCGTCGCCCGGCCCCGCCACCGGTTCGGACTCTGGAGCCCCGATGCAGAAACCCACCTTGTCCCTCGGCACCTGGCGCGCGGATCTGCCGGCGTCGATCGTCGTCGCGCTGGTCGCCTTACCCTTGTGCCTGGGCGTCGCGCTCGCATCCGGTGCCCCGCTCTTTTCCGGGCTGATCGCGGGCATCGTCGGCGGGGTCGTCGTCGGCGCGCTGTCCAAGTCGCCATTGTCGGTCAGCGGTCCCGCCGCCGGGCTGACGGTGATCGTGTTCGCCGCGATCGAGCGGCTACCGAGCTTCGAGGCGTTCCTGCTCGCGGTGATGCTGGCGGGCATCCTCCAGGTCGCGTTCGGGCTGACGCGCGGCGGCGTGCTCGCCGAGTTCGTCCCCTCCTCGGTGATCACGGGAATGCTGGCGGCGATCGGGCTGATCCTGATCCTGAAACAGGTGCCCCACGCGCTGGGCTATGACGGCGACTTCGAAGGCGACTTTGAGTTCATGCAGGCGGATGGGTATAATACTTTCTCGTCGATATGGCGCGCGGCGCGCGAGAGCACGGCGACCGGCGCGGTGCTGATCGCGCTGGCCGGGCTCGCCTTCCTGTTCTGGTGGGACAAGGCGCGGCCCAAGACCGGGCCGCTGCGCTTCCTACCGGGGCCGCTGGTCGTGGTGCTGATCGGCGTGATCGGGAATATGCTGATCGGGCTCGTCGCGCCGGGCAGCCAGCTCGGGCGCGATCATCTGGTGCAGGTGCCGATCGCGGGCAGTTTCGGCGAGTTCACCGGCCTGTTCTCGCTTCCGGATTTCGGGCAGATCGGCAACATGGCGGTGTGGACGACGGCGGTGACGCTGGCCATCGTCGCCAGCCTGGAATCGCTGCTGAGCGTCAAGGCGATCGACGAGCTCGACCCGAAGCGGCGCACCACCGACAAGAACCGTGAATTGTTCGCGCAGGGCGGCGGTAACATCGTCTCGGGTCTGCTAGGCGGCTTGCCGGTCACCTCGGTCATCGTGCGCTCGTCGGCGAACGTCGATTCGGGAGCCGAGTCGAAGCTGTCGACGATGATGCACGGCGCGTGGCTGCTGCTGAGCGTCGCGCTGATCCCTGCGCTCCTCAACCTCATTCCGCTGGCGGCACTCGCGGCGGTCTTGATCGCGACGGGGTATAAGCTGACCAAGCCGGCGTTGTTCCTGCAACGCTACAAGCAGGGCTGGACGCAGTTCGTGCCGTTCGTGATCACGATCCTGGCGATCCTGTTCACCGATCTGCTGATCGGGATCGGCATCGGGCTGGCGGTCGGCTTCGCCTTCGTGATCGCGCGCAACTTCCGCACCGCGATCACCTTTGCCTGCGACGGCAACGACTGCCTGATCCGGGCGCGGCGCAACCTGTATTTCATCCACAAATACGAACTGCAGCGGGAACTGGCGCAGGTACCCGATGGGGCCGACCTGCTGATCGACCTGTCCTCGACCAGCTATGTAGACCTGGACAATGTCGACATCATCAATTCCTTCATCAAGGGCGCGCAGTACCGGAACATAACGGTCATGGTGCGCGGCGACATCGGCCGGCGCACCGCACCATTGATCCAGGCCCCCTCGTCGGAAGTGAGCTACGCATGAAGGACCATCGGCAGATCCTGCTCGCCAACAAGGCATGGGCGGCCGAGCTTCTCGACGAGGATGCGGAATATTTCACCCGCCAGGTTGCCGGGCAGCGGCCCAAATTCCTGTGGATCGGCTGTTCGGACAGCCGCGTCAGCCCCGAGCAGATGACCCAGACCCAGCCCGGCGGCATGTTCATCCACCGCAACATCGCCAATCTGGTCAATCCCGAAGACCTGAACCTGATGTCGGTGATCCAGTTCGCGGTGGACGTACTGGAGGTTCCCAATATCGTGCTGTGCGGCCATCATGGCTGTGGCGGGATCAAGGCGACGCTGGACGGCGGGGCGACGGGGCCCGTCGATCGCTGGCTCGACACCGCGCGCGCGGTGCGGCACGCCCATGCCGATGAGATCGAGGCGCTGCCCGAAGGCGAGGCACGGGTGAACCGCTTCGTGGAGGTCAATGTGCGCGACCAGCTTCTGAACCTCGCGCGGACCGCGACCGTCCAGGGCGCCTTTGCACGCGGGCGCGAGCTGGTGCTTCACGGCTGGGTCTACGACATCCGCGACGGCCTGCTCAAACCGCTGATGGAGATCGACCGGGGGACGACGCTCGACGAGATCGGGCGGCCCGACCGCGTATTGGTGCCGACCGCGGAGCTGGACGCGGCCTAATCCGGCAACCTACTCCGGGAGGGCGAAGCGGACCCGCGTGGTCTGGGCGCCGCAGCCCAGGCCGCCGTCCGGCCGGAACGACTTATCGAACCGCGCGCCCGCGATGGTCTGCGCCCCCGCCTTGGAGAAGACGAACGGTGGATAGGCCAGGATAGCGCGCTCGTTGAGGACCCTGCCGTCGGCGCCGATGTCGAACTGGGTCTGCGTCCAACCCTCGAAACCCCAGCGCTGCGCCTCCAGGGGAAAGGTACCACCGACGCGCAGCATCCTGGGTGGCTTGTCAATGATGGCGCATTGGCTCGCGGCCAGGCCCGATGATTCGAACGCGGTTTTCGCCGCGGCGGCGTTGCCGGCGGCGTGTTCGATCGAGGCGAGCCGGACGAGCGCGCCGACCCTGAGCGGCTCGTTGACGGGCAGCGCCGGGTCGCCGCTCACCTGGGCGAGGAAGGTCCTGGCTTCCCGCGGCTCCTCGCCATCGGCGATGAGCAGCCGCAGCGCCGCCCGTGCTCGCGGATCGGCGGCATAGACCGGGTCGGACATAAGGGGGCCGAGCAGGCGACGATAGGTTCCTGCCCGCCAGGTCTCGGTGGCCGAGGAGGCGCGCTCCTTTAAGTGCAGCGCGAGCCGAGCCGTGGCGGGGGCGCCCTGCGCGACGGCGAGCGCCAGCGCGCGGGTGGCATGCCCGTGCCGCTCGTGCTGGGGCAGGGCGCTGTTGTCAAGGAGGCCGGCAAGGGCGGCGAGCATCTGCGGACCATTCGGAGCCGCCGCGCCGAGAAGCGCGCGCTGGCGCTCGAGATTGGCCGCGTCCGAGCCTTGGGCCGGAGTGATCGGGGCGCCCTTGGTGGCGAGCCACGAACCGAGATCGGTCGCGAGCAGGCTATTCACCGAAGGACGCTCGAACCCGGTCGAACAGCGCATCTCGACTCGGGCGCGGTATCGGAGGAATCTCGGCATCGCCGCAACCTGCTCGGCCGACCAGGACCAGCCCCGCGCCTCTCGCGCGAACGCCAGCGCGACCTCGGGGCCACCCGCGGCGTAGATGGGCGTGGCGAGCAGGACCTGGCCGTCGTCGCCGACCGTGAACTCGATCACCGCCATGTCGGCGGGCTTCAGTCCCGCCTCCGCGCCGCAATCGGGAACGGTCATCTGGGTGCCTGCATCGAATTTGCCCTTCGGCATCCGCCCCGCACCCGTATACGCCAAATATTCGCGCGCCTTGTCCGGGTCGCCGCCGAGCAGATAGGCGAGCGCGGCATCGTTGCGGGCTGAGACGTCGTTGCTGTCGAGGCGGAGCGTGAGACCGCCGAGCAACTTGACCGCGCGGCTGCTGTGCTGGCGCGCGGCCGCGAAGTCCCCCCGATTGAGCGCGAGAATGCCGCGACGTCGTGCGAAGGCGGCCATGACCGCGGGCTCGGCCTTCACGCCGGCCAGGATGGCGTCGGCACGGTCGAGCGCGGCCCCGGCTGCCGCCGGATCGATGAAGGTCTGCGTCGCCGCCAGCCCGTCCAGCGACGCCACCTTCTCCGCGGGCGTGACGGCCAGGGCCTCGGCGCGGGCGAAGTCGTCGGCGGCGCTGGCGAAATCGATCGCTTCCTCGGCCATGCGCCCGAGCGCCAAATGGGTCTGCTGACGATCCTCCCGCAGGCTGGGGTCGGTCGCGGGGAGATCGACGAGACCGGCGCGTGCCGCGGCGATCGCCTGGTCGGTGCGGCCGAGCGCGTACAGGGCACGGCTTTTGCGCACCCGCACGATCGCACGGGTACGCTTGCTCAGGCCCGGCCTGACCTCCAGGCGTTCCCAGGCGGCGAGCGCGGCGGCCCGGTCGGTCCCCGCGTCCAGCGCGGTCGCGGCGTCAAACGCCTGCTGTGTGGTCGGTCCTGGTTGCGCATAGCCGGTCGAGGCGAGGAGCAGCGCGACGGCCGCCCCGATGCGCGCGTGATGATTCGACATGGATGCGACCCCGTTGTTTCCGGAGGTTGTGCCGAGTTTTCGGACCGAGTGCCAGAGGGTCTGTAAGCCGGGTTCTGTCCCTCCCCGAAGGGATTGGGCGACCATTCCTCTCGGACGACGCTTGCGCGCCGCCTCCAGCGACCAACCCGGGCGGCGGGCGGGAACACGCCCCGGCGCCCTTGCGGACGCCATGCCACCCCTATTCGGTCTTGCTCCCGGTGGGGTTTGCCGTGCCGTCGCCGTTACCGGAAACGCGGTGCGCTCTTACCGCACCCTTTCAATCTGACGTGGCCGAAGCCGTCGCCTTCTGCTTTCTGTGGCACTTTCCCTGGGGTCGCCCCCGCCGGGCGTTACCCGGCACCGTTATTCCACGGAGCCCGGACTTTCCTCGACGCACCTTGCGATGCGACGCGGCCGCCCGACCCTCTGACGCTTACGGCCCTACTCGTCGCCCTGCGGTTTGGGAAGGAGGAGCGCCAGCAGGATCATGCGGCATTCGGCATCGATCTCGCCGTCGAGCATCTCGGGCCGGAAACGGCGCTGAAACGCCATGATCGCCGCCATCGGGTCGGTCACGTCATAGCCGAAGCGTTCGAGCGCGAGCAGGAACCCGCCCTGCGTCCAGCCCGGATCCATCAGGTTCTTGGTCGGGCGGGGCAGCGCCAGCCGCAGCCGCGCCAGACTGTGCCACGGAAATAATTCCCCCGGATCGCGCTTGCGGGCGGGGGCCACGTCCGAATGGCCGACGATATTGCCGCGCGTGATCCCGTACCGATCCTTGATGGCCGAAACGAGTCGAACGACGGCGGCGATCTGCTCGTCGGGAAACGGCCGATAGCCGAATTCATGACCGGGATTGACGATCTCGATCCCGACGCTCGCCGAATTCACATCGTCCACGTCGCGCCAGTGAGAAGCACCGGCGTGCCAGGCGCGGCGGCTTTCGTCGACCATCCGCAGCACCGTGCCGTCCTCTGCCACCAGGTAATGGGCGGAGACCTTGGCGACGGGGTCGCGCAGCCGCGCGATCGCGGACTCCGCGTCCACCATGCCCGTATAATGGAGCACGATCATGGTGATCGGGCCCAGGCGCTCGTCGTGATTGGGCGAGGGCGTGTCGATGATGGTCATGGCGCACATAGGCTTGGCCGGGCCGCGCCGCGTTGTAAACCGTCAGCCCGCTCCGCGACCGCCGGCGGCGCTCACCACCTCGTAGAGTCCGCGAAAGCGCGCGCTGGGTCTGAACGCGTCGGTCTGCCCGATCACCGTCTCCCCCGCGCCGAGCACGAGCAGCCCGCCGGGCCGCAGCGATCGCGCGAGCCGTTCGAACACCGCCCCGCGCTCGGCCGGCGCGAGGTAGAGCAGCACATTGCGGCACAGCACCAGATCGAAGCGGCCGGGGGGCGGCCGATCCGCCACGAGATTGACGCGGTGAAACGCGATCCGCCGCATGAGTTCGGGCTTGGCGGCCCAGTCCGCGTCGACCGCGTCGAACCAGCGTATCATCCGCCGGATGGGCAACCCACGCTGGATCTCGAACTGTGAGAAGCGGCCCGCTCGCGCGCGAGCGAGCGCCCCATCGGACACGTCGCTGGCGACGATGTCGAACCCGTCGTCGTTCGCCCGCTCGGCCAGCATCATGGCGAGCGACAACGGCTCCTGTCCCGTCGAACAGCCCGCGCTCCAAATCCGCGCGACCCGCCCGGGCGTCGACGCCGCGAGCGCCTCCGCCATCAGGTCGAAGATGGCAGGATCGCGAAAGAACGAGGATTCCTGGTTGAGCAGGCCATCGACGATCCGATCGGCGAGCGACGGGTGCTTGCCGTCCAGCATCGCGCGAACGAGCTGGTCGAGATCGTCGAGGCCGAGCTCGCGCAGCAGCGGGTTCAAGGTGGTGTCGAGGCGCCACGCCCGGTCGGCCGCGAGCTGCTGGCCCGTTCGCGCCTCCAACAGCGCGGCCAGAACGCCGGGAGCGGAGCCGGGGGCGCGCGTCAGGCGGGAGCCATTGGTCAAATCGGTCGCCTTCGTGAAGCGATCAGCTCACCCAACGCGCCGGGCGCGAGAATCGCGCTGGCGATCCCGGCGCTCGCGACGGCGCCGGGCATGCCCCAGACGGCTGAGCTGGCCTCGTCCTGTACGATGACGCAGCCACCGGCGGCGGCTAGCCTTCGGGCACCGTCGACGCCGTCGCGGCCCATCCCGCTGAGCACCACGCCCAACGCGCGCGCGCCGAAGCAGTCGGCGATCGATGCGAACATCGGGTCGACCGAAGGCAGGCACCCGCTGGCCGCCGGATCGACCGACAGCCGGATCGCGCCGCCACCGTCGGGGAGCGCGACCATCCGAAGATGCGCGTCGCCCGGCGCGACGACGATACGTCCGGGCCGCAGGCGCAGGCGATCCGTCGCGACCTCGCAAGGCCGGTTCCCCAGGATCGCGAGCTGGGCGGCGAAATAGGGCATGAACGATGCGGGGAGATGCTGGGTGACCAGGATCGGCGTGACGAAGCTGGCGGGCAACGCGCGAAGCAGCAGGGAAAGCGCATGGATGCCGCCGGTCGAGGCGCCGATCGCGACCACGTCGAACGGCTGCTCGGTCGCGCCCGGCGTCGGCGCCGACGATGGCCTGACCGCATGGGGAAGGACGAAAGGCTGCCGCCCGACATCGAGCAGCCGCTCCAGCTTCTCCACCAATTCCCTGTCGAACTGGTGCGAGCGTTCGCCCGGCGCAGGCTTGACCAGCGTGTCGGCAGCGCCGAGCGCAAGGGCACGAAGCGTCGCCGTCGCGCCCTCCCCCGCTTCGGCGGAGACGATCAGCACCTTCGCGCCCCGTCCCGCGGCCAGCAGTTCGGGAAGGGCGGTCAGCCCGTCGACGCCCGGCATCTGGATGTCGAGGATGATGATATCGACTTCGTTGGCCCCGAGGAACGCCAGCGCGCCCGAGGCGGCGGACACGGCCGCGGCTATGACGAGCCGATCGGACGCCGTAACGGCCCGTCCGAGCACCGCCCGCGCGACCGCCGAATCGTCGACGATCAGGACGCGCCCCGGCCGGAGGCGGGTCTCGCTATCGGTGATGGCGCGCACGCGCTCGGTTCCCCGTCCGAGCTGACGTTCAGGCGACGCCGACGATCTGGAGCTTGGATTCGAGGGTGTCGCGGTCGAACGGCTTCATGACATATTCGTCCGCCCCCGCTTCGATCGCGGCGCGGATATAGGCCATGCCGTTCTCGGTCGTGCAGAACACGACCTTGGGGCGGGTAGGAACGTCCGACGCCCGTAACGCGCGGAGAAAGTCCATCCCGCTCATCACCGGCATGTTCCAATCGAGGAGGATCACGTCCGGCGGCGAGGCAAGGCAGCGGTCGAGCGCCTCGCGACCGTCCGCCGCCTCGGTCACGGTGAAGTTTAGCGTTTCGAGGATGTGACGCGCAACCTTGCGGATCACCTTCGAGTCGTCGACGACGAGGCACGTCTTCATCGGGAACCTTCCACTAGTCGCCCGAAGCCTTAGCCGAGCATAGGTAACGGGCGCGTTAAGCCGCCTGCTGCAGCGTCGCCGGGATCAGTGCGGCCGGATCGATGACCAGCAACGGTTCTCCGTCGCGCTCGACCACGCCGGTTGCCGCCGCGCGCCAGCCCGGCCCAAGGGAGAGCCCGAACGACAGGGGACGCCGCTCGAAGGTGGCGACATCCTCGAGCGCATCGACCAGCACCGCGTAATGATGCCCGTCGACCGAGATGATCACCGCGCGCACGGTTCGGCCCAGCGGCGCCAGGCCGAGAGCGAGGCCCGTGTCGATCACGGTCACCACCCGGCTGCGAAGTGCGGCGAGCCCCTTTATGCAGTCTTCGGCACGAGGAACCGCGACGATCTCGCCGATGTCGACGACCGAATCGACCTGGGTCGCGGGAATGGCGACGCCGCGGCCGGCGATCCGGGCGACCAGGAACAATTCGGTCATGATGCGATCCTGGTTGTGCGTGGTGGCGAGGCGACACGCGCGGCGATGGCGGAAATCAGGCCGTCACGGTCGTAGCGGTGAATGACGCCCACGCCGTCGGCATCGGCGCGATCGGTAGTAAGCCGCACAAGGGGTGTGGCGCCCTCCCCTTCGTCTCCAAAGGTCAGCATGACGGCGGCCTGCTCTCCCCCGCGCAGGCGGGTGACGCACCGATATCCCGCCGCCTCCAGCGTCGGTTTCAGGAAGATGCCCATCCAGCCCCCCTGTTCGGCATCCAGCAGGCAGATCGGTCCCGGCGACGCCGCGCTCCCCGCTTCCGAGAATAGAGTCAGCGGGTCGATGATCTCGACCTGTTCCTCGCCGATCACCGCGACTCCGAGGTAACGGCCCCGATCGGCGGGCGCGAGATCGAGCGGCAGCTGGATGATGTCGATCGGCTCACGGATGCGGTATCCGACCTCCGTTCCGTCATCGGCCAGCCGCAATATCGTGGCGCTTTCGCCCTGAACATCGTTGGTCACGGCGTAAAGCGGGATGATATGGCCGCCGATCGCGAGCCTCAAACGGCCTGCGGTGAGCCGGATCGCATCAGCGGGGACCGTCTCGACCCGGTCGACACAGGCGAGCGCGATCGCGCGGCGGCAACCGTCCAGGTCTTCGAAAAGAAGCGCCGAGATGCCCGCCATCTCCCCTTCCTCTTGGTCCCGCGTCGTTTCGCGGTCGTCGAAGCACAGCCCTGCGGTGGTCGCGATCCCCGCCCCGTCGAGAAGCAGCATCGGCAGTCCCGAGTCGGGGAGCGTTTGACCCGCATAAAGGCCCGTCGCCATGATCGCCGGGGCCGCAGGCTTCACGACGAGTTCTTCCGTGTCGATCACCGTGTCGACCGCCAGTGCGAAGGAGCCGTCGCGGGTCGAGACGATCACGACGGTATGCAGGTCGAAGAACGATGCGGCGCGCAGGCCGAGAAGCGCGGCCAGGTCGACCAGCGGCAGCCTGACTCCGCGCACCGTGATGATCGGCGAGTCGCCGAGCAGGTCGACCCGGGCGGCGTCGCCGCGCAGCGTGACGATCTCCTCGACCGACTGGCGCGGCAGCGCGAATCGCTGATCGCCCGCGCCGACGACGATCGTGGACAGGATGGACAGGGTAAGCGGCACCTCCACGACGACCGTCAGGCCGGCGCCCGGCGCGTTGAGCAGCGACACCCGACCGCCGATCTGTTCCACATTGGCGCGGACCACGTCCATGCCGACGCCCCGGCCCGATATGTCGGACACGGTGTCGCGACTCGACAGGCCGGGCACGAACATCAGGTCGAGCCGGGCCGCGTCGTCCATGACGGCCAGCGCCTGCGGGTCGTGCAGCCCGAGCGCGCGCGCCTTGGTCACCAGGCGGGCCACGTCTATACCGGCGCCGTCGTCGCCGACCTCGATGATGATGCGGTTCCCCGACTGGCGCGCGGACACCGATAACCGGCCGGTCTCACGCTTGCCGGCGGCGCGACGGACGGATGGGGCCTCGACGCCGTGATCGATCGCGTTGCGGATGATGTGGACCAGTGGGTCCCGCATCATCTCGATCATCTCGCGGTCGAGTTCGACGTCCGATCCCTCGATATGGAGCGTCACCGCCTTGCCGAGCGAGGCCGCGGTGTCGCGGACCATGCGCGGCAGGGCGGAGAACAAGGTCTCGATCCGCTGCATCCGGGTACGTGTCACGGTGTCGCGCATCTCGGCGACGGTCGCGGACAGCCGCTCCAGCGCGGCCTCGGCCTGGGGATCGGCATCGCCGTCGCGCATCCGCCGGGCGAGTTCGTTGCGCGCCAACACCATGTCCGACATGCCGCTCATCATCCGATCGAGCAGATCGACATTGAGCCGCACGCTGCGCGTCGGCGCACGCTGCGCCGCGGGCGCCGCGCTGGGAGCGACGGGCTGGGCGTCCTCTGCCAAGGCCGCGACGAGCAGGTCCTCCGCCGAGTCGTCGAGCGCGTGGCCGGCGTCGATCGCCTCGACGATCTCGCCTATGCGGTCGACGATGGCCAGCACCGCGTTGACCAGCCGGGTATCCGGCTGGCGCTTGCCGTCGCGCACGGCCGCGAGCACGTCCTCGGCCGCATGGCTCAACCGGGCGAGACGCGGCAGGTCCAGGAAGCCGCAGCTCCCCTTGACCGTGTGAACGAAGCGGAAGATCGCGTCCAACCGCGCGCGGTCGGTCGGGTTGGCTTCCCACGCGACCACCTCGCCCGCGAGCGCTTCCAGCGTTTCGCGGGTTTCGGCGATGAATTCCTGCAGCAGCTCGTCCATGCGCTCCCCGTTTCCAGGGC
The DNA here is from genome assembly GCF_036388435.1 of Sphingomonas sp. Lineage (GTDB taxonomy): Bacteria > Pseudomonadota > Alphaproteobacteria > Sphingomonadales > Sphingomonadaceae > Sphingomonas. Next base: position 15,659 of record NZ_DASVRV010000053.1, read on the forward strand.
CCGTCATGAACGCGTCGGGTTAAATGCAGGTTTACCTGATCGCCCGGTTCAGCCGCCCCGGATCGTCGCGCCCAGGATCATTACCCCTTCGGCGGGCTCCGACACCAGAATGGCGCCGCCGGTACGGGCGACCAGATCATGGGTGACATAGGCCGGCGCGGAGCGGGCCGTGACGCGCTCCTCCTCGCCGGGACCTTCGCCCTCGACAAGCATCCGGCGGAGCGCGGGGTCGAGAATGATCCGCTGCCCTTCCAGCTTGATCACGATCTCGGCGCCCTGCTCATTCTCCTCGGCGCCGACATCCAGGCTGCCGCCACGGACCAGCGCGTCGGCGGCGACCAGCACGAGATTGAGGAGCACCTTGGTCGCGGGTTTCGAGAGCGTGGGCTCCTCGACATACCAACCGAGCTCGAGCCGCTTGTTATCGGCGACGAGCCCGCGCACCGCCGCCTGGGTCTCGCGCGCGTCGATCGCGTCGCCGAACCCGCCGCCGGCCCCGAACGCCAGGCGAAAGAATTTGAGCTTGTTCGCCGACACCCGCGCGCTTTCCCCCAGCAGGTCCATGCACCGCTCGCGCATCGCGGGATCGGTCTCGTCGGCGAGCAGTTCCAGCCCGTTGTTGAGGGCCCCCACCGGCGACAGCAGGTCATGGCACAGCCGCGAACAGAGCAGGCTCGCGAGATCAACCGGCGTAACGCTCATCGACACATCCTTGAAACGACGAGGTTCTCTGGCGGAGGGGGGGCATCGACGCAAGTGAGCGTCACCGGGTCGAAGCGCCCGTGACGCACGCCGTCGGCCACCGCGCGCCACAGCCGTGCCTCCGCCGCCCCGACGATCAGCCAGAGCCAGCCGTTCGGCGCCGCGTCGGTCGCGTCGCGCGCCGAAGGATCGGTGCCGCCCGAGGGGTGCGAATGATAGCAGCCGACGATCCCCGGCCCGCCCGCGCGCGCCCGGCGATGCGTGGCCAGGAGCGTTGCGGGGTCGACTTCGAAGGTTGAACGAGGGTCGGCCGCGACGTTGCGCCCCGGCTCGCGGCCGGTGATCCGGTCGGACGTTCCGAGCAGCAGCCCGCATATCTCCAATCCAGGCGACGCGTGCGCTTCGGCCTCGATCGCGGCGAGCAGCGCCGTTGATATCCGCGCGATCGACCTCATATTCCACCCTCATGGACCGGGGGGTTGCCATCATGGAGGCGCGCATCGGCGCGCAAGGAGCGGGCGTACGGCTCGACCGGGCGCTGGCCGATGCCATACCCTCGCTGTCGCGCGAGCGACTCAAGGCGCTGATTTTGGAGGGCGCGGTGAGCCGGCGCGGGGCGCGCGTCTCCGATGCGTCGAGCAAGGTTCGCGAGGGGGACGAGTTCACCGTGGCGGTGCCCGGCGCCGTTCCCGCGACCGCGGCGGCGCAGGACATCCCGCTGGTCGTCGTCCATGAGGACGAGCATCTGATCGTGGTCGACAAGCCCGCCGGTCTCGTCGTCCATCCGGCAGCGGGCAATCTCGACGGCACGCTCGTCAACGCGCTGCTCCACCACTGTGCCGGGCAATTGTCGGGGATCGGCGGGGTTGCGCGGCCCGGCATCGTCCACCGCATCGACAAGGACACGTCGGGGCTGATGGTCGCGGCCAAGACCGACCGTGCGCATGAGGGGCTGGCGCGGCAGTTCGCGGCGCACAGCATCGACCGACGCTATCGCGCGATCGTCTGGGGCATCCCACGCCCGGCGGAAGGGACCATCGACGCGCCGCTCGCGCGCTCGACGACCAACCGCAAGAAGATCGCGGTCGTCCGGGGCGGCAAGCGCGCGGTCACCCATTATCGCACGCTGCAACGGCTGCGCGATGCGGCTTTGGTCGAATGTCGGCTCGAAACGGGTCGCACGCACCAGGTTCGCGTACATTTCGCGTCGATAGGACATGCATTGCTCGGCGACCTCGTTTATGGACGATCCAAAGGTGCTACAGGGACGGTCACGGAGCAACTTGGGTTTCGACGACAGGCACTGCACGCTGCTTTTCTGGGGTTCGAACATCCCGTGACAAGCGCCACTATGGGCTGGGAAAGCAGCTGGCCCGATGACATGCAGGAACTGTTCAGCCACCTTCACGTATAGATTAACGATCGCCGCGCAGGGTATGCGCGACGTTCCTCCAGAGGCGGGAGATAGGATCATGGCAGCACGAAGCAACGTACCGGCGACGATTCCGGCGCTGGGCGGTGAACAGAGCCTCAACCGCTATCTGGCCGAGATCAAGAAATTCCCGATCCTGCAACCCGAGCAGGAATATATGCTCGCCAAGCGCTTCTCGGAGCATGGCGATACCGATGCGGCGGCGCAGCTCGTCACCTCGCACCTGCGGCTCGTGGCCAAGATCGCGATGGGCTATCGCGGCTATGGCCTGCCCACGTCCGAGCTCATCTCGGAGGGCAATATCGGTTTGATGCAGGGCGTGAAGAAGTTCGAACCCGATCGCGGGTTCCGCCTGGCGACCTATGCCATGTGGTGGATCCGTGCCTCGATCCAGGAATATATCCTGCGCTCCTGGTCACTGGTGAAGATGGGCACCACGGCGGCGCAGAAGAAGCTGTTCTTCAACCTGCGCCGGATGAAGTCCAAGCTCGACGCGTTCGAGGACGGCGACCTGCGTCCCGAGGACGTGACCAAGATCGCGACCGATCTGGGCGTGAGCGAGGGCGACGTGGTGTCGATGAACCGCCGCATGGCGATGGGGGGCGACACGTCTCTCAACGTCTCGATGCGCGAGGACGGCGAGGGCCAGTGGCAGGATTGGCTGCAGGACGACGCACCGCTTCAGGACAAGGTCGTCGCCGACGCGCAGGAGGCCGATGTCCGCCACGACATGCTCGTCGACGCGATGAGCGACCTGAACGACCGCGAGAAGCATATCCTGACCGAGCGCCGCCTGACCGATGACCCCAAGACGCTGGAGGAACTGAGCCAGGTCTACGGCGTCAGCCGCGAACGCGTCCGCCAGATCGAGGTGCGCGCGTTCGAGAAGCTGCAAAAGGCGATGATGCGGCTGGCGGGCGAGAAGCGGATGCTGTCGCTGGCCTGATCCTCAGACCGCCACCTGCTGGATGAGCGCGCGCGGCGTCGGGGCGGCGCTGCCCGGCGACCCGCGCCCCATCAGCGACTTGGCCATGGCCAGGGCACTGCGCAGGCGCGGCGTGTCGAGTTCGGACCGACCGAATTTTTCCCACTTCAGAAAGCCGTTGAGATCGGTGTTGAAGGTTCCCGAATAGGCGGGTTCCTTGAACACCGAATCGTCCGACGATTGCGTCATATAGCCGTCGATCACCTCGACCGCCTGGTCGAGCAGCGCCGCGCGTGCTTCCGGGTTGCCGAAGGTCTTGATCATCGCCGCCGACAGGTCGCGCAACGACGGGTTCTTGCCCGTGCGCGTCAGCACGTCGCGCAGCAGGTCCACCGCGACCATGTAGAAGAGGAAGCGGGTCTGGCGGCGCGAAGTCTGCGCCCCGCGTCCGAATTTTAACTCGTCCGCTCCGGCCTGGAGGAGGTAGGCGGCATAGAGATCGTCCGCGCCGAAGGGTTCGCCCGTGGATTCGTCGACATCGTTGACGATGCGCTTGAAGATCGCGCCTTCGGGCAGGAAGGGCGGATTTTTCCCGAACGCATTGCCCGCCTCGTTGAGCCAGCCCGCGCCGAATGCCTTGATCAGATCGGCGGCGTTCGCAGTCCGGGAATATTGGCGGGTCGACGGGTTGCTGTACTGGAGCGCCTTTTGCGAGTCCCAGCCGCCGCGCTGGATTTCGAGATACAGGCCATAGCGCTCGCTGAGCTGTTGCTGCCACGCGTGGAAGTCGCTCGTGAGCGCCAGGAAGTCCTTCTCGCGAACGGCGTTCTGACTGTTGGTGTAGCGAGTGATGGCCTGGAGGAGCGCCTCGCCGGCGGTTCCCACCTTCACCACCTTGACGACCACCACGGCGCTGGCCGCGCGCTGCTTCCATTCTTCCATCTCCGGGTCGACTCCCGTGCCCCCGGCCGCGTAACGGCGCTGGAACACCTCCCAGATCGTCCGAGAAGTCTGGCAGCCGTTGACGACGTAAGGATCGGTGAGCTGGAACGCGCCGTCCGCGTCGGCATAATCGGACACGACCAGGGTGATGCCGTTATTGTACAGGCCGAAACGCTCGGGCGCGTCACGCAGCGTGGTCTGCATCCCGCGGTTGACCTTGCCGCGCCCGCCCAGGAAGCGGCGGACGTTCTTCTCGTAAATCTGGTCGAGGTCACTGGTCTTGTCGCGATAGCGCTTCAGGAAATCGTACAGCGAAACGAGCGGCACCGAACCGACGAGCAGCCCATTGCCCGCATCGACCAGATTGCCTTCCAGCGGCAAGCGGAGCCGGGCCGTCGCCGACGCCTCGTCCTGCAACCGTTTGTGGATGGTCTCGATCGACAGCGCCTCGACGTCGAAGATCGGGCCCAGCCGCTCGCGTCCGATCTTGCGGAGGTCGTCGAGCGCCAGACGCTCGTTCTCGTTCAGCGGTCGCTCCGTCGCGAACACCAGCACCAGCCGGTCTGAGGGTCCGGCCGCGTTGCGGAAGTTGTTCAGGCGTTCGAGCAATCCTTCCGCGAGCGAGTTGAGGCGGGGGCGGCGCCCGTCCAACGTCTCGATCACCTTCTGGCCTTCGGCCATCAGCGTGCCGCTGCCCGCGAAGGCGGAGCCGTATTTGCTCTGCACCAGGTACCAGGCGTCGCCCGACTCCTCGGGGGCGTCGCTCGACGCGTCCATGCCGACATCGAGCACCGCGACGTCGATGCCGCCGTCCCCCGACCCGTCGCAATAGACGAAGTCGGCGGTCGCCTCCGACGCGTCGATCCACTGGCTCACCAGCTTGAGCGCGAAACGTCGGCCCAGTTCCACGGTGCTCGGCGAGCCCGACTGGACGCTTTCCAGCCACGACGTCCGAAAGGACTCGAAATCCACCGTCTCGCTCATTCGTCGTCCTTCACCGCACCGCGACCGCAGGCTAGCGAAGCCGTGGCGAGGGACACGCCCGACCTGATCCGGAACGGATGTTTCATTGAATTGCCGGCGGGGCGTCTTAGGGAAGATCGATGTTCTCGGTCCTTCGCCTCGTCGTCAAAGCCGCGCTCTGGTTCGTCGCGCTGTCGCTTCTATGGGTACTCGCCTATCGCTTCGTGCCGGTGCCGTTCACCGCGACGATGGCGGGCGACCTGTTCGCGGGCCGGAGCGTCGTCAAGGATTGGACCCCGATCGACCGGATCGACCCCGACATAGCGCGGGCCGCGATCGCAGGCGAGGATTCGCGCTTCTGCCTCCATAACGGCTTCGACTTCCGCGCAATCGCCGGGGCGGCGGCGGCCAATGTCCGGGGCGGGCGCATCCGCGGCGGGTCGACGATCAGCCAGCAGACCGCCAAGAACGCGTTCCTGTGGCAGGGCGGCGGCTATGTCCGCAAGGCGTTCGAGGCTTGGTTCACCGTGCTGATCGAGGCGCTGTGGCCCAAGCGCCGGATCATGGAGGTGTACCTCAACATCGCCGAGACCGGGATCGGCACCTATGGCGCTGAGGCGGGTGCGCGGCGTTACTTCCGGCATTCGGCCGCGACCCTGTCGCCGACCGAGGCGGGGCGGATCGCCGCGGTGCTGCCGCTGCCCAAGAAGCGCGCTGCGATCGCGCCGGGCGGGTTCACCCGGCGGCACGGCGACCGGCTGGCCCGACAGGTGGGCGTGGTCCGGCGCGACGGGCTGGACCGGTGCCTTCGGGAGTAGCCACTCCCTTCGCCGTCATGACGATCGGCCGGCGTGAGCGCGCCGCGGCAAAGCCGCGTCTTCGGTCGTCGGCAGGCGACGCCGGCCGGGCTTGCGCGAGTCCCGCGCCGAGGCACCGCGGGCCGTGCTGCGCCTAAAATGGCAGCTTGAACCCCGGCGGGAGCGGGATGCCCGCGCTCATCTTGCTCATCTCCTCGCCCGATTTCGCATCAGCCTTGGCGCGGGCGTCGTTGAAAGCGGCGACGACCAGATCCTCCAGCATCTGCTTTTCCGAAGGCTGGAGCAATGACGGGTCGATGTCGATCGCGATGATCCGGCCCTTGGCCGAGGCGCGGACCTTGACCAGCCCGCCGCCGGACTGACCCTCGACCTCGATCGTGTCGAGATTCTCCTGCGCCTTGGTCAGTTCGGCCTGGACGTTCTGCGCCATGGCCATGATCTCGTCGAGATTGTTCACATCTTGCTCCTGCTGTTCGTCCATTCGACCAGTTCGGCCTCGGGAAATGCGTCGAACGCCGCCTTGACGAGGGGGCTGTCGAGTACCGCCTGGCGCTCCGCTTCTTCGCGTGCCTTGGCCTGTTCGCGCAAGGTAGGCGCTCCCGACGCGTCTTCCACCAGCACGCGCCAATTCTGGTCGGTGATGCGGCGAAGCGCCTCGGCCAGCTCCTTGGCGAGATCGGGCGGAAGCGGGCGGGCGTTGCTCAGCACCAGTTCGGGCGGAGCGTAGCGGACCACGCTGGCGCTGTGCGTCAGCCGGGCGGCGAGCGCGTGCTGCCCCCCCGCCTCAAGGGTCGCGACCAGCCCGGCAAAATCAGCCGGCGACGGGCTGACGGGCGCTGCGGTCGACAAACTCGGAGCGGCTTCGATTTTCTCGGCAGGCGGCTCCGGTGCCGCGGTCATCCGGCGCGCGAGCTCGCCCGGATCGGGGAGCGTCGAGGCGTGGATGACGCGGAGCAGCGCCATCTCCGCCGCCTCGATCGGCAGGATCGCGCGCGCGACCTCGTCGTGACCCTTCAGCATGAGCTGCCACAGGCGATGAAGCGCAGGAAAGGACAGTCGCGCCGCCCAGTCGGCATAGGCCGCAGCCTCCTCGGCCGGCTGGGCGAGATCGGGCGCGGCGCCGACCTTGGCAAGGGTCACGCCGTGGACGGTCTCCAGCAGCGAGCGGAGCACGCCTTGCGGATCGACGCCCAGATCATATTGGCGGCGGAGCAGCGCGAGCGCGCCGGGGCCGTCGCCGCCGAGCACCAGTCCGAGCAGGTCCCGCACCGCGCCCCGGTCCGACAGGCCCAGCATCTCGCGCACCGCGTCGGCGGTGACGATGCTGCCCTCCAGATCGGCATGGGCGATCGCCTGGTCCAGGATCGACAGCCCGTCGCGCGCCGAGCCTTCCGCCGCGCGGGCGATCAGCGCGAGCGCCTCTGCATCGGCCTCCACCCCTTCGTGGCGGCAGACTTCGGCGAAGTGCGCCGCCAGCAGTTCGGCCGAGATGCGGCGCAGGTCGAAGCGCTGGCAGCGCGACAGGACGGTGATCGGAACCTTGTTCACCTCGGTCGTGGCGAACAGGAACTTGACGTGCGCGGGCGGCTCCTCGAGCGTTTTCAGCAGCGCGTTGAAGGCGTTCTTGGACAGCATGTGGACCTCGTCCACGATGTAGATCTTGTAGCGCGCGGTCACCGCCGCATAGCGCGACGCCTCGATGATCTCGCGCACGTCGTCGACGCCGGTGTGCGAGGCGGCGTCCATCTCGATCACATCGATATGGCGCCCCTCGGCGATCGCGCGGCAGGGCTCGCAGCTGCCGCAAGGGTCGATGGTGGGACCGCCCTGCCCGTCCGGGCCGACGCAGTTGAGCGCCTTGGCGATCAGCCGGGCGGTGGAGGTCTTCCCCACCCCGCGCACCCCCGTCATCAGGAACGCATGGGCGAGCCGGCCGCGCTTGATCGCGTTGCCCAGCGTGCGCACCATCGCGTCCTGGCCGATCAGCTCGGAAAAGGTCTGCGGGCGATATTTGCGCGCGAGCACGCGATAGGGGGAGGTGGCGGGCTGGGCAGGCTCACCGAGGTCGAGGGAGTCGGACATTCGGACGGGATGTAGAGCGAAGTCGGCAGGGATGTAAGCGGCAGCTGGGGTGCTACGCCCCGCGCCGCGTCGAAGCCGCGTCGTCGAACGGGGCTTTGCCCCGTCGGCCGCGCTGGGGCGAGTCTTGCGCCGGCATGGCGCAACCCGCCCTGCGCGGTGGGAGCCGGAACGACCCGCGGCGAAATCGTTGCGGCTGCTTCCTTCCGGACCTGACCGGGTTGGCGACGACCACGTCCGCCCGACTCCCGGGGGCGATATGACCGGCGGTCCGCGAAAAGGCAAGATCGGGGTTGATAGGCGTCTCGACGCACATAAATCATGCATAGGATTGATGGAGGGTGGAACATGGCGACCGCCGCGAAACGGGGCGGAACCGGCGAATCCGCAGGCGTTCAAGCGCGCAGGCCCACCAACGTCTACCTGCCGACGCGCTTCGTGCTACCTTTATCGCCTCGCTACGAAGCGCCGAAGCCGATCGCTCGCCTGAACCCGATATTCGAGAGCGAGGCCGGGTCTTACATGCTGGCGCCGCAGTTAGCATCGGCGGTCCCGCTAAGCGAGTTAGGCGAGCAGGTCTGCGATCTGCGAAGCGAGCATATCGCGATCGTCGGTGCCCTGGACATGCTGCTCAGCGGCTTTTGACCCCCTCAGGGCACACGCACGCTCATCCCGTCGAGCGCGGCCGTCAGCCTGATCTGACACGCCAGCCGACTCGTTCGCGTGGCGTGGTACGCCAGGTCGAGCAGTTCCTCCTCTTCCTCGGTCGCGGGCCGGAGGCGCGCGAAATCGGCGGGGTCGACGATCACGTGGCAGGTCGCGCAGGCCATGTCGCCGTCGCAGGTGCCCTCGAGCGGCTGACCGTCCGCCTGCGCCACGTCGAGCAGCCGTGCGCCCGCGATGCCCGAGGCCTCGCGGACCGAGCCGTCTCGCGCGACGAAACGGACGCGGATCATGCGACGACCTGCTGCGACCAGGTGGCTGTCTCGATGCGCCCGATCGCGGCGGTCAGCTCGTCTTGGGTCGTATAGCGACCGAAGCCGAGGCGCAGGCTCGACCGTGCCTCGGCGTCCGACAAGCCGATCGCGCGGAGCACGTGACTGGGGCGACCCGATCCGCTGGCGCAGGCCGATCCGGCCGAGAAGGACAGGTCGCGCAGGTCGGACATGAGACGTGCCACGTCGAGACCGGGGCGACGGATGTTGAGATTGCCGGGATAGCGATGCTCGACCGATCCGTTGACCGTCCAGTCGGCGCCGAGCCGCGAGCTCGCCAAGTCGAACAGACCCTGGGCGTGCAGAGTATCGATGTCGTGCCGCCCGGCCGCAAGCCGCGCCGCCGCCCCGAAGCCCGCGCATAAGGCCGGGCTGAGCGTGCCCGAGCGGCCGGGTTCCTCCTGCCCGCCGCCATGGAGCAGCGGGGCGAGCGTGACCCCGTTCCCGATCCAGAGCGCCCCGACGCCTTTGGGACCGTGGACCTTGTGCGCGGAGATCGCGACCAGGTCGCACCCGTCGGGGATCGGCACCCGTCCATAGCCCTGGACCGCGTCGCACAGGAACAAGGCGCCGGCATCATGCGCGAGCTTCACGAGTTCGGCGACGGGCTGGATCGCCCCGATCTCGTTGTTGACGAGCATCGCCGCAACCAGGCCGGTGCCGGGGCGGATCGCCGCCGCCGCCCGGGCCAAATCGACCAGCCCGTCCGCCCCGACGGGCAGGATCGTCACCGACCGCCCGGTCGCGGCGACGGTGTCGAGCACGGCGGCGTGCTCGGTCGCGAGCGTGACGATAGGGCCGGTCGTGCCCTTGATCGCCCAGTTGAGCGCCTCGGTCGCGCCGCTCGTGAAGGCGAGCCTGCCGCCGGGTGGAAGCAACGCCGCGACCTGGTCGCGCGCGACCTCGACGGCGGCACGGGCGCGGCGGCCCTCGCGATGGGCCGAATGCGGGTTCGCATACTGGTCGCGCAGCCAGGGGAGTATCGCCTCCAGCGCTTCCGGCGCGAGCGGGGTCGTCGCCTGATAGTCGAGATAGGTCATGCCGCGATCCGCCGCGCCGCGCGGGCGATGTCGCGCCAGACCGCGATGGCGGCATCGACCTCGTCATCGGTCGTGTCGCGGCCGAAGCTGATGCGCACCACCTCGCGCCCCACCTGCTCGGGCCAACCCATCGCGCCGAGGACGTGGCTGGGCTTCATGCTCCCGCTCGAACAGGCGCTTCCCGCCGATACTGCGATACCCGCCAGGTCGAAACGGATGAGCTGCGCCGCGCTCGCGACGCCGGGCATCCGGTAGCTGCCGATCGCGGGGTGGCGCGGCGAGCCTCCGGCCACGATCTCCCCACCCGACCGGCGGATCGCGTCGTCGAGCCGTTCGCGCATCCCCGCCCAGCGCGCGACCGGCTCGGGCTCGGCGAGCGCGGCGGCGTAGCCGAGCGCGCCGGGAAGATTCTCGGTTCCGGCGCGGTAGCCGAACTCCTGCCCGCCGCTCGGCGACAGCAGCCCCAGGTCGCGGACGAGCAGGGCGCCAATGCCGGGCGGGCCGCCGCGCTTGTGAGCGGACAGCGCGACGAAATCGGCGTGGTCGGCCACTTCCGGGGCGACGCCCGCCGGCATCTGCGCGGCGTCGACCAGCAGCAGCTGGCCGGCGGCATGAACCTGGTCGGCGATCGCGGCGATCGGCTGGCGGACCCCGGTCTCGCTGTTCGCCCATTGCACCGCGACCAGCGCGCGGCCGGGCTCGGCGAGCATGTCGGCCAGCCCGTCACGAGCGAGTTCGCCCGATTGGCCGACCGGCAGCACCTGCGCCTGCCCTGCGCCGCGGAACACGGCGTCGTGCTCCACCGCGCTGATCACGACGCGATCGGCGACCGATCGGCCGAGCGCGATGGCCAGCGACTCGCTCGCGCCGCTGGTGAACAGGGTCGCCCCACGCCAGCCATAGGCGCCTGCTACCGAAGCGCGCGCATCCTCCAGCGCGCGCCGGGCCGCCCTGCCCTCGGCGTGCGGCGAACTGGGATTGGCCCAGCGCGTCAGGCCCTCGGCGACGGCGCGGATCGCGTCGGGGCGCGTGGGCGTGGTCGCCGCGTGATCGAGATAGAGGCGGATGGGCAAGCCTGTGGTTCCAAAATGCCGGGCGGCGACTATATAGCGCACCAGTCGCGGCGGTTCACCCGCCCCTTTCCGATATAGTCAGGTTTCCGCCATGCCCGAAGTCATCTTTCCCGGTCCCGAAGGCCGCCTGGAAGGGCGTTTCGCCCCCGCCCCCCGCCCGCGCGCGCCCGTCGCGATGATCCTTCACCCGCATCCCTCATCCGGGGGGACGATGAACAACCGCATCGTCCAGGAACTGTACAAGACCTTCCAGCGACGCGGCTTCGCGACCCTGCGGTTCAACTTCCGAGGCGTAGGCAAGAGCCAGGGCGTGTTCGACAATGGCGTGGGCGAGCTGTCCGACGCCGCCTCCGCGCTCGATTGGGTGCAGAGCTTCCATCCCGAGGCGCAAACGACCTGGGTGGCGGGATTCGGCTTCGGCGCGTGGATCGGGATGCAGCTGTTGATGCGCCGCCCGGAGATCCGCGGCTTCATCTCGATCGCGCCGCCCGCCAACATGTTCGATTTCACCTTCCTCGCGCCCTGCCCCGCATCGGGCATCATCATCCAGGGCGAGGCGGACGAGGTGGTCACGTCGGGGCCGGTGCAGAAGCTCGTCGACAAGCTGCGCACCCAGCGGCACATCACGATCCATCACGACACCATCCCCAAGGCGAACCATTTCTTCGAGCAGGAGATGCCGCAGTTGATGGGGAGCGTGGACAAATATCTGGACATGAGGCTGGCGCCGGACAGCCCGATCCGCTGAGTGTCGCACGACACCTGAGCTCGGCGCGAGCGGCCGGCGGTGCTCTCAAGCACCGTCCGACGGCATGGGCTTCGCCCATGCCCGCCCGCGCCGCTCAAAGCGTCCAGATAAGCACGTTGGCGAACAGCACGCCCGCCATCACCAGCATCAATACGCCCTTGCGCACGTCGCGGCGCTTGGCGACCAGCACCCCGCCGCCGATCAGGCACGCGAAGCAGCCCAGCATGGCGATGGCGGGCGCGGCCGCGCCGATGCCGGTAAGGGCGTCGGTCATCCCGCCAGCACCCGCGCATAGGCAGCCGGGTCGACATTGCCGCCCGACAGCAGCACCAGCATCCCCGGCTCGGGCGCTACCCGCCCCGCGAGCAGCGCCGCGAGCGCGACGGCGCCGCCCGGCTCGATCACCAGCCGCAGCCGTTCCGCCGCCCAGCGTTGCGCGGCGGCGGTCTCACTCTCCGACACCGCCACCCCTTGCGCGTCGCGGCGCGAGAGCACGTCGAAGGTCAGCGCTGAGACGCGCTGCGTCTGGAGCGAATCGCAGGCGGTGGGCGGAGGATTGGGGTCGACCGGCTCGATCCAGCTCGCCTCGAGCGAGCGGCGCATGTCGTCCCAACCCTCCGGCTCGACCACGGTGATCCGCGCGTCGGGCAAGGCGAGCGCCAGCCCGGCCGCGAGCCCGCCCCCGCCGCAGGGCACGACGACCAGCGTGGGAGCCGGCAGCCCGGCGCGCGCCATCTGCGCCGCCGCCTCGATCCCGGCCGATCCCTGGCCCTCGATGATCCAGGGATCGTCGAAGCTCGGCACCAGCGTGGCCCCCCGCGCCTCCGCCAGTCGCGCCGCGATCTGCTCGCGGCTCTCGGTAGCGCGGTCGTAGCCCACCACTTCCGCCCCGAGCGCGAGCGTCGCGTCGCGCTTCACCGGGGGCGCGTCGTGGGGCATGACGATGGTCGCCGCGATGCCCAGCTTGCGCGCGGCCCAGGCGATCCCTTGCGCATGATTGCCCGACGAAAAGGCGACGACCCCCCGCCCCCGCGCGGCATCGTCGAGCGCGGTCAGGCGGTGCCACGCCCCGCGTATCTTGAACGCGCCGATCGGCTGGAGCGATTCGGCCTTGAACGCCACGGTCACGCCCTTGAGGTCGCACGTGAAAAGCGGTGTCGCGGGTAGGATCGCCGCGAGCTTGGCGGCGGCGTCGCGCACCCCGGCGCGGGTCGGTTGTCGCAAAAACGTCACTATCCGGCTTTCTCGTATAATCGCCACTTTACATGGGGGGTCACCCACCATAGATCGCGCCTCGCTGCCCCATGGGACTTCCAACCGCAAGGCAGCTTCTCACCGTATGCCGCAAGGCAATTGGAGGTCCCTTGATTTGCACAAGCATCATAGCGCGCTGGGGTTAGCGACGACCCATTCGACCGCCGTTTCCGCTCACCGGGACGGTATCGACATCGCCAAGCGCCAGCCGGTCCAGCCGGTCACGCTTGTCCGTCCGCATGCCGCCGCTCGCGCGGCCCGGTTCTTCGTGGAGAGGTTTCCGGGACGCTCGATCTACGCGGTCAAGGCGAACCCGTCTCCCGATCTGCTCCGCATCCTGTGGGATAGCGGCGTGACGCATTACGACGTCGCCTCGATCGTCGAGGTGCGGCTGGTGCGACGCACGCTGCCGGGCGCGACCCTGTGCTTCATGCACCCGGTCAAGGCCGAGGAGGTGATCGGGGAAGCGTATCACCAGCACGGCGTCCGCACCTTCTCGCTCGATTCGGTCGAGGAGCTCGACAAGATCGTCCGGGCCACGAACGGCGCCGACGACCTGACGCTGTGCGTCCGGTTACAGGTGTCGTCTGACTATTCGAAGCTGAGCCTGGGGGCGAAGTTCGGAGCGTCGGGCGCCGAGGTCCGCCCGTTGCTGATGGCAACGCGGCAGGCGGCGGACGCGCTGGGCATCTGCTTCCATGTCGGCAGCCAGGCCATGACGCCCGACGCGTACAGCTTCGCGATGGAGCGGGTGCGCGCGGCGATCGTCGATGCGGGCGTCACGGTCGATGTCGTCGATGTGGGCGGAGGTTTCCCCTCCTCCTATCCCGGCATGGAGCCGCCGCCGCTCCAGCGCTATTTCGACACGATCCACCGCGCGTTCGAGAGCCTGCCCATCTCCTATTCGGCCGAACTCTGGGCCGAGCCGGGTCGCGCGCTGTGCGCCGAATACAGCTCGATCGTGGTGCGCGTGGAGCGTCGTCGCGGGACCGAGCTGTACATCAACGACGGCGCTTATGGCGCGCTGTTCGACGCGGCGCATCTGGGCTGGCGGTTTCCCGTCACCCTGCTGCGCGAGCCGGACAGCCGGGCCAAGGACCTGGCGTTCAGCTTCTACGGGCCGACCTGCGACGATCTCGACCGGATGGCGGGCCCGTTCCTGCTGCCGGCCGATGTCCAGGCCGGCGACTATATCGAGGTCGGGATGCTCGGCGCGTACGGCGCGGCGATGCGGACCGCCTTTAACGGCTTCGGATCGGACGAGACGGTGACCGTCGCGGACGAACCGATGGTGTCGATGTACGATGACGAGCTGCCCCGCGTGGCGAGCAACGTCGTCAAGCTGTAACGGCCCGCGCCTAATCCCCGTCGTCCCGGCAAGCGCCCGGACGACGGGCTGGGTTTCCGCGTCCCCATAAACGACGGCGGGTCTTGAACGAACGGACCTGACAATGAACGACCTTACCCCCAACGATACCCGCAAGGCGGAGCTGCTTTCGAAGCAGGTCAAGCATATCGACATCACCAGCTTCGACGCGCGCCCGATCGTCGATGCAATGGCCGATATGAGCTTCACCAGCCGCGATCTCGGCCGCGCGACGAACATCTACAACCAGATGCTCGCCGACAAGGATTGCACCATCTTCCTCGTCATCGCCGGGTCGACCTCGGCGGGCGGGTGCATGGACCTGTACGCCGAGCTGCTGCGCAACAACATGATCGACGGCATCGTCGCGACCGGCGCGTCGATCGTCGACATGGATTTCTTCGAAGGGCTGGGCCATAAACATTACCAGGCGCTCGACGTGCCCGATGACGACACGCTGCGCTCGCTGCTGATCGACCGGATCTACGACACCTATATCGACGAGGAGCAGCTCCAGCACGTCGACCACACGATCTTCGAGATCGCCGAGACGCTGGAACCCCGCCCCTATTCGAGCCGCGAGTTCATCCGCGAAATGGGCAAGTATCTCGTCGAGCATGGCAAGAAGGACAACAGCCTCGTCAAGCTCGCTTATGAGCATGACGTTCCGATCTTCTGCCCGGCCTTCGTCGACAGCTCGGCCGGGTTCGGGCTGGTCAAGCACCAGGTCGACAGCATGAAGGCGGGCAAGCCGTACATGGTGCTCGATGCGATCGCTGACTTCCGCGAATTGACCGACATCAAGATCAAGGCCGGCGTCACCGGCCTGCTGATGATCGGCGGCGGCGTGCCCAAGAACTTCATCCAGGACACCGTGGTCTGCGCCGAAATCCTGGGCCATGACGACGTTCAGGTGCACAAATACGCGGTGCAGATCACCGTCGCCGACGTGCGCGACGGCGCCTGCTCCTCGTCGACGCTTCAGGAAGCGGCGAGCTGGGGCAAGGTCAACACGGGCATCGAGCAGATGGTGTTCGCCGAGGCGGGCAGCGTGATGCCGCTGCTGGCGTCGGACGCCTACCACCGCGGCCACTGGAAGGATCGCGTCAAGCGCCGCTGGGGCGCGATCTTCAGCAAGTAAACCGGTCGGCGGATTGCGCCGGACGGCCAAGTGAGGCAGCCTCTCCCGAGCGATCGGGGGAGGCTTTTTCATGAACAGCGAGATTCTGCGGCCGGTGGTAGTGCTGATCGCCTGGTCGCTGGTGATGCTCGTCTGGATGGTCGTGGTGCGGCTGCCGGCGATGAGGAAGGCAGGGATCGACCTCGGCAAGGCGCGCGGCGGCAAGCCCGGCGCGCTCGACGGCGTGGTGCCCGACGAGGCGCAATGGCCGGCGCACAACTACATGCACCTGATGGAGCAGCCGACCCTGTTCTACGCGGTCGCGCTGACGCTGGCGCTGATCGGCGCGGGCGATGGCCTGAACGCGATGATCGCCTGGGCCTATGTGCTGCTGCGGATCGGCCACAGCATCGTCCAGGCGACCGCCAACATCATCCGCTTCCGCTTCGCCCTGTTCGCGCTGTCGAGCCTGGCGCTGATCGCGCTCACGCTCCACGCGGCGATCGCGGTCTTCTGATGGCCAAGGACAAGGAAGCCTTCGAGCGCCACCGCCAGCCCTGGACGCCCGACGAGCTGCAGAAGCTGCACCAGTTCGCCAAGAAGGGCATGGCGCTGAAGGCCATCTCCAAGGCGCTCAAGCGGTCGGAGGAGTCGACCAAGGACCGCGCGAAACAGGATGGGCTGTCGATCGCGAAGCTGCGCTGAACGATTACCCGAACAGCCGTTGCAGGCCGCGCTCCAGCATCAGGAACTGCCACAACGTCCGGCCATGCTCGGCGCGACCCGCGCGGTGGTCGGCCGCGAGCGTCGCCAGGGTGTCGAGGTCGAACCATCCCGTGTCGTTCAGCAGGCGCGAATGGACGAGGCCCGCGGCGGTGTCGGCAAGCGGGCCGCGAAACCAGGCCGACACGGGCGTGACGAAGCCCATCTTCGGGCGGTAGAGGATCTCGCGCGGGAGGTGGCGCTCCAGGCTGCGCTTCATCAGCCATTTGCCCTCGCCTCGCCGGAGCCGCATCGAAGGCGGCAGGGTCGCGCAGAATTCGAGCAGGCGGTGATCGAGCAGCGGCTCGCGCGCTTCCAGCGAGACCGCCATGCTGGTGCGGTCGACCTTGGTCAGGATGTCGCCGGGCAGCCAGTGCTTGATATCGGCATATTGCGCGCGGTCGAGGCCGTCGCGCGCGGGGGCGGCGCGCATGGTGGCGATGTATCGGTCCTCGGCGCGGTGGCCGCCCAGCGCGCGACGCGCGTCGGCCGAGAATAACCGCGCGCGCAGCTCGGGCGTCGTGACACCCACGGCGCGGGCATAGCCCTCCTCCCCCGATCCGGCGAGCGCGACCAGGGTCGACTTGGCGCGGAGCGGGCGGGGCGCCCAGTCGGCCTTGGGGTAATAGCGCCCGAGCGTACCGAACAACTTGCCGCGCGCATCGGCGGGCAGAAGACCGCGCAGCCGTTCCTCGCCCGCGTGAAAGCGGTGGCGGCGGTAGCCGGCCAGCGCCTCGTCCGCACCGTCGCCCGACAGCGCCACCGTCACGCTCTCGCGGGCGAGCGCCGACACCTGATAGGTGGCGAGCGCGGAGGCGTCCGCAAACGGTTCGTCAAAGGCACGGACAAGCGTGTCGATCAGCGCGAAATCGTCGGGTGAGACGACACGGACGCGGTGATCGGTACGGAAGCGGTCGGCGACGGTCTGGGCATGGGCGCGTTCGTCATGCCCCGCCTCGTCGAAGCCGATCGTGCAGGTGAGGACCGCGCGGCGATCGGCTTCCGCCATCAGCGCCACGACCGCCGAGCTGTCGACGCCCCCCGACAGGAAGGCGCCCAGCGGCACGTCGGCGACCATCCGGCTGCGCACCGCCGCGCGCATCCGGTCGAGCAACTCCTCGCCCAGCGCCTCGGCCGATCCGCTCGCCCGGTTGGAGAAGTCGAGGTCCCACCATTGCCGAGACTCGGGCACGGCCTCGCCGCGCCGGACGAGCAGGAAATGGCCGGCGGGCAGCTTACGCACCTCCGCGACCATGCAGCTGTCGTCGGGGACATAGCCGAGCCCCAGATAATCTTCGACCGCGCGCAGGTTCGGCTCGCGGCGGAGCAGCGGGTGGGCGAGCAGGCCCTTGAGCTCGGACGCGAAGGCGATCGAGCCGTCGGCGAGCTCGGCGTAATGAAGCGGCTTCACCCCGACGCGGTCGCGCGCGAGGAACAGCGTCCGCGTCTCCGCATCGTGGAGCGCGAAGGCGAACATGCCGTTCAGCCGGTCGAGCATCGCCGGCCCCCAGGCCCGCCAGCCATGGAGCAGAACCTCGGTATCGCCCCCCGTCCAGAAGCGCGCGCCGAGGGCCGTCAGCTCGGCGCGAAGCTCGGCGAAATTGTAGATCTCGCCATTATAGGTGACCGTCAGATGCCCGTCGGACATGGGCTGGGGCGAGCCCTCCAGATCGATGATCGACAGGCGCCGGTGGCCGAAGCCGACGCCGGGCGCGGTCCAGACGCCTTCCCCGTCCGGGCCACGATGCGGCATGGCGGCGATCATCGCGCCGATGCGGGCGGGGTCGACGGGCTTGGGGGTGACGTGGTGGAAGACGCCCGCGATGCCGCACATCAGCGCGGCCGGGCGATGCGGTCGATCGCGGGGCCGATCGGACCCAATGCTGCGGCGAACCGCGCGATCGCATCCGGGGCGGTCGGCCCTTCGGCGGACAGGTGCAGCGCGACGGCACGCTGGTCGCCGCCGGTCAGGCGCGCGCGCGCGGTCTCGATCTTGACGCGGATGGGGTCGGCGGTGGTCACTGCACCGATGCGATACCAGGTCGCGACGGTGCGCCCCACGGAGCGCCCGTCCGTTTCGGACGCGACGATCCGCATCGCGGAGCCGCCCGCGATCGGCGCGACGTCGGCGACGCGCACCCACCGATCATCCTCGCGAAGCGCGCCGACCCCGAACGCGACAAGCTCTCGCCCCTCGGACTGCCGAGCATAAAGGGCGATCGCCATGTCGACCGCATGGCCCTGCCCGTCGACATAGCGGCCGAACAGCCGGTGATCCGCGCCGGGATGGTGCGGCTGCCAGGGCGCGGCCGTGCTCAACGGTGCGCGTACCCAGCCGCGCAGGATCGGCAGGTCGATTCGGGCCGGCGACGGCGCCGGACGAGCTGCCACCATCGCCGACCAGGCGGGCGCGGCCGCAGCGGTGACGATCGACAGCAGGATGGCGGGTAGCAGGTCGATCCGGTGCCGGACCGGCCCCGCCAGCCGCGCGGGATCGAACGCGGGATCGTCGGGCGCGCGGTCGAACCAGCGCCAGCCCAGCGCCAGCACGCCCGCCATCACCAGCGCGAAGAATATCCAGCCATAGACGATATGGTCGAACCCCGCTGCAGCCTCTACCGAGGTCAGGTCCGCGGCCCAGATCGTCGCAAAGGCGCGCACGCCATTGGCGAGCACCGGCACGACTACGCAGGCGAGCAGGAACAGCGCGCGGCGGCGCCACGACCAGAAACAGGTGCCCGCGACGAGCACCCCGAAAGCCAGCATGGCCAGCACGAACTTCGACCCCGAACACGCCTCGGCGACCTCGAACCAGTAGCGCCCGGCATGGATCAGCACCCCGTCGACAATGGCGGGGACCCCGACCAGATGGAGGAGCGGCACGACCGTCGCGACCGTCACCTGCTGGAGCGGGGACTCAAGCTCCTGCCCGAAGGGCACCAAGAACAGCGCATAGCCGAGCGGAAAGAGCAGCCCGCGCGCGACCTGCGGGCCGAGCAGCGCCACCACCACCCCCTGGAGCATGACGATCAGCCCGCCATGCCGCGCCAGCGCCACTCCGCCCGCGTCGCCGAGCAGCCAGGCCGTGCCACCCACCGCGACCATCGCCAGCCCCGGCCACCAGGCGATAGGGGTCAGCGCCGACAGCTCGCACCGTCGCTGCCATACCAGCCAGCCGATCACGGGCGCGACGAACAGGCAATGGCCATAGGTGGTGCTGGTCCACCACAGATGCACGAGGTCGCCGACATCGCCGCGGAACAGCAGGGCGAGCGCCAGCGCCACCAGCACGAGCGCGAGGCCGTGGCGGCGCCAGCCGGTCAACGTCCGGTCGGTCGGCGCGGTCAGGGCGATGCTCATCGCGGCGCTTCCAGGCCGAGCAGCGCGTCGAGCCGGGCGAGCCGCGCCGGCCAGGCATAGCGCGCCAGCACTCGCGCCCGCGCCGCCTCCCCGAGCGCGCGCGTATCGTCAGGGTGGTCGAGCAGATCGCCCACAGCGCCGGCGAAATCATACGGCGCCACGCGGATCGTCCCCGCATGGTCGATCCCGTCCGCCGCCTCGGGGCTGGCGACGACGGCGCGCGCCATCGCCATGGCTTCGAGCACCTTGTTCTGCACCCCGCGCGCGACACGGAGCGGCGCCACCGCCACGTGGGCCGCCGCCAGCCAGGGTCGGACATCCTCGACCGCGCCGGTGACGATCACCCCCTCGCGCCCGGCCAAGGCCCGAACCGCCCCGGTGGGCGCGCGGCCGACGATCGCGAAACGCGCGGCCGGGTGACGCGCGCGGACTGCCGGCATCACGTCGTCGGCGAACCAGGTCACCGCGTCGATATTGGGCGCGTAATCCATCTGTCCCGTGAAAACGATCAGCGGCCCGCGCTCGTCCAGCCGCGCGAAGCCGGCATCCGGGTCGTACCAGATGGCGTCGATGCCGTTCTCCACCGCCGATATCCGGCCCGTCGCACCGCCCGCGTGGAACAGCGCAGCCTCCGCCTCGGTCACGAATAGGCTGGCGTCGACCCGGGCCGCGACGGCGCGCTCATGGGCTGCGAGCAGCCGCGCCTCGCGCCGGAGGACCCAGCGCAATTGTCCCCGGCTCCGATCGGCGAGCGCGGCGAACTTGGCCGAGTCGACATCGACGAAGTCCATGATCGTGCGTTCCGGCCCGGCATATTGCGCCATCTGCCCGGAGAATATGTAGGTCGCGGCGATCGGGTGCGCAGCCCGCACCCGTGTCACCGCAGCCGCCAGCCGCCGGTCGGCAAAGGCGAGCAGCGACACCGGCTCGCCTGTCGCCAGTGCCTGCACCCCCGCCCAGACGCGCGACTTGGCGCGCGGTACGATCGTCCATGACGCTAGGCGGTCAGCTAGGTCAGGCGGGGGCGCCGCGTCGGCTGGGGTCTCGCCGAACGCGACCAGATGCACCCGCGCGCGGGCCGCCAGGTGGCGCAGCACGTGATGGCTCCTGATCTTGTCCCCGCGATCGGGCGGGAACGGCGCGCGATGCGCCAGGAACAGGATGTCCTTCACCCCAGACCCCGGCTGATCCAGGGGCCGACCGCATTCGCGAGCGGCAGGGGAAGCCGCTTCCACAGCGCGATCTTCGTCGCATATTTCGGGTCGAGCGGGTTGACCGTCCGCGCCGGCCCCGCGCTCCGTTTGGCGTAGGAGAGCGGCACGGGATCGAACCCCCAATTCTTCTTGAACGCCGCCGCGCCCGTGCCCGCCTTGGACCGGCCGAAGTCGAACCGGGTACAGCCCCGCTCGCGCGCATGCGCCATCAGCGCGAAATACATCCGATCATTGGCGCGCAAGCTCCGCGCGCGCGCCGTGCCGCCGCCCCAATAAGGATAAACGGTATCGCCGGCATAAAGGCTCAGCACGCTCGCGACCGCCTCGCCCTCGTGAAGGACGGTCAGCACATCGGCGTCCATCATCTCCACCACGGCGCGGAACAGCGCGCGCGGAAAAACCGGGGTGCCGAGATTATGAACCGATTCGCCATAGGCGCGGTAATGTTCGGCGAGCGCGGCCTCGCTGCGTCCGATCGCAATCTCCAGATCATGGCCCAGCGCGCGGCGGACCTCGGCGCGCTGCTTGCGCGGGATGGCGAGCAATTCGGCTTCGTCGCTACCCGCCATATCACGCGCGAAGCCCAGATACGTCGCATCGTCGACCGCCCAGCCGGCTGGGACGACGCCGCCGCGCAGCTCGACCTCGGTGATGTTCAATCGTTCCGCCAGCTCCCAGGCGCCCGATGCGAGCGCTTCGACTGCGTCGCCGAGGATGCCGCCATCGACCGCGAACCCCGCCGAGACCAGCGCCCGCCCGAACAGGCGCGACCGCATCTCGGTCAGCGGCAGCACGCCCGCGATCGCTCCGCCCCCGCGCTCCGCGACCAGATAGCGCGCGCGTCGCCCGCAGCCGCGCGCGACGGCCCGGCTCCAGGCGGAGAGATGAAAGGGCGAGCCCACTCGTTCCCGCACGAACGCGTCGATTCGCGCGCATTCGCGGTCGTCGCGCAGGTTCACCTCGCGAACGCCGACGGACGCGGTGACGGCGTGGAAGGTCATGAGACGCCGACCCCTGGCGTCGGTGCCCGCGGGGCGATCCGCCCGAGCCCGGCGACGACCGCATCCACCCGGCCCCATTCATGCCGTCCGAGCAGCCCGCGCAGCTTGCCCGCCATGATGCCCAGCCGCGAATAATGCCGCACCCGCGACCGGAGCGGAGCGTGGCCGACGCGCGGCTGGTCGGGGTCGATTTCCCAAGGATGG
Source organism: Sphingomonas sp. (assembly GCF_036388435.1). GTDB lineage: Bacteria > Pseudomonadota > Alphaproteobacteria > Sphingomonadales > Sphingomonadaceae > Sphingomonas. The sequence goes on from NZ_DASVRV010000053.1 coordinate 37,657, forward strand.
AAATAGAACATGGCCGCGTGGCCCTGGGCGTTCACCTGGCGCGTCGCGAAGTCGGTGAGCGCGGAGGGAAGCAGGCGGAAGAAGCCGCCGCCCGTCGCCAGCCGGCGCCCGGCGATCTCCGCGACGGTCACCGGCACCTCGATCAGCTCGGCGTCGGCGAGCGGCCGGAAGGCGTAGCGCGGCGCGTCGCGCCAGCCATAATGGTCGTGTCGGACAGGGGCCACGCTGGACGAATAGACATAGCCCTGCTCCGCCAGCACCTCATGCGCCCAGGGGGTACGCGCGTCGATCGAGAAGCTCGGCGCGCGGTAGCCGGTGACGGGGGCACCGCCCGCGTCCTCCAGCACGGCGCGGGCGCGGATGATGTCGGCGCGGAACTCGTCAGGCGTCATGGTGAAGACGCGCCGATGGTCCCAGCCGTGGCTGGCGATCTCGTGCCCCGCCTCGGCGATCCGCCGGATCAGCACGGGATGCCGCTCCGCCACCCAGCCCAGCGTGAAGAAGGTCGCGCGCACCCCCGCCGCCGCGAACAGGTCGAGCACCATACCCGTATTGTGGTCGACCCGCGATTCGAGACCGTTCCAGTCGCCCTTGGCGATGACGCGCTCGAACGCCCCGACCTGGAACCATTCCTCCACGTCGACCGACATGCCGTTCAGAATGCGGCCGTTCGGCACCGCGATCAGGCCGCGCGTTCGTGGAGCGCGTCGGGATGCGGCGGGGCCATGTCCGATTCGATCCAGTCGACCAGCAGCGTCAGCACGCGCCGCAGCGCCGCGTCCTGCATCTCGACGCGCTTCTCCAAGGCGGCGACGCGGTGTGCGAGGGCCGGATCGGAGGCACCCGGCCGGATCGGAATGGCGCGCGACAGCTCCTCGCGAAGCTCGGTCGCCGGTTCGGCCGCCGCTGGGGGCGCGATGGCGGACGCCGTACTCATGTCCGCCTGCAGATCGGTGGCGACCGCCTCGACCGCGCGGGCGTCGATCACCTCCAGCCCGTCCATGGCGGCGTGGAGCATGACGCGTCCGGCAAGCTGGTTCAGCCGCCTGGGCACCCCCGCCGATGCGCGGAACAACGCCGGGAAGGCGTCGACCGCGAAATCCGGTCGTCCGTTCCAACCGACCACCGACAAGCGGTGCGCGATGTAGTCGGACACCTCGTCCTCCGTCATCGGGTCGAGATGGTGGATGGCGATCACCCGCTGGCGCAGCTGCTCCAGCCGGTCCGAACCCTGCAATCGGTCGCGGAACTCGGGCTGGCCGAGCAGCACGATCTGGAGAAGCGCGTGACCGCCGCTCGCCTGGAAGTTGGACAGCATCCGCAGCTCCTCCAGCGCCGACACGGGCAGCGCCTGGGCCTCGTCGACGACCAGCAACGTCCGCCGCCCGGTACGCGCGACCGCGTGGAGCCCGCGCTCGATCGCCGTCAGAAGCTGCGCCTTGGCCAGCCCCGCGGGATCGATACCCAGCCCGGTCGCGACGATGCGCAGCAGGTCGTCCGCCTCGATCGCGGTCGAGGTGATGGTGATCGGGTTGAGTCGCGTGCGGTCGAGCCCGTCGAGCAGGTGCCCCATCAGCGTGGTCTTGCCCGCACCGATATCGCCGGTGACGACGATGAACCCCTCGCCTTGCGCCAAGCCATAGCCCAGATAAGCCATCGCCTTGCGGTGGGTCGCGGTCTCGAACCAGAAGCGCGGATCGGGCGTGAGCTGGAACGGCCGCCCGGTCAGGCCGAAATGCTGATCGTACATGGGCCTTGTCCTTAGAAGCTGTAACGCGCGCCGAGGAGCGCCTGGGCCGACCATTGATCGTCGAAATCGCCGACCTGGAAACTGTATAGGCCTGCGGACGCGGTCGTCTGCAACCGGCCGAACCGATGATAATAGCTCGCCACCGCGCCGCCCGACAGCACCTCGTCGTCCCTGAGGCCCACCGTGTTGTAATAGTTGAGGAACGCCTGCGCGTCGAAGCCCGACACCGGGGTTAAGGACCGTCCGTAGAATAACGATCCATAGACGCTCTCGTCCTCCACGCCGAACACCGTCACGCCGACCGGCAGACGCCCGGTATGGAGGCGGCGATTGGCATATCCGACCCCCGCCCCGAACTGGTGCTGCCCCCGCGTGGCGGTGATCACCGCGTCGATCCCGCGCGCGCGGTAGCTGGTGGTGTTGATCGACTGGAACACGGAATTCAGGCAGCCGCCCGGCGTCTTGCCCGACGTGCCGAACACGCAGCCATTGTATTGCTGCACGAACTGGTCGCGGGCGGACACGAAGCTGGTCGGCAGGTTGGAGATACCCTGACGCAACTGCCGACCGAAGGTCTGGACGCCGTCATAGACGCCCACCGCGATACCGACCGACTGCGATGCCTGGTAGCTGAGCGATCCGGTGCCGCTGAACGATCCGTAGCGCTCGCCGACGGAAGCGCGCGCCTCGGTCCGGCGGTTGGGGCGCCAGACCACGCCGACATCGTAATACAAGCCGTCAGTGCGATAGTCGACGCGCCGCGGCCGGCCGCGATCGGAGAGGAAACGGCCGTCCTCGTCAAGCGCGGGAACATTGTCCGCGGTCAGGAGCGGCGCGCGGCTGCTGGTCTCGATCTTCTCGTAACCGGCCCCGGCCGCCAGCGCGACGGTCGCCGATATCGGCGCCAGCACGTCGCCGCGCACCAGCACGCCCTCGTAACGCTGGTCGAGCTGCCCAGCATCCTCGCGCTCATAGCCGGCGCTGAGCGCGAGCCCGACCGGCAGGACGACGAAGGGAGCGACGCTCAGCCGGGCGGTGGCGAGGTGATTGATCGCATCGTCGTAGAAATCGCGCCGGCCCAATCCGGGGGCAAGCCGCACCGAGTCCGGCGTCTCGACCTTGGTGTAGCCGATCCGATATCCGGCATCGAGCCGCGCCGCCCCGATCGGGCGCGACAGCGTCGGGCCGGTATAAAGCGAGTAAACCTGGGTGATATTGTCGGGATCGCCGATCAGCACGCCCGGCGCCGACCCGCGATTGTCCGATCGCGCCCGCGTGGCGATCGCCCCACCCTCGATGGAGAGCCCGGGCGCGACCAGGTACGATCCGCGCGCCAGCCCCGACAGCACGTCGCTGTCGCCGATGTCGTCGTCCCAAGAGAATAGCCGGTCATAGCGCAGGCCGATCTGCGCCTCGGCGCGCGCGGTGCTGACACCTGCGTCCACACCCGCCGACAGCGTCGTGAAGGTCACGACATCGCCGTCCTCCAGATCCGCCGCCAGGATCTGGCTCGCCTCGACATAGGGTTGGACATAGGTGCGCCCGCGCTGTTGCGCGGTCGCGGACCCGGCGGCGGTCAGCGCGGTCGCACCGGCCAGCAAGGCGAAAAATCGGCTCACGTCGCGTCCTCCTGCCCGTAATAGCTGCCGAAACGGCGCCCGCCCGGGACGAACGACACCGCGTTCAGCAGCAGTTCGATATGTTCGCATCCGTCGAGCAGCGACACCGCCTCGCGCAGCTCGCCGTCGCCGGTCCGATCGGCGCGCACGACAAGCATGACCTGCCCCACCTGCGTCGCCAGCACCGAGGCGGGCGAGGCCGCCAGTGCCGGCGGCGAGTCGAACAGTATCACGCGTCGCGGATTGGCCGCCAACAGCCGCGCGATCACCGTGCGCGTCCGCGCGCTCGCCAGCAATTCCGTATCGGCCGAGGTCTGCGTTCCCGCCGACAGCACCGCGAGTCCGGGTACGTCGGTCTGGATCACCAGCCCCTCCGGGTCCACCGCGCCGTCGTCAAGCGCGTCGAGCAGCCCGCGCCCATTGGGAAGTCCCAATTGCCGACATATATCGGGCTTGGCGAAGTCGGCATCCACCAGCAGCACCTCCGTGTCCCGTTCCGCCGCGATCGAAAGCGCGAGGTTGATCGCGCAGAAGGTCTTGCCGTCGCCCGGCCGCGCCGAACACACCAGGATCGTGCGCGCCCGGTCGGGGTGGTCCCCCTCCGCGATCAGCCGCTTGAGGCCCAGCAAGTGGCGCTTGACGAGCCGGAACTCCTCGGCGAGCGGGCCGACCGGTGCGCCGGGCACGATCATGCCGCGTTCCGCCAGCATCGTTCGGTCGATCGTCGCGACCGTTGAATCGACCGGCGGCGGCGTGAAATCGTCATGATCCGCGCTCGCCAGATACTCGGCCGGAATGGCCGCCAGCGTCGGATCGACGGCGACCGGCTCCGATACGAGCCCGACGGTGGGTGCAGCCGCGCGCAGATGCGCGTTGAAGTCATAGACCCGCGCCGCGCGTTCGAGCAGCGAGCCGCCGGGCGCGGGCTTGGGGATGCCGTTCGTCATGCCGCCAGCCCTCGTTGAAGCATCTCGACCCCGAGCAACAGCACATAGGCGACGGCCAGGCCCCCCGCGCCGCCCGCGAACAATTTGAGCCGGCGTCGCCGCTCGTCCTCCTGAAGCCGCGTCACGACCTCGCCGATCGAACCGATCACGGTCATGCCGCTCGCCCGCTCCAGTCGCTGCGTCGTGGGATAGGTCTGGCGGAGCTGCGCCAGCGCGAAGGCAGCGCCGACGCCCGCCGCCACCCCGGCGAGCAGCACACCCGTCAGCAGCAGCAGCCGGTTGGGCGCGCTGGGCGTCGACGGCGCGCGCGGTGGGTCGATGACCGAGAAGCGCACCGGCGCCGCCTCGCTCTGCGCTTGCCCGCGCAGCCGCAACTGCTCGCGCTGGGCGAAGAGCTGGTCATATTGGTCCTTCAGCACCTGATAGCGCCGTTCCACCTCGCCCTGCTGCGCAGCGACCTCGGGATCGATCGCCAGCTTGGCGGCGAGTGCGTCGAGATCGCCCTGGATCTGGCTTTTGCGCATCCGCAGCGCCGCGACCTGCGCGCCGCGATCCGCCTGCATCGACTGAAGCGACAGATAAAGCGGGTTGGGCGTGCCGCCCCCGCCCGTGCCGCCGGTCAACGGCTCGCCCCGCGCGGCGGCGGTCGCGGCGGCGAGCTGCCCCTTGAGCGCCACGACGTCGGGGTGACTCTCGGTATAGCCGCGTGTCCGCGCATCGGCGAGCTGGCCCTGGACGGTCGCCAGCCGCGCCCGCGCCGGCCCGGCGCCGCCCGCCATGCCCGGCGTCGCGATGGTCGCGGGCGTTCCCGCCAACTGTCCCTGGACGGCAGCGAGGCTGGAAGCGGCGCCCGCCAGTTCGCCGTCGACCTGCGCCATCTGCGCCCGCGCCGCGCTGATCCGGTCGGCGACCGTGCCTGTGCCTGGCAGCGAGCCGAGATAGCGGTTCTGGAAGTCAGCGCGCTTCGCCTCGGCATCGGCGAGCTGTTTCTGCTGCTCGGCCAATTGCCCGTCGAGGAAGCGCAGCGACTGGCTCGTCTGCGTACGGTCGCCGGCCAGGTTGGACTCGACGAAGATGTCGATCAGCTTCTGGGTGATGTCGCGCGCCAGCTTGGGCGAGGCCGCCGACGTGGTGATCTCGAACAGATTGTCCTGCGCCGCGGTGACCTTGATCGACTGGGCCAACCCGGCCGCGCGATCGGCGACCTCGCGGTCGTTCGAGACGGTCTGCGCCAGATCGGTCCCGCGCACGACTTTCTGCAGGTTGATGTTGGAGATCAACGTCTGGCGGAGCTGGTCGACGGTGCGCTGTTCTTCATTGGCCGGGCCCGCCAGCCCGGCGGGCAGGATGGACTGCATCTGCACGAACACCCGCGCCTTGGCCTCGTAACGGCTGGGGATCTGAGACACGAGCAGCCAGCCCAGGACGCACACGCCCCAGGCTACTGCCAGCCCCAGCCAGCGCCGCGTCCAGATCGCGTGCAGCGCGAGCCTCGCCTCGTCGAGCAAGCCGTTCATGCCAGCCGCCCGCTCAGAACATCGACTCGGGGATGATGATCACGTCGCCCGGCTCGAGCCGGACGTTCGCCGAGGAGTCGCCCTTCTTGAGCAGGCGCGAGATGCGCAGCGCATATTCGCGCTGCTTGCCCGTATCGCGTTCGTACCGGACGAGCCGGGCCTTGTCCCCGGCCGCAAACTGGTTGAGGCCACCCACCGCGATCATCGCGTCGAGCAGCGTCATGTTGGCGCGGTACGGGATCGACGCGGGCTTTTCCGTCGCGCCGACGATGCGGACCTGCTGACTGAAGGTGCCGGAGAAATTCTCCACGATCACCGATATGATCGGGTCCTTGATATACTCGGCCAACGCCTTCTTCATATCGTCGGCAAGGGTGGCGGGCGTCTTCCCCACGGCGGGCATGTCGCTGACCAGCGGAGTGGTGATCCGGCCGTCGGGTCGTACCTGGACCTTGGCGGACAGCTCGGGATTGCGCCACACGAAGATCTGGAGCTGGTCGAGCGGTCCGATCACATATTCCTCGCCCGGCGTTTCCTTGCTGGCCACATAGGAAGCGGGCGGCAGCACGGGCCGATCGGCCCCGCCGCCGGCGCAGCCGGACAGGGCGGTCGCGACGAGCGCGCTGGCGAGAATGGAACGGGGCACGACACGCATTCGGGAACCTCCTCGGGCCAGGCGATCCCACGAGGCGAACCCCGCGACATCGTCCGGCTTGAACCTCGGCTATGCTCGTGGGAGGTGAACATAGCGTTAGGAACGAAACCCGTCGCGGGCGGAAAGCGTCCCGCTTCGGGTCTCGACTGTCGATAAGCCCCCCTGAAAGCCGGTAAAAGCCGTCAGGCGAGCAATTCCGCGGCGGGTGGATGGCCCAGGAACGCGGCCGGACTCGCCGACGCGCCATAAGCGCCTGCCATGAAGATCGCGATCAGATCGCCCACCTCCGCGTGCGGTAGGGCGATGCGGTCGCCCAGCCGGTCCAGCGGGGTGCACAGGCAGCCGACCACCGATACCGTCTCGGTCGCGGGCTCGCCCATCCGGTTCGCGACCGCGAGCGGATAGTTGCGGCGAACCACCGTGCCGAAATTGCCGCTGGCGGCAAGCTGGTGGTGGAGCCCGCCATCGACCACGACGAACAGCTCGCCCCCGCTTTCCTTGCGGTCGATCACGCGCGTCAGATACACACCGCATTCGGCGACCAGCCAACGCCCCAGCTCGATCGCGAACTGCGTATCGGCTAGAATATCGCCCCGCCGCGCCAGCGCCACGGCCAGCGCGACGCCGACCCGCTCGACGTCCAGCGACTGGTCGTTCGGGAAATAGGGCACCCCGAACCCGCCCCCCAGATTGACGACGGGCGGCGCCGCGCCCGCCTCCTCGGCCAGCCGGGCCGCGAGCGCGAGCGTCGCGCCTTGCGTGTCGATGATCGCCTGCGGGTCGAGCGCCTGGCTCCCCGCATAGATGTGGAACCCTCGCCAATCGGCGCCGGCCGCCATGACCTGCCGGACCAGCGCCGCCGCCCGGACCGCGTCGACCCCGAAGGGGGATGGTCGTCCCCCCATCCGCATCCCCGACCCGCGCAGCTCGATATCGGGATTGACCCGCACCGCCAGTCGGGGGACCAGGCCCAGCCGCTCCGCGATCGCGAGCGCGCGTACGGCTTCGCCCTCCGATTCCAGGTTGATCGTCGCCCGCGCCTCGATGGCCGCCGCCAGTTCGGTGTCGCGCTTGCCGGGTCCCGCGAACCCGACCGCGCCGGCCGCCTTCGACCCGAGCGCCAGCCGCAGCTCGCCCACCGACGCCACGTCCAGCCCGTCGACCAGCGCCGCCATCCGCGCCACAAGCGGCGGATAGGGATTGGCCTTGATCGCGTAACTGAGCTCGATACCCGGAAACGCCGCCCGGAACCGCGCCACCCGCGCCGCCGCGATGGCGGGATCGTAAACGAACAGCGGGGTGTCGGCCGCCAGCGCCGCCCATTCCGCAGCCGGGCGTCCGGCGATCGCCAGCATCCCGCGCCGCCCGCCGAACTCGGGCGGGATCGTGCCCATGGGCTTCATGCCGCCGGCTCCCGCAGCGCCGCCGCGATCGCCGCGCGGTCGAGCTTTCCGTTCGCATTGCGCGGGAGTTCGTCCCGCCATTCGTACCGCATCGGCTGCATGAAGCTCGGCAGCTCCCCGCGCAGCCTTGCCCGCAACGACGGCTCGCCGGTCGCCTTGCCGGCCAGCATCACCGCGATCGCCTGCCCCAGCCGGTCGTCAGCGATGCCCACCGCCACCGCCTCGCTCGCCTCCCCTCCGCGCACTATCACTTCCTCCACTTCGGCCGGGCTGATGCGATTGCCTGCCGATTTGATCATCTCGTCGTCGCGCCCGACGAAACGGAACAGCCCGTCGGCGCCCTGGGCGACGGTATCGCCCGACCAGACGGCGGTTCCACCCTGTTCGGACCAGGCAGGCGCGGGCCGGAACCGCTGCGCCGTCCGCTCGGGATCGCGCCAATAGCCCTGAGCGACCAGCGGCCCGGCATGGACCAGTTCGCCCGGCTCGCCCGCCGCCGCGCGGGTCCCGTCGGGGCGCACCGCCATGACTTCGGCGAACGGAATCGCGCGGCCGATCGCGTCGGGATGCGCGTCGATCAGCGCCGGGTCGAGCCAAGTCGACCGGAAGGCTTCGGTCAGCCCGTACATCGCGTAGATCCTCGCCGCCGGAAACCGCGCGCGCAAGCCGCGCACCAGTCGCAGCGTCAGCGCTCCGCCCGAATTGGTCAGCCGCCGGAGGCCGGCCGCGACCGTGTCGGGCCAGTGCCCCTCCAACAACTGGACCCAGAGCGGCGGCACCCCGGCCAGCGTCGTCGCCCCGACCCGCTCGACCGCGCGCACCACGTCCTTGGCCGCGAGATAATCGAGCGGTGCGACGCTCGCCCCCGCATACCAGCTGGAGAAGAGCTGGTTCTGCCCATAGTCGAAGGACAGCGGCAATACCCCCAGCACGCGGTCGGCGGGCACGAGTTCCAGATAGCCGGCCACCGACACCGCGCCGAGCCAGAGATTGGCATGGGACAGCATCACGCCCTTAGGCCGGCCGGTCGAGCCGGAGGTATAGAGGATCGCCGCGAGCATGTTCGGATCGGCCGAGGACGGGCCAGCCGAAAATTCCGCGCCACCCCTTGCGGGAAGGCATTCTTCCTCCACGACCGCGCACCGGTCCGGCACGTCGCCCGGCTCCAGCGTCCCGGCACGCGTGCTCTGCGTAACCAACAGCCGGGCTCCCGAATCCGCCAGGATATGCGCGACCTGCGCCCGCCTGAGCAGCGGATTGACCGGTACGTGGACAAACCCCGCCCGCGGGACCGCTAGCGGCAGCACGCACGCGGCCCGCGTCTTCGGCAGCCAACTCGCGACACGGTCGCCGGGCGCGAGACCCTGGGTCGCCAACCATCCCGCCGCCGCCGCCACCGCCCTTTCCAGCTCGGCGAAGGTCCACGATCCCGCCCGATCGATCAGTGCGATATCATCTGACCGCGCGCGCAGGTGCACATGATCGATCGGGTGCGGCGTGGGATCGGGGAATGTCATCGCCGGCTGCCATAGCGCGCCGGTGTTGCCCAAATCACCCCCGATGACTAACGCACGTCGCAACGACGAACCAGCATGGGCGGGCAGAGACTTGATCGAAGAAGGCGCGCAGCTAGTCGATGACGCGATCCGCGCGGTGCTTCGCGACGTGCTCGGCCTTACCCAGGAGCGCGTGAATGCGTTCACCGAGGCGACCCCGCTCTTCGGATCGCTCCCCGAACTCGATTCGATGGCGGTCGCCAGCGTGCTCACCGAACTCGAGGATCGGCTCGCCATCGTCATCGAGGACGACGAAGTGGACGGTGAGATGATGGAAAGCTTCGGCGCGCTCGCCCATTTCGCGCGCAAGAAGGCGCTGCTCTGATCGGTCGCTGCGGCCGGGCCTGGCGGTCCGACGCCCGACGCTACCAGGTGGCTTCGGCGTTCTCCTTCTCGCGCAGCGGTTCGCGCATCGCGGCCGCGTCCGACTCATGCTCCGCCGCGGCCAGGAAGCGCTCCGCGTCGAGCGCCGCCATGCAGCCGGTGCCCGCCGCCGTGACCGCCTGGCGATAGACCTTGTCCGCCACGTCGCCGCACGCGAAGACGCCCGGCACGCTGGTGCGCGTGGTGCCCGGCTGCACCGCGATATAGCCATCGGCGTCGAGGTCGAGGTGACCCTGGAACAGCTCGGTCGCCGGATGGTGGCCGATCGCGACGAAGGCGCCGTCGGTCGCCAGCCGGCTATCCTCGCCCGTCACCGTGTCGCGCAGGTCGAGCCCGACCAGCCCAGCAGTCCCGCCCCCGTCGACAAAGGCACGCACCTCCTTGTTCCACAATACGGTGATGCCCGGATGCGCATGGAGCCGCTCCTGCAGGATGCGCTCGGCGCGCAGCGAGTCGCGGCGGTGGATCAGCGTCACCTCGGGCGAATGGTTGGTGAGGTACAGCGCCTCCTCGACCGCGGTGTTGCCCCCGCCGATCACCGCCACCTTCTTGCCGCGATAAAAGAAGCCGTCGCAGGTCGCGCAGGCGCTGACGCCCTTGCCCTTCATCGGTCCCTCGCTGGCGATGCCCAGCCACTTGGCCTGCGCCCCGGTGGCGATGACCAGCACGTCGCCCTCGTACACGTCGCCGCCGTCGCCGGTCAGCCGGAACGGGCGCCGCGTCAGGTCCACCTCCGTGATCATGTCCCACATCATCCGCGTGCCGACATGCTCGGCCTGGGCCTGCATCTGCTCCATCAGCCACGGGCCCTGGATCACGTCCGCGAAGCCGGGATAATTCTCGACATCGGTGGTCGTGGTCAGCTGGCCGCCAGGCTGGATGCCCTGGACGACGATCGGCGCCATTCCCGCGCGTGCGCCGTAGATGGCGGCGGACAGCCCGGCGGGTCCCGACCCCAGGATGAGCATGCGGGTGGTATGAACGGTCATGAGATGGCGGCCCCTTGCGAACAAACCCCATATGGGGTGCCCGCGTCGCGAGTGGTAGCGGAGGAGGGACTTGAACCCCCGACCCCAGGATTATGATTCCCGTGCTCTAACCAGCTGAGCTACTCCGCCCCGACAGGCCATGCCCGCTCGCGAGGCGCGGGCTATAGAAAGCGGTCCGGAACCGGTCAAGCGAACATATGGCGCGACAGCGGCTCCCAGGGACCGCCCCGATACCACCAGGTCGCGAGGCCCGCGAGTTCGACCGCGCGCGGGCGGAAATCGCGCTGCAGACTGCCCAGCAACAGCTTGGCCACGCGCGGATCGACCTTGTTCTGGATCGTGACGTGCGGACGCCAGCCGCCGGCGTCCTGCGGCGTGAGCAGCCCGGCGAACGCCTCCGCCAGCCGCGCGCGGATCGCGGCCAGCTCCGGCGACTCGATGCGATAGGCGACGCCGCGCCCCAGAGAGATCAGCCCCGCTAGCCGCGCGTCCGGCGCCGCAATGCCACGCGTTTCACTCGCGAGCCGGTGCTTCAGCTCGTCGGCGACCGACGGCGGCAGGTGGTGGAACAGGGTGAGGTGCGCCGAAAGCTGGTTCCGCTCAGGCGGAAAATGCGCCTGGCGTTCTGCGTCGAACCAGCCCTGGTCGCCGCGCGCGAACAACGCCGACACGATGATCGGCGCGGAAGGGAACGGAACGGGCTCGCTCAGATTTCCACCTGGCTGCCCAGCTCGACCACGCGGTTGGTCGGCAAGCGGAAGAACTGCATCGGGCTTTCCGCGTTCTGCATCATCCAGGCGAACAATTTCTCCCGCCATATCGCCATGCCCGGCCGCTCCGAGGCGAGCAGCGTCTGGCGCGACAGAAAGAAGCTGGTGTCCACCATATTGATCGGCGGGCCGCATACGGTGACCTTGGCGAGCGCGGAGGGGACGTCGGGCTCCTGCATGAAACCGTAACGCACGATCAGCCGGTGGAACCCCTCGCCGAGCGGCTCGACGCGGGCATTCGTGTCCTCTTCCACATATGGCACATCCGCGATCTTCACGGTCAACAGGATGATGCGCTCGTGCAACACCTTGTTGTGCTTGAGATTGTGGAGCAGCGCAGGCGGAACGCCGTCCGATGCCGATGTCATGAAAACCGCGGTGCCGGGGACGCGCGCGGCCGAGGAAGCGGCCGAATCGATGAAGATCTTCATCGGCATGCTCCCCTCCCGCATCCGCGCGATCATCAGATGGCGACCGCGTGCCCAGGTCGTCAACAGCGTAAACGCGACCACCGCGACGAGCAGCGGGAACCAGCCGCCTTGCGGGACCTTGATGATGTTGGCGGCCAGATAGGCGCCGTCGACGATGAAGAAGAGCCCGGCGACCAGCGCGACCCGCCACACCGGCCAGTTCCACACGCGGATCATCAACACGGTGATGAGGCAGGTCGTGATGAACATCGTCCCGATCACCGCCAGACCATAGGCGGCGAGCAGGTTCTCCGATCTCTGGAAGGTCAGGACGACGAGGATCACCAGCGCGAGCAGGCCCCAGTTGACGGACGGTACGTAGATCTGCCCGAGTGCGCTCTCGCTGGTGTGCGCGATCCGCACGCGGGGCATCAGCCCCAGTTGCACCGCCTGTTGCACGACCGAGAACGCGCCGGTGATCAGCGCCTGGCTGGCGATGATGGTGGCGAGGGTCGCCAGGACCACGAGGGGCAGCCGCAGCGACTCCGGCGCCATCAGGAAGAACGGGTTCTCGACGGTGGACGGATCGCGCAGCAGCATCGCGCACTGGCCCAGATAGTTGATGATCAGCGCCGGAAAGACCACGAACAGCCAGGCGAGTGCGATGGGTCTGCGTCCGAAATGCCCCATATCGGCGAACAGTGCCTCCGCGCCGGTGACGGCGAGAACGACGGCGCCCAGCGACAGGAAGGCCAGGATCGGGTCGCGCACGAAAAATGCGACCGCATGGTGCGGCGACAGGGCCATGAGGATCGACGGGTCGGGCGCGATGTGGACGATCCCCAGCACCGCGAGCACGAGGAAGTAGAACAGCACAATCGGCCCGAAATAGCGGCTCAGTCCGGCGGTCCCGCGCGACTGGACCATGAACAGCCCGACCAGGATCGCGATGGAGATCGGCAGCACCAGCGGCTGCATGCTCGCCTCGACGACCACCAGCCCCTCGACCGCCGACAGCACAGAGATGGACGGGGTGATGATCGCGTCCCCGAAGAACAACGCCGTGGCGAGGACCGCCAGCATGGTGAGCAACCAGCCACGCTCGCCCGGAATCTTGCGCGTGATAAGCGCGAGCAGCGCGAGACTGCCGCCTTCACCCTTGTTGTCGGCCCGCATGACGATCGTGACGTATTTGAACGTCACGATGATCAGAAACGACCAGAAGATCAGGCTGAGCACGCCGAACACGTGGAGGATATCGACCGGCAGGGGATGATGTCCGATGAACATCTCCTTCATCGCGTAGAGCGGCGACGTGCCGATGTCGCCGAACACCACCCCGATCGCGCCGAGCGCCAGGGTCGACACCCGACCGCCGACCGCATGACCTTCATCGGAGTCGCGTTCGGTAACCACATTATGCGCAAACAACGGCATCGACGCGCAATTCCCAGCTTTTCCGGTGCGGAGCGGCAAATGACCGGCCGCCGATAGGAGCGCGCGGGTAGCACTTCGACATCGGGCCGCCAAGCGGCTAAGCGGCGCGCATGAAGCCCGTCCGGGACGGGTCGATCATGGAGCCAGTTCAATGCGCGTCGGAGTTCCCAAGGAGATCAAGAACCATGAATATCGCGTCGGCCTGACACCACCATCGGTGGCCGAGCTGGTCGCGGCCGGGCATCAGGTCGTGGTCGAGACACAGGCGGGGTCGAGCATCGATTTCGAGGATTCCGATTATATCGCTGCAGGCGCCGGCATCGTGCCCGATGCGCGCGCGGTGTTCGCGGGTGCCGACATGGTGGTCAAGGTCAAGGAGCCCCAGGCGAGCGAGATCGCGCTGCTGGAGCCGCGCCACCTGCTCTTCACCTATCTGCACCTCGCCGCCGACAAGCCGCAGGCGGAAGGGCTGATGAAGTCCGGCGCGACCTGCATCGCTTACGAGACCGTGACCGCGACGCGCGGCGGGCTGCCGCTGCTCAAGCCGATGTCGGAGGTGGCGGGCCGGATGTCGGTCCAGGTCGGCGCGCATTATCTGGAAAAGGAACAGGGCGGGCGCGGCGTGCTGCTGGGCGGGGTGCCCGGCGTCGCGCCCGCCAAGGTCGCGATCCTAGGCGGTGGGGTGTCGGGCATCAACGCCGCGCAGATGGCGGTCGGGATGCGCGCCGACGTCACCATCTACGACATCAACAACGACCGGTTGGCCGAACTGGACATGTTCTTCTCCAGCCAGATCAAGACCGCCTATGCGTCCAAGGCGGCGATCGCCGCCGCGGTGCGCAACGCGCACCTCGTAATCGGCGCGGTCCTGGTCCCCGGCGCGGCGGCGCCCAAGCTGGTCACGCGCGAGATGCTGAAGACGATGAAGCGCGGGTCGGTGCTGGTCGACATCGCGATCGATCAGGGCGGCTGCTTCGAGACGAGCCACGCCACGACGCACGAGGATCCGGTGTTCGAGGTGGACGGCGTGATCCATTATTGCGTCGCCAACATGCCCGGCGCGGTCGCGCGGACATCGACCTTCGCGCTCAACAACGCCACCCTGCCCTTCGCCATCCGCCTCGCTAATCTGGGTGCCGAGGCGGCGATGAAGGCCGACCCGCATCTGGCGGCGGGGCTGAACGTATCGACGGGCAAGGTCCGGCATCGGGCGGTCGCCGACGCGCTGGACCTCGACTTCGCCGCCTGAAGGAACGGAAACGGAACATCGGCGTTGGTCGGGCTGAAAGGAATTTGTCCCATGTCCGACCATCCCAATCCGAAGACCGAGCCTTTCTCCAACGCGGAGAAGGACCCCCATGACTGGACCACCGGCGGCGAGCCCATGACCGGTGCGCAGGCGAGCTATCTCAAGACGTTGAGCGAGGAAGCGCATGAGGAGTTCGACAATTCGCTGAACAAGGGCGATGCCTCGCTCCGAATCGACGAACTTCAGGAGAAGACCGGGCGCGGCAAGTAGGCGTCCGACGCGATCAGCGTCGGCGCGGCCCCTGCCGGGCGAGAAGTCGATCGAGCAGCGCCAGCCTGAGCGCGATGTCGCGACGATAGGACGCGCCGGCGGGTGATAACGCCACCGCCCTTGCCCAAAGGGGCCGGGCGGCGGCGTAATCGTCCGCCCGGATATGCGCCAGGCCTAGAAAGAAGGGCGGCGCGGGGTGCGACGGGGCGATGCGCACAGCCTGTTCGAACGCGAACCGCGCGGGCGGGGAAACGGTATTCCCGTCATGCGCCGCCATCGTGGCCCCGAGCGCCGTCCACAGCGCCAGGCTTCGGGGAATGCGGTCCAGCCCACCCAGCAGGACCCGTATCGCCGACCCGCTATCACCGGTGCGCGTCATGGCGTCGGCGGCGGTCAGATAGGCGGCGTCGAGCGTGTAGCGGCCGAACATGGAGTCGCGCAGGTCGAGCAGCCGCTCGTCCTCCGACTGCGCGATCTGCCTTGGGGTTGCGGGACGGCCAGGCTGGGCCGGGTTGCCCTGAAGCGCGTAGCCGGTCGCGCCGAGCATCAACGCCGCGCCCAGCAGCGGCCAGAGCGGTCGCGCCAAACGAAGCATCGCGAGCAGCATCATGGCGCCCGATCCGAGCGCCAGCAGCCAGACCAGCCCCATCAGCGGCGCCGGCGCCGGACGCTACCACACACGATCCAAGCACCGACGCCCAGCAGCAGCAAGGACGCGATCCACAGCGGTGCCTTCATGGGGGGAAACGGCGGATCATCGGCGACATAGTCGTCGTACCAGGCGATCAGCGGGTCGCATACCGGAGCGAGCCTCCCGTTCATCCCCACCCATCGGCAGACGAGCAGCAGCGAGGCGATCACCGGGCCTTCTCGATCTCGGCGAGGATGAGCCGGACGTCGGCGGGGGTGATGTAGCCGACATGCTGATAGGTGATCACCCCGCGCGCATCGACGACGAAGCTTTCGGGCACCCCGGCGGCACCGAGCGCGAGCTGCACGGCGCTAGCCCGGTCGTCGCCGATGCGGCCGAACGGATCGCCGTTGCGAGCAAGGAAGCCACGCATCGCAGGCGCGGTGTCGCGAACGGCGACGCCGTCGACCGGAACGCCCGCTCGCTTCAGGGCCAATAATTGCGGGGCCTCGGCGATGCACGGCGCACACCAGCTCGCAAAGACGTTGACCAGGCGGGGACCGGTCCCGCGCAGGTCCGCGCTGGACAGGCCGGGCTTGTCCGCCAGCAGCGGATCGAGCGCGAAGCCCGGCACGGGCTTACCGACGAGCCCGGACCGGATGGTCCGATCCGCGGGGCGGAAGAGCCCGGAGGCGACCACCGCGAACAGCAGCGCGAAGGCGGCCAGCGGCGCCCAGACGAGCCCCGGCCTCATGCGAAGGCCGCTCGCGTGGCGGCGCGGCGCTCGCGGCGGACGCGCCCGACGAGCGACAAGGCCCCGCCGAGCGCGATCAGCACCCCGCCCAGCCAGATCAACGTGACATAAGGCTTCCACCACAGCCGCAACTGCCAGCGCCCGCGGCCGTCGGGCTGGCCGAGCACGGCATAGAGCTGGCCGTCGACACTGGTCAGGATCGCGCTTTCGCTGGTGGTGGTCGCCGGGTCGGAGAAGAAGCGCGTCTGCGGGCGCAGGAACCGCATGTCGTCGCCCCGAACGAGGGTCAAGCGACCCTCCAGCGCGGTCCAATTCTCGCCGATCCGGGGCGTCACCCCGTCCAGGGTCGCCACATAGGGCCCGACCGAAATCGGCTCGCCCACGCCGGCGGCGACCAGACGTTCGGCGGTGAAGGCGGCGTCGGACGCCATGCCGCCGATGCTGACGGCCACGCCCAGATGGGCGAGCACCATGCCATAGGTGAAGAGCGGCGTGCGACGCGGATTGCGGCCCCACAAGGGCGCGACGCTGGCAACGGCCAGCCCCGCCGCGAGCGAGAGGGCGACGAAGGGCAACAGGCCGATCGATCCGCCGAACGCGAACAGGCCGGCGGCGGCGAACAGGGTCGCCGCGATCGGCCAGGTCAGCCGGGCGAGCACGGCTTCCCCGTCGTCGCGTCGCCAGCGCAGCGCCGGGCCGACGCCGACCAACGCGACCAGCACCAGCGCGACGACGCCGGCGGTGCGGTTGAAAAAGGGTGGTCCCACCGAAAGCTGCACGCCGAACCCCGCCGCGAAAATGGGATAAAGCGTTCCGATGAGCACGATGCCCAGGATGACCGACAGGAGCAGATTATTGGCCACCAGCCCCGCCTCACGGCTGACCAGATCAAAGGGTGTCCCGGCGCGCACCGTCCCGATCCGCGCCGCGAACAGGGCCAGCGCGCCGCCGATATAGATCGCCAGCAGCGCCAGGATGAACGCCCCGCGCTCGGGATCGACCGCAAAGGCGTGAACGCTGGTCAGGATGCCCGATCGCACCAGGAACGTGCCCAGCATCGACATGCTGAAGGCCACCACCGCCAGCATCACCGTCCAGGCGCGCAACCCATCGCGCGTCGCCAGCACCGTCACCGAATGGAGCAAGGCGGTCGCGGCGAGCCAGGGCATGAGCGACGCGTTCTCGACCGGGTCCCAGAACCACCAGCCACCCCAGCCCAGCTCGTAATAGGCCCAATAGCTGCCCGCCGTGATCCCCAGCGTCAGGAAGATCCACGCGCCCAGCACCCAGGGCCGCATCGCCCGCGCGAAGCCCGGGCCGACATCGCGCGTCACCAGCGCACCGACCGCGAACGAGAACGCCACCGACAGCCCGACATAGCCCGCGTAGAGGGTAGGCGGATGAAAGGCGAGGCCAGGGTCCTGAAGCACCGGATTGAGCCCCAGTCCGTCGCCGGGTGGGGTCGCTGTGCGCGCGAACGGGTTCGACGAGAAAAGCAGAAAGGCGTAGAAACCGAGCGCAATCAACCCTTGGGCGCCGAGCGTCGCCACCAGCGCACGCTCGTCGAGCCGCCGCTCGAACCAGGCGACCGCCGCGCCCGCCACGCCCAGGATCGCGACCCAGAGCAGCATCGAGCCCTCGTGATTGCCCCAGGCGCCGGCGAATTTATACAACCATGGCTTGGCCGAGTGACTATTGCGGACGACCAGGGCGACGGACATGTCCGAGGCGAGAAACACCCCGACGAGCATCGCCATCGCGATCGCGACCAGCGTGCCCTGGACCACCGCGACCGGGCGGACGGCGGCGAGCAGATCGGGCCCACGTCGCCGCCCGACCAGCGCCAGCGCCGCCAGGGCGAATTGCGCCGCCGCCAGCGCGGCCGCCAGCCACAGCGCCGCCAGACCCGCTTCGGCCATCATCGGCCGGGCACTCCCGCAAGACTGCGGGTTTCGTGCATCGCGCCCTTTACTTGGGGCGGCATGTATCTCTCGTCATGCTTGGCGAGCAGATTGGTGGCGCGGAACGAGCCGTCGGCGTGAAACTCTCCTTCCGCGACGACACCCGATCGTTCGCGGAAAAGGTCGGGGGCGATGCCCGCGAAACGCACGGGCGTCGTCGCGCGCCCGTCGGTGACGGCGAAGCGGATCGTCACGCCATCGGCGTCGCGCGCGATCGACCCCGCCTCGACCATGCCCCCCAGCCGTACCGCGCGGCCGAGCGGCAGGCCCCGACGCTCGACATCCGAAGGCGCGTAGAAGAACGAGGCTTGGTCCCGGAGCGCCGACAAGGCGAGCAACGCCGCGCCGACGATCGCGGCGAGCGCGAGCAACGCGAGCGTCAGCCGCTGGTGTTTGGCCTTCATCGCTCCGCTCCGCGCATCGCGGCCCGGCTCGCTGGCGCAAGCATGGTCGCGCCGCCCAGCGTCAAGGCATAGGCCGCGATCACGGACCTCCACTGGTTCATGCGCGGATCACCCCGCGCAGCCGCACCTCGACCCGCGCCGTTCCCAGCTCCGTATTCATCTGCGCGAGCGAGCGCGACACCGGTCCGCCCGCCTACGCTCAACCGGGCCGCCGGTACATGGATGTAGAGGACGCGGACCGTCCCACCCTCAAGGTAATCGGGCGGCGTCTGCGTCAGTCCGGCCCGACATCCGAGCACGATCAGCGCCACGCCTGCCCAGAACAGCAAAGGCGTGATCGGACGCGCGATCCCTAGAAAGCGCGCCGGATTGGCAAGGGCATGAAGGACGGGCACGATCAGGAAATCATGTAGGGCGACGATGCCCGCCCGTCACCCTCGCCGGAGATGGAGCGCGATATGGATCAGCGGCCGATCAGGCGGCGGGCGATGCCGTCCGCAACCTCGGCGGTCGGCAGGCCGGTCCGCTCGCTCTCGTCCCACACCTCGACCAGGCGATCGGGGATGCGCGCGATGCGTGTCTTGACCTCGGCCTCGTCACCCTGCCCCAGATATTCCAGGCCGACATTGATGATGCCGCCGGCGTTGATGACATAATCCGGCGCGTAGAGGATGCCGCGCTCGTGCAGGCGTCGTCCATCCTCGGGCCCGGCGAGCTGGTTGTTGGCGCCGCCCGCGACGACCTTGGCCCGGAGCGCGCCGATCGTCCGCTCGGTCAGGATCGCGCCCAGCGCGTTGGGGCTGACGATGTCCGCATCGGCGGCCAGGACTGCGTCGGCGGCGGCGGTGGTCGCGCCCAATTCGCCGGCCAGCGCCTCCGCGCGCGCGGCGTTCACATCGGCGAGCGTCAGCACGGCGCCGTCCACCGCCAGCAGCCGCGCGAGCCCGCCTCCGACCGACCCGACACCCTGGATCGCGACGCGGACGCCCTTCATGTCGGTCGTGCCGAGCGCCCGCTGCGCCGCCGCCTTGACGCCCAGATAGACGCCTAGCGCGGTATAGGGTCCGGGGTCGCCCCCGGCCTTGCCCTGTTCGACCGGCAGGCCCGACACATATTCGGTCGCGCTGGCGATGGTGACCATGTCGTCGTCGGTCATGCCGACATCCTCGGCGGTGACGTAATTGCCCGACAGCGAGTGGATCGCGCGTCCGAACGCTTCCAGCAGCGCATTGGTCTTGGCGCCGTCGCCCGATGCCAGGATCACGCCCTTGCCGCCGCCCATGGGCAGGCCGGCCATCGCGTTCTTGAAGCTCATGCCGCGCGACAGCCGCAGCGCGTCGGTGATCGCGTCCTGCTCCTGTGCGTAGTGCCAGAACCGGACGCCGCCCGCGGCGGGCCCCAGCTCGGTTGAATGGATCGCGATCACCGCGCGCAGACCCGATTTGGGGTCGGCGAACAGGTGAACGCCCTCATGGTCGTCGAAATCGGGGAAGCTCCAGCCGATGGTCATGCGCCGTTAACTCGGAAGAGGATGGTGGGGCGACCGACGGGACTTGAACCCGCAACTTCCGGCATCACAAGCCGACGCTCTAACCAATTGAACTACGGTCGCCGCGAGAGAAGGTGCGCCCCTAGCGGGCGGCTCTCCCCCTCGTCAAGTTTTCAGAAACGCCCTTCGATCGAAAGCCTGTGGCCGGCGCCGGTCGCGGTGAAGCCCGCGCCCTCGAGTCGGGTCGCCAGCGCCGAATCGGTCGACCGGACGGTGAGCTCCGCGCGGTAGCGGCCGTCGCCTTCGACACGCAGCGCGATCGCTTCCGTCCCCGCCTGGCTGGCGAGCGGCAGGAGCAGCGCACCGCGCTCGCAGCGCGCCGCGCCCGACACGCTGGCGGGCAGCGGCACGCCCGCCGCCTCCCCGGCCAGCATCGCGCGGACGCGTCCCTCAGCCGATTCGCAACGCCCGTCGCGGAACCGCACCGTCAGATCATCGAGCGCCAGCGTCGTGACGGGCAGCGGCGCGAAAATAATGCCGGTCGGCAGAGTGCCCGTCGCGTCGTCGAGGCCGACCACGTGGCGACCGACGGTGAGCGCGGCCCGGAGCGGGGCGGCACCGCCCGGGTCCGGTCCGGCTAAGGCGACGCGCGCGCGGCCGACGAGCAGCGGCAACGGCGCCAGCCGCGCGGACACGTCGCCGAGCACGAGATCGCCCAAACGCGCCTCCGTCAGCGTCGCGCCCCAGATGCTGCCCGACACCCGGCGCGCGATCAGCCCGTGTTCGCCCAGCCCGAACCAGCCGAGCGCCAGGCGCATCGGCAGAAAGACGAGCAGCGCGACGAGCAGCATCGCGCCGATCAGCGCCGCCGGACGGGTGCGGAGCGCGATCCGCCTCACGAGGCACGCGCCCGCAGCGTCAACGTCGCGCCGACGCTGCGATCCGGATTGGGGGTGAAGGCGGCCGAATCGACGAGCAGCCCACGCGTCTCCAGCCGCGCGAGCCACCCCGCGAGCGCGCCAGGCCGCGCCGACGGGATCGCCACACGAACGCGGTCGGGGCCGTCGGCGTCGACGCTGAGCAAGGTGAAGCCCGCCTCGGCGGCGCGGGCGCGTATCTCGTCGGCGATCGGCGCGGTCGGGCGAACCGCGCCACCGCGTTGAGCCAGCCGCGCCGCGTCGACCCGCGCGCGCGTCTCGCCCAGCCGGATCACCGCGTCGGCGTGGCGGGCCCGCGCGCCGGCCAGCGCGTCCCCGACGGGCCGGATCACGCCCGCCCAGGCGATGGTCAGGGCGGCGAGCGCGAACATGACGAGGATCAGCCTTCGCTCACGGAGCGACCGCCCGTCGAACCAGGTGCGGAGTGCCGTCACCGCGGCGACACCGTGAACTCGCCCGAAACGCGACCGCCTGCCGACTGGAAGGTCCCGGCCACGACCGCAAAGCCCGCGCGCTCGATCGCGCTCTTCAGGTCGGTCACGGCCGCCTCGGTCGCGGTGGCGATGCCGAGCCGCAGCGAGCCGTTCGCCTCGAACGACAGGCTGGTCAGCTCCGACCCGGGCACTGCCTGGAGCGCGGCGAACACGGCCGCGGAGGTGGCGCTGAACCCCTGGCCTGGGCCGCGCAACGCGGCGAGCCGCTCGTCGAGTTGGCGCGAGGCGTCGGTGACGCTGCTTCCGCGCGGCAGGCCTTGAGCGGCGATCGTATCGGCGCGTGTCTCCAGCATGTCGGCGCCGAAACTGTAGCGGGTCAGTCGGACGAGGTTGATCGACAGCGTGACGAGCAGGATCGCCAGCATGTACCAGCCCAACCGGCGGATCAGTTGCCAGTCGATCGCCCTTCGGCGGCGGCGCGCGAACAGCCCCTGGCGCAGGTCCAGCGTCCAGCCCGATCGGGCGAGCGCCGCCGCGATCTCGCCGCGCCCCAGCGTCGCGGGCGCGGCGCCGCCGGTCAGGAGTTCGGTCAGCCGCGCCTCGTCCGCGAAACCGGTGCCGCGACCGCGCACGACGCCCTCCCCGCCCAGCTCCGCCCGGCTATAGCCCTGTTCGGGTGCGGGGATCAGCATCGGCGCGGGAACGATCGCCACGGGATCGACGCCGAGTCGCGCCAGGTCGGCCAGCCATCGCCGGATCGCGTCCAGGCCGACCACCCCGATCGGGCGGTCGCCTTCGCCTTCGTCCCCGACCGCGACGTGCAGGTCCGACACCGGCTCCGCGCTGGCATCGGCGGCCAGGAGCCGCGCGGCCGCGGTCGCCTGGGCGGTCGACCGGGTCGGCAGCTCGGCCCAGTGGAGCGCGACCGCATCGGCCGGCGCGACCGCGATCACGTCGCCCAGGTCGGCGGGCACGCCCTCCCCCTCGACGAGCGCGCCGTCCTCGACGCGCGCCCAGCGATAGGGGCGCTCGCCCGAGGGCAGAAAGAGATAGGTCGCGGTCATGAGGCCTCTCCCCATTGCCGCGATACGAGCGTCGCGGGCAAGCGGTTCGCGTCGACCAGCGCACGTTCCTCCACAGACGTGTCGCCGAGCGCCACGTCGATGCGCAACGCGAACCAGCGAGAGGTGACGCCCAGCATCCGCTGATCCTCCGGCGTGGCTCCGCCATTGGCGCTGAGCATGTTGAGGAACTGGGTCGGGCTGTCATATCCCTGTGGCGGACGGCGCAGCAGCGCCTGCCCCGCGGCCTCGACCGTGAGCGTGTCGGGAAAGAGCATCGCGATCAAGGGTGCCTGTTCGGGCGACAGCGTGTTGACGTTCAGCGTGGCCAGCTCGGCGACCGGCAGCGTGCACAGCCACCGCCGCACCTCGGCATAGAGTACCGGAGTCACCCCCGCGACCGCGCGCAACTCGCTGGGATCGGCCATCAGCGTTCCCGCCGTCCGGTACGGCGTCTCGCCGCGCAGATAGGTCGGATCCTCCGCTCCCTGCGGTAATGGCTGGTCGTCGCTGTCGATCCAGTCGGCCGTCCCCGACGCGACCTGCTCGGCGACCTGGGCGGGCACGCCGGTCAGGCGCAGCAGGCGCGCGAACTGGGTCCGTGCCACCGGCTCGACGACCAGCACGTCGCCGGGTCCGCGCGTGACCAGGCCGTTGAGGTTGAAGCAATTGCCGCCATCGGTCACGCGCGCGGTCGCGCTGCCGCCGCCGGGCAGGGGCAGGCCGAACGGGCGATCGCTCCACCCGCCCGCCAGCGTGACGCGATCGGGGCTGGCGCCGAGCAGGCGGCCGATGCGGACCAGCGCCAGAGTCTCGGTGGCGTTAGCATAAGCCCGGCCCTGCTCGATCAGGGCGGCATTGCCCATCAGCCGGGTCGACAGGCGCAGCCGTTCGAGCGCGGTCGCGGCCAGGATCGAGACGATCGCGACGAGCAGCAGCACCGTCAGCAGCGCGGCCCCGCGCTCGCGCTCAGATGGGACCACCGGGCGCCTCCGCCGGCGAGCGTTCGCGCCGCGCGGGCACATGGCCCGATCCGACCAGGAACAACAGGCGATGCGCGCGGCGATCCGAACGCGTCAGCCGCAGCTCGACCGCCGAGGGCAGCGCGGCGCCGTTCGCGCCGTCCCAGCGGTCGCTCCAGGCGCCGCGATACCGGTAGCGCAGCCGCGCATCGGCGAGCCCGGTCAGCAGCGCCGCGGGGGCGAGCGGCGCGGCCCCGTCGAGCATCGGATAGGCGATCCGTTCCAGCGTGCCGTTCGCGAGCCGATAGGCGACCTTCTGGACGCCCGGCCGCGCCGCGCCGTCGAGGTTGCTCCAGCCGCCGCGTACCAGCCGCAGCATCGGTTGCACGGCGCCGCCCTCCTCGCCCAGAAAGGCGGGAAGCCGCGTGCCCGCCTCGTCGCGCGTCGGTCGGTCGATCGCCTGGGCGAGGTCGGCCGACAGGATCGACGCGGTACGGCCCAGCGCGGCCACATCGTCGAGCTTGGCCTTGGTCGCGCCCTGCGCGCGGACGCTGAAACTGAGCATCGCCACGCCGGCGGCCGCGATCATCCCGAAGATTATCAGCGCGACGAGCACTTCGACGAGGGTGAAGCCCTGCTCGCGGCGGTCCGTCACGATGTGGCGACCGAGACCGTCGGGGTGGGCGGTCGCACCATGGTCAGGCGGCCCAGCACCTGCCCCGACGGATCGGCGACCGCCACCTCGATCCGTACGATGCGGGGATCGCCGGTCGGGGTGACGGTTCTGGTCCATGCCCAGCGCGCGCCGCCATTGACCTCCGCGCCCCCCGTCGCGCCGGATGCGGGCGCCTGCGCCTCGGTCACCGCCTCGATCGCGACGTTGCACGCGACGGTCTGGGCCAGCAGCGTGCGGTCGAGCACGCCCGCGCTGCGGATCGTCGCGCCCTCCAGCCGGATCAGCGCCATCGCCGCCAGGCTGAACACGACCAAAGCGACCATGATCTCGATCAGCGTAAAGCCGTGTTCGGCGGAACGCCCCGCGGGTCGAAGGTTCTTCTCAGCCCGCATCGACGCGAACGCTGCCATTGGCGTCGACCCGGACGAGCGCCGCGGCGCGGTCGCGGGTGAGGCGCAGGTCGAGCGGCTGGTCGGCCAGGCCCGTCGCGTCGAAGGTCACGCGCCCGCGCCCGGAGGCGGGCAGGTCGGCGCGCGTGCCCTCGCGCCAGCGCTCGACCCGCAACGGCTTCTCGGCGATCGGGGTCCAGCCGCCCGCACGCCGCTGGTCGAAGCCATAGCCGCCCGGCGTGATCCAGACGCTGACCGGCGCAGCGGCGACGATCGCCTGCGTCTGCGCGGCGCGGGTGCGCGCGGCGAACCTCTCCGCCTCATCGAGCAGACGCCCGCGCGGATCGGGAATGGCGAGCACCGCGACCGCCGAGGCGAGCCCGATCAACGTCACCACGACCATCAGCTCGATCAGCGTGAAGCCGTGTTCGGCGGAAGGCCACAAACGGGTGAAGCCGTGTTCGGCGTAACGCCTGCGGGGTATGAAACCAGCCCGCTTACTGCCAGCTCGTGATGTCGGCATCGATCCCCTCGCCTCCTTCCTTCCCGTCGGCACCGAAGCTCCAGACATCGGCCTGGCCGTGCTGGCCGGGGGAGGCGTAGAGATAGGGCTTGCCCCAAGGGTCGGCGGGCAGGCGCTTGAGGTAGCCGCCCGGCTGGTAGCGCGACGGATCGGCCAGCCCGGCGGGCGCGGCAGAAAGGGCGGCGAGCCCTTGCGAGGTGGTCGGGTAGTTGATGTTCTGGAGCTTGTACAATTCCAGCGCGTCCTCGATCGTCGCGATGTCGGCCTTGGCCTTCTGCACGCGCGCCGTGTCACCCGAGGGCAGGACGTTGAGTGCCACGATGGTGGCGAGCAGGCCGATGATGACGACCACGACCATCAGCTCGACAAGCGTGAAGCCGTGTTCGGCGGAACGCCGCAAAGGCGTGAAGCCGTGTTCGGCGGAGCGCTTCTTCGGATATCGACGTTTGGGCATGTTCACTGACCGGCTAGAGTGTTGAGCTGGAGGATGGGAAGCAGGATGGATAGCACGATCGTCGCGACGATGCCGCCCATCAGCACGATGATCGCGGGTTCGAGCAGCGAGAGCGCCGTCGCGGTGAAGCGGTCGAATTCCTTTTCCAGATAATCGGCGGAGCGCTCCAGCATCTCGTCCAGCCGCCCCGCCGCTTCCCCGCTCGCCGCCAGATAGGTGAGCAGGGGCGGAAAGACGCCCGTGCGGCGCATCGCGCCCGACAGGCTGCCGCCGCTACGGATATTGTCAACGATCTCGTCGGAGGCCGCGCGCAGACGCCGGTTATGGATGGTGCTCGCGGTCAAGGTCAGCCCTTCGAGCAGCGGCAGGCGGCTGGCGACCATGGTGCCGAGCGTCCGCGCGAGCCGGGCGGCGTGTAGGTCGCGGATCAGGCGCCCGAGCAGCGGCAAGCGGAGCAGCCGCGTGTCGAAGGACAGCCGGATCGCCGGATTCCGGAGCGCGTACCACAGGCCTAAGGTCACTAAGGTCACGCCAAGGATCAGGAGCCACCACCAGCCGACCAGGAAATCGGACAGGGCGATCACCAATCGGGTCAGCAGGGGAAGCTCCTGGCCCACCGTATCGAACTGCTCGACCACCTGCGGCACGACGAACATCATCAACGCGATCACGACTCCCATCGCGACCACCGCCAGGATGATCGGATAAGCCAGCGCGGTCAGTATCTTGCCGCGTATCTCCGCCTGGCGTTCGAGGAGCCCGGAAAGGCGTTCGAGGATCGTCGGCAGTGTCCCCGAACTCTCGCCCGCCGATACCATCGCGCGGTAGAGCGGCGGGAAGGATTTGGGCGCGCGCGCCATCGCGTCGGCAAGTCGGCGGCCCTCGACGACCCCGGCATGGACCTGGGCGACGATCGCGCGGACGCTTTCCTGCTCGGTCTGGCGGGTGATGGTGCGCAAGGATTCCTCGAGCGGGGAGACGCTGTTGAGCGTCGCGAGCTGGCGGGTGAACAAGGTGAGCTGCTTGCCCGACATCCTGGCCGCGCCGAGCTGGAGGCCGAAGAGCGGGCGACCCTTGGTCGGCGGGGGCGCCGAACCAGGCTCCAGCCGCACGACGTAAAGCCGCTTGGCGTCGAGCGCCGCACGCGCGGCGTCCAGCGTATCGGCCGCGAGGTGCCCCCGCCGCTCCTGCCCGCGCGTATCGATGGCCAGATAGTCGAAATCAGCCATCGACGGGCGCCAACGCCTGCTCGGGCAAGTCGGTAGCGTCGCGGCGGGTGACGCGCACGGCTTCCTCGGGCGTGGTCACCCCTCGCCGCACCAAGTCGCGCGCCGCGCTCGCCAACGTGTCCGAACGCGCAAAGGCGTGGGCGGCGATCGCGGCCTCGTCACCGGTGTCGTTGATGAGGCGGCGGATCGTGTCGTCGACGCGCACTACCTCGAACACCCCGACCCGGCCCTTGTAGCCGCTCTGGTTGCAGGCCGTGCAGCCCGCGGGCTCATAGACGACGGCGTCCGGTTCGAACCCGATCATCGGCGCGATCGTGTCGCGGGCGGGAACGGCGCGGCGGCATTCGGGACAAAGGCGCCGCACCAGCCGCTGGGCGATGACCGCGCGCAGCGTCGAGGCGAGCAGGAACGGCTCCACCTTCATGTCGCGCATCCGGGTGATCGCGCCTACGGCGTCGTTGGTGTGGACGGTCGACAGCACGAGGTGGCCCGTCAGCGACGCCTGGACCGCGATCTCGGCGGTCTCCCGGTCGCGGATCTCCCCGACCATCACGACGTCGGGGTCCTGACGCAGGATCGCGCGCAGGCCGGCCGCGAAGGTCAGCCCGACCTTGGGATTGACCTGGGTCTGGCCGACACCGTCGACGGCATATTCGACGGGGTCCTCGACCGTCAGGATGTTGCGGCTGCCGTCGTTCAGGCGGCGCAGCGCGGAATAGAGCGTCGTCGTCTTGCCCGAACCGGTCGGGCCGGTGACGAGCAGCACGCCGTTCGGCTCGGCGAGCACATCGGCCAGCACGCGCTCGACCGCGGGAGTAAGGCCCAGCGCCTCCAGGTCGATGCCGGCATTGTCCTTGTCGAGGATGCGCAGCACGACGCGCTCACCCGCGCGGCTGGGCAATGTCGAGACGCGCACGTCGAGGAGCTTGCCGCCGAGCGTCAGCCCCATGCGCCCGTCCTGCGGCACGCGCCGCTCGGCGATGTCGAGGCGCGACATGACCTTGATGCGGCTGACGACCACCGGCGCGACATGGGGCGGCATCCTGAGCGTCTCGCGCAGCACCCCGTCGATCCGCATGCGGACGACGAGGCCGCTTTCATAAGGCTCGATGTGGATGTCCGACACGCCGTTGCGCGCGGCATCCGCGATGACCCCGTTGATGAGGCGGATCGCGGGCGCATCATCGGCGGTGTCGAGCAGGTCCTCCGCGGTCGGCAGGTCGCCCGCGAGCAGGTCGAGCTCGTCCCCCATTCCGACCGCGGCGAGCGCATTGGCCTGGCCGTCCATGGCATAGGCGTCCGACAGAAGCCGGTCGAAGGCGGGGGGATCGACGATCTCGACGTCGAACGGTCGTGCCAGATGACGGCGAAGCTCGATCAGCGCGCGCGGGTCCGACCCCTCGCGCAGCGCGACGGTGAGCGGACCGTCGACGCCCGTATGGCGCAGCACGGTGCCGAAGCGACGGGCGAACAGATAGGGAATGGTCGGGACGGGGACGATCGGCGCGACCGATGGGGTCGCAGGAAGGATCGCCAACGCCTCGTCGTCGCCGTCGCCGCCGCGCCGGATCAGCACATCGCGCTCGGTCGCGGCCCCGCCGAATGCGAGGACGCCGTCCGAGCCGGCCGGACCGGGCAGGTTGCGGGGATCGGTCACGGGCGGACCCTACTCCCCTCCGCGCGCATCGCGAAGGCACGAACCCGGCCCCTCATCGCGGGCGCACCCGCGTCGTGGTGGTGGTCGGCTGGAGCCGCACGGGCGCGGCGATGGCCGGGTCCTCGATATTGCCGGGGATGGGCGCGGACGGGATCGGCGGTGCCGCGCCCATGTAATCGCGCACCAGCTGATCGATCGAGGGCTCGACATTGGGCATCGCCCCGCCCTGGAGCTGGCGCAGATAGCCGTAACGCTGTTCGGTCATGCGGCGACTGTCGGCAGGGGTGCGCAGGATGGTCGGGCGGATGAACACCATCAAATTGGTCTTGGTCCGCGAGCGCGCCTTGGAGCGGAACAGATTGCCGATCGCGGGCAGGTCGCCGAGGAACGGGATCTTCTCGATCGTGCGACGCTCGGAATCGTCGAGCAGTCCGCCGATGACGACGATCTGACCGTCATCGACGACGAAGGTGTTCTCGATCGCGCGCTTGTTGAGGATCAGCTCGCTATTGTCCGCCGAGACGGGGCCGGCGATCGAGCTGACCTCCTGGCGCAATTGCAGCTTGATCGCGCCCGAGCTGTTGATCTGGGGGCGCACGTCCAGCTGGATGCCGACATTCTCGCGCTGGACGGTGCGGAAGGCGTTGTCGAAATTGTTCGACAACGCCTGGCCGGTGGTGATCGGGATCTCCTGCCCGACCAGGATCGACGCCTGCTGGTTGTCGAGCGTGATGAGGTGCGGCGCCTGGAGCAGGTTGGAGGCGGTATCGCTCTTCACCGCGTTGATGATCGCGCCGAACACCGTGTTGCCGATCGTCCCCCCGAAGCCGGCGAACCCGCCCGTGCTGCCGAGGATCGACTGGATCGCCGACTGGGCGAGCTGGTCGCTGGCGGCGTTGTTCGTCGACGTGACTGTCTGGCCGTTGCCCGTCGTGATGGTGGTCGTCGCCAGTTCGCGCGCGCCGATCGCGCCGGCGATGGTCAGCAGATTGGGCGCGGTGTTGGCGTAGGTCGAGGCCGCGAAGGCCCCCCCCGACAGATTGCCGAGCAGGAACTGCGCGCCCAGCCGTTGCGCCGTCGCGTCGGACACCTCGGCGATGATCGCCTCCACCAGCACCTGTTCGCGGCGCGTGTCGAGCTGGCGGATGACGTCGGCCAATTGGCGCTGGATGTCGGCGGGCGCGGCGATGACGATCGCGTTGGCCCCGGCGAAGCGGGTCACGACGGCGGCGGTCCGGCCGCCCTGGGTCGTGATCGCCGCCTGCCCGCCGGCCGCGCCGCCTCCTGCCGCGGCGGGCGCGGGCGCTGGGGAAGACGGCGCGATCCCGGCATTGTTGCTCGCGCCGGCATTGCCGCCGCTGCTGAAATTGCCGCGGCCGAGCGTCTGCTGGGTCGGCTGGTCGGGCGTCTGGCCGACGAGTTGCTGGAGCACGGGGAGCAGCTGTTCCGCGTCGGCATTCTCCAGAAACACCACCTTGATCTCGGTGCCGTTGCGCGCCTTGCGGTCGAGCTCGGCGGCGATCGCGGCGAGCCGCGCCACGGTCGGCGCATCGCCGCGCAGCGCGATCGAATTGGCGCTCTCGATCGCGACGACCGAGGCGCTTTGCGCGCCGGGAGCGCTCCCCTGCCCGCCTGCCTGGCCCAATGCCTGGAGCGCGGTGGCGATCTCGGCCGCGCCGGCATTCTGGAGCGTGACGACGCGGGTCGACGCGTTGTCGGTGTCGACGCGGCGCAGCACCTCGCGGATGCGGCGGATATTGTCGGCGAAGTCGACCAGCACGATCGAATTGCCCGCGCGATTGGCGGTGACCGATCCCTGCTGGCTGACGAGCGGGCGCACCGTGTCGAGCGCCGATTGCGCGTCGATCGAGCGCAGCCGGACGATCTCGGTCACGAAGCTGTTGCGCGACGCGCCCGCTGATCCGACGCGGGTGGGCTGCGATGCGGCGCCGTCGAGCGGCTGGACGCGAAACGCGCCGTTCGCGGTCGGCACCGCGATCAGGTTGTTCGCGCGCAGCGTCGACAGGAACACCTCGAGATATTCCGTGCGCGAGAGCGGGCGGTCGGTGACGACGGTCACCTTGCCCTGGACGCGGCTGTCGATGATGAAGGTGCGGCCCGTAACCTTGGCCGCGTCGGCGATGAAGGCGCGGATGTCGGCGTCGCGGACGTTGAGCGTGGTCTGCGCCGGCAGGCTGGCCGCCTGGATCGTCAGGGCCAGCGCGACGGCGTGGAGCGAGGAGCGGAGCTTGGTCATTGCGGCGGAGCGATCGTGATGGCGAGGGGCAGCGTCTGGCCGCCGCGCTCCACGCTGATGGGAAGGTTGCCGCCACTGGCGAAGTCGCGCGCGACGCGGTCGATATCATCGGGGCCGCTGACCGGACGCCCCCCGATCGAGGTGAGCACGTCGCCGTCGCGGAGTCCGGCCTGCGCGAATACCGCGCCCGTTCCCTGCGACCGCAGCACGAGGCCGCTGACCCGCCCCCCGTCGATGCGCGGGATGAAGCCGACCTCCTGGCGCAGATCGGCGATGGGCACGCCGGCCTGGCCGGTCGACCCCGCGGCCGACCCGCCCGGCTGAACGGGCGCGACCTGGCCGGACTGGTCGAGGAACAGGTCCTCGCTCGCACCACCCCGGTCGAGCGTGACGTGATCGAACGCGACCGCGGTGAGACGGACGCCGGGCGCGACCTCCTCGCCCAAGGACACGCTGCGCTGGAGGCCGTCGGGACCGGCGAGGATCGCGGCCCCGCGCCCGGTCGCATCGTCGATGCGGATGCCGAACAGCTTGAGCTGGAGCGAGGTGACGACCGCCGGCCCCGCCTGCGCGCCGCTCAGCCGGAAGAAGGGATCGAAGGCGGTCAGCGTGTCGACGGGCGAGGCGGGGACGACGATAGGCGCCGGGCGCCACTCACCCAGCGGGTCGACCGGGGTGACGACCGCCCAGAACAGCCGGGCGAGCTGTGCCGCCAGCACCGCCATCAGCGCCAGTTCGGCCAGCGAATAGAGATTGACGACGGGCAGCCGCTTCAGCCAGCGGCGCGCGCGCGCGTCGAGTTGCAATCGCATTAGTGATCCCGTCCCGCCCCCTGCGGCGCTACGTGTGCCATGTTACGGCCGTGCTTCAAAGCACGGATGCGCTTGGCGGACGAAGGACCCGAACTCGCCAGCCATGCGCCCTGGACCGGCACGCCGATCGGAGCAAGGTCGCTCCGTCCCGGCGCCGTCACATCCCGACGGCAACCCGCGACCAAGCCGCCTCCGCCTACAGCGTCACGCTTGCGCCCAGCGAGAAGATGCGGCCCAAGCGATAGCGGTTCAGGTCGACGCGGACCCCGTTCTCGAACGTCTGGAACTCGCGATAACCGGTGCCGGTCAGGTTGCGCGCTTCGAACTTCAGATCGATCTGCTTACCGACATAGGGAAGCTTGATCCCTTGGCGGGCGACGAAGTCGAGCCGCAGGCCGGGACGCTCGCGAAAATCGGGCAACCGGACGCCGGACTGCACCGGTCCGCGGTTGGTGGCCCGGTCCGACGCATAGTTGAACAACACGGTGAACTGCGACAGCCGCTCGCGATCCTCGATGCCTAGCTGCAAGTTCGTCAGATGCTCGGACTGCCCGGTCAGCGGCGCTCCGTCGGGAAACAGGCCCGCCGCGGAAGTCAGGCGTACGGTGCTCCCACCCTGCGACGGATCGGCCACGAGCTCGTCCCCGATCTTCAGCTCGGACTTGGTATAGGTATAGTTGGCGATGAGGACGAGGCGCTTGTTGGCGAACATGTCGCCAAATGAGTCGAGGTTGAAATATTTCTGCAGCTCGGCCTCGCCGCCGAACAGGGTGGCCTGGGGCGCATTGGCGAACCCTGTCTGTAGCCGTTCACCCGCGAAGAAGGCCACATTCTCGATCGGATTGTCGATGCGCTTGTAGAACCCGGAGAAAGCGAGACGCTGCTCGCGCGCGAAGAACCATTCGTAACGCAACTCGGCATTGTACAGTTGCGAGTCGACCAGTGCGGGATTGCCGAAGAACAGGCGATCCGATTCGAAATCCTGATAAATCTGTGGCGCGAGCTCGCGAAACTGCGGACGGGCGAGCGTCTTGGAAAGATGACCGCGAACCTGCATGTCGCTCGCCGGGCTCCAGGTCACCGTGACCGCCGGCAACCAGTAATCGTTCCGAAGCCGCGTGGCCACGAATCCCCCGACCGGTAGCACGAACTCGTCGGCATCTTCGTAACGGACACCCACCTGCGCGCGGAGCCCGGTCGTGATCTCTCCGTCGACCTGCGCGTAACCGGCATGGATCCGCAGCCCCGCATCATAGGCGGCTGCACCGCTCAGCGTGGACTCGTTGTCGAGATAGAACCCGTTCACCTGGACGTTGAAGTCGGACAGGAGGAAATCCGGACGAAGCTGGGCATAGGGATCGGCGAGCGCTGCGTTGTTCGGCGCACGGACGCGGAAATCGTAACGAAACGAGCTGCGGTCGGTGTCGCTGTAGAAATAGCCCACCGATAGGTTGAACGCGGTCTCGAACGGCACCGCCCAGGTCAGGTTCGCCTGGCCGGTGATCAGCTCCTCGTCCAACTCGCTGAACGCGACCGTGGCGAAGGAGGTCACCTGGCCCAGCCGGTTGACATAGTCGTTCACCGGCACGGTGACGCCATTCTGCGTCAGGTTCGTGGTGTACTCGTAGCGGAATGCGCGCTCATATGGGCTGTCTCGCTTTGTTTTCGCGAAAGCGCCACGCGCATCGAGCGAGAAGGCACCGAATTTGAACTCGCCGACGAGCTGGGTGTCGATCAACTCGCGCTCGAACCAGCGGGTATTCTGGTCGATCAGCGGCGCGATGCCGGCATTGGGATCGACCACGCCCTGGTTGCTGTTGCCGATCGAGCCGCGAGCCAGACGCCCCTGCTTCAGCGTGTCGTGGATGTAGAGGTTGGTCCAGCGGATGCGCTGATCACCCGATTCGAGGCCGAAGCCGAGCAGGCCGTTCACGATCACGCGGTTGTCGGTCAGGACCGTCTGGAAATCCTCCGTCAGCGTGCCCGCGTCGTCGTTCGCCACCTGCTGACGGATGCCGCGGGTGCGCCAACCGTTGGACAGGCCGGCGGCGGCGATGACGCCGGTGCGCACGGCGCCGATGTCGACCGAGGTCCCCAAGGTCGCCTCATAGAAAAAATTGGCGGGCAGCTGGTTGTTCTGGAGCAGCAGGGTGGTCTGGGCGTTGTTCAATCCGATCAGGTCGCCGGTCGCGACGTCCGTCAGGCCCGTGCCCGCCCGCCGCACCGCGCCGGGCACCTTGCGCGTGCCGTCGTCGAAGCCCGTCCAGTCATGATCGCCGCCGTCATAGACATAGCCCAGCTCGCTGGTGGTGACCGTGTCGGCGCCAAGCGAGCCGCCGACCTGGAGAAAGGTCTCGTCCGGCACCGCGCGGGTGGTGAGATTGATGACGCCGCCGCCGAACTCGGCCGGGTAGTTGACCGAATAAGTCTTCTGTACCAGCGCCGATGCCATGACGTTGGTCGGGAAGATGTCGAGCGGCACCACGCGGCGAAGTGGTTCGGGGCTGGGGAGCGGAGAACCGTTCAGGAGCGACGACGAATAGCGGTCGCCGAGCCCGCGGACATAGACGAAACCGTTGCCGACGACCGACAATCCCGTGACACGCCCCAGCGCGCCCGCGATGTCGCCTTCGCCCGTGCGCGCGATGTCGGCGGTGGACAATATGCTGACCACCTCCGCCGAGCGTCGCTGGACGTTGGGAATGCGCGAGCCGGTGACGACGATGTCCTCCGCAAGCGCGCCGCCGCCTGGGGTGGATACCTCGACCTGTTCCTCGGGCGTCTGCGCGTCGCCCGCCGTCGGATCGAGCGCCTGCCCGCCGGGCGCTCCGGACTGCGCGCCCGTGCCGGTCGGCACGCTGCCCGCACCGCCCCCTTGCGTCGGCGCAGCCGTTCCGCCGCTCGCCTGACCCCAGGCGGAAGCGGGCGCGAAGATCGTGCCCGCGAGAAGGAGGGAGATGATCTTGGTCTTCATGGCTGCCCCGGCGCGAGATATGGGAAGGGGGCGGGCGGCCCCTGTGACCGCCCGCCGGATATGGTCACGCTCAGGTACGCGGCGCGGCCGTGCAGCTCTGGCTGGCCGTCGCAAAGGTCGCGCGGTTCGAGTTGCAGGTCCAGCCCTGGAAGCTGGTGTCGTTCGGCCCGCTGACCGCGCCGACGAAGGTCGTGTTCACGAAGAAGTTGTTCACGGTGGACGCATTGAACGCGATGTTCGCAGCCGCCGCCGCGCCCGTCGGGAAATAGCCGGTGGTGAGGATCGCGCCGGCCGCTTCGTTGTTGCCGGTGCTCGGCCCCGTCGTGAAGGCGGCGCGCTGCTCCGCCACCGTCACGGTGACACCGCCCTGGGCGGTTTCGGAATAGGGCGTCGCGCAGTTGAAGAAGATCGAGTTGAAGACGGGCGGCCCCAGGTCGTCCAGCGTCGCGTTGGCGGGCCGAACCGTCGACTTGTCGGTCGCGCTGGTCTGGCTGGCGACGATGTTGAGGCACGCGCCGGGGCTGGTCACGATACCGTTGATGAAGCGCGCATCGGCGCCGCCGCGCAGGCGGATCGCCGCATTGGTCGCGCTGCTGGTGTGCACGAAGGTGAAATTGGCGAGATTGTAGCGCTGGCGCGGCAGCGCGTCCTCGGCGCCGTTCGAGTCGATTTCGGTGGAATAATTGTCGGTCTGCGTGTTGCTCGGCTTCTGGATCGCCAGGACGAACTGCGCGAACCCCTGCCAACCCACATCGGTGTCGAAACCGTCGTCATCCGCGCCCGTCAGCGCCAGGTAACGAAGGTTGGTGCGCCCTCCGAAGATCTCGACGCCGTCGTCCGAGCTGTTGTGGACTTGAACGTGATCGACCGTCGTGCCCGAGCCGGTCCCGGCCAGCGTCAAGCCCTGCAGTTCGTTGCCCGAATTGAGGACCGTGCCCGAATAACGCACCTGGACGTACCGGATCACGCCGGAATTGTCCGTTGCGGCCGCGCCGCCGTAGAGCGCGGTGGTCTGCCCCTCGGCGATGTTCTCGCAATTGGCGGCACCGCCCGTCGCGGTCGTGTTGTTGCAGTTGGAGATGGGCGCGCGGCCGAGCACGATGATGCCGCCCCACAGCCCCTGGCTGTCCTCGGTCGCCTGGCCGGTGAGGTTCTGCTGCGCCGTGAAGATGATCGGCAGCGTCTCCGTTCCATCGGCGACCAGGCGCGATCCGCGATTCACGACCAGGAAGTCGTTGTCGGCATTGGTGGTGTTGGCATAGATGACCGCGCCCGGCGCGATCGTCAGGGTTGCGCTCTGGCCGCCGGGCGTCGTGCCCGCGCCACCGATGTCCACGCCGACGTCCACGCGGCCGTTCAGTTCATAAGCGACGCCCGTGGCGCGCGGGAGCGACAGATTGCCGGTGATCGAAA
Organism: Sphingomonas sp.; assembly: GCF_036388435.1. Lineage (GTDB taxonomy): Bacteria > Pseudomonadota > Alphaproteobacteria > Sphingomonadales > Sphingomonadaceae > Sphingomonas. The sequence goes on from NZ_DASVRV010000053.1 coordinate 73,631, forward strand.
CCGGCAGGCGGCAGCTCCGATAGGTGGCGGCGATGACGCCCACGTCGGTCGTGCCGGCCGGGCAGGAGGCGGCGGGTCCGCCGGTCGGGGTCGAGGTGGCGGTCGGGCTCGGGCTTGGGCTTGGGACCGGTGCGGGGACGATCACCACGCCCTCGCCAGGCGACGCCACGCTGTCGGAGCCGTCGCACGAGGCGAGAACCAGGCAGGCGGTCCCCGCCAGAAGGATGCGGTTGATCCGCTTGAAGCTGGCCATGTCGTAACTCCCCGGTCGATCGTTGGCGTATGGGCGCGTGCCCCGGATCGACTCGGCTGTGCCCCCATCGATCGCTCCCCGTCGCCTAGGCCCCGCGCATGACGGGTCCGTGCAAGTTCGGCGTCGGACGTGTGACGGGACCGTTACGGACGTGTGACGGTGCAGATGCTGTCCCGGGCTCGGCACCGGGCACGACATCGGTCCTGCCCCGCGGCGCTCGCCGCCCCCGTGAATCCTTTGAATCGGCCGTGCGTTGACCATTTTGGAACCCCGCCGTCCCCGGCCTGGGTTTCACGGTCCGCGTCCCGCCGGCCATGCGTCGGCGGGACGATCAGAAACGAAAAAGCCCGCCGATCTCGCGAGCGGCGGGCCGATATGGTGGGCGCGACAGGGATTGAACCTGTGACCCCACCCGTGTGAAGGGTGTGCTCTACCGCTGAGCTACGCGCCCGAAACCCGTTCGGAAGCGGCGCGTCTAGACGGGGCTCCCGCCCCTGTCCAGCATCTAGTTGACCGAGTCCTTCAGGCCCTTGCCGGCCTTGAACTTGGGGCTGTTCGACGCCTTGATGCTCATCGGCTCGCCGGTGCGCGGATTGCGGCCCGTCGACGCCTTGCGCTTGGACACGGTGAAGGTGCCGAATCCGACCAGCCGCACCTCGTCGCCCTTTTTCAGCGCGCCCGAGATCGCGTCGAACACCGACTCGACCGCCTTGACGGCGTCACCCTTGGTGAGCCCGGAGGTGTCGGCGACAGCCGCGATCAACTCCTGCTTGTTCATGCCTGAAAACCCCTGTCGTATCGGTTGCGCGAGGACCGATCTCCCCAGCGGCGAGGGTTCAATAAGCCGGGGGGTCCGGCTGCTGTCAAACGAAACCGCCGCCATTCGGGGTGAATGGCGGCGGCCTGTGCCTTAGTGGTGCAATTCGCCCCCGACCGGGGCGACGCCCACGGGCGGCATGGCGGCCAGCTCGTCCGCGTCCGTCCAGTCGATGGCCTCCAGCGGCTCCGTCAGCGCGAGCCGGAGCACCTCGTCGACATGGGACACGGGGATGATCTTCAGCCCGTCCTTGATCGACGCCGGCACGTCGGCCAGGTCCTTCTCGTTCTCCTGCGGGATCAGCACCGTCTCGATGCCCCCGCGCAGGGCCGCGAGCAGCTTCTCCTTCAGCCCGCCGATCGGCAGCACCCGGCCGCGCAGCGTCACCTCGCCCGTCATCGCGACCTCGCGCCGCACGGGAACCCCGGTCAGCGTCGACACGATCGAGGTGACGATGCCGATGCCCGCTGACGGCCCGTCCTTGGGGACCGCGCCCTCGGGCAGATGGATATGGACATCCTTGCGCGCGAACAGGCTGGGCTTGATGCCGTAGCTGGGCGCGCGCGCCTTGATGTAGCTGAACCCGGTCTCGATCGACTCCTTCATCACGTCGCCCAGCTTGCCGGTGATCTTGGCGGCGCCCTTGCCGGGCACCGTCACCGACTCGATCGTCAGCAGCTCGCCGCCGACCTCGGTCCAGGCGAGCCCGGTGACCGCGCCGATCTGGTGCTCGGTCTCCGACAGGCCGTGCCGGTATTTCTGGACGCCCGCGAACTCGTGGAGGTTGTCGGGCGTGACCGTCACCGATGTCGCCTTGCCCTCCAGGATGCGGCGGAGCGCCTTGCGGCACAGCTTCGCGATCTCGCGCTCCAGCGTGCGGACGCCGGCTTCGCGCGTATAGCGCTGGATCAACGCGCGCAGCCCGTCATGCGTCAGCTCGAACTCGCCCGGCTTGAACCCATGCGCCTCCATCTGCTTGGCAACGAGGTGACGCTCGGCGATCTCGACCTTCTCGTCCTCCGTATAACCCTCCAGCCGGATGATCTCCATCCGATCGAGCAGGGGCTGGGGCAGGTTGAGCGTGTTCGCGGTGCACACGAACATCACGTCCGACAGATCGATGTCGATCTCCAGATAATGGTCGTTGAACTTGCCGTTCTGCTCCGGGTCCAGCACCTCAAGCAGCGCCGACGCCGGATCGCCGCGGAAATCCTGGCCCAGCTTGTCGATCTCGTCGAGCAGGAACAGCGGGTTGGACGCTCCCGCCTTTTTCAGGTTGGTCACGATCTTGCCCGGCAGCGAGCCGATATAGGTGCGTCGGTGGCCACGGATCTCGGCCTCGTCGCGCACGCCGCCCAGCGACTGGCGGATGAACTCGCGCCCCGTCGCCTTGGCGATGGACTTGCCCAGCGAGGTTTTGCCGACGCCCGGCGGGCCGACGAGGCACAGGATCGGCCCCTTCAGCTTGTTGGTCCTGACCTGGACGCCCAGATATTCGACGATCCGGTCCTTGACCTTGTCGAGCGCGTAATGGTCCTCGTCGAGCACGACCTGCGCCGCCGCGATGTCACGCTTGATCTTCGACTTCTTGCCCCAGGGCAGCCCCAGCAGCACGTCGAGATAGTTGCGCACCACCGTTGCCTCGGCGCTCATCGGGGCCATGGTCTTGAGCTTCTTGAGCTCGGCGGTCGCCTTCGACCGCGCTTCCTTGGACAATTTCAGCGTGGCGATCTTCTGGGTCAGCTCGGCGATCTCGTCGCCGTCGCCCTCTTCGCCCTCGTTGCCCAGCTCGCGCTGGATCGCTTTCAGCTGTTCGTTGAGGTAATATTCGCGCTGGGTCTTCTCCATCTGGCGCTTGACGCGGCTCTTGATCTTCTTCTCGACCTGCAGGACGCCCAGCTCGCCTTCCATCAGCGCGAAGGCGCGCTCCAGCCGCTTCACCGGATCGGGTTCGGCCAGCAGCAGCTGCTTCTCGGGCACTTTGACCTGGATATTCGCCGCGATCGCATCGGCGAGGCGCGACGCGTCGTCGATCTCGCCGAGCTGGACGGCGGTCTCGGCGGGCAGCTTGCGGTTGAGCTTGGCATAGCTCTCGAACTGCGACACGACCGAGCGCATCAGCGCCTCGACCGCCGGCCCCTCGACCGCGGCGTCCTCGACCGGCGAGGTCTCGGCGGTCAGAAAGCCTTCGGCCTCCGCCAGCAGGTCGAGCCGCGCACGCGCTTTCCCCTCGACGAGCACGCGCACCGTGCCGTCGGGCAGCTTCAGCAGCTGCAACACCGTGGCGGTGACGCCCAGCTCGTGCAGGTCGGCGCGGCCGGGATCGTCTTCGGCCGGGTCGAGTTGGGCGACGAGGAAAATCTCCTTGTCCGCCGCCATCGCCGATTCGAGCGCCGCGACCGACTTGTCGCGGCCGACGAACAACGGGACGATCATGTGGGGGAAAACGACGATATCGCGAAGCGGAAGAACGGGAAGGGATTGGGTCATGAACACTCCGACGGGGCCGTAAGGCGCCCTTGCCCCCGATATATGGGGCGTCGCGGGACCGTCATCAATCGCATGTTCCCCGGTTCGTCCGCGCATGCGACATGCGCGTCATGACGCCGTTCATCCTCCCGCTCGCCCTGCTCGCCGCCGACATCCTGCCCGGAAAGGGCGAGCCGCAGCTGACCGAACGGACCAAGCGGTCGGGTGGCGCGGTCGACCCCGAACAGGCCAAGCTGCGCTTCGACGAGGCCGATCTCGCGATCGAGCTGCTGCCCGCGACGCGGGCGCTGGCGGGGGTGGCGACATTGCGCTTCACCGCGCGGGCGGAATTGCGGGAATTGCGCATCGACCTCGACCGCAACCTGCCCGTCGGCGCGGTCGCGATCGACGGGGTGCCGCTCGCCCCCGGTGGCTGGTCGAATCCGGACGGGCGGTTGCGCATCACCCTCCCTCGCCCGATCGCGGCGGGACGCGCCTTCACGGCCCGGATCACCTATGGAGGCACCCCGCACATCGCGGTGCGCGCGCCGTGGGACGACGGGGTGGTCTGGTCGACCGCCGCCAAGGGCGAGACCTGGTTCGCGACCACCGCGCAGGGTTACGGGTGCGACCTGTTCTGGCCGTGCCTCGACTTCCCGACCGCCGAGCCGTCGGTCGTCACGCTCCGCATCACCGTCCCGGTCGGGCTCAAGGCACCGTCTAACGGCAGGCTGCTCGGCGTCGATCGGCTGGCGGACGGGCGGACACGGTGGAACTGGCGTGTCAGCAACCCCAACACCTATGGCGTAGCGCTCAACGTCGGGCCCTATGAGGAGTTGAGCGCGCCGTATCGGAGCCGCTACGGCAACGCGGTCCCCCTGCATTTCTGGCACCTTCCCGCGCGCGCGGCGCAGGCGCGCGGGCTGTTCGCCGAGTTCGCACCGACGCTCGACTTCTTCGAGGCGGTGATCGGCCCCTACCCCTTCGCGGACGAGAAATTGGGCGTGGTCGAGACGCCGCATCTCGGCATGGAGCACCAGACGATCAACGCTTACGGCAACGAGTATAAAAAGGCGACGGAGGGCTTCGACTGGCTGTTCCATCACGAACTCAGCCACGAATGGTTCGCCAATCAGCTGACCGCGGCGGACTGGGACGATTTCTGGCTGCACGAGGGGTTCGCCACCTATATGCAGCCGCTCTACGGCCGCTGGCGCGAAGGCGAGGCCCGCTATGCCGCGATGATGGACCTTCAGCGCCCGCGCATCCTGAACGACGCGCCGATCGTCAGCGGGCAAGTCCGCACCTCGGAGGAGGTGTACGAGCCGAGCAAGGGCGGGCCGGGGAGCGACATCTACTTCAAGGCGTCGTGGATGCTCCACACGCTCCGCAATCTGATCGGCGACAAGGCGTTCTTCGAGGCGACGCGGCGGCTGGTCTATGGCCGCCCCGATCCGAAGCCCGGCAACTTCCGCCCGCGCTTCGGCACCACGCGCGAATTCGAGGGGTATGTCCGCGACGCGACCGGGCGCGATCTCGGCTGGTTCTTCGACATGTATCTGCGCCAGGCCAAGCTGCCCGAACTGGTGCAACGGCGCGAGGGCGGAAGGCTGCTGCTCGAATGGCGCGTGCCGGGCGCTGGTCCCTTCCCCATGCCGGTCGAGGTGCAGGTCGGCGACCGACTGGAGCGCGTCGCGATGACCGCTGGCCGGGGCAGCCTCGCCGTGCCCGAGGGCGCGCACATCGTGATCGACCCGCACGCCCGGATCCTGCGTCGGTCGGCGGCGGTCGAGGCGATGCGGGGGCGCCCCTAATCCTTCGTCCGCCGCGTCAGCATCCACCCGGTCGCGGCGAGGGCGACGCCCGACGCCAGGAACACCCAGTCCCACACCGACGGCCCGAGCCGCTCGACGACATGGTGCAGCCCGAGCAGGTGATGGTCGATCACTCCCTCGATCAGGTTGAACAACCCCCAGCCGAGCAGCAGCGCGCCGCCGAACACGCGGCCGGGCACCCCCGCGCTTACGCCCCGCGCGCGCCAGAGAAGGCCGATGCCGAGCGCGGTCATGCCCCACACGAACGCGTGGAACAGGCCGTCCCACACCATGTTCACCTTCGCCCCGACCAGCGTGTCGGGCGAGATGCGTGCGGAGAGCATGTTGTGGATCTGGAGGATCTGGTGAAACAGGACGCCGTCCACGAACCCGCCCATGCCGATGCCGATCGCGACCCCCGCGCGCACCACCGCGCGGCACGGATCAGCGGTCACGATGCGCTCCGGGCACCAGCCAGACCGCCGCCAGAAGAGCCGGCACCGGAGCGAACGCCAGCATGGCGTTTGTGAGCAGGTCCGGCCCGAACAGTGCCGCGCGCACCCGCTCGGCCGTGTCGCTGTGACACAAGGTGCAGGCCAAGGCCGCGCCAGGCGTAAGCAGCATCGCGCAGGCGAGGAACAGGCGAGCGATCATCGTCGGTGGACGCGCGGCGCTCGCGGCGGTTCCATCCGTCCGGTCGGCCCCTGACGCGAGAAGGGCGGACATAGCCTACGCCATGCCCGCCCCGATCGGCGTCACATCAGCGCCGGATCACGCCGCGTCGCCGGTCTTCTTCTTTTCGGCATAAACGCGGATCGGCTCTTTGCGGCCCTCGATCACGTCCTTGTCGATCATCACCTCGTCGACGCCGTTCATGCCGGGCAGGTCGAACATCGTGTCCAGCAGGATCGACTCCAGGATCGACCGCAATCCGCGGGCGCCCGTCTTGCGCTCGATGCCCTTCTTGGCGACCGTCACCAGCGCGTCGTCGGTGAAGCCGAGCTCGACATCCTCCATCTCGAACAGCTTCTGATACTGCTTGACCAGCGCGTTCTTGGGCTGGGTCAGGATTTTGACCAGCGCGTCGACGTCGAGGTCCTCCAGCGTCGCGATCACCGGCAGGCGGCCGACGAACTCGGGGATCAGGCCGAATTTCAGCAGATCTTCCGGCTCGGTCGAGCGGAGCACCTCGCCGGTGCGCTTCTCCTCGGGCGACGCCACATAGGCGCCGAAGCCGATCGACTTGCCCTGCAGCCGGTCGCCGATGATCTTCTCGAGACCCGAAAACGCGCCCCCGCAGATGAACAGGATGTTGGTCGTGTCGACCTGCAGGAATTCCTGCTGCGGATGCTTGCGCCCGCCCTGCGGCGGCACGGAGGCGGTGGTGCCCTCCATCAGCTTGAGCAAAGCCTGCTGGACGCCCTCGCCCGACACGTCGCGGGTGATGGACGGATTCTCGGCCTTGCGGCTGATCTTGTCGATCTCGTCGATGTACACGATGCCGCGCTGCGCCCGTTCGACATTATAGTCGCTGGCCTGAAGCAGCTTCAGGATGATGTTCTCGACATCCTCGCCGACATAGCCCGCCTCGGTCAGCGTCGTCGCGTCCGCCATGGTGAAGGGCACGTCGAGGATGCGGGCCAGCGTCTGCGCGAGCAGCGTCTTGCCGCAGCCGGTCGGCCCGACGAGCAGGATGTTCGACTTGCTGAGTTCGACATCGGCACCCTTGGCGCCGTGGTTGAGCCGCTTGTAATGGTTGTGCACCGCCACCGACAATACGCGCTTGGCGCGCTTCTGCCCGATCACATAATCGTCCAGGACGTCGCAGATTTCCTGCGGCGTCGGCACCCCGCCATCCTTCTTGGACACGAGCGACGACTTGGTCTCCTCGCGGATGATGTCGTTGCACAGCTCCACGCACTCGTCGCAGATGAACACGGTGGGACCCGCGATCAGCTTGCGCACCTCGTGCTGCGACTTGCCGCAAAAGGAGCAATAAAGGGTGCTCTTCGAGTCGCCGCCGCTCAGCTTGGTCATTCAATCACCTCTGGCGCGTCGGGGGAAACGCGCTTCACATACGGGGAGGGCAATGTAACGCTCCTCCCCAGCCACACAAACGAAATACGCCGCTTCTCTGGGATGAGAGGTCTTAAAGACCCGGTTCAGCTCGTGGTTCCCATGTCCTCGGTCGGCGCGGGGCGCTTGTCGAACACCTCGTCGATCAGCCCGAACGCCTTGGCCTCGTCCGCCTGGAGGAAGGTGTCGCGGTCCATACGACGCTCGATCTCCTCGATCGGCTGGCCGGTATATTGGGCGTAGAGCTCGTTCATCCGTGCCCGGATGCGCAGGATCTCGCGCGCCTGGATTTCGATATCCGACGCCATGCCCTGGGCGCCGCCGCTGGGCTGGTGGATCATGATCCGCGAATTAGTCAGCGCGACGCGCATCCCCTTCTCGCCCGACGCGAGCAGGAAGCTGCCCATCGACGCGGCCTGGCCGATGCACACCGTGCCGACGCGCGGGCGGATATATTGCATCGTGTCGTGGATCGCCATGCCCGCCGTCACCACGCCGCCGGGCGAGTTGATGTACATGAAGATGTCCTTTTTCGGATTCTCCGATTCCAGGAACAACAGCTGGGCGGTGATGAGCGAGGCCATGCCGTCCTCGACCCCGCCCGTCACGAACACGATCCGCTCGCGCAACAAGCGCGAGAAGATGTCGAACGAGCGCTCGCCCCGGTTCGACTGCTCGATGACGATAGGCACGAGCCCGGCCTGGGTCCGCGCCAGGCCGAGGCCGGCGGACGCCAACGGGCTCGCGAAATCACCGGTCTCGAACGGATTGTGCATGGAAAAACTCTCTGAAGCGCGGGAAGGCCCCATACATCGCGCGGGCGGTCAGGGAGTTCAAGCCCCGCGACCGGGCGCCGGATAGGTCAGATAGGCCAGCCGGCGCACCTCGCGCCGCCCGCGCACCACCGTGTCGAGGATCAGACCCGCGAACAGGTTGAGCGCGGCGAGGATCGTCAGGCCGGTCACCAGGATGGCGGTGGGGAAACGCGGCACCAGCCCCGTCTGGGCATAGGTGACGCCGAGCGGGATGGCGAGCACGACCGCCAGCGCCATCAGCAGCAGCCCGACGGCGCCGAAGAACCATAGGGGCCGCTCGATACGGTACAGCGTAGCGATCGTCCGAAGGATACGCCAGCCGTCGCGCCAGGTGCTGAGCTTGGACGTCGACCCCTCGGGCCGCGCAAAATAGGGCGTCTCGATCTCGGCGCAGGGCATTTTAAGTTCGAGCGCATGCACGCTGATCTCCGTCTCGATCTCGAACCCCGCCGACAGCGAGGGAAAACTCTTCACGAAGCGGCGCGAGAAGACGCGATAGCCCGACAGGATGTCGGTGAAGCTGCGCCCGAACAGCCGGGCCAGCATCCCCGTCAACAGCGCGTTGCCGAGCCGGTGACCGCGGCGATAGGCCGCCGCCGCCTCACCGATGCGGCTGCCGACGATCATGTCGAGCTGTTCGTCGAGCAGGCTCGCCACCAGCCGGGGGGCCGATGCCGCGTCATAGGTCGCGTCGCCATCGGCCATGACGTATACATCGGCATCGATATCGGCGAACATCCGCCGCACCACCGCACCCTTGCCCTGGAGGCGTTCGCACCGCACGACCGCGCCGGCGCCCCGCGCGATCTCCATCGTGCGATCGCGGCTGTTATTGTCGTAGACGTAGATCGTCGCGCCCGGCAGCGCCGCACGAAAGCCGGCCACCGTCTGCGCGATCGCCGCCTCCTCGTTATAGCAGGGCAGCAGCACGGCGATACGCGGTTCGGTCATGCTGCCCCCTTCTCCTCTCCCCGCCCACCTAATGGCGGGCGGGGAAAGGAAGCGTTACGCTTCGGCCGTCTTGGGCTTGCGCGGGGCGCGGGGCTTCTTGGCGGCGGGCGCGTCCGCAGCGGTCGTGCCCTCGGCCGCTTCCGCGGCGACCGGGCTCGACTCGAGCAGCTGCGTCTCCGCCTCGACCGGTGCACCCTTTTTGGCGCGCGGCTTCCTGGCCGGCTTGGCGGGCTGCTCGGTCGCCTCGGGAGCGGCCTCTTCATAGGCGGTCACGATCTCGGTGCCGTGGTCGTGCCCGTGATCATGGCCATGATCGTGTCCGTGATCGTCGTCGTGATGATGGACATGCGTGCCCGTCGCGAAGCCGTCCTCGCTCTCGATCGCGGCTTCAAGCTCCTCGCGGGTCGCTTCGCGGTCGGTGATCTCGGCGCGCTCGAACAGGAAATCGACGACCTTGTCCTCGTACAGCGGCGCGCGCAGTTGGGCGGCCGCCATCGGCTCCTGCTGAACATATTGGATGAAGCGTTGGCGATCCTCCGGCCCATATTGCTGGGCGGCCTGGGCGATCAGGCGATTCATCTCTTGGGCGGTGATCTCCACGCCGTTCGCCTGGCCGATCTCGGACAGGAGCAGCCCCAGGCGCACGCGGCGCTCGGCGATGCGGCGATAATCCTCGCGCTCGGACTCCATCTCCGCGCGCGCGGCCTCGGGGTCGGCCTCGTGCGTGGTCTCATGCTCCAGCTGGCGCCAGATCTGGTCGAACTCGGCGTCGACCATCGACGGCGGCACCTCGAAATCATGCCCCTCGGCGAGCTGGTCGAGCAGCTTGCGCTTCATATGGGTGCGCGTGAGCCCGTTATGCTCCTGTTCGATCTGTCCGCGCACCAGTCCACGCAGCTGCTCCAGGCTCTCTAAGCCCAGATTCTTGGCGAGGTCCTCGTCGATCGCGCTCTCGCCCGCGGTCTGCACCGACTTGATGACGAGGTCGAAGGTCGCGTCCTTGCCGGCCAGTTCCTTGGCCTGGTAATCGGCCGGGAAGGTCACGCTGATCCGGCGCTCCTCGCCCGCCTTGGCGCCGACCACCTGGTCCTCGAAGCCGGGAATGAGCCGGCCCGCGCCGATCTCCACGCCCATGTCGGTGCCCGTGCCGCCCTCGAAGGCGACGCCATCCATGGTCTTGCCGACGAAATCGACCGTGACCAGGTCGCCCTGCTCGGCCGCCTTGTCGCCGGCATCGTCCCATTTCTTTTGGCCGTCGGCGAATTTCGCGAGCTGCGCGTCGATCGCCTCGTCGGGGACGGCGACCGTCAGCCGCTCCAGCTTTATCCCATCGATCGCGGGTGCGGGCACCTGGGGCAGCACCTCCAGCGAGACGGTGACCTCGGCGTCCTGACCGGGCTGATAGCCCTCGCCCAGTTCGACGGAGGGCTGCATGGCCGGGCGGAGCTGCTTTTCGGTGAGCAGCGCCTGGACGCCGTCCTGGACCGAGCCCTGGAGCGCGTCCTGCATCAGTGCGGGGCCATGCATCTTGCGGACGAGATTGGCGGGCACCTTGCCGGGGCGAAAGCCGGGCATCTTCATCTGCGGCGCCATGCGCTTCAGCTCGGCATCGACGCGCGCGTCGATGTCCTTGGCCGTGATGGTCAGGCGATAGGCGCGGCGGAGCCCCTCGTTCAACGTCTCGACAGTCTGCATCTCGGGCCTTCTGATTGCGTGTGAACCGTTCGGGGATCGTTCCCGCTTCGCCGGGCGGGACTGGTGCGGGCGAAGGGACTCGAACCCCCACATCTTGCGATACTTGGACCTAAACCAAGCGCGTCTACCAGTTCCGCCACGCCCGCATCGTTGGACCCGCCGTAGCGCGCGGCCCTATACCAACGCGGGCCCGGTCGGCAAGCGCCGCGGACGCGTGGCCGAGGCAACCCCGCGGCGCGGCGCGCGTTGAAGGGGGACAAGGAGCATCACGCCATGGCTACCCAGCCCCCGCCCGAATCGCCGACCCCCTCCCCGCAGCCGGTCCAGCCGATCGCCCCGCCGCCGGAATTCACCACGCCCGGCCCCGACTACGACCAGCCCTCGCCCGGGATTCCGGCAGGCGACCCCGGCACCGCGCAGCCGCCCGAAGTCTGAGGAGCACCCCATGACCACCCGCGACGACACCAGCCCCGACCTGTTCGCCGGGATCGGCACTGGCTCCGGCGAGGGCACGGCCCAACCCGGCGGCGACCCCGGCGAGCCGCTCCCCGGCTCCGAACCCGACCCGGGCGACATGGACCCGCTGGAGGACGGCGGCGCGGCCCCGGGCGGCGACGCGCCCCTCGGGGCCGCCGCGTCGAGCATCGTCGGCCACCGCGATACCGGCGACACGGGCGATATCGGCTCGACCGACGGCATGACCGCCAGCACCGGCGGACTCGCCGGCACCAGCCGCTGACCGATCGAGGAATTCCCATGACCGACACCGAACGCAACCCCGACAACCTTCCCGATGCCGATCCGCACCCGGACAGCATCGCTGGCACGGACAGGGACGACCGCTCCGACATCGAACAGATCGTCCGATCCCGCTCCGACGCGGTCGACCGTGGCGAAGGCGGCGTGGAGCCCGGACCGATGACTTCGCCCGGCGACTATTCCGGCGTCAGCGGCGATGGCGGCGTGGTCAAGAACCAGGACCTGACGCAGCAATAGCCGCGCTCAGCCGGCGGGTTTGGCGGGGGTCCCCTTCGCGGCGTCCGCCTTCTCGACGGGCGGCCTGGTCCTGAGTTCGTCGCCCGCCTTGACCAGCGCCACCGCTCGCGCGCCGTCGCCCGGCACCGGATCCTCCAGGTTGGCCGCGCGGGCGAGGAGCAGACCGCCGGCATAGCCGAAACGCGTGACGCCCCGGTTCAGGAAACGCGCATCGGGCACCAATGCGGCGCGGGTCAGCGGCTTGCCCGCCAGTTCCGCCGGCACCCGGTCCGCCTCCGTAGCCGCGCGGACGAGCATCTGGTCGTTCACCAGATATCCGCGCTCGCTTGTGATATCCGCCGACACGGGATGCCGGTTCAGCGTGGCGTCCGTCGCGCTTCCATCGTCACGCGCGGTCAGGACCGTGCCGATATCGGTGATCTCGCCCGGCCTGACCGCGAAGCGATAGCTGCCCAGACAGAAGCAGGTGGTGGCGGTGCCATGGATAACCCAATCGCCCGGTGTCAGCGACACCAGGAAACTGCTGTTGTCCAGGCCGGGGGCGAACGGGCGATCGCCGATCGCGACGCTCGCATCTTCGCCCTTGGGAACCGGGTTGGGATCCTTCTTCTTGGCGAAACGGATATCGCCGCGCGCCACGTCGTAACGCCAGAGATGGACTTCGGCGGCCTTGCCCTTCTTGCCCTGGGTCGGCCCGAGCCGGACGAGCACATAGCCGAGCTTCGGATCGAGCGAGACGGGGCCCGGCTTGATCCGCTTGGCCGCGTGGACGGGCGCGGCGAGGGGAACGGCCGCGACGAGCAGCGCGGCGAGAAGACGTGCGATGCTCATGCGTCGAGCCTTTCGGTCGCGGGCACCGGGCCCGTGGCGAACGCGACCAGCCGGTCGAGGGCGCCGTCGCCGCGCATCAACTCGTTCCAGGCGGGCTCCGCGACGCGGTAGCGCGCATAGCCGTAAAGCGACATGCATTTGCGCAGGCCGGCGTCGCGCATCCGGCGCGTCTCCACACCCTGGGTGATGCCGTTGATGATCCCGCCGACCAGCGCGCCGATCAGCCCGGCGCCGGCCCCGGCATTCTGTTGGACGCGTCCGGCCATGCCGCTGGTCTGGGCGATGCAATATTCGATGTCGGTCCGAACCACCGTCGGGTCGGCACCGGCCTTGTTGAACCAGAAGAATTTGCTGGGATCGTCGTCCCGCTCCGGCGTCTTGGCCTGCCCCGTGCCCGGCACGGGCCCTGCGGCCTGTCCTCCCGCCTGCGCGGGCGCGGCGCCCATGCACAACGCGGCCGCGAGCAGCGGCCAACCCCCTCTCGTCATCCTGCGATCCCCCTCGAACCGACTCCCAAGCCGATCTCGACGACGAGGCTAAACGCAGCTAACGCGTTCAGGCAAGCGCCTTTTTCAGCAGCTCGTTGACGACGCCGGGATTGGCCTTGCCGCCCATCGCCTTCATCGTCTGGCCGACGAAGAAGCCGAACAACTTGTCCTTGCCCGACCGGTATTCGGCGACCTTCGCCTCGTTCCCCGCCATGACCTCGGCGATCACCGCTTCGATCGCGCCGGTGTCGCTCGTCTGCTTCAGCCCGCGCTCCTCCACCACGGCGCCCGCGTCCTGGCGGGTCTCGAGCATCACCTCGAACACCTGCTTCGCCAAGCTGCCCGATAAGGTGCCGTCCGCGATCAGCCCGAGCAGTTCGGCGGCCTGGACGGGCGATACCGGACTGTTCTCGATGTCGAGCCCCAGCCTGTTGAGCGCGCCGAACAGCTCGCCCGCGACCCAGTTCGCCGCCGCCCTGGGCTCGGCGCCCGCATCCAGCAGCGCGTCGAACCAGCGCGCGGTCTCGACCTCGGCGGTCAGCACGCCGGCGTTATAGGGCGGCACCCCTGCCGCCTCGTACCGCCTGCGCTTGGCGTCCGGGAGCTCGGGCAGCGACGCACGGCACTCGTCCAGAAACGCCTGGTCGAGTTCGAGGGGCAACAGATCGGGATCGGGAAAGTAGCGATAATCATGCGCGTCCTCCTTGGAGCGCATCGACCGCGTCTCGTTGCGGTCGGGATCATAAAGGCGGGTCTCCTGGACGATCGCGCCGCCCTCCTCCAGCACGTCGACCTGGCGCCTGGCTTCCTGCTCGACCACCGCCATGACGAAGCGCACCGAGTTGACGTTCTTGGTTTCGGTGCGCGTGCCCAAAGGCTCGCCCTTCTTGCGCACGCTGACATTGACGTCGGCGCGCATAGAGCCCTCCTCCATGTTGCCGTCGCACGACCCGACATAGCGCAGGATCGCGCGCAGCTTGCGCAGATAGGCGCCGGCCTCGGCCGGCGACGCCATGTCGGGTCGTGACACGATCTCCATCAGCGCGACGCCCGAGCGGTTGAGGTCGACATAGGAGCGCGTCGGATGCTGGTCGTGCATCAGCTTGCCCGCATCCTGCTCGACATGGATGCGCTCCACGCCGATGCGCTTGCTCGCGCCGTCCGGGTCCTTGTCGTCGAGCGCGATGTCGATCGCGCCCTCGCCGACCAACGGGTGATAGAGCTGGCTGATCTGATAGCCCTGCGGCAGGTCGGCGTAGAAATAATTCTTGCGGTCGAAACGCGACCAGCGGTTGATCCGCGCGTCGATCGCCATGCCCGTCCGTACCGCCTGGCGGATGCATTCGCGGTTGGGCACCGGCAACATGCCGGGCATCGCCGCGTCGACCAGCGACACCTGGGTGTTCGGCTCCGCGCCGAACGCGGTCGCCGCGCCCGAGAAGAGCTTGGCGTTGGAGGTGACCTGGGCGTGGACCTCCAGGCCGATCACCACCTCCCACTCGCCGGTGGCGCCCTGGATGCGATAGCTGGTGTCGGTCATGGATGCGTCTCGGGCGTGATGAGGGACAGTTCGGGGAAATAGCTTGCGAAGCGTTGCCGGTCACGGGTGAGCAGCGTTGCCCCGAGGATGCTCGAATGCCCGCCGATCAGGAAGTCGGCCAGTATGGCCGCGCGAGTACCGCCCGCCCTGCGGTAGGCGCGATGGGCGAGACCCGCCCGGTAGGCGGCCGATGCGTCGATATCCCGGTGGACCGCGCCCAACTCCCGCATATACGCCATTTGCGTCGCCACCGATGCGAAACGGTCAGCGGTTTCGGCGAGCACCACCGCATTCACGATCATCATCCGGTCAAGACGTAGGCGCGCAAGTGTGGACTGCGACCACTCGGACCATTCGCCTTCATCTTGGATGAGATCGATGACGATATTGCTGTCGAGTAGAATCACACGTCGTCTGGATGTGGAGTCGGAACCGGTTCTCGTATTTCGGCCATATACTCGTCGGTGGACTGACCGGTCCTAAGGTGGCGCCATTTGTGGGCCAGCGCTTTAAGACGCAGCAACTCCGCCTCGAACGCGGCCTCGTGGTCCAGCGCGACATTGCGCGGCTTGCGGATCACCACCTCGTCGCCGCCTGCCCAATTCACCTCGACTGGCTGGTTAGGCTTCATGCCCAAGGCGTCACGAACGTCCTTGGGGATCGTGACCTGTCCCTTGACGGTCATGTTGGTCAGCTTGCCCATGAACCGGTATTACTCACCACGGTAAAACCTGTCTACCACCACGCCGCCGGCCGCGCCCGGAACCCCGCCCGCTCCTCGATCGCCAGCCCCGCGTTCAGCACGCCCTGCTCGTCGAGCGCGCGGCCGATGATCTGGAGGCCGAGCGGCAGGCCCTGCTTGTCCAGCCCGCCGGGCACGGACATGGCGGGCAACCCCGCCAGGCTCGACGGTACGGTGAACACGTCGTTGAGGTACATGGCGATCGGGTCGGCCGATTTCTCGCCCAGCGCGAAGGCGGCCGAGGGAGCGGTCGGGGTCAGGAGCACGTCGCAGCGCTCGAACGCCTGGTCGAAGTCGCGCGCGATCAGCGCGCGGACCTTCTGCGCCTGGGTGTAATAGGCGTCGTAGAAGCCGGCCGACAGCACATAGGTGCCGATCATGATGCGCCGCTTGACCTCCGCGCCGAAACCGTCGGCGCGCGTCGCCGCGTACATGTCCTGGAGCCCCGCGCCCTCGGGCAGGTCGCGCAGGCCGTAGCGGACGCCGTCATAGCGGGCGAGGTTGGACGACGCCTCGGCGGGGGCGATGATGTAATAGGCGGGAAGCGCATATTTCGTGTGCGGGAGCGACACCTCGACGATCTCGGCGCCCGCATCGCGCAGCCAGCCGATGCCGGCCTGCCACAAGGCCTCGATCTCCTCGGGCATCCCGTCGACGCGGTACTCCCTGGGAATACCCACGCGCTTGCCCGCCATGCTCGCGGACAGCCCCGCCTCCCAGCGCGGCACGTCGAGCCGGAGCGAGGTCGCGTCCTTGGCGTCGTAGCCGCTCATCGCCTCCAGCAGGATGGCGCAATCGCGCACGTCCGCCGCCATCGGGCCCGCCTGGTCGAGCGACGAGGCAAAGGCGATCGTGCCCCAGCGCGAGCAGCGGCCATAGGTCGGCTTGATTCCGGCGATGCCGGTGAAGGCGGCGGGCTGGCGGATCGAGCCGCCGGTGTCGGTGCCGGTCGCGCCGGGACAGAGCCGCGCCGCGACCGCCGTGGACGACCCGCCCGACGATCCGCCGGGTGCCAGCGGCGCGTTCCCGCCGTCGGAGCGCCGCCAGGGCGAGATCACGTCGCCGAACGCACTGGTTTCGTTCGACGAGCCCATCGCGAACTGGTCCATGTTCAGCTTGCCGAGCATCCCCGCGCCCGCGTCCCATAGGTTGCGCGTCACGCTGGATTCGTAGGGCGGGACGAAGCCTTCGAGGATGTGGCTGGCGGCGGTGGTCGCTACGCCCTCCGTGCAGAACAGGTCCTTGATGCCCAGCGGCACCCCCGCGAGCGGGCGCAGGGTATCGCCCGCCGCGCGCGCGGCGTCGGCGGCCTTGGCGGCGGCGACCGCATGATCGGGCGTCTCGACCAGGAACGCGTTGAGCGGCTTGGCCCGGCTCACCTTGACGATGAACGCGTCCGCCACCTCGCGCGCCGAGAAACGCCCCAGGCGGATACCGTCGCGCAAGGCGGCGACGCCCAGATCGGTGAGGTCGCTCATCAATCGATCACCTTGGGCACGGTGAAGAAGCCATGCTCCGCCTGAGGGGCGTTGGCGAGCACCGCGTCGCGCACGCCGCCATCGGTCACCACGTCGTCGCGCAGGCGTAGCGAGTTGGCGATCACCGCCGTCATCGGCTCGACGCCGCTCGTGTCGACCTCGCCCAATTGCTCGATCCAGCCCAGGATGTTGTTGAGTTCGGGCACGAGCCTGGCCGCGTCCTCGTCGGTGATCGCGATGCGGGCGAGCTTGGCCACGCGTTTCACGGTTGCTTGGTCGACTGACATGGCGCGGCGGCTACCGCGCGGGTGGCGGCGTTGCAAGCGCGGGCGCGTTCGGGCACGGGGCCCGGCTTATGGCCCGCAAGTTCCTGTACGTCGTGGCGACCCTGATCGTGCTCGCGATCGCGAGCGCCTTCGCCTACCGCCTGTTCGGCAACGACATCATCCGTGCCGCGCTCGTCCCCGGCGGGGCGTTCCGGGCGCAGCCGGGCATGGAAGCGCGCGCCTATGCCGACCCGAAGATGTGGGTCGCCCGCCCGGACCTGCCCGGCAATCCCGCGCTCTGGCTTCCGCCCGGATACTCGATGCCCGCTTCCCGTCCGCGCGCGAGCATGTTCTTCATCCACCCCACCTCCTACGTCTCACGCGACGCGTGGAACGGCACGGTCGCGGGCGACGCGGAGACGAACTTCCGCACGAACGTGTTCGTGCGCGGCCAGGCGAGCGCGTTCAACGCGGTCGCCGACATCTACGCACCGCGCTATCGCCAGGCGACCTTCGGCGCCTTCCTGACGAGCGAGGCGGACGCGCAGCGCGCGCTCGCGCTGGCGTACCGGGACGTGGCTGCAGCGTTCGACGCGTTCCTCGCCCAGGTCGCGCCCGATCGCCCGATCATCCTGGCCGGCCACAGCCAGGGCGCGCTTCACCTGACTACCTTGCTGCGCGAGAAGGTCGCGACCGATCCCGCGCTACGCCGTCGGGTCGTCGCCGCTTATGTCGTCGGCTGGCCGGTCTCGCGCACCACCGACCTGACCGCGCTCGGCCTGCCCGAATGCCGCGCCGCCGCGCAGGCGGGGTGCGTCCTGTCCTGGCAGAGCTTCGGCGAGCCCGCCGATCCGTCGCTGGTGGTCGACACCTATGACGCGACGACGGGCTTCGACGGCCGGTCGCGTCGCGGCACGCCGATGGTGTGCACCAATCCCCTGACGGGCACGCCCGATGCCGCCGCCCCCGTCACGGCCAATCTCGGAACGCTGGTGCCCTCCACGGACCTGAGCACCGCCAGTCTCGTCCCGAACGCGGTGCCCGCCCGTTGCGACCGCGCGCGCGGCGTCCTGCTCATCGGCGACCCGCCCGAGGTCGGGCAGTATGTCCTCCCGGGCAACAACTACCACGTATATGATTACAGCCTGTTCTGGTCGAACGTCCGAGCCGATGCCGCGCGGCGGCTGGCGGCGTTCGAGGCCCGATGATCACGACGGACCGCTACACCTATCGCGAGGCCCTGCCGGGCGGCGGGCGGCTGCTCGGGCTCGACGTCGGCACGAAAACGATAGGGACCGCCTTTTGCGACGCCGGGTGGAGCTTCGCCAGCCCGGCCCTGCTGATCCGGCGCACCAAGTTCCAGCAGGACAAGGCCGCGCTGGTCGGCCTGATGCGCGGCCAGTCGGTCGCCGGGCTCGTGATCGGCCTGCCGATCAACCTCGACGGCAGCGAAAGCCCCCGCTCGCAATCCACCCGCGCCTTCGCCCGCAATGTCGAGGATCTCGGCCCGGTGCTGCTGTGGGACGAGCGCTGGTCGACCCAGGCGGTGACCCGCACCCTGCTGGAACAGGATGCGAGCCGTGCGCGGCGGGCCGAGCTCGTCGACAAGATGGCCGCCGCCTATATCCTCCAGGGAGCGATCGACGCGCTGACCTCGGGCTAGCGCCGCTATTCCAGCGCCCAGCGGACGTTGCGTAGCGCCGTGGTGGAGGTGGTCGGCGCCCCGCTCGCGTCGCGCGCGGGCTCGAACCGGCCGTTGCGCGTCGCCAGGCGGCAGGTCGCGTTGTCGAGATCGGTGTTGCCGCTCGAGGAGGTGACGCGGCAAGCGGTCACGCGCCCGTCGGTGCCGACATCGACCGACACGCTGACCCGCCCCTCCGCGCCCGCCCGCCGCGCGGCCGGCGGATAACTGTCCTGCGGGAACCACCCGCCCTGGTCGCCGCGCGGCCGCAGCGCACGCGCCAGGTCGACGCTGGGCGGCGGCACCGGAGGCTGGGGCGGCGCGACGACATCCCGGACCGGCGGCTGCGGCGGATAGATGATGGTGGAGGTCGTCAGGTCGATCGGGCTCGGCGTCGGTATCTCGGGCACGGGTACGTTGATCGGCGTATTGATGGTCTCGCGCGGCTGCTCCCGCTCGGTGCGCGGCTGCGGCGGTGGCGGTTCGACGGGCTCGGGCGGAACCTCGATGGGTATGTTCTTCGTGATCAACGGCGGATCGACCGGCTCGAAGATCGTCACCGCCAACCCGGACAGCAACGCGGCGCCGAGCGCGGCGTGGACGAGGACGACGGAGCCGATCGCGACGCCAAGATTCTGCTTCTGGTCTGCATATGCCATGGCATCTCTCCTGCTCATGCCCGGTCGACTTGGCCGATCCGAGTGACAGGTATGTTACGTTGTACCATCTTTCTGTCAAGTGTCGCCCGATCACGTTTCCCGTTGCAACCCACCCCGGCCGGTCGCAAAGCTCGCGCCAACGACGAAAGCTGGAGAGCGGTGATGAAGAGCTACCCCGATCATTATATCGACGGCCGCTGGGTCGCCTCCGACGGCGGCCGCACCTATCAGGTGATCGACCCCTCGACCGAGCAGCCCGTGACCGAGATCACGCTGGGCAGCCCCGCCGATGCCGACCGGGCCGTCACCGCGGCCCGGCGCGCGTTCGAGACATGGTCGCAATCGACCGTCGCCGATCGCCAGGCGCTGCTGGGTCGCATCATCGAGGAATATAAGAAGCGGCTGCCTGACCTCGCCAAGGCGATGAGCCAGGAGATGGGGGCTCCCATGGGCCTCGCCACCGCCGCCCAGGCGCCGACGGGGCTCGGCCATTTCGCGGCGACGCTCAAGGCCCTGTCCGAATTCAAGTTCGAGGAGCAGGTCGGCCGCGCCAAGGTCGTCCACGAGCCGTTGGGCGTGGTCGCGATGATCACACCCTGGAACTGGCCGCTCAACCAGATCTGCGCCAAGGTCGCCCCCGCGCTCGCGGCCGGCGACACGATGGTCCTGAAGCCGTCGGAGGAAGCGCCGAGCTGCGCGATCATCCTGGCGGAGATCATGGACGCGGCGGGCGTGCCGCCGGGCGTGTTCAACCTGGTCAACGGCGACGGCCCCGGCGTCGGGGCGACGCTGTCGGCGCACCCGGACGTCGACATGGTGAGCTTCACCGGCTCCACCCGCGCCGGCATCGCCGTCGCGCAGGCCGCCGCCGCCACCGTCAAGCGCGTCCATCAGGAACTGGGCGGCAAGGCCGCGAACCTGGTGCTCCAAGGCGCCGACCTGGCGGCCGTGCTGCCCGGCACCGTCACGGGCGTTCTCGCCAATTCGGGGCAGAGCTGCATCGCCCCGACCCGCCTCCTCGTCCACCAAAGTCAGGTGACCGAGGCGACCCAGTTCATCAAGGGCATGATGGAGCAGACCCCCGTCGGCGATCCGGCGAAGCTGGGCCAGCATATCGGCCCCGTCGTCAACAAGGCGCAGTTCGACAAGATCCAGGGGCTGATCCAGTCCGCGATCGAGGAGGGCGCGACGCTCGTCACCGGCGGCGTCGGCCGCCCCGACGGGCGCGATGTCGGCTATTATATCCGCCCCACCCTGTTCGCCGATGTCCGTCCCGACATGCGCATCGCGCAGGAGGAGGTGTTCGGCCCCGTCGCGACGATCACCAGCTATGCGGACGAGGCCGAGGCGGTCCGCATCGCCAACGACACGCCCTACGGCCTGTCCGCCACCATCTCGGGCGACCCGGCCAGGGCGGCGGAGGTCGCGCCGAAGCTCCGCGCCGGGCTGGTCACGATCAACTCTTGGAGCCCCGACATCGCGGCGCCCTTCGGCGGCTACAAGCAGTCGGGCAATGGCCGCGAAAATGGTCGCTACGGCCTGACCGACTTCATGGAGGTAAAGACGGTGGTCGGCCTGCCGGCGTGATCGGGTTGTTCGCGCTGGCCGCCGTTCAGGCGGCCGCTCCTGCGTTGATGCGGGGCATGGCGCGGCGGCGGTCGCCCTGTTCGACCGCGCCCGGCGACCGGCCATTGGGGACGTGATCGGCTGAAACCATCATGTCAACGGCAGCATCGCTTTTCCGCGGTGACGGCGGCGATCGTACAAGGCCGCCGATCGTTGCCCCGATCCGACCTGCTGCGGCGCCACAGCCGGTCGGACGGATAACGAGGTCAGTGCACCATCCCGACCGGCCGCTCCGCGGCCAGCAAATCGATCAGCCGCTCGATCTGCCGCCAGTGGCAGAAGCGGACGCTGTTGCCGACATCGCGGCTCCGCTCGGCGCGCTCGGCGGCCTGGGCCCCGGCCTCCGATCCGAAGGTGGCGATGAGGTGATCCGCGTCGGCGAGCGCGCGGGCGTCGGTGATATGGGGCAAGATCGGCATCGCCGGTTCCTTCGCACGTCCCATGCCCGATCGGCGGAAACGCCGCGCGCCGCGGGTCGCGACGGTAAATGCCCGCTCCACCGCTGTTCCGACCGTCCCGCGCCGGGCCGGCTGGCGTCCCGCGACGGGACGTGGCAGGAGCGGCGCATGGCCCGTTCCCGTCCTTCCGCCGCCGGTGGCGTCCTGATCGCGATCGGCGCGATCGTCGGTACGGCGGTCGGCGTTGCTCGCCAGCAACCGACGCTCGGGCTGATCATCGGCATCGCCACCGGGGCGGCGCTCGCGGTCGCGATCTGGCTGCGCGACCGGGCGCGCTGACCCGAACTCCGTTCGCCTAACGCGGCGCCCCCATCCGCCAGACGACGCGTCCCACCACCTCTATCTCGCCGGCCGGGACCGGCGCGGCGGCCGGATTGTCGCTGGTGGCGACCAGCTTCTTCCGGCCCGCCGCCACGCGCTTGACCATCACCGCGCCGTCCACCCGGATCACATAGACGCGCGCGCTCGCGATCGGCGTCCGGTCGGCCGTGTCGACGATCAACTGGTCGCCGTCATACAGTCCGGGCTCCATCGAATCCCCGCGCGCCGTGATCAGCCCCGCCATGCCGGGCCTCAGTCGCAGCGCGCGCGCCAGCCGCGCGTCCACCCCATCGATCCCCAACACCAGCTCGCCATCGGCATAGGCCCCCGGCCCCGCCGACGCCTGGACGTCCAGCCGGGGTAGCGCGAACGGCGCATCGGTCTTCGCCGGTCCACCCAGCGCCGCCTCCGATACGCCCAGCATCGCCGCGAGCGTCCGCCGATCGGCTTCGGCCAGCACGCGCGGGCTGCCCCGCGTCACATATTGCTGGAGATAGGCCGCATTGCGCCGGATCGCGCCCGACAAGGTCGACAGGCTCAGCCCCGCCGATGCCGCCGCCCGCATGAGCGCGGTTCTGGGATCGTCGTCGATCATCCCCGCCCGTTACCTCTAGGAAATATCCTAGACAAGTTGGATTCTGCAGAACAGATCATGAACAGTATCGAGCAAGGAGTCGCGGGATGTCGCTTTTGGCGGAGATCAACCTTTACTGTCGGCGGACGAACATGCCGCCCACCCGGTTCGGGCGGCTGTCGGTCAACGACCCGCGCCTCGTCGGCGACCTGGCGCGCGGGCGTTGTCCCGGCCGGTCGATCGAGTCGCGCGTGAAGCGGTTCATCGAACGGAACGGCACTTGACCGCCCGACCGAAGCGCGACGCCGCGGCCCTGTTCGGGCGCGCGCTGAAAGCCCATGTGCAGGGCCTGGGGCACGCGATCACGCTCGCCGACATCCGCGCGAGACCTTGGGCGAGCGCGACGTTCGAGGGTGAGCGGGTCGAACTATCCGCGCAGGGCGCCGATCCGGCCTGGACCGCGTCGCTGGGCGAGGCCGGCCTGGACGTACGGGGCTATCTGGTGGCCGACCTCGTCGCGCGACCGATGAACGCGGCGACGGTACGGGTCGAGGCGCTGCTGATCCGCGACGCCTGACCAGCGGACACGGCTCGGCGACCGGGCTCAGCCGGCCCGGCTCATCTGGCGCTGGCGCAACATCGTCCCGCGCTCGAGCCGCGCGAGCAGCGCCTCGATCGACGGAGCACCCACCTCGGCCGCATGGCGCGGCGTGATCTCGAAACTGTCGATCCGCTCCCCCGGCGCGAGCGGCGCCGGCTTGGCGCTTCCGATCGGCACCGTCGCCGCGGGCACCGCCAGCGGGGGCACGGGCCGCGAGGGCGCCATGGGCTGGGCGGGGATCGCACGCGGGTCGAACTCGGCGAGCGGCTGGTCGAGATCGGCAGGGATGGGCCGCTCGATCGGCGCGGCGGGCCCGGCGATCGGCAACGGGCCCCCATCTCCGTCTCCGCCTCCGTCTGCGTCGCTCGCGTCGACGTCGTGATCAGGGGCGGCGGGGCGCGACAGGTCCGCAGCCGATAGCGGCTTGCGCGGCGGGGCGTCGGGATGGGCGTCCGCGCGGCGGACCTGGGGCATCCCGTCCCGACCGCCTTCGCGGGCGAACAGGCCGCCCGCCCCGAACAGCAGGAACAACGCCGCCCAGGCGATCGCGCCGGCCATGCCGCCCAGCGCGATCGCGAGCAGCAGCCGCCCCGTCGCTCCGATCGGCGGCCCGGCGGCTGCGGCGAGTCCCGACAACCCGCTGCCGACGACGAGCGCGTCGACCGTCGCGGCCGGCATCAGCGCGGTGACCAGCGCGAGGATCACGCCGGTCGCCGCGCCGCCGATGGGCGGGATCATGTTCAGGCGAAAATGCGTGGCGACCATGGATTGACCTTAGACGCGGCCCCGATCAGCCGCTGGTAAACGGGTTGATAGTGTCGAATGTTCAACGACCAGTTACGTTCGCGCTCGACGAACGTCCGCGCTTTTTCACGGCGAGCCGCCCAGCCGCTGCGATCGGCGAGCAGGCCGCCCAGCGCCCGCGCGATCGCGGCAGAATCGTCTGGGGCGAACAGGGTGCCCGTCTCGCCGTCGCGGATCAGCTCGCGGTGCCCGCCCACGTCCGACGCGGCGACCAGTCGTCCCTGCGCCATCGCCTCGAGCGGCTTCAAGGGGGTGACGAGTTCGGTCAGCCGCATCGCCTTGCGCGGATAGGCGAGGATGTCGACCAGCCCATAATATCGTTCCACCCGGTCATGGGGCACCCGCCCGACGAAGCGGATCGCGTCCGCGACCGGCGATGCCGCCGCCTGGGCGCGCAACGCCTGCTCCGTCGGTCCGCCGCCCACCAGCAACAGACGAACGAGCGGCCGGTCGGCGACGAGCGCCGGCATCGCCGCGATCAGGTCGTCCAGCCCCTCATAGTCGTAGAAGCTGCCAATAAAGCCGATCACCTCCGCGCCCGGCAAACCCAGCTCCGCCGCCAGCGCCTCGTCGCGCGGCGCGGGCGTGCCGAACAGGCGAAGATCGACCCCGTTCGGCGAGACCATCACCTTGTCGGCCGGCACGCCGCGCGCGAGCAGATCGCGGCGCAGCCCGTCGCAGATCACCGCCACCGCATCGGCGCGCGCCACAGCGAGATTTTCCAGCGCCCGCGTCGCGTGGTATCGCGCCGATCCCTCGCGCCCCGTGCCGTTGCCCACCGCCGCGTCTTCCCAGAACGCCCTGATCTCATAGACCAGCGGTAGGCCGCGGCGTCGCGCCACCCACCGGGCCGCCAAGGCGCCCAGCGCGGGCGAGTGCGCGTGGAGCAGGTCCGGCCGGAACGCGTCGGCCGCCGTTTCGATCGCGCGCGCAAAGGCGACGAGCCCCGCCGCCTCGCCGATCACGCCGCCGCGGCGCACGCCACCGGCAATGGGCGTCCTGTAGAAGTCCAGCCCGTCGACCGTCTCGGGCGATGCTCCGCCCCGTGTGTGTCGCGGCCCCGTGACCCCCGCGACCGTCCAGCCCATGGCCTCCTGCGCCTTCAGGATGGCGCGGGTGCGAAAGGTATAACCGCTCTGCAGCGGCAGACCGTGATCGAGGACGTGGAGGATGCGCATCGGGATCGCTATTGTCATGCCCGCGCTTAACGCCGCGTCAACCGCGTCGCCCTAGGCCGGTGAAAGGGAAGGACCGCGCCGCATGATCGACAATTTCGCGCTCGGCCTGACCCATGGGCTGCTGATACTGGCCGCCTGGCGCCTTCTTCGCCGCCCCGATCTCGACCGGGAGCAGGGTGTGCGCGACCCTTGCCCGCCGAAAGCCGGGCCCGATGCGTGACCTCGCCTTTATCGGCTTCCTGGCGGCGCTGTTCGGCATGGGGTTTCGCCGCCCGTTCCTGTTCGTGCTGGCCTATGTCTATATCGACATCGTCTCGCCCCAGCGGCTGACCTATTATCTGCTCAACTCGATCCAGATCTCCGCGATCGCGGTGGCCTTAGCGTTCGGCGGCTGGCTGCTGGCGGACGACAAACGCGACACCCGCGTCGCGCCGCGCCAGCTGCTGATCGTGGCGCTGCTGCTCTATTGCTGGGTGACGACGAGCTATGCCGATTTCCCCGTCGAAGCCCGCGACAAATGGGGTTGGGTATGGAAGGCGCTCGCCTTTGCCGCCTTTCTCCCGCTGACGCTGCGCACCCGTCTGCGGATCGAGTCGCTGCTGCTGTTCATGGTGCTGTCCGCCGCGTCGATCATCATCGTCGGGGGTATCAAGACGCTGGCGTCGGGGGGCGGCTATGGCCAGCTCAACCTGATGGTCGACAATAATAGCGGCCTGTACGAATCGAGCACCATCGCCACGATCGCGGTCGCGGTCGTGCCCGTGATCCTGTGGTTCACCCGTCACGGCACCGTGTTCCGCCCCGACTGGCGGGTGAAGGCGTTCGCCTGGGCGTTGGCCTTTTCGTGCCTGCTAATCCCGATCGGCACGTCGGCACGAACCGGCCTCCTGTGCATCGGCCTGCTCGCGCTGCTCATGCTTCGCGACGCCAGGCGCAAATTGCTGTATCTCGGGCTCGTCGGCACGGCGGGGCTGCTCGCGGTGCCCTTCCTCCCCTCCGCCTTCACCGAGCGGATGAGCACCATCCAGGGTTATCAGGCCGACAGCTCCGCCTCGACCCGGCTCGCCGTCTGGCGCTGGACGATCGACTATGCGCGCGAGCATCCGTTCGGCGGCGGGTTCGACTCGTATCTCCAGAACACGCTGCGCTTCGACACCGTCACCGCCGACACCTCGGGTAACGTCGTCAAGGCGCGGCAGGAGGTCGACCAGGGACGCGCCTTTCACTCCGCCTATTTCGAGATGCTGGGCGAACAGGGCTATCCCGGCCTGCTGCTCTGGCTCGCGATCAACCTCACCGGCCTGGTCCGCATGGAAGTGCTCCGCCGCCGCTACCGCGCGGCCGATCGGCGTTGGGCGGGCGAACTCGCCACCGCGCTCCAGGGCGCGCACGCCATCTACCTGTTCGGGGCGGTGTTCGTCGGGATCGCCTTTCAGCCGTTCGTGTTCATGCTGGTCGGCACGCAGATCGGGCTCGACACCTATCTAGAGCGCCTGCGCGCCGCGGAACGCTTTCGCCCGATGCGCGCACCGACCGATCCGGCCCGGAACACCGAAGCGGGGTCGATCATTCCCACCGCGACATGAGCACCCTCCCCGACCAGATCGTCTACTCCGACGACAGCGCCCCCGGCATCACCCGCGCGAAGCACGGCGACCACTGGGTCTATACCGACGCCAAGGGCAAGCGGATCACCGACGAGGCGGAGATCGACCGCCTGAACAAGATCGGCCTGCCCCCCGCCTATCGCGACGCCTGGTTCTGCCCCAAGCCCAACGGCCATATCCAGGCGATCGGCTGGGACGAGAAGGGCCGCAAGCAATATCGCTACCACACCGGCTTCCGCGAAGCGCAGGAGGCCGCCAAATATGAGCGCACCGCCGCTTTCGGCCGCGCGCTGCCCAAGCTGCGCCGCAAGGTGGAGGCGGATCTCGCCAAGCGCTCGCTGACCAAGGACCGCGCCGTCGCGGCCGTGGTGCGGCTGCTCGACCGGGGCAATCTGCGCGTCGGGAACGAGGATTACGCCAAGACCAACGCCTCCTACGGCGCGACCACCTTGCGCAAGCGCCATGCCGAGCTGCGCGGCTCGACGCTGAAACTCCAGTTCAAGGCCAAATCGGGCAAGATGCGCGCGCTGCGCATCACCGACCGGTCGCTGTCCAGCGTCGTCAAGAAGTGCCAGGACCTGCCCGACCAACATCTGTTCGGCTATCTGGACGAGCATGGCGCGGCCCACCCCGTCAGTTCGTCGGACGTGAACGCCTATATCAAGGAGGCGACGGGCGAGGATTTCACCGCCAAGAACTTCCGCACCTGGGCCGCCAGCCTGATCGCCTTCGAGGCGCTGGCGGAAGCGCGGGAGGACATGACGCTAAAGACCCTGCTCGCGCCCGTGGTCGAGAAGCTGGGCAACACCCCGGCGGTCGCGCGCCGCTCCTATGTCCACCCGCATTTGATCGACCTGGTCAAGCAGGGCCAGCGCGAATTCCGCGCCGCGCTGCGCCTGCCGCGCACCGCCAAGTATCTCAGCCGCACCGAACGCGGGCTCATCCACTTCCTCGAACGCGATGTCGTGCCCGCGCTGGAGGAAGCCGCCGACGACGCGCGCGCCGCGGCCTGATGAGCACGCCCAAGCCCAAGGCGCTCGACGCCCGCGCCGGCTATGCCGAGACCCGCGACTTCTTCGTCCAGATCGGCGCCTGGGTGGAGGGGCATTGGCTCCAGCTGCTGATCGCGACGGGGTTCGGCCTGCTGATCGTGCTCGCGCTCCAGGCGGTGCGCGGCCTCGGCAAGCGGCTCTGCGCGCGCGAGGACAGCCTGCGGGGCTGGGGCCGGATCGGCGGGCGGGTGCTCGCGCGCACCAACAATTTCTTCATCGTCATGGTCGCGGTGCGCCTGGTCACCCGCTATGGCGGCGCCCCGCCCCAGGTCGCCGAGCTGGTCGGTTTCCTGTTCACCGTGGCCGTGGTTTTCCAGGGGGCGATCTGGGCGCGCGAGCTGATCCTGGGCGCGGTCGAACGCCGCACCGAAAGCGAGCATCACGGCGAGGCGATCGGCTCCGCGATGGGGCTGATCCGCCTGCTCGTGACGGTGGTGCTCTTCGCGATCGCGCTGATCGTGGTGCTCGACAATGTCGGGGTCAACGTCACCGGCCTCGTCGCGGGTCTCGGCGTCGGCGGCATCGCGATCGGCCTGGCGGCGCAGGGCATCTTCGGCGACCTGTTCGCGGCGCTGGCGATCATCTTCGACCGCCCGTTCCGGCGCGGCGACGCGATCGCCTATGACCAGACGGTCGGCACCGTCGAGGAGATCGGCCTGAAATCCACCCGCGTCCGCGGCGTCGACGGCGAGCTGCGGGTGATCGCCAACAAGGTGCTGCTCGATAAGGAGTTGCGCAACAACACCCGCCGCGAACGTCACCACGTCAAATGGGTACTGGGCCTCGCCTATGAGACGCCGGTCGAATTGCTGGAGCGCGTTCCGACGATCCTGCGCGAGATCGTCGAAGGAGCGGGCGACACTTTCAACCGCGCCGGGCTAGTTGGCTTCGGCGCGTCCGCGCTCAATTTCGAGCTCGAATTCGACAGCGGCTCCTCCGACTTCCAGGCGCATTACGACACCCGCCACCGCATAGGCCTGGCGATCCTCCGCCGCTTCGCGGAGGAAGGGATCGCCCTGCCCTATCCGATCCAGGAAGTGCGCTTCGACGCTGCCCGAGGCTCGCCGTTTCAGCCCGAGTCCGCGCCTGCGACGACGGACGCCAACTGACCGCTCCCCTCCCTGGAACAGGGAGGGGCTGGGAGGGGGTGGGTGGACGTGAAACCACCCGCCGTCACGCGACACCGGTCATTCGCACCGACCGCATGCCGTCCACCCACCCCCGACCCCTCCCTGTTCCAGGGAGGGGGGAGCGGCTAGTCAGACCCCGCCCTCGTCCAGCGACAACAGCGTCGCGTTTCCGCCCGCGCTGGTGGTGTCCACCGACACCGCCCGCTCCAGGCAGAACCGGTACAGATAATGCGGTCCGCCCGCCTTGGGCCCCGTCCCCGACAGCCCCTCGCCTCCGAAGGGCTGCGAGCCGACCACGGCGCCGATCATCGACCGGTTGATGTACAGATTCCCGACCCGTGCTTCGCGCTCGACCAGCTCGGCCGCGCGCGCGATGCGGCTGTGCAGCCCCATGGTCAGGCCGTACCCCTTGGCGTTGACGCGCGCGATCGTCTCCTCCAGCGCACCCGCCTTCCACGTCGCGACATGGAGCAGCGGGCCGAACCATTCCCGGGTCAGGTCCTCCACACGGTCGAGCCGGATCAGGGTGGGCGGCACGAACAGGCCATCGGCGGGCACGTCCACCGTCTTGACCCGGCGCCCGCGTGACTGCTCGCGATAGGTCATCAGCCGGTCATAGGCCGCCCGGTCGATCACCGGCCCGACATCGGTCGCCGGATCGCCGGGATCGCCGACGCGCAGCGTATCCATCGCGCCCGAAAGCATGTGGAGCACCCCCTCCGCCACGTCCTCCTGCACCAGCAGCAGCCGCAGCGCCGAGCAACGCTGCCCCGCCGACCGGAAGGCCGAGGTCACGACATCGGCCACCACCTGTTCCGGCAGCGCGGTCGAATCGACGATCATGCAGTTGATCCCGCCAGTCTCCGCGATCAGCGGCACTATCGGGCGATCATCGTCCTCGACCAGGGTCCGCGCAATGCGCTTGGCCGTCGCGGTCGATCCGGTGAAGGCGACCCCGGCAACGCGCGGATCGGCGGTGAGCGCCTGCCCGACCTCGGGCCCGCCCGGCGTGAACTGCAGCACCGCGCGGGGCACCCCCGCCTCCCAGGCCAGCTCGACCGCGCGCAGTCCGACCAGCGGGGTCTGCGGCGCGGGCTTGGCGCAGACCGCATTGCCCGTCACCAAGGCCGCGACGGCCTGGCCCAAGAAGATCGCCAGCGGGAAGTTCCACGGCGCGATCGTCGCCCACACGCCCCGACCCTCCAGGTGTAGCGTGTTGCGCTCGCCCGTCGGCCCCGGCAGCTCCACCGGTCGCAGCCCGGTGCGGGCCTCGGCCGCATAATAGCGGCAGAAATCGGCGGCCTCGCGCACCTCGCCGACCGCGTCCGCCATCGTCTTCCGGGCTTCCTGGACGAGCAGCGCCATCAGCTCGTCGCGGTGCGCCTCGATCAGGTCGGCCAGCCGATCGAGCACCGCCGCTCGCGCCTCGATCGGCGTCGTCGACCAGTCGGGAAAGGCGGCCTGCGCGCGGCCGATCGCGTCGCGGATCTGATCGGCCGGCATCTCGATCGTGCGCGCGATCATATCGGAATGTGGTTCTGTCACCTCCCTCACCGCGCGCGCCAGCACCGCCGGATCGTTCAGGTCCAGCCCCGCGCTGTTCCGCCGCTCCAACCCGAACAGCGCGCCCGGCAGCGGGATCGAGGGATGCCGCGTGCCGCCGACCGCCGCGATGCGTACGACCGGGTCGGCCAGTATCTCCTCCTCGCTAAGCCCCTCGTCCGCCAGCTGGTGCACGAAGGAGGAATTGGCCCCATTCTCCAGCAGTCGCCGCACGAGATAGGCCAGCAGGTCGCGATGCCCGCCGACAGGCGCGTAGATTCGGCAATGATAGCCATGCTCGGCGACCAGTCGCTCGTACAGCCCCTCTCCCATTCCGTGCAGCCGCTGAAACTCGAAGTCCCGGCGATTGCCCGCCCACTCCACGATCGTCGCCACCGTCAGCGCATTGTGGCTGGCGAAGGCGGGACGGATATTCTCCGCGTCGAGCATGTCGCGCGCGACCGCCAGATAGGACACGTCGGTCGAGGCTTTGCGGGTGAACAGCGGATAGTCCGCCAGTCCCTCGACCTGGGTGCGCTTGATCTCGCTGTCCCAATACGCGCCCTTGACGAGCCGGACGTTCATCACCCGGTCGAGCGCGTTCGCCCAGGCGATCACCGGCCGCGCGCGCTTGCTATAGGCCTGCACCGCCATGCCGAACCCGTCCCAGCCCGCGAGCCTGGGCGACCGGGCGACCGCGCCGATGATGTCCAAGCTCATCTCCAGCCGCTCGGACTCTTCCGCGTCGACCGTCAGCGCGATGCCCAATCCCGCCGCCTGGACCGCGAGCTGTTCGAGCATGTCGGTCAGCTCGGGCACGCATTCGTCCCAGCGCGCGACCTCGTAGCGCGGGTGGAGCGCGGACAGCTTGACAGAGATCGAGTGACCCGCGCCCGCGTCGCGCCCCACCGCCTCGACCGCGCGGGTATAGGAGTCAAAATAGCGTCCGGCGTCCTTCCTGGTGCGCGCCGCCTCGCCCAGCATGTCGAAACTGGCGGTGAAGCCGCGATGCTCGGGCCTGCGCATCCGCTTCGACGCTTCGTCGATCGTGCGCCCCATGACGAAGATCTCGCCCATCATCTTCATCGCCGCGCCGACCGCCTGACGCACGAACGGTTCGCCCGCGCGGCTCATCAGGCGGCGCAGCGGCCCGCTCTCGCCCTCGCCGACCAGCGCGCGGCCGACGACCAGCCCCCAGGTCGCCGAATTGACCAGGGCCGAGCTCGACTTGCCCGTATGCGCGCGCCAGTCGGCGTCGCCGATCTTGTCGGCGATCAGCAGGTCGGCGGTCTCGGGATCGGGGACGCGCAGGAACGCTTCCGCGAGGCTCAGCAGCGCCACGCCTTCCGACGAGTTGAGGCGATATTGCTGGAGGAAGCGGTTCACCCACCCCTTGGCCTGGGCCGCGCGCAGGTCGACCAGCATCGCGCGCGCCGTCGCCATCACCCGCTCGCGGCCGTCCGGCGACAGCCGCGCGCGCTCCAGCAGCGGTTTTAGAACATCGGGTTCGGCGGCGCGGTGCAAGGCGCGCATGTGCTGGCGAGGGTCGGACGCTAGGGTATCGGCCATGTTCGTGTTTCCGGTCGGGTGAGGCTTGCGGGACGGCGCCCGCGCGGCCTAGAGAAGCGCCGCTATCTAGCGACGAACTTTGCGAAAGGGGACCCCGTGGCGACATTCACGCCCGCCGAGATGACCGCCCGCATCGGCACCGAGACCGTGTCCGACTGGGTCGAGGTGACGCAGGCTATGATCGACAAGTTTGCCGACGCGACGGGCGATCACCAGTTCATCCACATCGACCCCGAACGCGCCGCGCTGACGCCGTTCGGCGGCACCGTCGCGCACGGTTTCCTGACGCTGTCGCTCATGCCGCTGCTGTCGTCCAAAGTTCCCGACGCGCCGCAGCTCGCGGGCGCGAAGATGGGCGTGAACTATGGGGGCAACAAGGTCCGCTTCATCACCCCCGTACGTTCCGGCAGCAAGGTAAGGGGCCGCTTCAAGTTGTTGAGCTTCGAGGAAAAAAAGCCTGGCCAGTTCCAACAAGCCAACGAGTTCACCGTCGATATCGAGGGCGCGGACAAGCCCGCCCTGATCGCCGAATGGATCGCCCAGGTCTTCGCCTGACATCACCACGCCGGGAGTCCTCGGCGTGATCTTCAATGACCTCAGACCGATCTGAAAGGACCCTCATATGCGCTCAGCCGTCATCGTCTCCACCGCCCGCACGCCCATCGGCCGCGCCTATCGCGGCGCGTTCAACAACCTGCCCTCCCCCACCCTCGCCAGCCACGCGATCAAGGCCGCCGTAGAGCGCGCCGGGATCGAAGGCGCGGAGGTCGACGACGTGGTCTTCGGCTCCGCGCTCCAGCAGGGGCACCAGGCCGGCAACATCGCCCGCACCTCGCTGCTCCGCGCCGGTCTGCCTACGACCGTGTCGGGCATGTCCCTCGACCGGCAATGCGCGTCGGGCCTGATGGCGATCGCCACCGCCGCCAAGCAGGTCGTGGTCGATCACATGGACGTGTGCGTCGGCGGCGGCGTGGACTCGATCAGCCTGGTCCAGACCCCGCAGATGCGCGTCGCCCCCGATCCCGAGCTGCTGGCGATGCACGCCGACATCTATATGCCGATGCTCCAAACCGCCGAGATCGTCGCCAAGCGCTACGGCATCGACCGCGACACGATGGACGAGTACGGCCTGCGCTCGCAGCAGCGTACCGCCGCCGCCCAGGCCGCAGGCAAGTTCGACGACGAGATCGTCCCGGTCACCGCGACCATGGCGATCGTGAACAAGGAGACCAAGGAGGTCTCCCACAAGGAGGTGACTCTCTCCAAGGACGAGGGCAACCGCGCCGACACGACGCTGGAAGGGCTGAAGTCGCTCAAGGAAGTCCTGCCCGAAGGCACGATCACCGCCGGCAACGCCAGCCAGCTGTCGGACGGCGCCTCGGCGTCGGTGCTGATGGAGGAGAAGCTGGCGGAGCAGCGCGGCCTGACCCCGCTCGGTCGCTATATCGGCATGGCGGTCGCGGGCACCGCCCCCGACGAGATGGGCATCGGCCCCGTCTTCGCGATCCCCAAGCTGCTCGAGCGTTTCGGCCTGAAGATGGAGGATATCGGCTTGTGGGAGCTGAACGAGGCGTTCGCGGTGCAGGTGCTCTATTGCCGCGACAAGCTCGGCATCCCCGACGAGCTGCTGAACGTCAACGGCGGCGCGATCTCGATCGGCCACCCCTATGGCATGTCGGGCGCGCGCATGACCGGCCACGCGCTGATCGAGGGCAAGCGTCGGGGCGCCAAGCATGTCGTGGTGACGATGTGCGTCGGCGGCGGCATGGGCGCGGCGGGGCTGTTCGAGGTGCTGTGATCTTGAAATCTTAGGATTGCTGCGATACAAAATGTACCGCGATATCCATATCGCCTTGTGGAGCCTCGGCTGTGCCAGCAGCCGGGGCTCTTTCGCGTTTCGGAGCCCGGCTGCCAGGCCGGGCTCCTACTCTGCGCCTGACTTGTGACGCGCCACTTCGATTATCTTCAGGACCAAGGTCCCAAAGGCGAAGAGTACGCCCAAGATCAGACACAAGGTCGTGATATCCATGATCATACCTCGTGCTGGCGGCGGGATTGCCGCCATCCGCGTCCATGCCGTCCGCCCCTGCGCCGCGCAACCAACCCCCGCGCGCGTCGTTCTCCTCCCGAACCGACCTCATCAAGGGAGCTAGACCATGGCCGATCACGACAGCCCGAGCGAAATCGCCGCCAAGTTCATCACCAAGCTGAAGGAAAGCCCCTTCATCATGCTCGGCCTGACGAACGGCGAGCATTCGGAGCCGATGAACGTCAAGATCGACGACGACCAGCCCAACACCCTGTTCGTCTTCGCAGGCAGGGACAACCGCGCGGCCAAGGGCGGCGACGCCATGGTGCAGTTCGTCGGCAAAGGGCACGACTTCTTCGCCTGCCTGGCGGGCACCGTCAGCCAGGACAACGATCCGGCCCAGGTCGACAAGCTCTGGGACAATCATGTCGAGGCATGGTTCCCGAACGGCAAGGCTGACGCCACCCTGCTCCGCTTCGACGTGGAGTCGGCCGAGCTGTGGGAGACCGACGTGTCGCTCTCGGGCCGCGTGAAGATGCTGTTCGGCGGCACGATCAAGCCCGACGAGTCGTCGAGCCATGCCAAGGTCGGCTCGATCGCCTGATCGTCGAACGGGAGGGGCGGCGTTCAGGCCGCCCCTCCCGTTATCCGTGCGTCACGATCCATTCTTCTACGACCGGCGCTATCTTGTCGCGCCAGCGCGAGCCGTTGAAGATGCCGTAATGGCCGGCACCCTCCGCCATCATGTAACGCTTGCGATCGTCGGGCAGGTTGGTGGCCAGCGTCAGCGCCGCTTTCGTCTGACCTAGTCCGGAGATGTCGTCGCGCTCCCCCTCGATCGCGAGGATCGCCACGTCGGTGATCGCGCCGACATCGACCCGGCGCCCGCGGTGGAGCATCTCGCCCTTGGGCAACGCGTGCGACTGGAAGACCACGTCGATCGTCTGAAGATAAAATTCCGCGGTCATGTCGCAGACGGAGCGATATTCCTCGTAAAACGCCTTGCTCGCGTCCGCGCTTTCGCCGTCGCCACGCACCAGATGTTTGTACATCTCGAAATGGCTGACCATGTGGTCGCCTAAGTTCATCGACATGAAGCCTGCGAGCTGGAGAAAGCCCGGATAGACGCGTCGTCCCGCGCCCGGATGACCGGCGGGAACCGTCGCGATCACGCTCTGCTCGAACCAGGCATGGGGACGTTCGGTGGCGAGCGTATTGACCGCGGTCGGCGCCTCGCGCGTGTCGATAGGGCCACCCATCATCGTCAGCGTCCTGGGCCGGCAGGGATGCTGGTCCGCGCTCATCAGCGCCGTCGCCGCCAGGCAGGGGACCGAAGGTTGGCACACGGCCAGCATATGCGCGCCCGGCCCGATCGCCTCCAAAAAGGCAGTGAGATAATCGATATAGTCGTCCAGATCGAAGCGTCCGTCCGCCAGCGGCACGAGCTTGGCGTCGCGCCAGTCGGTGATGTAGACATCGGCGCTCTGGAGCATCCGGGCGACGGTGCCGCGCAGCAGGGTCGCGTAATGGCCCGACATCGGCGCCACGATCAGCAGTTTGGGCGCCCCCTCCACGCCGTCGCGCCGGAAGCGCTTGAGCTGTCCGAACGGCTTGCGGAGCACGATTTCCTCCGTGACCGCGACCTCGCGTCCGTCGACCGTCACCCGATCGATCCCGAATTCGGGCTTGCCGCGCGGCGCGGCGGAATGGGCGAACACTTCGAGCGCCGACGCCATGACATCGCCGCCGCCCATATAGGCGGGATGCCGCCACATTTCCGCGCCCCAACCGGCCATCATCCCGGCGGTGGTCATCAGCGAGCGCTGCATTTCATAGGCGTTGTAGAGCATTCGGGATCCTTTGCCCCAACATGGGTTGCGAAAGCCGTAACGCAAATGTCACGCCGGGCAACAGCGCACCCGCGCCGCCATGCCGTTGAGCCCCCTCGCCCACCCTGCTAGGCCTGTCCAATGTCAGCCAAAGCCAGTGTCCCACGCGAACCCCGCCGCCGGCTGGGCAACCTCGCCACGGTATGGCGTTATGCGACGCGCTACCCGCTCCAGATCGCGTCGGCGCTGACCGCGCTGACCGTCGCAGCGGGAGCGACCCTGTTCATTCCCTATACCTTCAAGCAGGTGGTCGATAACGGCTTCGCGGCGGGCGCGGACGCCGATCGCATCGCGCCCTATTTCGAAGGGCTGATCGCGGTCGTCGTGGTGCTGGCGATAGCGACCGCGGTTCGATTCTATTTCGTGTCCTGGCTCGGCGAGCGGACGGTCGCCGACATCCGGTCGGACGTGCACCGAAACCTGCTGCGGCTCGCGCCGCGCTATTTCGAGGAGAACCGTCCTTCGGAGATCGCCAGCCGCCTGACCGCCGACACCGCGATCATCGAGCAGGTGGTCGGATCGACCATGTCGATCGCGCTGCGCAACGTCGTGATCGGGATCGGCGGCGTGATCTACCTGTTCGCGCTCGCGCCCAAGCTCGCGGGTGCGTTGCTGCTGGGCATCCCCTTGCTGATCCTTCCGGTGGTCGTGCTCGGTCGCAAGGTCCGCGATTATTCCAAGGACAGCCAGGACCGACTGGCCGATATCGGGGCGATGGCGGTCGAGACGCTGGGCGCGATGAAGATCGTTCAGGCGTTCGGGCAGGAGCGACGGGAGGGAGATCGTTTCGAGGAAGCCGTCGGGCGGGGCTTCGCGAGTGCACGGCGCCGGTTCGCGCTCAGGGCGTTGATGACCGCCGTCGCGATCGGGCTGCTGTTCGGCGGGGTGACCTGGATCATGTGGGTCGCCGTCCAGGATGTCGCGACCGGCCGCTTCTCGGGCGGGTCGCTTACCGCCTTCGTGCTGACGGCGGGGATCGTCACGGGCTCGTTCGGGGCACTCACGGAAGTGTGGGGCGACCTGCTCCGCGCGAGCGGCGCCGCGGCGCGGCTGTCCGAACTGCTCGCCGAGCAGCCCGAGATCGCAGCGCCCGCCCGACCCGTTGCGCTGCCCGAGCCGGCGCGTGGTGCGCTGTGCTTCGAGGCGGTGCATTTCCATTATCCGACCCGGCGCGAGGTGGCGGCGCTGAACGGGTTCTCGCTCGATGTCCGGCCGGGTGAGACGGTCGCGATCGTCGGGCCGTCGGGGGCAGGCAAGACGACCTTGTTCCAGCTCGCCCAGCGCTTCTACGACCCCGAAGCCGGTCGCGTGCTGATCGACGGCGTGGCGCTGACCGAGGCCGATCCGGCCGATGTTCGCGCGCGCATCGCGGTGGTGCCGCAGGAGACGGTGATCTTCGGCGCGTCGGCGCGCGACAATCTACGCTATGGCCGCTGGGACGCGAGTGACGACGAGCTCTGGGCCGCCGCCGAGGCCGCCAACGCCGCCGGCTTTCTCCGCGCCCTTCCCGACCAGCTCGACACCTTTCTGGGCGAGGGCGGTGCCCGGCTGTCGGGCGGACAGCGCCAGCGCATCACCATCGCCCGCGCGCTGCTGCGCGACGCACCCATCCTTCTTCTCGACGAAGCGACCAGCGCGCTCGACGCCGAAAGCGAGCAGCTGGTCCAGCAGGCGCTGGAGCGGCTGATGGCGAACCGCACGACCCTGGTGATCGCGCACCGGCTGGCGACGGTCCGCGCGGCGGAGCGGATCGTGGTGATGAACGAGGGCCGTATCATCGAGCAGGGCAGCCACGCCCAGCTGATGGCAAGACCCGGGCTCTATGCGCGGCTGGCGAACCTGCAGTTCAGCGAAGCGGCTTGACGGAGACAGGCATGACCAAGGACTTCGACGTGATCGTCTATGGCGCGACCGGGTTCACCGGGCGGCTCGTCGCGGAATATCTGACCCAGGCCTATACCGGCGGCGACAGGCCACGCTGGGCGATGGCGGGGCGGTCGCTCGCCAAGCTGGAGGAAGTGCGCGATCTGATCGGGGCACCGGGCGATATCCCGCTCGTCACCGCCGACGCGGGCGATCCGGCTTCGCTACGGGCGATGGCCGAGCGCGCGACCGTGGTGCTGACCACCGTCGGCCCGTACCAGCTTCATGGGTCCGAGCTGGTCGCGGCCTGCGCGGCGGCGGGGACGGCCTATGTCGATCTATGCGGCGAGCCGGCCTGGATGCGGCACATGATCGACGCGCATGAGGCGGCCGCGAAGCGGACGGGTGCGCGGATCGTTTTTTCCTGCGGGTTCGACTCGATCCCCTTCGATCTGGGCGTGCTCACGCTGCAGGAGCGCGCGATCGAGCGGTTCGGGACGCCTGCGCCGCGCGTCAAGGGCCGGGTCCGGTCGATGCAGGGCGGTTTCTCGGGCGGGACGGCGGCCAGCCTCAAGGCGACGCTGGCGGCCGCCGCACGCGATCCTTCGCTACTGAAGCTGCTTGCCAGCCCCTTCGCGCTGACGCCCGGCTTCACCGGTCCGCATCAGCCGACGGGGCTGATCCCCGAATATGACACGACGCTCCAAAGCTGGGTCGCGCCGTTCATCATGGCCCCGATCAACACCAAGAACGTCCACCGGACCAACTTCCTGCTCGGCCACCGCTACGGCGTCGACTTCAAATATGACGAGATGATGGTCGCCGGGCTGGGCGAGATGGGCAAGGCGGCCGCGGAGGCGATCGCCAAGCTGAACCCGCTGGCCAGCGACAAGGGGCCTAAGCCCGGCGAGGGACCGTCCAAGGAGGAGCGCGACAGCGGCCATTACGACCTGCTGTTCGCGGGGCTGATGCCCGACGGTACGCGCCTCGACGCGGTGGTTACCGGCGACCGGGATCCGGGCTATGGCTCCACCTCCAAGATGATCGCCGAGACCGCCCTGTGCCTGGTGCAGGACATCGGCGGCGAGGGTGGCGTGTGGACGCCGGGCGCGCTGATGGGCCACGCGCTGCGCGAGCGGCTTCAGGCCAAGGCGGGGCTGACCTTCACGGCCGGCTAGCCTCGACGGGGGCGGTCAGCGACGCCCGCCCTGGTGTCGGATGTTCGCCGGGCGCCCGCGCCGCTTGATAACGCGCGGTCCGCCGCGTCGTCGATCGGCCTCGGACGGCGGCGCGGCGCCCTTGCCGCCGGGCAGCTCGAAGCGGAGCGCCCCCGAGACCGGGTTGGCCTCGGCGAGCCGGAGTTCAAGTCGCTGGCCGAGCGTGTACGCCTCGCCGCTGGTCTCCCCGATCAACGTGCGCGCCGCCTCGTCGAATTTGAAATACTCGCCGCCCAGGTCGCGGACCGGCATCAGGCCGTCGCCGCCGACCCCTTCCACCGTAGCGAAGAAGCCGTAATTCTGGACGCCGGTGATCCGAACCTCGACGGTCTGGCCGACGCGTTCGGACAGGAAAGCCGCGACATAGCGGTCGATCGTATCGCGTTCGGCTTCCATCGCGCGCCGTTCGAAGCCGCTGATCGACTGGCCGATCCGTTCCATTCCCTCCGCCTCGCCGGCGGTCAGCGCGCCGTCGCCCAACCCGAAGGCACGGACCAGCGAGCGGTGGACCAGGAGATCGGCATAGCGGCGGATGGGCGAGGTGAAATGGGCGTAGCTGCCCAGCGACAGCCCGAAATGGCCGGTATTGCCGGGGGCGTAATAGGCCTGGGTCTGCGACCGCAGCACCTGTTCCATCACCTGGGGGCGGAACTCGGCATCGCCGACCTTGTCGAGGATGCGATTGAACGTCCTGGGCAGGACCACCTGGCCCAGCGTGAAGGCGATATCGAACGTCTCGAGATAGTCCTTGAGCGCGACCAGCTTCTCGCGGCTGGGGGGCTCGTGGTCGCGGTACATGACAGGCGACTTCTTCGCCTCCAGCGCCTTGGCTGCAGCGACATTGGCGGCGATCATGTAATCCTCGATCAGCCGGTGCGCATCGAGCCGCTCGCGCGGGGCGACCGACATGATCCGGCCCTTCTCGTCGAGCACGACGCGCCGTTCGGGCAGGTCGAGGTCGAGCGGCTCGCGCTTCTCGCGCGCGGCGAGCAGCGCGCGCCAGCAGTCCCAGAGCGGGCGGAGCGCGGTGTCGGTCAGCGGATGGGCGAGCGCCCCGTCGATCGCGGCTTGGGCGTCCTCATAGGCGATGTTGGCCGCGATCCTCACGACGGCGCGGGTGAAACGCCAGGATTTGAGCGTGCCGGCCGGGGTCACCTGGATATGGCAGGCGAGCGCGGCGCGGTCTTCGCCCTCGACCAGCGAGCAGACATGGGCCGACAGGATTTCGGGCAGCATGGGCACGACCCGGTCGGGGAAATAGACCGAATTGCCGCGCCGCCGGGCCTCGCGGTCGATCTCGGAGCCGGGGCGGACATAGAAGGACACGTCGGCGATGGCGACGATCGCGCGCCAGCCGCCGGCGTTGACGGGGTCGTCGTCGGGGGCGGCCCAGACCGCGTCGTCATGATCGCGCGCGTCGACCGGGTCGATCGCGACGATCGGCAGGTGGCGCAGATCCTCGCGGTCATCGCCGAGCGGAAGTCCGGCGACGCGCTCGGCCTCGTCGAGCGTCTCCTGCCCGAACTGGTCGGGTATGCCGTGCTTGTGAATGGCGATCAGCGAGAAGCTGCGCGGGGCGAAGGGATCGCCCAGCCGTTCGACAACCCGCACGGTGATGCGCGGGGGGCGCCCGGTCTTTTCGGCGAGCACGAGATCGCCCACCGCCGCGCCGCCGGTGTCGGACACGGCGAACTCGCGCCGTTCCTTCTTCTCGACGCCGGTCAGCCAGAAGCGGTCGCCCTCCGCCCGGAGCACGCCGAGCACCTGTTCGGAGGCGGGGGCGAGCGTCTTCATGGGGTGGGCGATCCACCCCGGCCCGGCCTCCTCGGTGCGCGCAAGAATGCGTTCGCCGATGCCGAGCTGGCCGCGCTTGCGCTCACGGACGCGCAGCCGCGGGGGTGGCGTCTCCGCCTCCCACCGCTCGGGCACCGCCCAGACATTGCCGCCGTCATCGACATCCACGATGCGGAGTACGGTGACTTTGGGCAGCCCTCCCATCTTGTGGAAAGCGCGGCCGGGGGCCGAGTCGATCAGCCCCTCATCGGCCATGTCGTGGAGCAGCGCCTTGAGCGCGATCTTGTCCTGCGCGGAAAGGCCGAAGGCGCGCGCGATTTCGCGCTTGCCGGCGGGTTCCTCCGAGGAGGCGATGAAGTCGAGCACTTGCTGGCGGGTCGGAAGGCCCGGCGTTTTCTTCGGCATGGGGTGGAGATAGGAGCTCGCTCCCCTTACGTCACGTCCCATGGCGGACCGCGACCCTCACGACCTCCTGATCGTCGGGGGCGGGATCAACGGGTGCGCGATCGCGCGCGAGGCGGCGCTGAACGGCTGGTCGGTGCTGCTGGTCGAGCGCGACGACCTGGCGCAGCATACCTCGTCCGCGTCGACCAAACTGATTCATGGCGGGCTGCGCTATCTGGAATATTACGACTTCCGCCTGGTCGCCCATGCGCTGCGTGAGCGCGAGCGGCTGGTGCGCGCGGCGCCGCACCTGATCCGGCCGATGCGCTTCGTGCTCCCGCACACCCACGCCGTCCGGCCCTGGTGGTTGGTGCGGGCGGGGCTGCTGCTGTACGATCGGCTGGGCGGGCGATCGACGCTGGCGCGGTCGCGCGGGCTCGGGCCGGTGGACGCCGCCTATCGCGCGCCGCTGAAGGACGGGCGGCGCGGGTTCGTCTATTCGGACGCCTATGTCGACGACGCACGGCTGACCCTTCTCAACGCGGTCGACGCGGCCGCGAACGGGGCGGAGGTCGCGACGCGCACCGCGGTCGAGAGCGCGCGACGCGAGGGCGGGCTATGGGCGGCGCGGCTGTCGGACGGGCGCGACGTGCGGGCCAAGGCGCTGGTCAACGCGGCGGGGCCGTGGGTAGCGGAGCTGCTGGGCAGGCTCGGCGTCAACGCGGGCGCGAGCGTGAGGCTGGTCAAGGGCAGCCATATCGTCGTGCCGCAGCTGTACGAGGGCGACCACGCGTACATTCTCCAGCAGCCCGATCGGCGCATCGTCTTCGCCCTTCCCTATGAGGGCGGGACCGAGATCGGCACCACCGATGTACCGGTCGACCGGCCCGAGGACGCGGTGATCGACGCGGGCGAGATCGCTTACCTGTGCGAGGCGGCGAACCGGCACTTCACGCGGCAGGTCGGCCCGGCCGATGTGACGAGCACATGGTCGGGGGTGCGGCCGCTGTACGACGACGGCGCGAGCGAGGCGCGCGAGGTGACGCGCGATTATGTGCTGGAGCTGGATTTGACGGGCCCTGCCCTGCTGTCCGTCTTCGGCGGCAAGATCACGACCGCGCGGCATCTGGCAGAGGAGGCGGTCGGCAAGCTCGCCCCGGCGCTGGGGCGCAAGATCGGGCGGGTGACGCGCGATCGGGTTTTTCCGGGGGGCGATATCGGCGAGTTCGACCGGTATCTGGGCGAGGTAAGGACGCGCTGGCCGTTCCTGGGCCAGGTTCGGTCGGAACGGATGACCCGCG
The DNA here is from genome assembly GCF_036388435.1 of Sphingomonas sp. Classification (GTDB taxonomy): domain Bacteria; phylum Pseudomonadota; class Alphaproteobacteria; order Sphingomonadales; family Sphingomonadaceae; genus Sphingomonas. Next base: position 116,141 of record NZ_DASVRV010000053.1, read on the forward strand.
CCTATGGGTCGATGCTGGGCGACCTGCTCGCCGGTGTCGAAGACGAGGCGGACATGGGCGAGGCGTTCGGCGCTGGGCTGACCGAGGTCGAGGCGCGGTGGATGAGGACACGCGAATGGGCGCGGTCAGTGGAGGACGCGCTGGAACGGCGGAGCAAGCTGGGGCTGCACCTGACGCCGGCGGAGAGAGGGCGGTTCGCGGAGTGGTGGGACGCTACTCCCCTCCCTGGATAGGGAGGGTCGGGGATGGGTGGACGTAAGAATATCGGCCGAGGTGCGCGACCGATCTACGCCGACCGTGAAATTGAGCGCATCCCGTCCACCCACCCCCAGCCCCTCCCTGTTCCAGGGAGGGGAGTAGGTCAGCCGGCTTTCGCCCCGTCCGCCGTGCTGCGCAGGTTAAGCTCACGCAATTGCTTCGCCGAGACGAGGCCAGGCGCCCCCATCATCAGGTCCTCGGCGCGCTGGTTCATTGGGAAAAGCACGACCTCGCGGATGTTCGGCTCGCCCGCCAGCAGCATGACCATGCGGTCGATGCCGGGCGCCGAGCCGCCATGCGGGGGCGCACCGAACTTGAAGGCGTTGATCATGCCCGCGAAGTCGCGGTCGACATCGGCTTGGCTGTAACCGGCGATCTCGAACGCCTTGTACATGATCTCGGGCCGGTGGTTCCGGATCGCGCCAGAGGACAGCTCCACGCCGTTGCACACGATGTCATATTGATAGGCGAGGATGTCGAGCGGATCGAGGGTCTCCAGCGCTTCCAGCTCGCCCTGCGGCATGGAGAAGGGGTTGTGGCTGAAATCGACCTTCCTGTTGTCCTCGTCATATTCGAACATCGGGAAGTCGACGATCCAGCAGAATTCGAAGCGGTTCGGGTCGATCAGCCCCAGCTGCTCGCCGACGCGGGTGCGCGCCAGCCCCGCCAGCTTGGCCGCCTGCGCCTCCTTGCCCGCCGCGAAGAACACGCCGTCGTCGGGGCCGAGCCCCAGCGCCTCGGCGATCTTCGCCATTCCCTCCTCGCCGTGGTTCTTGGCGATCGGGCCACCCCATTCGCCGCCCTTGCGGGTCGCATAGCCGAGCCCGGCGAAGCCCTCGGACTGAGCCCAGCCGTTCATGTCGTCGAAGAATTTGCGGCTGCGATCGGCGGTGTTCGGCGCCGGGATGGCGCGCACCACGTCGCCGCCCTCGACGATCGTCGCGAACCGGCCGAAGCCCGAGCCCCGGAACTGATCGGACAGGTCGGTGATGACGAGAGGGTTGCGCAGGTCCGGCTTGTCGTTGCCGTAGCGGAGCATCGACTCGCGGTACGGAATGCGCGGGAAAGGCAGCGCGGAGACCTGGCGGCCCCTGCCCTGCCAGTCGGCGAATTCGGAGAACAGGCCATGGAGCACGGGCTCGATCGCCTGGAACACGTCCTCTTGCGTGACGAAGCTCATCTCGAAATCGAGCTGGTAGAATTCGCCCGGGCTCCGGTCGGCGCGCGCGTCCTCGTCGCGGAAGCAGGGCGCGATCTGGAAATAGCGGTCGAAGCCGGCGACCATCAGCAGCTGCTTGAACATCTGCGGCGCCTGGGGAAGCGCGTAGAACTTGCCGGGATGGACGCGGCTGGGGACCAGATAGTCGCGCGCGCCCTCCGGGCTGGAGGCGGTCAGGATCGGCGTCTGGAATTCGGTGAAGCCCTGCTCGATCATCCGGCGCCGGATGCTCGCGATCACCTGGGAACGGAGCATGATGTTGGCGTGGATGCGCTCGCGCCGCAGATCGAGGAAGCGGTAGCGCAGGCGGACGTCCTCGGGATACTCCGCCTCGCCCGCGACGGGGAGCGGCAGCTCCTGCGCGGCGGACTGGACGACGGCGCCTTGCGCGAACACCTCGATCGCGCCGGTCGCCAGGCCCGTGTTGACCGTCGCCTCCGACCGGCTCTTCACCACGCCGTCGATCGTTATGACCGACTCGACGCGGACCTGTTCCAGCGTCGCGAGCGCGGGCGAATCGCTGTCCGCCACGATCTGGGTAATGCCGTAATGGTCGCGCAGGTCGACGAAGAGCACGCCGCCATGGTCGCGCTTGCGATGCACCCAGCCGGACAGGCGGACGGTCCGGCCGACATGGGGCGTGGAGAGCGCGGCGCAATTATGAGTGCGATAGGCGTGCATGGTGGGGCTGGTCATGGGCGGGCGCTTCCCCCGCCCCGCCCCGCTTTGTCAACCCGGCCCGCCCGCGCTAGAGCCGGGCGATGCACGTACACCCGCTCATCACCGACAGCGCGACGCTCGCCAACCTATGCGTCCGCCTGGCCGAGTCGCCCTTCGTCACCGTCGATACCGAGTTCATGCGCGAATCGACCTTCTGGCCGGAATTGTGCCTGATCCAGGTCGCCAACGAGGAGGAAGCCGCCGCGATCGACCCGATGGCGCCGGGCATCGACCTGAAACCCCTGCTCGACCTGATGACGGACAATGAGGACGTGCTGAAGGTCTTCCATGCCGGCGGACAGGATATCGAGATTGTGTACAACCTGACCGGCAAGACGCCCCACCCGCTGTTCGACACGCAGGTGGCGGCGATGGCGCTGGGGCAGGGCGAGCAGATCGGCTATTCCAACCTGGTCGACAGCTGGCTGGGCATCCAGATCGACAAGGGCGCGCGCTTCACCGACTGGTCGCGGCGGCCGCTCGACGAGCGCCAGGTCGATTACGCGATCGGCGACGTGACCCACCTGTCGGCGATCTTCCCCAAGATGCTCGAGCGGCTGCGCAAGACCGGCCGCGGCGGCTGGCTGGACCAGGAGATGGAGCGGCTGGCGGACCCCGCCAATTACGAGAACGACCCCGACCTCGCCTGGAAGCGTGTGCGGGTGAACAGCCGCAAGGCCGATGTGCTCGGCAAGCTGAAGGCGATCGCGCGGTGGCGCGAGCTGGAGGCGCGGGGGAAGGACCTGCCGCGCGGGCGCATCGTCAAGGACGAGACGCTGGCCGACCTGGCGGGTCATGCGCCCAAGCGCCAGGCCGACCTGGCCAAGGTGCGCGGGCTGTCGCCGGCCTGGGCGCATAACGAGATCGGCGCGCGGCTGATGGCGGCGATCGAGGGCGCGGGACCGCTGCCCGAGGCGGAGATGCCCGCACGCGACGATCGCAAGCCGGGGCTGGGCAAGGAGGGCTCTCTGGTCGCCGACCTGCTGAAGCTGCTGCTCAAGATCCGGTCGCGCGATATCGACGTCGCGTCCAAGCTGCTGGCGCGCACCGACGAGCTGGAGGCGCTCGCGGCCGGGCAGCGCGACGGCCTGGCGATGCTGGAGGGGTGGCGCTTCGACCAGTTCGGGCGCGACGCGCTCGACCTGGTGGAAGGGCGGCTGGCCTTCGCGGTGGTGAACGGAAAGCTGAAGATGACGCGGACAGAGGTCGCCTAAGCGCCGAGCGACGGCGTCCGCCCGAGCAGGATGGCGAGCGTGGCGTGGCGTTTCTCCACCGCCTCGCCGTACAGGTCGCGGTCGGCGGGATCGAGGTGGAGCGTCAGCGCCGCGCCGTCGTCGGCCAGCCGCGACCGCTTGAGCGGACCCGCGACACCCCCGCTCAGCCGTTGTCCGAGCCGGATCGCCAGGCCCCAGGCCGCCGCCGTCTTCAGGTCGAGGACCCCGGCCAGGCGGGGCAGCGGATCGGGCGCGTCGGTGTTGCCCCCGAACGCGGCGCTCAGCGTCTGCGCCAGGATCGCGCGGCCGGCGCCGTCGATCGCCACCCAATTGCCGTGGAGCGCGGTCTCGATCCCGCGTTCGGCGCGGAAATCGGGATTGGCGTGCCAGCCCACATCGGCGAGCAGGCAGGCGGCATGGCGCAGCCGCGCCTGGGCGGGGGTGCCGCCGAACAGCGGCGCGATCCAGCGGTCGAGCAGGTCGCCATGTTCGGGAAAGCGGCCGAGCAGCCGCCCCTCCTCGCGCGCGGCGACGATCAGCGGGTCCTCCTGCCGGGTCGCGTCGTCGAGCGCCCCGAACAGCAGTCCCTCGCGCAGGCCGAAGGAGGAAGCGACCGTGCGATCGCAACCGAGCTGGCGGAGCAGCACCGACAGCAGTGCGGTGGCGTCGCCGAGGAGCCCGGCGCGGGTCGAGGCGATGTCGGCGATCTCTTTCAGCCGCTGGCGCGACAGGTGCTGGATCGCGCCGTCGAGCTCGGCGACGCGCGACGCCGACAATGCATATTGGTGGATGACGGGGAGCGGATAGCCGGTCAGCCCCATGTCGAGCTTGGCGAGCGCGCGCCACGATCCGCCGACGAGATAGAGCGGCAGGCCGCGCCCCTTCCCCGTCCAGCCCGCGTCGCGGACGATCGCGGCGACATGGCGCTCGAAGCTCGCGGCGCCCCATTCGCGGAACTTGGCGATGCGGAGCACACCCAGCGGGAAGGATACGCGCTCGCCGACCCGGCCGTCCCGGACGCGGACCAGTTCCAGGCTGCCGCCGCCCAGGTCGCCGACGATCCCATCCGCGTCGGGGATGCCCGACAATACGCCCTCCCCGGCCGCCAGCGCTTCCTGTTCGCCCGGCAGGATCTCGACGCGCAGGCCGAGCCGGTCGGCCTCGTCGATCAGCTCGGCGCCGTTGGATGCGTCGCGGACCGCGGCGGTGGCGACGGTGCGCAGCGTCTCCACCTCCATGACGCGCGCCACCGCCGCGAAGCGCGCGAGCGCGGTGCGGGCCTTGCGCAGCGCGCCGGGCTCGATCGCGCCGGTGGCGGCGAGGCCGCGGCCAAGCCCGGCCATGACCTTCTCGTTGAACAGGATGGCGGGGAGCCGCGCCGGGCCCTGATAGACGACGAGGCGGATCGAATTGGAGCCGATGTCGATGATCGCGGTGCGCGGCCAGCGCGGGCCCGTGTCGGTCAGCGACCGGGCGACCGCGCGGAAGGGGGCGAGCAGGTTCAACGCCGGCGCCGGAGCGACAGGGTGGGCACCTGGTCGCTGGTCTCCAGCGCGGCACCGCGCCCCGAGAGCGACCGATTGGTCATGAAATAACGGTGAAGGTTAAACGGCCGGTCGCCCGGCTCGACACGGGTGTAATCGCCATCCGGGCCGAGCACCCAGCTCTGTTCGTTATCGATGAGGTTGGCGACCATCACCTGGTCGAGGATCTGGTCGTGGACGGTCTCGTTGACGATCGGGAGCATGTACTCGACGCGGCGGTCGAAATTGCGGGGCATCCAGTCGGCAGACGAGATGAACAGCTTCGCCCCGTCGTTCGGCAACGCCTCGCCGTTCCCGAAGGCCCAAATGCGGCTATGCTCCAGGAAACGCCCGACGATCGACTTGACGTAGATGCGGTCGGACAGGCCGGGCACCCCCGGGCGCAGGCAGCAGATGCCGCGCACGACCAGGTCGATCTCCACCCCCGCCCCGCTCGCCTCGTAGAGCTTCTCGATCAGTTCGGGGTCGACGAGGGAATTCACCTTGGCCCACATGCTGGCGGGCCTGCCCGCGCGGGCATGGGCGATCTCGGCGTCGATCAGCTCCATCAGGCGCGGGCGCAGGTCGCGCGGCGACAGGGCGATGCAGTTGAGCGCGCGCGGCTCCACATAGCCGGTGATGTAGTTGAACATCTGCGCCGCGTCCTGGCCCAGGTCCGGGTCGGCGGTGAAGAAGCTGAGATCGGTATAGATGCGCGCGGTGACGGGGTGGTAATTGCCGGTGCCGAAATGGCAATAGGTGCGGAACTCGCCGCCCTCGCGCCGGACGACCATCGACACCTTGGCATGGGTCTTCCAGTCGATGAAGCCGTAGACGACCTGGACGCCCGCGCGTTCCAGCGCGCTCGCCCAGTACAGATTCTGCTCCTCGTCGAACCGCGCCTTCAGCTCGACGATCGCGGTCACCGACTTGCCCGCCTCGGCCGCCGCGATTAGCGCGTTGATGATCGCCGACTGCTTGCCCGCGCGGTAGAGCGTCTGCTTGATAGCGACCACGTCGGGGTCCCCCGCCGCCTGCTTCAAAAAGGCGATCACCACCTCGAACGTCTCGTACGGATGGTGGACGAGGATGTCCTTGGCCTTGATCGCCGCGAAGCAGTCGCCCCCGAATTCGCGGATGCGTTCGGGAAAGCGGGGCGTAAAGCTGGGCCATTTCAGGTCGGGGCGATCCTCCTCGACCAGCGCGTCGAGATCGTTCAGTCCCAGGAACGACCCCGATTCGGTGACGATGGTGCCGCTGCCGCCCAGTTCGTCCTTGAGGATGGAGGACAGGCCCTCGGCCATGCCCGTCTCCAGCTCCAGCCGGATGACGCGGCCGCGGCGGCGGCGCTTGATCGCGTTGGCGAAGTAGCGGACCAGATCCTCGGCCTCCTCCTCGATCTCGATGTCGCTGTCGCGCAGGACGCGGAACTCGGCGGCGCCGCGCACCTCGTATCCGGGGAAGAGCAACGCGGAGAAACGCTTCACCAGCGATTCGATCGCGACATAGCGCGCGGGCTCGCCGGGCAAACGCACGAAACGCGGCATGGTGGCGGGGAGCATGACGAGCTCGCGGATCGGCTCCTCGTCCGAGTCGCGGACGAGGTCGAACATCAGCGCCAGCCCGCGATTGGGCATGAACGGAAACGGGTGCGCGGGGTCGAGCGCCTGCGGCGTCAGGATCGGGAAGATCTGGCGCAGGAAATGCTGTTCGAGCCAGACCGCCGCCTCGTCGTCGATCTGGCGGCTGCCCAGCACGTGGATGTCGGCGGCGGCGAGTTCACGGCGCAGGTCGCGCCAGACCGATTGCTGCGACGCCATCAGCGCGTCGGCTTCGGCGATGATCGCGGTCAGCTGCTGGACGGGGGTCATCCCGTCGGCCGACAGCCGTTCGACCTCCTGCAATTGCTGGCCCTTCAGCCCGGCGACGCGGACCATGAAGAACTCGTCGAGATTGGCGCCCGAGATCGACAGAAAGCGCAGGCGTTCGAGCAGCGGATGCGCGCGGTTGCACGCCTCCTCCAGCACGCGCCGGTTGAACGCCAACCAGGACAGCTCGCGATTGAAATAGCGGCCGGCGGGCGTCGCGGCGAAGGGATCGTCGTCGGCGTCGGCCAGTCTGCTCAGATGCGCGGGGCGGGTCATGACGGGTCGGGCTCCACCGGGCTCAGCAGCCCGGACTCGGTGAGTGTGGCGCGTGCAAAGGGAATGGATAGCCCGCGCCGCTGTTCCATCGCGCGGGCGTCTAGGGCGTCGACCGCGCGCAGCAGCGCCAGGTGGCTACGCTCGATCCGCGCCGCCAGCCAGTCGACCAGATCGGGCCTGGCGTCGAGTCCGCGCCGCGCGAGCTGGCGCGCGAGCAGGGCCCGGACGAGCGCGTCGTCGGGCGCACCGATCTCCGCCACCGGGCTGGCGGCAAGGCGCGAGCGCAGGTCGGGAAGGCGCGAGCCCCAGCCGATCGGGCGCTGGTCGGCGACGAGGACCAGCGGTCGCCCTCCTTCCTGCGCGCGGTTCCAGGCGTGGAACAGCTCGGCCTCGGGCAGACGGGACGCATCGTCGACGATCGCGCCGCCATGCTTGGCGGCGAAGATGCGCGCGAGCAGGCTGCGTCCCGACTTGCGCGGGCCGATCAACAGGGCGGTGCGGACGGGCCATTCGTCGGGGCGATCGAGCCGGCGGACGGCCTGCTCGTTGGACGACCCGACCAAGAAAGCGTCGTCGCGGGGATCGGCCGGCCAGACGAGTGGCAGGGCGAGCTGACTCATTCGACGGGCGTGGCGTCGGGAAGTCGGGGCTGGACCGGAGGTTGGACGCCCGGCGTCGCACGACGGATGCGGAGCGACTGTCCGCTGCCCGAGACCTGAAAGCCCTGCCTCTGAAGCGCGGACACCAACGCCGCCGGATCGCCATCATAGGTCAACCGCATCAGCGACACGCCGCCGAGCGCGAGGGACGTGGTGGTCGCCGATCGCACGCCTGGTATCGCGCGCACGGAGCCTTCGATCGAGGCCACCGCGCCGGCGTCGGGCGTCTCGAACTGAACGGTGACGGGGATCCCCGCCCCGGCCGGGGTCGAGCCGTCCGCCGGGAGCGATCGGATGACGGCGTCGAGCGTCGCGCCCGGCGTCGGGGTCGGCGTCGGGGTCGGCGTCGGGCTGGGCGGCGGCGACAATGTGGGATCGGCGCGCAGCACGCCGTTGCGGAGCGCGGACTGGTAGAGCTGGTCCACCCGCGCGACCCCGGCGTCGAGCAGCTGCGGCAGGCCCGCCGCGCTCCCGACCCGGAGCGAGAAGCCGCCCAGATAGCTGTTATCGGGGCCCCAGCGCGCCTCGAACGCGCCGACGACCGGGCCGCCGGGATATTGACGATAAAGCCGCACGACCGGGATCAGTATGTCGGACGCCCCATATTGGTCGATGATCGCGCGCCACCAGCGCCGGCCGGGGCGGCTCACCTGCCCGGCGGTGAGGAGCAGCGGATCGGCGCCCGTGCCCGCGGGTCGCACATAGTCGACGATGCTGTTGCCGGTGCGGTAGCGCGCCCAGGCCTGCTGCCACTCGGTCCGCGCCTCGAACACCTGGCCTACCCCGCCCGAATATTGAACGGGAATGACGAGCATCGGTGCCGATTGCGCCCCGCCGGTAGCGATGCCCAGCAGCGAGCCGACCCGCCCCCGGTCGAACAACACGCCCAGTCGCGCCACATAGCGCGTCGGGCCGATCTGCTCGCGTTCGACGACGATGGCCGAGACGAGCTGGTCGAGCGTGCCGTCCGACACGCCCGCTCCGCCCGCCCCTAAGCGCCCGGAAAGCTGCGTCCACGCCTTGCGCTGGGCGATGCGCCAGCCGCCCAGCCGCGCGGCGTCGGGCGTCTTCGCGGCGACGTCCACGGTGACCCCGCTGACCTCGAAGTCGCCCGAACTGTCGATCGGCGCGACCCCGCGGTCGCCGCCCTCGATCTGGGCGAGGCCGGCCCCGGCGGCGGCGAGGAGTGCGGCGGCCGCGGCAAGGCGGACCGGCGTCGATCGGGGCGAATGCATGATGGGGCGCCTTTTGGCGAAGCGGGCGTGGAAATCCAAGCGCGTTCTGGCTAGGCGCTTGAGCGATGGATGACAGCGAGCCCTACACCTACGCCGATAGCGGCGTCTCGATCGCCGCCGGCAATGCGCTGGTGCGCGCGATCGGGCCGCTCGCCCGCGCGACGCGGCGACCCGGCGCCGACGCCGAGCTGGGCGGCTTCGGTGGCCTGTTCGACCTGAAGGCGGCGGGGTTCGTCGATCCGCTGCTCGTCGCCGCCAATGACGGGGTCGGCACCAAGCTGAAGCTGGCGATCGAATGGGATCGCCATGCCGGAGTCGGCATCGACCTGGTCGCGATGTGCGCCAACGACCTGATCGTCCAGGGCGCCGAGCCGCTCTTCTTCCTCGATTATTATGCGTGCGGGAAGCTCGACCCCGCCATCGCCGAACGGGTGGTCGCCTCGATCGCGGAGGGATGCCGTCAGGCGGGATGCGCGCTGATCGGGGGTGAGACCGCCGAAATGCCCGGCATGTACGCGCCCGGCGATTATGACCTGGCGGGCTTCTGCGTCGGCGCGGTCGAGCGCGACCGGCTGCTGACCGGGGACCGCATCGCGCCGGGCGACATGATCCTGGGACTGGCGTCGTCGGGCGTGCATTCCAACGGCTATTCGCTCGTCCGACGGCTGGCGGCGGATCGGGGCTGGAAGCTCGGGCGGCCCTCGCCGGTCGACCAGGACCATCTGCTGATCGACACGCTGCTGGCGCCGACGCGGATCTATGTCGCGAGCCTGTTGCCGCTCCTGCGCGAGGGCCGGATCAAGGGGCTGGCGCATATCACCGGCGGCGGGCTGTTGGAGAATATCCCGCGCGTGCTGCCGGGCGGTACGCATGCGGTGATCGACGCCGACGCTTGGCCGCAGACGCGGCTCATGGCCTTTCTCCAGGCGCAGGGACTGATCGAGCCCGAGGAGTTCGCGCGGACCTTCAACTGCGGCATCGGCATGGCGGTCGTGGTCGGCACCGACGAGGCGGATGCGGTGACGGCGGCGCTGGAGACGGCGGGCGAGACGGTGTTCGCGATCGGCCGCGTCGAGGCGGGCCCGCGCGGTTGCACCGTGCGCGGATCGACGGAGACGTGGAGCGCGCGCGCGGACTGGACCGCGACGCATGAGGCCTGACGCGTGACGCGCGTCGGCATCCTGCTGTCCGGCCGGGGATCGAACATGATGGCGCTGGTCGAACGGGCGCGCGGCTATGAGGTGGCGATGGTCGCGTCCGACAAGCCCGACGCCGCCGGGATCGCCTGGGCGGCGGCGCGGGGGCTGGCGACCTTCGCGCTGTCGCCCAAGGGCATCGGCAAGCCTGCCTATGAGGCCGCGCTCGACCGCGCCCTGCGGGACGCGGGCGTTGAGGTGATCGCGCTGGCCGGCTATATGCGCCTGTTGTCGGACGACTTCGTGGCCGCGTGGCGGGGACGGATCGTCAACATCCATCCCTCGCTGCTGCCCAACTACAAGGGCCTCGACACCCATGCCCGCGCCATCGCCGCCGGCGATGGGGAGGCGGGCTGTTCGGTCCATCTGGTGAACGAGGAACTCGACGGCGGCGCGGTGCTGGGCCAGGCGCGCGTGCCGGTCGAGCGGGGCGACACGCCCGACACGCTGGCGGCGCGCGTGCTGATCGCGGAACACCTCCTCTACCCCCGCATCTTGTCGGAGTTCGTCACGCGATGACCCAAGCCCTGGACCGCGTCCGCGCGACCGCGATGCTGCTGCCCGAGGTGAGCGAGCGGCCCTCGCACGGCCAGCCCACCTTCTTCGTGCGCGACCGGCAATTCGCGCAGGTACGGGCCGACCATCATGGCGACGGCCGCATCGTCGTCTGCGTGCGCACGAGCGGCACCGACGAGCAGGCGATGCTGATCGAGGCCGATCCCGACACCTATTCGCGCCCCGCTTATCTGGGCCTCAAGGGCTGGGTCGCGGTCGATCTCGGCGAGGGGGCCGACTGGACGCTCGTCGAGGACCGGATCGCGCGGAGCTGGGAACTGGCCGCCCCCGCCGGGCTGCTCGAGGCGGGCGGACGGTGAGCGAGGAGACGCGCCGCAAGCGCCGCTGGATCAACCTGGCCGAATTCGTCGCGATCGCGGGGCTGGTGCTCGCCGCGCTCGGCTTCTGGAGCAACTGGTCGGAGCGACGCGAAGCGGCCGCGGAAAAGCAGGCCGCCGCCCTGGGCGCGAACAAGGCGCGGGCCCGGCTCGACCTGCGCGCGAGCGTCGAGGACGGGCGCCGCGTGGTACTGAGCGACCCCCGGCACGAGTTGCAGGAGGTGGTCGCCGCTTTTCCAAAGATACTCGGCGTCGCGGACAGGCGACCGGTCGCCGCGGCGGCGATCGAGCGCGACTGGTTCGAGGGCGCGCTGCTCAAGGCCACCGACGGCGGCGCCGACGCGCGCGAGGGGCGGCTGCCGGTGCTGGTCAGCGCGACCTATCTGGACGGCGACACGCGGCGCAGCGGGTCGGCGATCGTCGATATCGCCTGGGCGACCGAGGGACGGCTGATCGGCGGACGCATGCTCACGATCACGGCGGCGCGGTTGCGCGAGCTTGGCGGAAGCCGGGCGCGGATCGACGCGCTCTGGGCGCGCGAGCTGGCGGCGGCCGCTAGATAGAGCGGGCGTAGACCGGATCGGTGAACAGCGCCTCGCCGACCTGGAAGCGGCGCTCGCCGACGATCCGAAAGCCGTTGCGTTCGTAGAAGGTCCGTGCGCGCGCATTGCCGGGATGCACGCCGAGCGCCAGCCGCGTCCGGCCGAGCGCGCGGGCATCGGCGACGGCGCGGTCCATTAGCGCCTTGCCCAGCCCCGATCCATGAGCGGGCGCGAGCACGTAGATGCGGCGCAGCTCGATCGTCTCGGGTCCGAACGCGATGGGAAAATCCGGCGGGGTCAGCGCCGTGAAACCGAGCGGGGCGCCGCCGTCCGGATGCTCGCCTAGCGACACCAGATGATCCGCGCGCGCCAGCCACCCCGCGAAATGGCTCGCCGAGCATTTCGTCGCGCAGTGCGCGAGCATGTCGTCGCGCGACACGATGCCCGCATAGGTCTCCAGGAAGGTGGCGGCGGCGACGAGCGCGAGCGCGGCCTCGTCACCCGCCTCCGCTCGCCGCAGCCGCCAGTTCATCAGCCCCGGCCTTTTAACCCACGATCTCTTCCGGCTTGAAGAAATAGGCGATCTCGGTCGCGGCATTTTCTTCCGAATCGGAACCGTGAACCGAATTGGCCTCGATCGACTCGGCCAGTTCCTTGCGGATCGTGCCGGCGTCGGCATTGGCGGGGTTGGTGGCGCCCATCACGTCGCGGTTGCGCTGCACGGCGTTCTCGCCTTCGAGCACCTGGACGACGACGGGCCCCGAGATCATGAACGACACCAGGTCGCCGAAGAAGGGCCGCTCGCGGTGGACGGCGTAGAAGCCTTCGGCCTGTTCGCGCGAGAGCCGGAGGCGCTTGGAGGCGACCACGCGCAGACCGGCTTCCTCCAGCATCTTGGTGACCGCGCCCGTCAGGTTGCGGCGGGTGGCGTCGGGCTTGATGATCGAAAAGGTTCTGGTCGCGGCCATGATGGTCACGGGCTCCTATATTCGTTGCGGGTGCGGGATGGCGCGGAGCCCTAGAGGTGCGCGGAGCGCCGCGCAACTCTCACGCCGCCTGCTCCCAGCGGCCCGCCTCGTTCTGCTTCCAGTAACGGCGCTGGACCGCATCGGTGGCGGCGAGCCCCTTCCACGCCGCGCGGGCGTCGCCCACGCGCTCCTCGTCGAAGAACAGGAAGGCGCGGTCGAAGCCGAGCGCCTCGTCGCGCCAGCGGCCATCGGCGAGCGCGACGTGGCGCGCGGCGTTCCCGGCCCGGGTGTCGGGCGCGATCAGCACGGGTTGCGCCGCGTCGTCGCCCGTGCCCGCGACCGCATGGGGCAGGAAACCCTCGCGGCTATATTCCCACAGGAACCGGTCGATCCGGTCGCGCCGCGTCTCGTCGGCATCGACGATCAGCAGTCGCCCGCCCGTCGCGACGACCTTTTCGGCGATCTGGGGCAGGACGCGCTCGATCGGCTGGGCGGTGAGGTGGTAGAAGTCGACCTGCATGCGCCCTGCCCGTCACCCTTCGAAATTGTCGGCGACGAACCGGTCGAGCAGCCGCACGCCGTATCCGGTCGCCCCCTTGTCATAGGTCGACCCCGCCTTGTCGGCCCAGACCATGCCGGCGATGTCGAGATGCGCCCAGCGGACGCCTTCTTCGACGAAGCGACCGATGAACTGCGCCGCGGTGATCGACCCCGCGCCCTTGCCGCCGATGTTCTTCATGTCCGCGATCGGGCTGTCGATCATCTTGTCATAAGCGGGCGAGAGCGGGAAGCGCCACAATTTGTCGCCGGTCGCGAGCCCGGCCGCGAGCAGCTGGTCGGCGAGCGCGTCGTCATTGGCGAACAGCCCGCCATGCTCGCTGCCCAGGCTGACGATCATCGCGCCGGTCAGCGTCGCCAGGTCGACGATCGTCCCCGGCCGGTGCGTCCGCTGGACCCAGGTCATGATGTCGGCGAGCACCAGCCGTCCCTCGGCGTCGGTGTTCAGGATCTCGATCGTCTGCTCGGACATGGAGGTCACGACGTCGCCGGGCCGCTGGGCGGCGCCGTCGGGCATGTTCTCGACCAGCCCGCACACGCCGACGACGTTGGCCTTGGCCTTACGCGTGGCGAGCGCCTTCATCGCGCCGACGACCGCGCCCGCGCCGCCCATATCCCACTTCATGTCCTCCATGCCGGGCCCGGGCTTGAGCGAGATGCCGCCCGTGTCGAAGGTCACGCCCTTGCCGACCAGCGCCAGCGCGGGATCGCCGCCGCCCGCCCCGTTCCACTTGAGCGCGAGCACCTGCGCCTCGCGCGCCGATCCTTGGCTGACGCCGAGCAGCGCGCCCATGCCGAGCTCCGCCATCGCGGCCTCGTCCAGCACGGTGATCTCCAGCCCCAGTCCCTCGACCTCGGCGCGGACATGGGCGACGAAGCTTTCGGGATAGATCACGTTGGGCGGCTCGGTGACGAGGGTGCGGGTGAGCGCCAGCCCGCCCGTCACCGCGAACTGGTGCGCCCAGGCCTGTTCGGCTCCGTCCGGGGCGCCGACGACAACGACCTGTGTCAGGGTCGGCTTCGATTTCTCGGGCAGCTTGGTGCGATAGGCGTGGTGATGCCACCCGCGCTGCGCCGCCGCCGCCGCGAAGCGCGCGACGGCTTTGGCGGTCGGCGCGGCGGGAAGCGTGGACAGGTCGACCGCGACCGCCGTCGCACCCGAGGCCAGGAACCGCGCGGTCAGTGCCCCGCCCGCTTTCTCCCAATCGGGCTCGTCCCCGCCGCCGGTCCCCAGCAGCACGAAGTGACGTACCGGATCGCCCGCGAACAGCTCGAGCGTCGACCCCGCCTCGCCCGTGAAGCGGCTCGCGGTCGCGGCTGTAGAGGCGAGCGCGCCCAACACGTCGTGCGCGCCCCAGCTCACGCGGTCCAGGCCGTCCTTCCCGACGGGAAGGATCATCGCGCCGGCGGTTTCGGGAAGGGTGGGCTGGAACTTGATCTGGATTGACACGGGTGCTGCGCCCTCGACGATGATGATCCCGGTCCCCTAGGCCAGCGAACCGCGCGCGCAAAGCGCGCGATTGCGGTGTGCGTGTGCCGGTGCGATAGGCAGGCGCTCGGCGGCGCGCGATCAGGGCGGGCGTCCGGGAAGCAGGTAAAGGGTCGAAGCTCCTGTCCGTGTCGCGTTTCCACCTGTTGGCGGGTTCCGTCCTCGCCTGTGCGCTTGTCGGCGCGGCGCCCGCGTCGGCGCAGGACCTTCGGAACCGGCCGTCCGGTTCGCCGGCTATTCCTGCCGCGCCCGTGCCCGCGTCGGACGCTCCCGCGAGCGTCGACCAGATCCGCTTCAGCGCCGGGCAGATCGAATATGACATCGACGCGGAGATCGTGACCGCGACGGGCGAGGTCCGCATGACACGCGCGGGCGATCGCCTGCGCGCCGACCGCGTCACCTGGAACCGCACCTCCGGCCAGGTCGTCGCGACGGGCGGGGTCGCGATCGCCAACCCCGCCGGCGACGTGGCCTATGGCGACACGATCGAGCTCACCGATTCGCTGAAGGACGGCGTGGTCGACAATCTGCTCGTGGTCCTCGAACAGGGGGGGCGCCTGGCCGCGGACAAGGGAACGCGCGAAGCGAGCGGGACCTTTCTGCTCGACCGCGCGGCCTATAGCCCGTGCGCGGTCGTCGATGCGGAGAACTGCCCCAAGGAACCGTCCTGGAAGGTGACGGCGGTGCGGATCGCCTATCGGCCCGATCGCTCGCGCGTCTATTTCACCCGGCCGAGCTTTCACCTGTTCGGGCTGCCCGTGGTGCCCCTGCCCAGCTTCTCGACCGCGATCGGCGGGGGCAGCGACAACGGCTTTCTGGCGCCCGATATCGGCTATAGCCGGGCGAACGGCATCGATGTGACCGTGCCCTATTATTTCCGGCTTGCGCCCGATCGCGGGCTGCTGGTGGCGCCAACCGTCTTCACCAGCGTGCTGCCGATGCTGCGTGCGGAATATCGGCAACTCGATCGTCTGGGGGCGTTCCGGATCGGCGGCTACATCACCGCCAGCCGCCGCGCCGACGACCTGACGGTGCAACGATCCGACGACACCAGCATGGGACCGCGCGGCTATATAGACGGAATCGCGCGCTATCAGCTGTCGCCCGAATGGACTGCGAGCGGATCGCTCCGCCTCGCCAGCGACCGTACCTTCCTGCGCCGCTACGACCTGTCGCGCGACGACCGGCTGCGGAGCACCGCCAAGCTGGAGCGGATCGACCCGAACAGCTATCTGTCGATCACCGGCTGGGCCGTGCAGACGCTGCGCGTCGACGATCGCCAGGGGCTTCAGCCGATCGCCTTTCCCGAGATCGATTATCGGCGCCGCTTCGACGACGGCCTGCTCGGCGGGCGTGTCGAGGCGCAGCTCAATACGCTGGCGCTGACCCGCACCGCCGGGCAGGACACGCAGCGCGCCTTTGCCAGCCTGCGCTGGGACCTGCGCCGCCTGACGACCATGGGGCAGGAGGTGACTTTCACCGCCTATGCGCGCGCCGACGCCTATAACGCCGACGACACGCTTTCGACGGCGGTGGAGAGCTATCGCGGCACGGAGGGGTTCAGCCACCGCGCGATCGGCGCGCTGGCGGTGGACGTGCGCTGGCCGTTCGTCGGCCCGTTTCTGGGCGGTACGCAGCGGCTGATCCCGCGCGTCCAGGTCGTCGCGTCGCCGCGCATCGCCAATCTGTCGATCCCCAACGAGGATTCGCGCGCGGTCGATCTGGAGGATTCGAACCTGTTCGCGCTCAACCGCTTCCCCGGTTACGACCGGTTCGAGGATTCGTCGCGCGCGACCTATGGCGTGCAATGGATCGCCAACGTGCCGGGCGTGTCGATCGACGCGCTGGTCGGGCAGAGCTATCGCCTGACGGAGCGCCCCGGCATCTTCTTCGAGGGTACGGGGCTGAGCGACCGCTGGTCCGATTATGTCGGGCGCATGGAGGTGCGGTTTCGCGACTTCGTGTCGCTCAACCACCGCTTTCGCCTCGACAAGGACAATTTCGCGGTGCGTCGCAGCGAGGTCGACGCCACGATCGGGACCCGCGCCACCTATGCGCTGCTCGGCTATCTGCGGCTCAACCGCGACATCGCGCCGCAGACGGAGGATCTCCAGGACCGCGAGGAGGTGCGGGTCGCCGGCCGCGTGCAAGTGACGCGCTTCTGGTCGGCCTTCGGGTCGGCGGTCGTCGACCTGACCGACCGCGAGGAGGACTCGCTGTCGGTCGCGGACGGGTTCGACCCGATCCGGCACCGGCTGGGCGTCGAATATGAGGATGACTGCCTGAGGCTGGGGGTGACCTGGCGCCGCAACTACCAGGCGACGGGCGACGCGCGTGCGGGCAACAGCTTCCTGTTGACGCTGGCCTTGACGAACCTGGGCCGCTAAGCCGCCGTTCAGCGAAGCCCCGGCATGACGGGGTCGGGCAGGACGCGGGGGCGTTCGGGGCGCCCGGATGCGTATCGGCGATATCGAGACAGGTGATGAGCGTGAAGCAATATCGGGGCAAGTCGCGGACCGCCCGCGCGGTGGGCATGGCGTTGGCGATCGGCCTGACCGGGGCCGGGATGAGCGTCGCGCAGACCAGCCCGAGCGGTTCCGCGCGCGATCGCGCGGCGCCCAGTCGTCCCGCGCCCGCTGGCTCCGCGCCTGCGGCTTCGGATCGGACCGTGGCCGACGACAGCGTTCCGAGCACGGGCGGGCTGGACATCCCGTCCAATCTCCAGATCTTCGGCAAGGTCGACCCCAATGTCCGCAAGGCGACCGCGATCGTCAACGAGGCGGTGATCACCGGCACCGATGTCGACCAGCGGGTTGCGCTGATCGGCGCGGCCAACAACGTCAAGATCGAGGATGCTGAGCGCGATCGCCTCAAGCTGCAGGTGCTGCGCCAGCTGATCGACGAGACGCTGCAGATCCAGGAAGCCAAGACCAAGGACATCACGGTCAGCCCGGAGGAGCTCAACCAGAGCTTCGATCGGATCGCGGCCAACTTCAAGCAGCCGCCCGCCAAGTTCCGCGAATTCCTGCGCGCATCGGGATCGTCGGAGCGCTCGCTGCGCCGCCAGATCGAGGGCGAACTGGCTTGGCAGCGTTATCTGCGCCGCCAGATCGAACCCTCGGTCAATGTCGGTGACGAGGAGGTGAAATCGATTCTCGCGCGGCTGGAAGCCGCGAAGGGGACGACCGAATACAGCATCAAGGAAATCTACCTCGCCGCGCCCGCCGAGCGCGCGGCCGAGGCCAATGCCAATGCTCGCCGGATTATAGCGGACATCCAGAAAGGCACGCAGCCTTTCGAATATTATGCGCGCAGCTTTTCCGAAGCGTCGACGCGCGCCGTCAACGGCGATCTGGGCTGGGTACGCGCCGACCAGCTTCCCGCCGAATTGGCGCAAGCCGCGGCCGAGATGCAGCCGGGTCAGGTCGCCGGCCCGATCGAGGTTCCGGGCGGCCTGTCGATCCTGTTCCTGACCGATCGCCGCCAGATCCTGACCGCGGACCCGCGCGACTCGCGGTTGAGCCTGAAGCAGCTCACCGTGCGGTTCCCGGAGGGGACGACCCAGGCGGACGCGACCAAGCGCGCCGCCGCCTTCGCGACGGCGACCCAGGCGCTGCGCGGCTGCGGCACCGTCGACCGGGTCGCGGCGACGCTCAACGCAGAGGTCGTCGACAACGACACGGTCCGCGTCCGCGACCTGCCGCCCCAGCTGCAGGAGATCATGCTGAACCTGCAGATCGGCCAGTCGACCCCGCCCTTCGGCACCCCGCAGGAGGGGGTGCGCGCGCTGGTGCTGTGCGGGCGCGACGATCCGACGACGGGCCAGCTGCCGCGCGCCGACCAGATCCAGAACCAGCTCGAACAGACCCGCGTGAATCTGCGCGCGACGCAGAAGCTGCGCGACCTGCGTCGCGACGCGGTGGTCGAGTATCGCTGAGATGCCGCTTCCCGCCGCGCCCCTGGTCGTTTCGATGGGTGACCCGGCGGGCGTGGGGCCCGAGATCGTCGGCAAGGCGTGGGCGGCGCGGCTCGATCGCGGCTTGCCGCCCTTCGTCGCGGTCGGCGATCCACGAGCCGTGGCGCGGGTATGGCGCGGGCCCGTGTCGGTCGTGCGCGACCTGCACGAGGCATTGGCGGTGTTCGGCCGCGCGCTGCCCGTGCTCGCCGTCGACAATGCCGACGAGATCACCCCCGGCCTGCCTGATATCGAGGGCGCGCGCTGCGCGCTCGCCTCGCTGGAGATCGCCGCCGGGCTGGCCCAGTCGGGCGCCGCGCGCGCGCTGGTGACGGGGCCGGTGTCCAAGGCCCAGCTCTACGCGATCGGCTTCACCCATCCCGGCCAGACGGAATTCGTCGCCGAGCGGTGCGGGGTCTCGCCCGAAAACGCGGTGATGATGCTCGCGGGGCCGAGCCTGCGGGTGGTGCCGATCACCACCCATATCCCGCTCGCGCGGGTGCCGGGCGCGCTGTCGGTCGACCTCGTCCTCGCCAAGGCGCGCGCGACGGTACGTGGGCTCGCCAAGAATTTCGGCATCGCCGCCCCACGCCTCGCCTTTGCGGGGCTCAACCCCCATGCGGGCGAGGGCGGCGCGCTGGGACGCGAGGAGATCGACATTCTGGCGCCCGCGATCGCGATCCTCCAGACGGAAGGGGTCGACGCGACCGGGCCGCTCGCCGCCGACACCATGTTCCACCCCCGTGCCCGCGAGCGTTACGACGCCGCGATCTGCTGCTATCACGATCAGGCGCTGGTGCCGCTCAAGACACTCCATTTCGACGAGGGCGTGAACTTCACCCTCGGCCTGCCGATCGTCCGCACCAGCCCCGACCATGGCACCGCCTTTCCCATCGCCGGGCGTGATGCGGCGCATCCCGGCGCGATGATCGCGGCGATCGCGATGGCCCATCAGGCGGCCGAGCGACGCTTCGCGACCGCCTACGCAGCGTGAGCGACCTGCCGCCGCTGCGCGAGGTGGTCGCGCGGCACGGGCTCCAGGCGTCCAAGGCGCTGGGGCAGAACTTCCTGTTCGACGGCCAGCTGCTCGCGCGCATCGCCGCTGTGCCCGGCGACCTGACCGATGCCGAGGTGCTGGAAGTCGGCCCCGGCCCCGGCGGCCTCACGCGCGCCCTGCTGGCGGCGGGCGCGCGCGTGACCGCGATCGAGCGCGACCGGCGGTGCATCCCGGCGCTCGCCGAGCTGGGCGACGCCTATCCCGGCCGGCTGCGCTTGATCGAGGGCGACGCGCTCCAGATCGAAGCGCCGGGGCTGTTCGCCGGGCCGGCACATATCATCGCCAATCTGCCCTATAATATCGGCACCGCGCTGCTCGTCGGCTGGCTGTCGGGACCCTGGCCGCCCTGGTGGCGATCGCTGACGCTGATGTTTCAGCGCGAGGTGGCCGAGCGGATCGTCGCGGGGGTCGACACCGATCATTATGGCCGGCTGGCGGTGCTGGCGCAGTGGCGGAGCGACGCGCGGATCGCGATGCCGGTCCACCGATCCGCCTTCACCCCCCCGCCCAAGGTGATGTCGGCGGTGGTGCACCTGACCCCGTTCGAGGCGCCCGCCGGGGTCGATCCCCTGCTGCTCGAACGGTTGACGGCTGCCGCGTTCGGGCAGCGCCGCAAGATGCTGCGCCAGTCGCTGCGCGGCGTGCCGGGCGCGCTGGAGGCGATGGAGGCGGTCGGGATCGAGCTTACCCGACGCGCCGAAACGGTGCCGGTAGCGGCTTGGGTCGCGGTCGCCCGGGCGATGCGGCCCTAGGGATTGCCCTCGGTCTTCGCCTGAGGTGGCGTCGCGGCGGCTGTGGTCACCGGCGGACCCTTGGCGATCACGCCCGTCAGTTGCACCGCCTCCGGGCAATTGCCTTTGCAGAGCGTACGGATGCGCGCGAGATTGTCGCGGGCGCGCGCGACCGCGCCCTTCTTGACCAGCGCCTCGCCCTGCCCGCGCAGCGCCGCCACGTCGTTGGGTTCGAGCAGCAACGCCTCGCGGTAGAGGCGGATCGCCTTGCCCGGCAGGTCGCGCTGGTCGGCCACCGCCGCCAGCAGCAGGAAGCCGGCACGGTTGCGCGGGTCGACCGTCACCGCCGTCTCGAGCAGGTCGGTCGCGCGTTCCAGCTGGCCCGCCGCGCGCGCGGCGCGCGCCTGGGCGACGAGCGCGGTCGAGCGGGGGTCTATCTCGTCATCGGGGCGCTGCCCGCTGAGCGAGGTGGACAGCGACGCCAGCGTCAGCGCGGCGGCGATGGCGACGGACGATACGCGCATGATCCACTCCAGTTGCGGCACGATCGACTGGCTAGCATGGCCTTTTGAGGCGCGCGACGAAAAAACCGTCGGTCCGGTCGTACGCCGGGGTAAGCCGCAGCCCCAGACCATGCGGACGCCCGAAGCCGAGTTTGGGCCGATCCGCGGTCCAGCCCGGATGTGCGGACAGGAAATCCTGCACCTGCCCGCGCCCTTCCGCGTCGAGCAGCGAACAGACGACATGGACCAGCGTGCCGCCCGGCCGCACCAGTTCCGCCGCCACCGCGAGCAGATGCGCCTGGGTCGCGACCAGCCGTTCCAGCCGCGCAGGCGTCAGCCGCCACCGCGCCTCGGGATTGCGCCGCCAGGTGCCCGTTCCCGAACAGGGCGCGTCGATGAGCACGCAATCGGCGCCGTCGCGCCATTCGCCGAGCGCTTCCAGCTCGCGTCCGGGGTTGAGCAGCCGCGTCTCGACGATCGTGACGCCTGCGCGTTCGGCGCGCGGCGGGAGCCGCTGGAGCCGTCCGCGATCGGTGTCGCAGGCGAGGATCGCGCCCTGACTACCCATCATCGCCGCGAGCGCGAGCGTCTTCCCGCCCCCGCCCGCGCACAGGTCGACGACATGCTGGCCGGGTTGCGCGACGCTGGCGAGCGTGACCGCCTGGCTGCCGGCGTCCTGCACCTCGGCCAGCCCGGCGAGCGCGGCGACATCGGTTCCGGCCGGGAGGCGGAGCGCATCGGGCAATGCCGCGATCGCCTCCGCCCCGGCGAGCTGCGCGGCGATCTCGTCGGGCTCGGCCCGGAGCCGGTTCACGCGCAGGTCGAGCGGCGCGCGATCGACGAGCGCGGGAAGCTCGTCCTGCCCCAATCCGCTCGCGCGCAGCAGGTCGAGCAGCCAGGCCGGCGCCAGCCCCGGCTCCGCGCCGCGCTCCTGCGCCGCGATGGGCGCGGGCCCATGCCCCGATCCGTCGAACGCGGCGCCAAGCTCCGCATCGTCGCCCGCCACCGCCAGCAAGGCTGCGCGTCCGCTCGCCGGCCGTTCGCCGCAGCGCCGGATCGCGCGGTAGACCAGCTCGCGCACCACTCGCCGATCCTTCGATCCCGCATAACGGCGCGTCGCGAAATAGCGCCCGATCAGGGTGTCCGCCGCCGCCCCGCCCCCCTCGGCCGCCGCAACGATCTGGTCGAGCAGCTCGATCGCCGCCTGGGCGCGTGCCGGGGGTGTCATTGAGTC
The DNA here is from genome assembly GCF_036388435.1 of Sphingomonas sp. GTDB lineage: Bacteria > Pseudomonadota > Alphaproteobacteria > Sphingomonadales > Sphingomonadaceae > Sphingomonas. Next base: position 138,239 of record NZ_DASVRV010000053.1, read on the forward strand.
GGGTAGTTCGGGGCTTCGCGCGTGATCGTCACGTCATGAACATGGCTTTCCTTGAGCCCCGCCCCCGTGATCTGCACGAAGCGCGCGCGCTCGCGCAAATCCTCCAGCGTCGCCGAGCCGGTATAGCCCATCGCCGCCTTTACGCCGCCGACCAGCTGGTGGATCACGTCGCGCGCCGGACCCTTATACGGCACCTGCCCCTCGATGCCCTCGGGTACGAGTTTCAGCTGGTCCTTGATGTCCTGCTGGAAATACCGGTCCGCCGATCCCTTGGCCATCGCGCCGACCGAGCCCATGCCCCGGTAGGATTTGTACGCGCGGCCCTGGTACAGGAAGGTCTCGCCCGGCGCCTCCTCGGTCCCGGCGAGCAGCGAACCGATCATCACGCAGGACGCGCCCGCCGCCAGCGCCTTGGCGACATCGCCCGACGTCCGGATGCCGCCATCGGCGATCACCGGCACGCCGGAGTCGCGCGCGCCCTCCGCACAGTCCATCACGGCGGTGAATTGCGGCACGCCGACGCCCGCCACGACGCGCGTGGTGCAGATCGATCCCGGCCCGATGCCGACCTTCACCGCGTCGGCGCCCGCGTCGATCAGCGCGCGGGTCGCGTCGGCGGTGGCGACGTTGCCCGCCACGACCTGGACCGCGTTGCTGAGTTTCTTCACCCGCTCCACCGCGCGCGCCACGTCGCGGTTATGGCCGTGCGCGGTGTCGATGACGACCAGGTCGACCTCGGCGTCGACCAGCGCCTCGGTACGCTCGAAACCCTTGTCGCCGACGGTCGTGGCGGCGGCGACGCGCAGGCGCCCGGCCCCGTCCTTGGTGGCGTTCGGATAGGCGACCGCCTTCTCGATGTCCTTGACGGTGATGAGTCCGACGCAGCGATACGCATCGTCCACGACCAGCAGCTTCTCGATGCGCCGTTGGTGGAGCAGGCGCCGCGCCTCCTCCTTGCCGACGTTCGCGGGCACGACGGCCAGATTCTCGCGCGTCATCAGCTCCGCGACCGGCTGCCTCGGATTCTCGGCGAAGCGCACGTCGCGGTTGGTCAGGATGCCGACGAGCCGGCCGTCCGCCTCGACCACCGGGATGCCGCTGATGCGGTTGCCGGTCATCAGCGCCTGCGCCTCCGCCAGCGTCGCGGTGGGGGCGATGGTGATCGGGTTGACGACCATGCCCGATTCGAACCGCTTGACCTGACGGACGGCGGCGACCTGCTGCTCGACCGTCAGGTTGCGGTGGAGCACCCCGATGCCGCCGAGCTGGGCCATGACGATCGCCATCTGCCCCTCGGTCACCGTATCCATCGCCGCCGACAGCACGGGGATGTCGAGCGAGATGCCGCGCGTCACCCGCGTCCGCGTGTCCGCCCCGCTCGGCAACACCTCGGAGGCGGCCGGGTATAGAAGCACGTCGTCGAAAGTGAGGCCGAGCCGGATTTCCATGTGTGCGCCGCATCCAGGGAGGAGTGGCAGGCCATGTAACCAACCCCCGTGCATTTGCCTATGGGTAACCCCCGATCGTGATATGATGGCGCGGTACAAAGGGGAGTTCGTCGCATGGGGATCACCGTCGCGCTGCTCGCGCTGGGACTGGTGCTGTTATATCTGTTCCTGTCGATCAAGATCGTGCGGCAGGGTTTTCAATACACGATCGAGCATTTCGGGCGGTTCACGACGGTGGCCCGGCCGGGGTTCAATTTCTACCCCGCCTTTTTCTACCGGGTCGGCCGCCGGGTGAACATGATGGAACAGGTGATCGACATTCCCGGCCAGGAGATCATCACCCGCGACAATGCGATGGTGTCGACCGATGGCGTGGTGTTCTTCCAGGTGCTCGACGCGGCCAAGGCGGCCTATGAGGTGTCGGACGTGTTCGTCGCGCTCCAGCAGCTCACCACCACCAATCTGCGCACCGTCATGGGGTCGATGGATCTGGACGAGACGCTGTCCAAGCGCGACGAGATCAACGCGCGCCTGCTGAACGTCGTCGACCAGGCGACCACGCCCTGGGGCGTCAAGATCACCCGCGTCGAGATCAAGGACATCCGCCCGCCCGCCGACATCGTCAACGCGATGGGACGCCAGATGAAGGCGGAACGCGAGAAGCGCGCCAACATCCTGGAAGCCGAGGGCAGTCGCGCGTCGGAAATCCTGCGCGCCGAAGGCCAGAAGCAGGCGCGCATCCTGGAAGCCGAAGGCCGCAAGGAGTCGGCGTTCCGCGACGCCGAGGCGCGCGAACGGGCTGCGGCCGCCGAGGCGAGCGCGACGACCGCCGTGTCGGAAGCGATCGAAAAGGGCGGTGTCCAGGCGATCAACTATTTCATCGCGCAGAAATATGTGGAGGCGATCGGCAAGTTCGCGACCTCGCCCAACGCCAAGACGATCCTGTTCCCGGTCGAAGCGACGCAGCTGATGGGCACGCTGGGCGGCATCGGCGAGCTGGCCAAAGAAGCGATCGGGTCGCAGGCCAAGCCGCAGGCGGCAGCGAAGCCGGCTCAGCCGGCGATCGAGGAACGCCGCGGGCCGTTCGAGCTGCCGCCCCAGTGACCCCGGGCGATCTGGGGCTGAGCCCGGCGGGCCTCTGGCTGATCGTCGCCCTGGCGCTCGGGCTGGCCGAGCTGATGCTGCCGGGCGTGTTCCTCGTCTTCGTCGCGCTCGCCGCCGCGATCACGGGGGCGGTGCTGCTCGCGGTGCCCGACCTGCCGTTGGTCGGCCAGCTCGCCTCGGTGGCGCTGTGGAGCGGCGTGGCGGTGGCGGTCGGACGGCGCTGGTACGGCGATCACCCCGTCGCGAGCGAGGATGCGCTGCTCAACGACCGCGGTGCGCGGCTGATCGGCGAAGTCGTGACGGTGACGACCGCGATCGAGCATGGGCGCGGGCGGGTGCGGGTGGGCGACGGCACCTGGCCCGCGCGCGGACCCGATGCGGCCATCGGCGCGCGGGTTTGCGTCGTCGCAGTGGACGGCGCGACGCTCGTCGTGGAAGATGTCGCTTCGGAAACGGAGGATCATTGATGCTGTCACGTCGGACCCTGATCGCCTCGGGCGGCGCGTCGCTGGCGCTTGCCGCCCTGCCCGCCCATGCCGCCGGATCGGCCGACATGGACGCGCAAACCCTGCTCGCCGGCCTGGCCGATGAGATGCTTGCCGACTTTCCCGAGAACGCGACCTATTTGGGTATCGACAAGGGCGCGCGGGCCGGGCTGAAGTCGCGCTTGACCGACCGTTCGCCCGCCGGTCAGCAGCGCCTGCGCCGGAACGCGGAAAATCGGCTGGCTCGGCTGAAGCGTGTCGACCTGGGGGCGCTTTCGCCGGGCACGCGGGTCGATGTGGACGTGGTCCGCACCGCGCACGAGACGGCGCTGGCGGGCTATGCCTTTCCGTTCGGCGACGTGGTGCCGCTGAACAACAGCGTCTCCTATCGCAACGCGCCCTATGTGGTGGCGCAGAATACGGGCGCGTTCGTGGAGGTGCCCGACTTTCTCGACGCGACCCACGCGATCGCGACCGACGCCGATCGCCGGGCCTATCTCGCGCGACTGGAATCCTATGCCGCCGCGCTCGACGGGGAGACCGAGCGGCTGCGCGCCGATCGCGGTCGCGGCGTGGTCGCCCCCGCCTTCCTGCTCGACAAGACCTTGGCCCAGCTGCGCGCCGCGCGGGCGGAGCCGATCGCGCAATGGGGCGTGGTCGCCTCGCTCGCCCGGCGCAGTTCGGAGAACACCGGTGGCTGGTCGGGCCGCGCGCAGGCGATCGTCCGCGAGCGCGTCGCCCCCGCGCTCGACCGGCAGATCGCCGAGCTGACGCGCCACCGTGCGCGGGCGACGGTCGATGCGGGCGTGTGGAAGCTGCCGGAGGGCGAAGCCTATTATGCCTGGGCGCTCGCGGCAGGGACCACCACGCGCCTGACGTCGGACGAGGTCCATGCGCGCGGCCTGGCCGAACTGGGGGAGTTGCACGGACAGATGGACGTCATCCTGCGCGGCCTGGGGCTGACGACGGGCAGCGTCGGCGACCGGATGACCGCGCTGGGCCAGGACCCACGCTACCTGTTCCCGGCGACCGACGCGGGCCGCGCCCAGATCCTGGCCTATATCGACGAGCGGATCGCCGATATACGTACCCGCCTGCCCCGCGCCTTTTCGACGCTGGTTCCTGGCCGGCTGGTGGTGAAGCGCGTGCCGCCCTCGATCGAGAACGGCGCCCCCAACGGCTATGCGGGGCCGGGTACTATGGACGGGTCGGTGCCCGGCAACTACTATATCAACCTGCGCGATACTGGCATCTGGCCGCGCTATGCGCTGCCGACCCTGAGCTATCACGAGGGTATTCCGGGGCATATCTGGCAGGGTGAATACAGCTTCAAACTGCCACTGGTGCGGTCGCTGCTATCGTTCAACGCCTATTCCGAGGGCTGGGCGCTCTATGCCGAACAGCTCGCCGACGAGCTGGGCGCCTATGACGGCGATCCGGTCGGGCGGCTGGGCTATCTACAGTCGATCGCGTTCCGGGCGTGCCGCCTCGTCGTCGACACCGGGCTCCACGCGAAGAGGTGGACGCGCGCGCAGGCGATCGCCTTTTTCGTAGAGCGGAACGGCAACAGCGCGAGCCAGGCACAAAGCGAGGTCGACCGTTACTGCGCCTGGCCGGGCCAAGCTTGCGGCTACAAGGTCGGGCATAGCGAGATCAACCGCCTGCGCCTTCTGACACGGCAAAGGCTGGGCGGGCGGTATGACCAGCGCCGGTTCAACGACGCGGTGGTCGCGACGGGCGGCGTGCCGATGACGGTGCTGGAGCGCGTGATCGGGACGCTCGCCTGATCCGCCCATGATAAGGGGCGCGGAAACCGGGTTCCCGCGCCCTTTGTCGGCGTTCGAAGGGGCAAGGGTTCAGGCGGGTTGGACGACCTTGGGTGCAGCCTGCCGCACGCCTTCGTCGACATGCTCGGCGAACTGCGCGAAATTATCGACGAACAGATCGACCAGCTTCGCCGCGGTGGCGTCATATTCCGCCTTGTTCGCCCAGGTCTCGCGCGGGTCGAGGATGGCGGCGTCGACGCCGGGTACGCTGACGGGCACCCGGAAGCCGAAATTCGGATCGGTCCGAAACTCGGCATCGTTCAGGCTGCCGTCGAGCGCGGCGTTGAGCAGCGCGCGCGTCGCCTTGATCGGCATCCGGTTGCCCACGCCGTATTTGCCGCCGGTCCAGCCGGTGTTGACCAGCCAGCAATCGACGTTGCCGCGCGCGATCCGCTCCTTGAGGAGGTTGCCGTAGACCGACGGATGACGCGGCATGAAGGGGGCGCCGAAGCAGGTCGAGAAGGTCGCGTCCGGCTCCGTGACGCCCATCTCGGTCCCGGCGACGCGCGCGGTATAGCCGGACAGGAAATGGTACATCGCCTGGTCGGGCGTCAGCTTCGCGATCGGGGGCAGCACGCCATAGGCATCGGCGGTCAGCATGACGATATTGCGCGGCACCGGCCCCATATTCTCGTCGGAGGCATTGGGGATGAAGTCGATCGGATAGGCGCCGCGGCTATTCTCGGCCAGGCTGTTGTCGTGGAGGTCGAGCCCGCGGGTGACCGGGTCCATGACCACATTCTCCAGCACGGTGCCGAAGCGCTTGGTGGTCGCGAAGATCTCCGGTTCGGCATCGGCCGACAGGCGGATCATCTTGGCGTAGCAGCCGCCCTCGAAGTTGAAGACGGCGGTGTCGGACCAGCCATGCTCGTCGTCGCCGATCAGGGTGCGGCTGGCATCGGCGGACAAGGTCGTCTTGCCCGTGCCCGAGAGGCCGAAGAACACCGCCGTGTCGCCGTTCGCGCCCATGTTCGCCGAACAATGCATGGGCATCACCCCGGTCGGGGGCAGAAGGTAGTTCAGGAGCCCGAACACCGACTTCTTCATCTCGCCGGCATATTTCGTGCCGCCGATCAGGATCAGCTTCTCGGAGAAGTTGACCGCGATCACCGTTTCCGACCGGGTGCCGTGGCGCGCGGGGTCGGCGCGGAAGCTGGGCAGGTCGATGATCGTGTAGTCGGCCGCAAAGCCCTTGAGCTCATGCTCGGCCGGGCGGACCAGCATCGTGCGAATGAACAGATTGTGCCAGGCGAGTTCGTTGATGACGCGCACCCGCACGCGGTGGTCGGGCTGCGATCCGCCGAACAGGTCCTGAACGAACAAGTCCTCCTTGCCGTGGAGCGCCTTCAGGAAATCGGTCTTGAGCGCGGCGAAATGCTCGGGCTCCATCGCCTTGTTCGACTTGCCCCACCAAACGGTCGACTCGGTTTCGGCGTCGCGGACGATGAACTTGTCCTGCGCGGAGCGGCCGGTGTGGAGGCCGGTCTCGACGACCAGCGGACCGTCGGCGGACAGCTTGCCCTCGCCGCGCGCGACAGCCGTCTCGATCAGGCGGGCGGTGACCAGGTTCCAGTGCAGCGTGGCGCGGGTCTCGATGCCCTGCCGGTCCAGCCCGGCGTCCGGAATGCGCTCGTTCACGAAAGACTTCTCCCCAATTCGATATGCGAGGCGGTCTCTGGCACCACGACGCATTGCTATACGGTCGCATAAGCGGCCCACCATTGGCGGTCAAACACCGTGGCGGTTGAGCGCGTTCCGTCTTTGGACTACCGGCGTCGCATGATTCCGGCCGCCAGCCCGACATGAGCGCCACGATCGCGCTGGTCGACGACGACCGCAACATCCTGACCTCCGTGTCGATCGCGCTGCAGACCGAGGGTTTCCTGACGCGTCTATATTCGGACGGCGAGACCGCGCTGAAGGCGCTGATCGACAATCCGCCCGATCTCGCCATCTTCGACATCAAGATGCCGCGCATGGACGGGCTGGAGCTGCTGCGCCGCGTGCGCGAGCATAGCGCGATGCCCGTCATCTTCCTGACCTCCAAGGACGACGAGCTCGACGAGGCGCTGGGGCTTGCGATGGGAGCGGACGATTACATCGCCAAACCCTTTTCGCAGCGGCTGCTGATCGCGCGCATACGCGCCATCCTGCGCCGGACCGAGCTGACCCAGGCTCCTGACGCGGAGCCGCAAGAGGGCGACGCCCAGGTCGTCCGCGGCCGACTGGTGATGGACCCCGCGCGCCACCGCACGACCTGGGCGGGCGAAACCGTGACGCTCACCGTGACCGAGTTCCTGATATTGGAGACGCTCGCGCAGCGCGCCGGGATCGTGAGGACGCGCAACCAGTTGATGGACGCGGCCTATCAGGACGATATCTACGTCGACGACCGTACCATCGACAGCCACATCAAGCGCCTGCGTCGCAAGTTCCGGGAGGTCGACCCGGACTTCGACGCCATCGAGACCCTGTATGGCGCCGGATATCGATTCTCGGACGAGTGAGTCGCCAAGGGGCGACCGGGACCTGACGCTGCGCTGGTCGGGACAGGTCTCGCTGACCGGGCGCATCCTGGCGGTCAACATCTTCGTCCTGATGATGATGGTGGGCGGGTTCTTCTATCTCGACTCCTATCGGTCGCGGATCATCGATTCGCGCTTGGAGCAATCGGCGCGCGAGGTCCGGCTGATCGCGGAGGCGATCACGGCGGTGAACCTGCGCTATCGCGACGCGCTGGTCGTCAGGCTGGCGCAGGACACGGGCGCGCGCATCCGCATCTATGACGAGCGCGGCGGCAGCATGGTCGATTCGCGTCGGCTCGGCCTGCGCAACTTCGTGCTGGTCGACCCGGACAAGCAGGGCTGGGACCAGCGCAGCGCACGGCTGCTCGACGCGGGGCTGGACACCATCGTCGGGGCCGCGCGCTCGCCGCTGTTCCGCGAACGGGGGAACGGGCTGCAATGGCCCGACGTGCGCGAAGCCCAGGCGACGCGCTCGGTCGCGACGACGGTCTGGCGCGCGCCCGACCGCACCCCCGTCCTGACGGCGGCGGCACCGCTGTCCGGCCGCCGCGTGGTACTGACCGCGAGCACCGCGCGCGACATCACCCAGACGGTGCGCGTGGAGCGGTTCCGCCTGGGCGTGGTGCTGCTGATCGCCACCCTGGTATCGGTGTTCCTGTCGCTTTTTCTCGCGCGCACCATCGTGCGCCCACTCCGCCGGCTCGCCCGCGCGGCGGTGCGGGTGCGGCTGGGGCGCGCGCGCGAGGTGGTGGTGCCGCGCCTGCCCTCGCGCCGCGACGAACTCGGGATGCTCGCGCGCGCCTTGTCGGACATGAGCCTGGCGTTGCGCGCGCAGATCGACGCGACCGAGGCGTTCGCCGCGGACGTCACCCACGAGCTCAAAAACCCCCTTGCCTCGCTGCGCTCCGCGGTCGACGGGCTGGAGCGGGTCCGCGACCCGGCACTCGCCGAGCAGCTGATGGCGATCGTCCGCGACGACGTGCGCCGGCTCGATCGCCTCATCAGCGACATATCCGAAGCCTCACGGCTCGACGCGCAGCTCAGCCGCGCGAAGTTCGAGCCGGTCGATCTCGCCGCCCTTATCAATGGCCTGCTCGACCAGCGCCGCGCGCGCGGCGTGGAGCGGGGGATCGTGCTTCGCTTCGCTCGCGATCGGGGCGACGCGCTGGTGGTGATGGGCGACGGGTCGCGGCTGGAGCGGGTGTTCGAGAACCTGCTCGAGAACGCGATCTCCTTCTCGCCCGATGCGGGCGAGATCCGCATCGGTACGCTGGCCGACGAGGAGGACATGATCATCTGGGTCGAGGACCAGGGACCCGGCGTTCCCGAGACCGAACGCGAGGCGGTGTTCCGGCGCTTTCAGTCGATCCGGCCGAGCGGCGAGGAGTTCGGGCGGCATTCGGGGCTGGGCCTCGCCATTGCGCGGACGATCGTGGAAGGCCATCAGGGCGCCGTCGCGGTCGAGTCGCGCGCGGACGGGGCACCTGGCGCCCGCTTCGTCGTGCGGCTGCCGCTCGCCGAACCACGTTGATCGTCGGAGCAGGTCCATGTCCGAGGAGGTGATCCATGCCACCACCGTCGCGATCGGCGGCCGGGGCGTGCTGATTTCCGGCCCGTCCGGGTCGGGCAAATCCGACCTCGCATTGCGGCTGATCGATCGGGGGGCGGTGCTGGTCGCCGACGACCGGACGCGGGTGCGCCGCGATGCGGGGCGGATCGTCGCGGGCTCGCCCGACCTGATCGCCGGCAAGCTGGAGGTGCGCGGATTGGGTATCTGGACGACCGCTGCGCAGCCGGAGGTCACGCTGTCGCTATGCGTCGCGCTGGGCGACGAGATCGAACGCCTGCCGATCTCCCGCACCCGGTCGGTCGCGGGGATCGCGCTCCCCGAACTTCTCCTCGACCCCCGCCCCGCCTCCGCGCCGATTAAGGTCGAATTGATGCTCGCCAACCCTGAGATGGTGGTCGCGTGACGCCGCGTCGGCGCGTTCTCCTCGTCACCGGCATGTCCGGGGCGGGCAAGCTGACGGTGCTGCGCACGCTGGAGGATCTGGGGTGGGAGGTGGTCGACAACCTGCCGCTCAACCTGGTCCGCCGCATGCTCGACGCGCCGGAGATCGATGACGGGCTAGGCTCGGTCGCGGTCAGCCTGGGGGCGCATACGCGCGGGTTCGATGCCGACCGGCTGATCGAGCTGGTCACCGATCTGAACGCCGAGGGCGGGTATGATGTCGGCACGCTGTTCCTCGACTGCGACACGCCCGAGCTGGAGCGCCGTTATTCGGAGACGCGGCGGCGTCATCCGCTGGCGCTTGATCGCCCCGCGGCGGACGGGATCGCGCACGAGCGTGAGCTGCTGGAGCCGCTCAAGCGCTGGGCCAACAGGCTGATCGACACGACCGACCTGAAGGCCAACGAGCTTCAGCGCGATATCCGGGGCAGCTTCGGGCTGGCGGGAACCAGCGGGCCGACCTTGTCGGTGATGTCGTTCGGCTTCTCGCGCGGGCTGCCGCGCAGCGCCGACCTGGTGTTCGACATGCGCTTCCTGCGCAACCCGCATTGGGTGCCCAAACTCCGGCCGCGCATCGGGCTCGACCCGGATGTGGCGGCTTATGTCATGGGCGATCCCGCCTATGAGGATGCGGTCGGCCGGATCGAGGCGCTGTTGCTGGTGCTGCTTCCCCGCTACCGCGCGGAGGGCAAGGCCTATCTGACGGTGGCGATCGGGTGTACCGGAGGGAAACACCGGTCGGTTCATGTCGCCGACCGGATCGCGAGGCGGTTGCGCGCGGCGGGATTTTCGCCCACCCTGTCACACCGCGACCTGAAGGCGGCGTTGCAGGACTCGCTGGAACGATCCCCGGCCGGCGCCACTTGATTTGGATATAGCTACGCAAATGATCGGCCTGGTTCTGGTCACGCATGGTCGGCTCGCCGACGAGTTCGTGACCGCGATGGAGCATGTGGTAGGACCCCAGGCACAGGTGGCGACGATCGCCATCGGGCCCGAGGACGACATGGAAGCGCGCCGCGTCGACATCGCCGGCGCGATCGCGCGCGTGGATGCGGGATCGGGCGTGATCGTCCTGACCGACCTGTTCGGCGGCACCCCGTCCAACCTGGCGATCTCGTTGATGGAGCGCGGCCGGGTCGAGGTGATCGCGGGGATGAACCTGCCCATGCTGATCCGGCTCGGCTCCGCCAGAAAGGCGATGAAGGTCGTCGACGCGGTCGCCGCCGCGCGCGAGGCGGGGCGCAAATATATTTCGGTCGCCTCCGAGATATTGGGCGAGGCGGCGGCGTGACGGCGGTCTGCCGCACGGTCCGCATCGTCAACCGGCGCGGGCTCCACGCGCGCGCCAGCGCCAAATTCGTGACGCTCGCCGCCGCCCAGCCGGTCGAGCTGCAGGTCGGCAAGGACGGTTCGGCGGTGACGGGCACGTCGATCATGGGGCTGATGATGCTGGGCGCGGCGATGGGTGACGAGATCACCATCTCGGCCGAGGGTAACGGTGCCGAGCAGGCGGTCGCCGCCTTGTGCGATCTGGTCGAGGCCAAGTTCGGGGAGGACTGACCTCTCCGCCACCCGCCCATGACCCGGCTCGTCACCGCCTATTCCAATCCGCTGGTCAAGCATGCCCGCAACCTGCGCGAGAAGCGGCACCGGCGCGAATCGGGCCAGTTCCTCGCCGAGGGGCTGCGCATCCTGACCGAGGCGCGCGAAAGCGGGCGGGTGCCGCGGCTGCTGTTCTTCACCGGCGCGACCGCCGCGCATCCGCTGGTCGTCCGGCTGATCGACGCGGTCGAGGCGGCGGGTGGCGAGGCGCTGGAGACGACGCCCGACATCCTGTCCAAATTGTCGGGCAAGGACAATCCCGGCGCGGTGATGGGGGTATATGACGAGTTCGGGGCGACGCTGGACGATCTCGACCGGGACGCCTCGGGCATCTGGCTGGTCGCGGAGCGACTGCGCGATCCGGGCAATCTGGGAACAATGCTGCGCACCGGCGACGCGGTCGGCGCCGGCGGGCTGATCCTGGTCGGCGATTGCGTCGATCCGTTCTCGGTCGAGGCGGTCCGCGCGAGCATGGGCGCGCTGTTCACCGTGCCGGTGGTCCGGTGCGAGTGGGACGCGTTCCTCGAATGGTTGCGAGGCGGACCGGGCCAGCTGGTCGGCCTGAGCCTCGATACCGAGCGCGATTACCGCGCGGTCGACTATGCCGCCCCGACCTTTCTGCTGACGGGCAACGAGGCGCAGGGGATGCCGGAGGGCTATGCCGAGGCATGCGACCTGCTCGTCAAGATCCCGATGCTCGGCCGCGCCGACAGCCTGAACGCGGCGGTGGCGACCGCCGTGATGGCCTATGAGGTCCTGGCGCAGCGCCAAAAATGAGCGTCATGCTGAAAGTACAGGTAGGTTACCCCACCCGTACCCTCTGCACCTTAGCCGCCGGAAACACGATTACAGAGTTGAAGATAGCGCGAAAGCGCTACCTCAGCACCCGGCCTCGTCTCCCAAGAACGACGCGACACGATCAGAATATCTGATCCAGGTTTCACCCCGAACCAACGCCATTTTTGATCGCGATCTTGGTGCAGGTCATACAACCTGCCCATGATAGCTGTCCTTCGCTAGACAGCTTCAATCTTTGTCAGTTGGTTAGAAATATGAACCAGATCACGCGCGCCGCTTCGGGTCTTCTCGCTTCCGATTAAGAGTTCTTTGCCGCCTATTAGGATTGAAGCCAAAGACGTATTAGGCCCTATTCGATAGCGCGCAAGCCCTCCTTGTCGATGTCCGGCGAGCTGTTCTCAGCTAGCTTGGTGAGCGGGCGGGTGCTGGTCTCGATCACGGGCGCGGTTTCGATCTGCTTGACGCCGGTATCGATGTTGAGCGCCTCGAACCGGCGGGCCTGGGTATAGACCTGACTTTCGAGGCTGCCGACGAAGCTGTTATAGGCGTTGCTCGCCAGGTCGAGATTGCGGCCCAGCTTGGAGACATGGCTGCTCATCGTCGCCAGCCGCGAATAGAGCTCCTTGCCGAGCTGGCCGATCTCGCGGGCCTGCGACGCCAGCATCTCCTGCCGCCACACCGCCGCGACAGTCTGGGCGATGGCGACGAGGTTGGTCGGAGTCGCCATCAGTACCTTGCGGTCGAACGCGAAGTCCCAGAGCGTGTTGTCATGCTCCAGCGCGGCCGACAGGAAATGCTCGCCCGGCACGAACATGATGACATAATCGGGCGCGTCCTCGAACTGCGCCCAATAGCTCTTCGCGCCCAGCCCGGTGACATGGGCGCGCATCGCCTGGGCATGGGCGGCGAGGCCCGCCAGCCGCTCGGTCTCGTCCACGGCGCCGAACGCGTCCTGATAGGCGTTGAGCGACACCTTGGCGTCGATGATCAGCGTCTTGCCGCCGGGGATGCGGATGATGACGTCGGGGCGGAAGCGGCCGCCCTCCCCGTCGTCGACGCTGACCTCGGTCCGGAAATCGGCATGTTCGGCCAGCCCGCACGACTCGAGGACGTTGCGCAGCTGCTGCTCGCCCCAGCGGCCCCGCGCCTTGGGGGCGTTGCGGAGCGCGTTGACGAGCTTGGCGGCCTCGGCGCGGACCGATTCCTGGCCGCTGCGCATCAGGTCGATCTGGGTCTGGAGCCCGGAAAAGGCGTCGCGGCGCTGCTCCTCGACCAGGGCCACGCCCTGTTCGTAGCGTTGCAGGCGTTCGCTGACGGGCTGGAGCAGCTGGCTGAGCTTCTGGCCCGACGCTTCCTCCGACTGGCGGAAGCGGGCGTCGGCGCGTTCGAGGAACTGGCGCTGGGCGGTCTCCAGCGCCTTGGCGGCGGCGTCGCCGAAATGGGAGGAAATCTGTTCGCGCGCCTGGTTGAGCGCCTCGGTATGCGCCTGCTCCCGCTCCTGCGCGCGGGCGTTCACGTCGGCGAATTCGCGCGAAAGGTCACCAAGGTCACGCCTGGACGTCTCGAACGCGGTGCGGAGCGACTGGACCTCGGCGTCGCGTTCCTCGAAACGGGCGCGGATCGCGGCCAGTTCGCGAAGCGCGTCGTTGCGCTCGCGCTCGACGGCGTCGCGGGCCTGGCGAACGATGTCGAAATCGGCCGCCCGGCCCTGGGCCATGGCAAGCTCCGCGGCGACTCCCGCCGACCGCCGACCGGCGAGCAGCCAGCCGAGCGTGAGCCCGAGGATGAGCGCGAGCAGCGCGACGAGGATCAGCTCGATCATCGGCGGGGTCCGACCCGATCGGGTTTGGTGAAGTTTCGGAGAGGGTGTGAAAGGGAGCAGCGGCGCATCATGGGCTGGAACGTAGCCGGAACGCAGGTGGCAGGACAGAGGGAATCGCGCGATGCAAGGCGCATCCCGTCCACGCACCTCCGGCTCCTCCCCAATCCGGGGACGAGAGCGTGTTCGTCAGGCGGCGCGGCGCATCTTGGCGAGCTTCTTGAGCACCATGTCGCGTTTCAGGCGGGAGACATGGTCGATGAACAAAACCCCGTTCAGATGGTCGATCTCGTGCTGCATACAGGTGGCGAGCAGGCCTTCGAGCCATTCCTCATGCTGCTCGCCGCGTTCGTCGAGCCAGCGGACGCGCGCGCGGGCAGGGCGTTCGACATCGGCATATTGTTCGGGGATGGACAGGCAGCCTTCATTGTAGCTGCTCAGCTCCTCCGAGACCTCCACCACCTCCGGGTTCACATAGGCATGCGGATCGCGGATCGGCCTGCCCCCCTCGTCCTCGCCTTCCTGCAAGTCGATGACTAGCACGCGGCGGTCGACCCCGACCTGGATCGCGGCGAGGCCGATGCCCTTGGCGGCGTACATGGTGTCGGTCAGGTCGGCGATCAGCGCGCGCACGGCGTCGTCGACCTGCTCCACGGGTTTGGAGACGAGGCGGAGGCGGGGATCGGGGATCTCGACGATGGGAAGGACGGCCATGGCGCGCGAGCTAGGTCGCGGGGCTGGGGGCGTCAAGTTCGGGTGGCCCCTGCCCGCCTTCGGTCGCGCGTATCAGCTCACCGGCCGCCGGGCACGGAGCGCCTGGGCGAGCGTGCCCTCGTCGAGATAGTCGAGCTCGCCGCCGACCGGCAGGCCGTGGGCGAGCTGGGTGACGCGCACGGGGAAACGCTCGATCCGCTCTGCGAGATAATGGGCTGTGGTCTGCCCCTCCAGCGTCGCGTTCATCGCCAGCACGACCTCGTCGATCCCGCCCGCCTCGACGCGCCGGATCAGCGCGTCGATAGCGAGGTCTTCGGGCCTTATTCCCTCCAGCGCCGAAAGACGGCCGCCAAGCACATGGAATCGGCCGGGAAACAGCCGCGAGCGTTCCAGCGCCCAGAGGTCGGCGACCTCCTCGACCACGCAGAGCGCGCGGGCGTCGCGGCGCGGGTCGGCGCAGACCGCGCAGGGGTTGGCGGTGTCGACATTGCCGCAGGTCCGACACGTTTCCAACCGTTCCTCGACCGCCGCCAGCGCGGTCAGCAAGGGGCCGAGCGCCGCCTCGCGCTTCTTGAGCAGGTGCAGCACCGCGCGCCGCGCCGACCGGGGGCCGAGGCCGGGGAGCCGCGCCAGCGCGTTGGTCAACGCCTCGATTTCGGGGGACGCCATGGAGAACAGATAGGGACTTGGCAGCGGCTCCGCCAGCGTGGAAGGGCCTTTGCCCATGCGGATCGTCTTCATGGGAACTCCCGACTTCGCGGTGCCGGTGCTGGAGGCGGTCGTGGCCGCCGGGCACGAGGTGGTCGCCTGCTACACCCAGCCGCCCCGCCCCGCCGGGCGGCGCGGGCGCGCGCTGGTGCCCTCCCCGGTCCAGGCTAAGGCGGAGGCGCTCGGGATCGCGGTCCGCTCGCCGGTGTCGTTGCGCAAAGCCGAGGCGCAGGTCGAGTTCGCCACCCTAGAAGCAGAAATCGGCGTGGTCGCGGCCTATGGGCTGATCCTGCCCCAGGCGGTGCTCGACGCCTGTCAGCTGGGCTGTCTCAACGTCCACGCCTCTCTCCTCCCGCGCTGGCGCGGCGCGGCGCCGATCCAGCGCGCGATCCTGGCAGGGGATGCGGAGACCGGGGTTGGGATCATGCAGATGGAGGCGGGGCTCGATACCGGACCGGTGCGGCTGGAGGAGCGGACGCCGATCGCGCGCAAGACCGCGGGCGAACTGACGGCCGAGCTGAGCGCGATGGGCGCGCGACTGATGGTCGCGGTGCTGGGCGATATCGACCGCTATCCGCCCACGGCGCAACCGGAGGACGGCCTGACCTATGCGCCCAAGATCGACAAGGCCGAGGCGCGGATCGACTGGGGGCGGAGCGCGGTCGAGATCGAGCGGCAGGTGCGCGCCTTTTCGCCGGTTCCGGGTGCGTGGTTCGAGGTGGCGGGCGAGCGGGTCAAGGTGCTGGACGCTGATATCGTCGTCGCGCCTGTCCTTCCGGACGGGATCCCGGCGGGCACCGTACTGGACGGGGCGCTCGCCATCGCGTGCGCGGATGGCGCGATCCGGCCCATGCTCGTCCAGCGGGCGGGTCGGGATGTGACGACGACGGCTGAACTGCTCCGTGGCTTTCCGATCCCGCCCGGCACGCTGGTGTGACCCGCTTCGCCCTCACGGTCGAATATGACGGTCGGCCCTTCATGGGCTGGCAGCGGCAGAAGCATGGCGCGAGCGTCCAGGGAGTGCTGGAGGAAGCGGCGCGCGCGGTGACGGGGGAGCGGGTGGCGGTCCATGCGGCGGGGCGCACCGATGCGGGGGTGCACGGGCTGGCGATGCGCGCGCATCTCGACCTGGAACGCGACATCGCGCCTTTTCGGCTGATGGAGGCGCTCAACGCGCGGGTACGGCCGCACCCGGTCGCGGTGCTGGCGTGCGACGTGGTGGCGGACGACTGGCATGCGCGCTTTTCGTGCACCGGGCGGGCCTATGAATATCGCATCAGCAACCGGCGCGCACCGCTGACCGTCGAGCAGGGGCTCGCCTGGCGCGTCCCCCAACCGCTCGACGAGGCGGCGATGGCGGCGGGATGCGCGGTGCTGGCGGGACGGCACGACTTCACCACCTTCCGCTCGGCGCATTGCCAGGCGGACAGCCCGGTGCGGACGCTCGATCGGCTCGACGTGACGCGGGCGGGAGAGCGGCTGATCGTGCGCGCGGCGGCGCGGTCGTTCCTGCATCATCAGGTACGGTCGATGGTCGGGTGCCTGGCCCTGGTCGGCATGGGGCGCTGGTCGGTCGACCGGTTGCGTGCGGCGCTCGAGGCGCGGGACCGGTCGCGACTGGGGCTCAACGCGCCGCCCGACGGGCTGTATTTCGTCGCGGCGACCTATCCCGGTTGACGGACGAATCGCGCGGCGAGCTCGACATGGGTGGACCAGCGGAACTGCCCGACGGGCTGGACCCAATCGATGCGCCAGCCACCCTCGCATAGGGTCTTCGCATCGCGCGCAAAGCTGCCGGGATTGCACGAAACATAGGCGATCGCCTGGACCCGGCAGACGGCCAGCGTCGCCGCCTGTTCGCGCGCGCCGGCGCGGGGTGGGTCGATCACCACCGCGTCGAAGCGGTCCAGTTCGGGCGTGGTGAGCGGGCGGCGGAACAGGTCGCGATACTCGACGAACACGGCGCGCTGGCGGCCATGGACGGTGGCCTTGAGCGCCAACACGGCCTCGCGCGCGCTCTCGGCGGCGTAGACGCGGCCGGGGAGTGCCAGCGCGAAGGTGCCGAGACCTGCGAACAGATCGGCGGTGATGCGCGCCGTGCCGATGGCCTCGCGAACGGCCGCGACGAGCGTCGCCTCCCCCTCGCGCGTGGCCTGAAGAAAGCCGTATGGGGGAAAGGGCACGGGGATGCCGCCCAACGTCACGGTCACCGGCTCGGGTTCCCAGCGCGTTTCCGGACCGAGGCCGTCGTCGACCGACAGGCGCGCGACGCGGTGCCGCTCGCAAAAGGCGGTGATCGCGTCGGCGGCGGCGAGGCCGTCGGGGCGCAGGCCGGTGAGCAGGATGTCGACACCCTGGTCGGCGATCGACAGGTGAACGTCGCCGCGCCCGCGCAGCGCGAGTCGCTGGAGTAGGACGCGCAGGGGCGGCACGAGCGCGAACAGCTCGGGCGCGAGGATGTGGCATTCGCGCATGTCGACGATCGCATGGCTCTTCTCCGCCGCGAAGCCGAGCAGGACGCGCCCGCCCCGCGCTTCCGCATGAAGGGTGGCGCGGCGGCGGGTATTGGGGGGCGACAGGATCGCGGGGCGGATCGGGGCGGACAGGCCCTGCGAAGCCAATGCCGCGGCGATGCGGTCGGCGATGAAATCGGCATAGCTCGCATCGTCGAGATGCTGGAGCTGGCAGCCGCCGCATTCGGGGAAGTGGCGGCAGGGCGGCTGCCGGTGATGCGGGCCGGGCAGGATCTCGCCCGTCCCGGTCAGCGTGTCGCCGGGCGCGGCGAAGGGCGCGTGGCGGCCGTCGGCGGCGACCCCGTCACCCTGGGCGGCGATGCGGACGACCTCGCTCACGCGCGGGCGGCCGAGAGCGCGCGGGCGAGGTCGTCGGCGACGAAGGCGGGGCCGAGCCGGCGCGCGGCCTCGCCGTGGAGCCAGACCGCCGCGCTCGCCGCCTGGAACGGATCGAGACCCGATGCGAGCATCGTGCCGCAAGTGCCTGCAAGTACGTCGCCCGTGCCGGCCGTGGAGAGCCAGTGGCTCGGTGACGCGCCGACGGCCGCGCGGCCGTCGGGCGCGGCGATCACCGTGTCGGCGCCCTTGAAGACCACCACCGCGCCGGTGCGGCGGGCGGCATCCTGGGCGCGGGCGATCTTGCCGCCCTGCCCCGCACCGAACAGATGTTCGAACTCGCCCGCATGAGGCGTCAGGATGGTGGCGGCGGTTCGCGGTTCGTCCGCGTCGAGCAGGCGAAGTGCGTCGCCATCGACTACCAGTTTCTGGGAGGAGGCATGAGCGGCGGCGAGCTTTTCGCGCGCGTCCGCGTCACGGCCGAGACCGGGGCCGATCACGACGGCGCCGATGCGCGGGCCGATGCGGGGGTCGTGAAGGGCGTCGGGAGTCCAGGGTCGGCGGACGATCGCGTGCGGGCCGGCGGCCTCGCTTCCGAACAGCAGGATATAGCCGGCGCCCGCATGGGCCGCGGCTTCGGCGGCGAGCGACGCGGCGCCCGGCATCGCGCCGGCGACGACCGCGACGAGGCCGCGGGTGAATTTATGCGCATCGGGTCCGGGTTCCGGCAGTAACGGCCGGGCGAGCGCGGCGACTCGGCTCGCGACAGGGACGCCGATGTCGACAATGCGCGGTTCTCCGGCATAGCGGGCGGCGGGCTGGAGCAGGTGCGCGGGCTTGAGCGCGCCGAGCGCCAGGGTCAGGTCGAAGCGGGGCGGTATGCTCGCGACGGAGCCGTCATCGGTCGCCACCCCGCTCGGCAGATCGACGGCGATGCGGAACTGCGCCCGGTCGGCCAGGCGGTGAAGCGCCTGGACCAAATCGTCGCCGAGCGGCCGGGTCAGGCCGGTGCCGAACAGCGCGTCGACGACTATCGGCGCCGGCGCCGCGTCGGTGAGCGACTCGACGGGGCCGGTCCAGCCCGAACGGGCGCGGCGGGCGGCATCGGTGTGCGGCTCGCCGATCGCGGCGACGCGGACGGAATGACCCGTGCGGGCGAGCGCGGTCGCGGCGACATAGCCGTCACCGCCATTATTGCCCGGGCCGCACAGGATCAGCACCTCCGATCCGGCGGCGAGGCGGCGCACGGCGCCGGCCACGCCGTCCCCCGCGCGCGCCATGAGCGTGTCGACCGTCGTGCCCGCCGCCATGACCGCCTCTTCCGCCGCGCGCATCGCGGCGGCGGTGAGGATCGGCTGGCCGTCGATCCGAATCATGGCCGGGCGACCTGCTCCCCTACGGTCGCCGGTAGCTGGTAACGGTCGCCGCCGATCGCCACCTCGATCCGATTCGCATCGAGGATCGTGACACGCGCGGGCTCGGCCCCATCGGCGGCCACGATGCCGCGTCCGTCGGTGGTAACCGCCAAGCGGCGGAAAGCGCCATCGAGATGACGGACGGTCAGCACCAACCCCTGGTCCGTCCGATAGCGCTCGATCGTGCAGTTCGAGGCCATCTCGTCTCCCGGATGCGCGCAGAAGACGTGGTTCGTCTCCGTGATCACGGTGGGACGCTCGACCCGGGCCTCCGCCTCACGCTCGGCGGTGCTTTGCTCGGAGCAGGCGGCGAGCAGGACCAGGGCAGCCCACCCGCCGACGCGCTCAGATATCGGCATAGACGTGCGTCTCCGCGATCGCGCCGGGATGGGTCACGGCACCTTGATAGGCTGGCCCGACATTGCGCGCGTAGCGCCAGAGCGCGCCGGAGCCGTAGTCATTGACGCGGGGCATCCAGCGGGCGCGACGCCCGGCGAGAACCGTTTCGGCGATGTCGAGGTCGATCGTCCCAGCCTCGGCATCGATGCGGATCGGGTCGCCGTCCTCGACCAGCGCGATCGGACCGCCATCGGCGGCTTCCGGCCCGACATGGCCGATACAGAAGCCGCGCGTGCCACCGGAGAAACGGCCGTCGGTGATCAGCGCGACCTTCTCGCCGAGGCCCAATCCGTAGAGCGCGGCGGTGGTGGACAGCATCTCGCGCATCCCCGGCCCGCCCTTGGGGCCCTCGTACCGGATGACCACGACCGAGCCCTCGGCGATGTCGCGCCGCTCGACTGCGGCAAAGGCGTCCTCCTCGCAATCGAAGACGCGGGCGGGACCGGCGAATTGGAGGCGATGGAGCCCGGCGACCTTCACGATCGCTCCCTCAGGCGCAAGCGTGCCGCGCAGGCCGACCACGCCGCCGGTGGGGCTGATCGGCGCCTTGACGTCGTAGATGACCTTCTGGTCGGGATTCCAGGTGACCCGGTCGATATTCTCGCCCAGCGTCCGGCCGGTCACGGTCAGGCAGTCGCCATCGAGGAAGCCGCCGCTCAGCATGGTCTTCATCAGCATGTAGACGCCGCCGGCCTCGTACATGTCCTTGGCGACATACCGCCCGCCGGGCTTGAGGTCGGCGAGATAGGGCGTCGACCTGAACGCCTCGGCGACGTCGAACAGGTCGAACGCAATGCCCGCCTCATGCGCCATGGCGGGCAGGTGGAGCGCGGCGTTGGTCGAGCCGCCGGTCGCGGCGACGACACGGGCCGCGTTGATGAAGGCCTGGCGCGTACAGATATCGCGAGGGCGGATATTGGCCGCGACCAGCTCCATCACCTGCGCGCCCGCCGCCACCGCGATCTGCTCGCGCGTGCTGTAAGGGGCCGGCACCATGTTGCTGTTCGGCAACGATAGTCCGATCGCCTCCCCGACACAGGCCATGGTATTGGCGGTGAACTGGCCGCCGCATGCGCCGTCGCCGGGGCATGCGACCTTCTCCAGCGCGGTGAGCTCGTCGAGCGGGCAATTGCCGGCCGCGTATCCACCGACCGCTTCGAACACGTCGACCACCGTCACGTCCCGGTCGTGGAAGCGGCCGGGCAGGATCGACCCGCCATAGACGAAGATGCTCGGGACATCGAGGCGCAGCATGGCCATCATCATGCCGGGCAACGACTTGTCGCACCCCGCAAAGCCCACCAGCGCGTCGTAACAATGGCCGCGCACCGACAGCTCGACCGAATCGGCGATGACCTCGCGGCTGACCAGCGACGACTTCATCCCCTGGTGACCCATGGCGATGCCGTCCGTGACGGTGATGGTGTTGAACCGCCGCGGCATTCCGCCGCCGGCGGTCACGCCCGCCTGCGCGGCGTCGGCCTGCGCGTCGAGCGTGGTGTTGCACGGCGCCGAATTGTTGCCGGCGGAGGCGAGCGCGACGAAGGGTCGCGCGATCTCCTCCTCGCTCAGGCCCATGGCGTAGTAATAGGAGCGGTGCGGGGCGCGCTCGGGCCCGACCGACACGTGGCGGCTGGGAAGGCGCGACTTGTCGAAGACATGTGGCATGGTGCGGCTATGCTTCGGGACAGGCGGGTTGGCTAGCCCCGGCGTCATTTCCCTCCCCGTGTCAGGGAGGGGAGACGATCAGAGAGCGTCGAGCGCCTTTTGCACGCCGTCCATCGTGAACGGCTTCATCAGGCGCGGCCGATCGCGGAATTTCTCGGCCACCGAATCCTCGGAACCGCCGGTCGCGAAGACGAAAGGTACGCCGCGCAACGCCAGCTCCTCGGCGATCGGGCCGCTCTTCTCGCCGCCGCGCAGATTGACGTCGAGGATCGCCGCGTCGGCGCCGTCGATCAGCGGCATGGCCGCCGCGACGCAATCGGCGGTGCCGGCGACCTCCTTGTCGAGAAGTTCGAGGAAGTCCTCGAGCATCATGGCGATCAGGGGCTCGTCTTCGACGATAAGGATACGCTTGGGAGAAGTCATCGGGGCTGGTGCATAGCGGGCTTTCGCGCGGGCGCAAATGGGCCGGTGTTCAAGCGGTTGGGCCGATTCGGGCGCGTCACCGCCCCGCCATCGCGTCGCGCGCCACCTCGGCCAGCTGCTGGACCGAGAACGGTTTGGGCAGAAAGACGACATTGTCGAGATCGATCGACTTGCGGAGCTGCTCCTCGGCATAGCCCGACATGAACACGATAGGCAGGTCGGGATATTTCTCGCGAACGTGGCGGACCATGGTGGGGCCGTCCATGGTCGGCATGACCACGTCGGAGATCAGCAGGTCGGGCCGCCCGCTCCGCTCCAGCAGGTCGAGCGCGACCTCGCCATTCTCCGCCGCCAGCACGCTGTACCCCTGGCGCGTCAGCGCGCGCTCGGCGACGGCGCGGACCATGTCCTCGTCCTCGACGAGCAGGATCGTCCCCGACCCCCACAGGTCGGCGGGCTTGGCCGCGGGCTTGGCGGGCGCCGCCTTGACCGGCCCGGCCGAGGCATGGACCGGCAGGAAGATGGAAAAGGTCGCACCGTGCCCCGGCTCCGACTCGGCGAAGATATAGCCGCCCGATTGCTTGACGATGCCGTAGACGGTGGACAGCCCCAGCCCCGTGCCCTTGCCGAGTTCCTTGGTGGAGAAGAAGGGCTCGAAGATCTTGGGAAGATCGGCGGGCGGGATGCCGCTGCCATTATCCTTGACCTCCAGCGCCGTGTAATCCGCGACCGGGAGCACGTCGTGCTGGAGGCGCCGGACCTCCGTCGCGGGGACGGCGCGTGTCGTGATCGTCAGCGTGCCGCCGCCGCGCGGGTTTCTTTGCAGGATCGCGTCGCGCGCGTTGACCGCGAGGTTGACGATGACCTGTTCGAGCTGCCCCGGATCGGCGCGCACCGGGCCCAGATTTCGGCCGTGATGGACGTCCAGCGTGACGAGTTCGCCCATCAGCCGATTAAGCAGGTTCGACACCTCCGACACCACGTCGGGGAGCTGGAGCAGTTGCGGCCGGAGCGTCTGCTGGCGCGAAAAGGCGAGCAACTGGCGCGTCAACGCGGCGGCGCGGTTCGAGTTGGCGCGGATCTGCTGGATGTCGTCATAGTCGCTGTCGCCGGGCGAGTGGCGCATCAGCATCAGGTCGCAATAGCCGATGATCGCGGTCAGGATGTTGTTGAAGTCATGGGCGACGCCGCCCGCGAGCTGGCCCACCGCCTGCATCTTCGTCGCCTGCGCCACCTCGCGCTTCAGGCGGCTTTCCTCCGAATTGTCCTTGAGCGACAGGAGCACGGCGGCGTCGCCCAGCCCGCGCGCGCCCGCGATCGTCAGCGCGACGGGTTCGTCGGGATGATGGGCGAGACGGACCGCCATGTCGGTCGAATGCGTCGCCCCGCCCGCGAAGCGGCGGATCGCGTCGGCGACCGCGCCCTTGTCCTCGCGCACGACCAGATCGCCGGGATAGAGCGGCGGCGCGTCCGACTTGACCCCGGCCGCCCGGGTGAAGGCGTCGTTCATCTGGAGAAAGCGGCCGTCCCGGTCGACCAGCGCCATGCCGAAGGGCATGAGCGAGACGAGGCTGCGGACATGCGCCGACGCGCTGGCGCCGATGGCGGGCGCGTCTTCCTCGTCGTCGAGCAGGGCCACGAGCATGGGGGCGTCCTCGCCGTCGAGGAACGGCACCTGGACGATGCGCAGCGGGTGCCCTTCCAGCCCCTCGCGTTCGAAGCGGACGAGCCCGCGGCTGTCGGTGATGAGGTGGCGGGCGAAGTCGCGCCCCTCGATCGCGCCTTCGGTACGGCCGGTGGCGCGGTGGGCGAGCACCGGGTTGGCCGCACGCACGCGGCCATCCGGGCCGATCAGCGCGGCCATGATCCCTGCATGACCCAATCGGGTGCCCGTTTCACCGGTGAGCAGTTCGGCGACGGTGCGGCCGAGATCATAGTCGCGGTCCGCACGAAAGCGCCACACGAGCATGTCGGCCTCCACCCCGGCCCGGGTGACGGTCGCGGCGAGCAGCGCGGCCCCGGAGCGCAGCCGTTCGGCCCCGCCCCGCCCGTCGCGCCACGCCGCGCGTCCGGCCGCGCCGAGGGCGTTCACCCCCGCTTCGTCGAGCGGCAAGCCGGGAGGCACGGGCAGTCCGCCGAACATCGCCTCGAACCCGTCATTGGCGCAGACCAGGCGGCCGGCGCGGTCGGTCACCGCGACGGCGTCGTCGCTGGCCTGGGCGATCCCGCGCACCAGGTCCCAGTCCGTCGCGCGCGCATCCGCGTCGGCGCGTCGCGGCGCGAGCAGGCGCCAGGCGATCACCGCCCCGCCCGCGATCAGACCGGCCGCCAGGAACCCGGCCGCCGCGACCGGGCTGCCGGTCAGGAACAGGACGAGCGCGGCGGCGAGGACCGCCGCGACGCCGGTCGTGATGGTCGCGCTGCGGACCGGGGCGATGATGGTGGGGGCGGAAGCCATGATGCGCTGTTCACCATGGTCGACCCGACCGCGCAATCAAATCCTCCCCGAGTTCGATCTCGGGGAGGATCGATGGATCACCAGACCTTGATGCGCTGAGCGGGCGGCAGATAATAGGCCTGGCCCGGCTTCACGTCGAAGGCCGCGTACCAGGGGTCGAGGTTGCGCACGGCATAGGCGCGGAAATTGCCGGGCGTGTGCGGGTCGGTGGTGAGCTGCTGGCGGATCGACGCCTCGCGCGCCTTGGTCTGCCAGACCTGGCCGAAGCCCAGGAAGAAGCGCTGGTCGCCGGTGAAGCCGTCGATCACGGGCGCGGGGCGACCATTCAACGACAGCTTGTACGCGTCATAGGCGATGGTCGCGCCAGCCAGGTCGGCGATGTTCTCGCCCAGGGTCAGCTCGCCGTTCACCTTGCCGCCCGGGATCGGCTCATAGGTCGAATATTGCGCGACCACGCGGTCCGTATAGGTCTTGAAGCGCGCCACGTCCTGCGGCGTCCACCATTCCGCGACATTGCCCTGGGGATCGAATTTGCGGCCCTGATCGTCGAAGTGATGGGTGATCTCATGGCCGATCACCGCGCCGATGCCGCCGTAATTGACCGCCGCGTCGGCGTTGGGATCGAAAAAGGGCGGCTGGAGGATCGCGGCGGGAAAGACGATCTCGTTCAGCAGCGGGTTGGCGTAGGCGTTGACCGTCTGCGGCGTCATGAACCATTCGGACCGATCGACCGGCTTGCCGACCTTGGCGAGCTGGCGATCATATTCGAAGTTCGCCGCCCGCTCCGCATTGCCGAGCGGGTCGCCGGCTACGATCCGCAGCGCGCTATAGTCGCGGAACTTGTCGGGATAACCGATCTTGGGCGTGAACGCCGCGAGCTTGGCGCGGGCCTTGACGCGGGTCTCAGGCGCCATCCACTCCAGCTTGGCCAAGCGCGCGTCCATCGCCCGGACGAGGTTCTTGACCAGCTCGTCGGCCTTGGCCTTGGCGTCGGGGGTGAAGTAGCGCTGGACGTAGAGCTCGCCCACCGCTTCGCCCATCGACCCGTTGACCACCGACACGCCGCGCTTCCACCGGTCGCGCAGCTGCGGGGTGCCCGACAGCGTGGTGCCGTAGAATGCGAAATTCTCGTTCACGAACGCCTTGGGCAGCATCGGCGACGCGTTGCTGATCGTGTGGAAGGCGAGATATTCCTTCCAGGTCGACAGGGGCGTGACGCCGACGATCTTCGCGGTCGCGGTCAGCGCGGAGGGCTGGGCCACGATCACCTGGGGCTGGCTGGGCATGCGCAGCGCGGTCAGCAGCGTCGCCCAGTCGAAGCCGGGCATCCGCTTCGCCAGTTCGGCGGTGGGCACGGGGTTGTAGATCTTCTCGATCTGGCGGTTCTCGACCTGGGTCCAGTGGACCTGGGCGATCTGCTTCTCCAGCTCGAAGATGCGCCGGGCGGCACCCTCGGGATCGGGACGGCCGGCGAGGCGGAGCATGGTCGCGATGTGCGGCACGTATTTCGCGCGCACCTCGACGAATTTGGGATTGTCGACGAGGTAGTAGTCCCGGTCGGGAAGGCCGAGACCGCCCTGCCCGGTATAGACGGTGTAGACGCTATTGTCCTTCAGGTCCTGCTGGACGCCCGCACCGATCGGCACGTCGATCCCGCGCCGGGTCGCGACCGCAAAGGCGGTGGCGAGATCGGCCGGGGTGGCGATCGCGTCGATGGCCGTGAGATAGGGCTTGAGCGGCGCGGCGCCCTTTGCTTCGATCGCGGCCTCGTCCATGAAGCTGGCATAGGCTACGCCGACCTTCTCGCCGGCCGAGCCGGGGGCGTTGCGCTGGCGAGCGACGTCCTCGATCAGCGCGCGGGTGCGCTGATCCGACAGGTCGCGCAGGATGCCGAAGCCGCCCCAGCTCGACCGGTCGGCGGGAATCTCGGTCCGGTCCATCCAGCGGCCGTTGACGAACTTGTAGAAGTCGTCGCCCGGCGCGACGGTCCGGTCCATCGCGGTGAGGTCGACGCCGAAGCTGCCGAGCTGGGGCTTGCCGGGCACGGAGGTCGGCCGGGCCGCCGCCGGGCGCAATGCCGGAGCCGTAGGTGCGCCCGATTGGGCATAGCCGATGCCCGCGACCGTGACGGTGGCGAGCAGCGAGGTGACGAGAAGCGACTTCCGCATCGAACATCCTTGGATGGAGGAGGATGCCCCGTGTTCTACCCGACTAGGACGCCTCGTCAATCGTGCCGTGCAGTTCGTCCCGCGCGACGCGCCGGTGCCGCCATTTGCGCGCGATCCAGAGCCGCCAGCCCAGCGCCGACAGCGCATAGCCGAGCGCCGCGAGGACGGCGGTCAGGATCACGATGCCGAGCGCCGCGACCGCGCCCTTCTCCATCAACCAGGGGACCCAGCCGATCTTCTCCCCGATCTGCTGCGCGGCGCCCGCCGCCAGATCGCCCGGCACGTGGCGGTCGACGCGCAGCACCCATTCGCCGATGAAATAGGCGACGATCCACAGGAACGGCGTCGTGAACGGGTTGGTGATGAAGGTCGTCAGCGCCGCCGCCGGAATGTTGGCGCGAAGCGGCAAGGCGAGCAGCGCGGAAAAGGCGATCTGCGCGACGGGAAACAGGATGCCCGTCACCATGCCCAACGCTACGCCGCGCGGCACCGAACGCCGCGTCGCGCGCCACAAAGCGGGGTGAAGGACGCGGTGCGCGACAGGGCGGAGCAGGCGGCTGCGTTCCATGCTCTCGCGCGTGGGCATGTTGCGGTGGCCCCAGGCGGCCGCGCGCTTCCACATGCCCAGGCGGGCGGTGGCGGTCATCCGCGGTCGCGCATGATGCGGGCGGCGTCGCGCTTCCACTCGCGTTCCTTGATATGCTCGCGCTTGTCATGGTCCTTGCGGCCCTTGGCCAGCGCGAGCTCGACCTTGGCGCGGCCCTGGCCGTTGAAATAGACCGACAGCGGCACCAACGTCATCCCCTCGCGCGCGACCCCGCCATGCAGCTTCTTGATCTCGCGCTCGTGAAGGAGGAGTTTACGCGGGCGCTTGGGCTCGTGGTTGAAGCGGTTGCCGTGGCTGAACTCGGGGACGTTGGAGTTGACGAGCCACACCTCCGCACCCTTCACCTCGGCATAGGATTCGGCGATCGATCCCTCGCCGAAGCGCAGGGACTTGACCTCGGTCCCCGTCAGCGCGATCCCGGCCTCGAACGTCTGCTCGATCGAATATTCGAACCGCGCGCGCCGGTTTTCGGCGACGATCTTGCGCTTGTCGAAGGTGGCGGGCTTGGGACGCGACATAGGCCGCATGTAGGGGAGCGCCCCGGAGAACGGAAGCGGGGTGCGGCGGGGCGGCGCGGGCGTGCGACGCGGGCGTGCCGGAGGACGGATCCGACCCGGACTAGACAAGCCCGGCATGGGCCAGCGCCGCGTCGACCGCCGCGCGCGACGCGTCGCCCGGCCAGGTCATCGGCGGGCGGAGCGTTTCGGGAAAGCCGGGGCGGACGCGGGTCATGGCGTATTTCACCGGGCCGGGCGAGGCGTCGGTGAATAGTGCCGTGTGAAGCGGAAAAAGGCGGTCCTGATATTCCAGCGCGCGGGCATGGTCTCCCGCCTGGCACGCGGCCTGGAACTCGGCGCACAGCCGCGGCGCGACATTGGCCGAGACGGATATGCACCCCACCCCGCCCATCGCGTTGAAGGCGAGCGCAAGGTCGTCATTGCCCGACAGCTGGCAGAAATCCGCGCCTAGACTCGCGCGGTGCTCCGACACGCGCGCTAGGACGCCGCTGGCATCCTTGACGCCGACGAAGACGCCCGGATGCGCCTGGACGATCCGGGCGAGCGTGGCGGGCAGGATGTCGGTCACGGTACGCGAGGGGACGTTGTAGAGGATGATCGGCAGCGTCGCCGCGTCCGCCATCGTCGCGAAGTGGTGGGCGATCCCGTCCTGGCTGGGGCGGTTATAATAGGGCGGGACCATCAGCGCTGCGTCGGCCCCCGCCGCCTTGGCGGCGTGGAGGTTGTCGACCGCGACCCGCGTGTCGTTCGAACCCGCGCCCGCGATCACCGGCACGCGCCCCCGCGCCTGGCCGACGCAGACCGCGACGACGTGGAAATGCTCGGTCGCCGACAGGGTCGCGGCCTCGCCGGTCGTGCCGCAGGACACCAAAGCCGACGACCCTTCGGCGATCTGCCATTCGATCAGGTCGCGATACGCCGCTTCGTCGAACGCGCCATCGGCCGCGAAGGGCGTGACGAGCGCGGGGATCGATCCGGAAAACATGGGTGGAGTCCGCTCCTTACGCGCCGAACCGCGCGATTTCGTTCAGGACAGATACGGGTGAGTGGCCTATCCTGTCCACATGATCGCAACGCTCCTCAAATCGACTGCCGTCCTCGCCGTGCTCGCCCAGGTCACCGGCGCCTCGCCGGGCGGGTGGACCGGCTATCCGTCGCAGGTCGTCGCTCCCGTCGCCGGCACGCCGGCGAACGACCGGTCGATCGCGTCGGCGATCGCCGAATGGCGTGCGATCGGGCAGACCGACGCCCTGCCCTTCGACAGCTATGCGCGCTTTCTGCTCGCCCATCCGGGCTGGCCGAACGAGGGGGCGAACCGGCGCGCGGCCGAGCGCCAGGCCGGGATCGCCTCGCCCGCGAGCGTCGTCGCCTATTTCCGCCGTTTCCCCCCGACCTCCGCGTCCGGCACCGTCGCCCATGCCCGTGCGCTGGCGGCGACGGGCGACACCGCGCGGGCGCGTGACGAGGCGCGGCGGGCGTGGCGGATGGGCGCGCTGCCCGCCGCCGACGAAAGCCTCGTCCTGTCGACCTTCGGTTTCGCGCTGACCCCGGAGGATCACGACGCGCGGGTCGACGCGCTGCTCTGGGCCGGGTCGACGAGCGCCGCCGCGCGGGCGATGCCGCTCACCTCGCCCGCGCGGCGGCCCGTGTTGGAGGCGCGGCTGGCATTGCGGAGCAACGCCGCGAACGCCGCCGAGCTGGCGACGAATACCGCCGAGCTATACCGGAGCGACGCGGGCTATGTCGCCGATCGCGCGACCTGGCTGCGCGACAACGGCGCGGGGCCGAGCGCGCGGACCTGGCTCGCCCGCCCGCGCCAGCTCGTCCAGCGGCCCGGCAATGTCGAGCGCTGGTACGAGGTGCTGCTGACCAATGCGCGCGCGGCATCGGCCGACGGGCAGCACCAGCTCGCCTATGACATCGCGCGCCAGATCGACGACGCCTATCCGGTCGGCACCGACATCTCGTCCAAGCCCTATGGCGAGCGGGACGATTATACGAGCCTGGCCTGGCTGGCGGGCCAGTCGGCGATGAAGATCGGCCGTCCCGCCGACGCGTCGGTGATGTTCGACCGCTATGGTCGCGGCGTCAAATCGCCCCAGACGCGCGCCAAGGGCTTCTACTGGGCCGCGCGCGCCGCCGCGCAGGCAGGACGCATGGCCGAGGCGACGCCGCTGTTCGAGCGCACGGCCGGGTATCGCGAGCAATATTATGGCCAACTCGCGCTGGAACGGCTCGGCCGCCCGCTTCAGCCGCCGGCGGCGCCGGTCGGCGTGCCCGTCCCGCCCGCCACGCGCGCGGCCTGGGACGCGCGTGAGCTGGTGCGCGCGGCGCGTTTCCTGGGGCAGATCGGGGCGCGGCAGGACCAGACGGCGTTCATCCGCCGGATCGCCGAGGGGATCGAGACGGACACCGACCAGCTTCTCGCGGTCGAGCTCTCGCGCAGCCTGGCACGGCCCGACCTGGCGGTGATGGCGAGCCGGACGGCCGCGCAGAACGGCCTCACCACCTATTCCGCCGCGGGCTTTCCGACGGTGCCCGTGCCGACGGGCTACGAGCGCAACTGGGTCGTGATCCATGCCATCACGCGCCAGGAATCGCAGTTCGACCGCACCGCGATGAGCTCGGCCGGCGCGCGCGGGTTGATGCAGCTGATGCCGGGCACCGCGCGCGAGCAGGCGGGGAAGATCGGGGTCAGCTTCACCGGGCTCGACAGCCTGACCGCCGATCCGAACCTGTCGATCATGCTCGGGTCGAGCTATTTCGACCGGATGTACGCCAATTACGGCAGCTATCCGCTCGCCATCGCGGCCTATAATGCCGGGCCGGGCAATGTGAACAAATGGCTGCGCCTCAACGGCGACCCGCGCACCGGCGCGGTCGACACGGTCGATTGGGTCGAGGCGATCCCGTTCACCGAGACGCGCAACTATGTCCAGCGGGTGCTGGAGAACGCGGTGGTGTACGACCTGCTCAACCCGGCGCGCGCGCGCAGCCGGGGCGACACGCGGTTGAGCTGGTATCTGGGTCGGGGCGCGCGGGTGGGCTGAGCGGCCCGCATGGATCGCCCGAACTATATCACGCCGGCAGGGTACAGCGCGCTTCGCCGCGAATATGACCAGCTGCTCGGCGACGAACGGCCCAAGCTGGTCGAGACGATCGCCTGGGCGGCGGGCAATGGCGACCGGTCGGAGAATGGCGACTATATCTATGGTCGCAAGCGGCTGCGCGAGATCGACCGGCGGCTCGGCTTCCTGTCCCGGCGGATGAAGGCGGCCAAGCTGGTCGATCCCGCCGCGCAGGAAGACCGGTCGCGGGTGTGGTTCGGCGCGACCGTCACCGTCGCCGACGCAGATGATCGCGAACGCGTGCTGACACTGGTCGGCGACGACGAGACCGACGCGGGCACGGGCCGGGTCGGCTGGAATTCGCCGATCGCGCGGGCCCTGCGCGGCGCGGCGGTCGGCGACGTGAGGCGCGTCGAGTTGCCGACGGGCGAGCGCGAATATGAGGTGATCGCCCTGTCCTACCCGGCGGGATGAGGAACGCCCGCCTTCCCCCGGCCGTTCTGCGGGCGAGAAGGAGAAGCATCATGGAAAATCCCCGCACGACTTCGGCCCGCGATCACGACGATCACGAGATCATCGACGCAGCCGCCGCCGATCCCACCCCCGGCCAGGGTGGCACGAGCGGCGGCAACCTGCAGCGCGACGTCGCCAGCCAGTCAGAGGAGGTGGCGGTCAGCGAGCCCGACGCGCTGGTCCGCCCGCAAAAGGAGGACGATATCCACAACAACCAGGCATTCAGGACGGGCAAGCCGCGCGACATGACGGGCTGACCTTGCCCTGTCCCGGCGATCGTTACAGGGTGGGTTCCATGAACGAGCCCACCCGCAACGTCGCCCTGCTGATCGACGCCGACAACGCCCAGCCCTCGGCGATCGACCCCGTGCTGACCGTCCTGGCCGAGCTGGGGACGGTCAATGTCCGCCGCGCCTATGGAAACTGGTCCAAGCCCGGGCTGAAGGGCTGGCGCGACGTGGCGCTGCGCTACGCCATCGAGCCGCAGCAGCAGTTCGACCTGACCAAGGGCAAGAACGCCACCGACATGAAGATGACGATCGACGCGATGGACCTGGCCTTTCGCGGCCGGATCAGCGCGTTCGGGATCATGTCGTCGGACAGCGACTTCATGCCGCTGGCGACCCGGCTGCGCCAGGACGGGCTGGAGGTGTACGGCTTCGGCTCCAGCCGCGCCCCCGCCGCGTTCCGGGCGGCGTGCACCCGCTTCATCGATGTCGGCGCGATCACCGTCGACGAGCCCGAGCCGCCCCTCGACCAGCCCGCCGAACGCGCGTCGGCCCCGTCCGACATTGACGCCGAACCCGTCCCCATCTTCGACGCGCTCCCCCCGGCCATCCGCTCCGGCAAGGGTGCCAAGGTCGACCCCGCTTTGCTCAAGCTGCTGGTCGACGCGTACGACTCGGTGAAGAAGGACGCCAAGGGCTTCGCCAATTTGTCGGTCATGGGCCAGCTCGCCGGCAACCGCTCCAGCTTCGACGCGCGCAATTACGGGTTCAAGCGATTGAGCGACCTGATCGAGTCGGTTCCGGAGTTCCAGGTGGACCGGCGGGAGAATGCGTTGTGGGTGAAGCGGGTGCGGTGATGGGCTCGTGGACCGGCAGGTTCGGGCGCTGTAGGATCGCGTCGGGTTGCCCGTTGGAGGCGAAGACATGACCGTTCACGAAGTGATCGCAATTCCGGTTGAGCAGAAGGTATGGAAAGTCCGCGTTCAGGATTTTCTGGTGCTGGAGGAGAGCGGCGCGTTCGTCGACTATGCCCGGGCGGAGTTATTGGATGGGGAAATCTGGGTTTTGAACGCCATCCACAGTCGGCACGCGGCGGCCCAAGCGGAACTGCAAGGGCGGTTGTGGGCCGCATTGCGAGCGGCGGGAAGTAGTCTGCGGACCTACGTAACGCCGACAGTCGTTATCGAGAACCGGTCGCGTGTCGAGCCGAACCTAGCAGTCGGTCCTCCGAACGATGGAGGCCTGCTTCCGGTTCAGAAGATCAGGCTGGCCCTCGAAGTATCCGACACGACGTTGCCTGTGGACCTTGGCAGCAAGCAGCGCATCTATGCGGCCGCCGGTGTCCCCGAATATTGGGTAGCGGACGTGAATGGGCGCGTGATTCATCGGATGTGGTCGCCCTCGGGGGAGATCTATCAGCGACACGACAAGACCATCTTCGGACAATCAATAAGCGCGGCCACGCTGGACGACATAATTATCGACACAGATGTGCTTTGAACGCCGCCCATCCGAGTTCGCCCATGTTGGTAGCCTTATGACGATCCAAGAGCTTATCCACATCGATACCGAATCCGGATAGCCGCTCGCGCGCAATATCCCGCGTTTCGGCTGAGAACGCCTCGGGATGTCGAAGCACGATGGCCTCGGCTGTATACTCCGGCAGACCATAGCCCAGCACTTCGTCGAGGCCGTCCGTTCGATTGCGAGCGCAATACTCCAGCGCGGCTCGCTAGCCTTCCCTGCCGATCTTGGGGCGGAGCCGATGCATCCGCCACGCCTTTCGTCCAGCCTCGCGCCTGATCTCCTCAATCGTGTGGACCATGGACCAACAAGACCGGGCAACGGGATCGGTGTGGTCGCTTGCGCACACGACTACAAGACGTGCAAACGCGGCGCGGTAGACAAGATCGGATACGCCTTTCGCGTTCTTCATCGTACGGCGAAGCTCTTCGATTGACGTCATCCCCACCAATCGATCAAGCGTCCGCCGTTCGAGATCACTCACCGCGTCAGCTTCTTATACGCCAATCGCGTCGGCCGATCCGCCGCGTCGCCCATGCGCCGCCGCTTGTCCTCCTCATAGGATTCGAAATTGCCCTCGAACCATTCCACATGGCTGTCGCCTTCGAAGGCCAGGATGTGGGTGCACAGCCGGTCGAGGAAGAAGCGGTCATGGCTGATGACGACCGCGCAGCCCGCGAAGCTTTCCAGCGCTTCTTCGAGGGCGCGGAGCGTCTCGACGTCGAGGTCGTTGGTGGGCTCGTCGAGGAGCAGGACGTTGCCGCCTTCCTTCAGCATCTTGGCCATGTGAACGCGGTTGCGTTCGCCGCCCGATAGCTGGCCGACCTTCTTCTGCTGGTCCGCGCCCTTGAAGTTGAACGCGCCGACATAGGCGCGCGTGCCGATCTCCTGCTTGCCGAAGCGGAATATCTCCAGCTTGTCGCTGATCTCT
Organism: Sphingomonas sp.; assembly: GCF_036388435.1. Lineage (GTDB taxonomy): Bacteria > Pseudomonadota > Alphaproteobacteria > Sphingomonadales > Sphingomonadaceae > Sphingomonas. The sequence goes on from NZ_DASVRV010000053.1 coordinate 172,050, forward strand.
TCCCAGACATTCTTGTTGGGATCGAGATCGTCGCGCGACTGGTCGACATAGCCGAGCTTGACGGTGGAGCCCATCTCGATCGTGCCGGCGTCGGGCTGTTCCTTGCCGGTGATGAGCTTGAACAGCGTCGACTTGCCGGCGCCATTGGGGCCGATCACCCCGACGATGCCGCCGGGCGGAAGCGTGAAGTCCAGCCCCTCGAACAGCAACTTGTCACCATAGGATTTGGACAGGCCCTTGGCCTCGATCACCTTGCCGCCGAGGCGCTCGGGGAGCTGGATCAGGATCTGCGCCTTGCCCGCGACGCGGTTCTCCTGCTTCTCCATCAGCTCGTCGAAGGCGCGGATGCGGGCCTTGGACTTGGTCTGCCGGGCCTTGGGGGTCTGGCGCATCCACGCGAGCTCGTCGGAGATCGCCTTTTGGCGCCCGGCCTCCTCGCGCTCCTCCTGCTCCAGTCGCTTGATCTTCTTTTCGAGATAGCCCGAATAATTGGACTCATAGGTGTAGTAACGCCCGCGATCGAGCTCGAGCACCCAGTTGACGACGTTGTCGAGGAAGTACCGGTCATGGGTGACGAGGATGACGTTGCCGGCATATTCCTTCAGGAAATTCTCCAGCCAGCCGACGCTTTCCGCATCGAGGTGATTGGTCGGCTCGTCGAGCAGCAGGATGTCGGGCTTTTCGAGCAGCAACTTGCACAATGCGACGCGACGCTTCTCGCCGCCCGACAGCAACGTCACGTCGGCGTCGCCCGGCGGGCAGCGCAACGCCTCCATCGCCTGTTCTAGCTGGCTGTCGAGCGCCCAGCCGTCGACCGCGTCGATCTTCGCCTGGAGGTCACCCATCTCCTCCATCAGCGCGTCGAAATCGGTGGCGTCCGTGGGATCGCCCATCTCGGCCGAGATCGCGTTGAAGCGGTCGACGAGCACTGCCGTCTCGCCCACGCCGTCGCGCACATTGCCCATCACGTCCTTGGTCGGGTCGAGCTGCGGCTCCTGCGCCAGATAGCCGACGCGGATGCCGTCGGCGGCCCAGGCCTCGCCGGTGAAGTCGGGGTCCATCCCCGCCATCACCTTCATCAGCGTCGACTTGCCCGAGCCGTTGGGGCCGATGATCGCGATCTTGGCCGAAGGGATGAACTGCAGGTGGATGTTGTTGAGAACGGGCTTGTTGGCGCCGGGGAAGGTCTTGGTCAGACCCTTCATGACGTAGGTATACTGGACGGCCATGATGCGGCTCGCGCTCCGTGCTAGGATTGTGGGCAGGGGATCGGGAAGGTTGACCGCCATGTAATCGCCGGCCCCGCCGTTGGCAAACGCGGCGGGGCGCCCTAGCCTGCCGCTCATGATCAAAACCATCCTGCTCTCCACCCTCCTCGCCGCGCCGGCGCTGGCCCAGACGCCCGTCATCACCCAGCCGGCGGCCCCCGCCCCGCCCGCGCGGCCGGTGACGCTCCCGCCCGAGATCGCGCGGCTGCGCGACGCGGCGCTGAAGGACGACCTGGCCTATGAGATCACCGAGGGGCTGACGACCGAGGTCGGCCAGCGGCTGGCGGGCACCGAGGCGGAGGCGCGCGGGCGGACCTGGGCGGTCGCCAAGCTCAAGGCGCTCGGGTTCCGCAACGTGCGCGTGGAGCCGTTCGCGCTGCCCGTCTGGGTACGCGGGACCGAAACGGCGGAGATCACCGCGCCATACCCGCAGAAGCTGGCGCTGACCGCGCTGGGCAATTCGGCCGCGACCCCGCCCGCCGGGATCACGGCGCCGGTGGTGGTGTTCCGCGACTATAACGACCTGCTCGCCGCGCCCGACGGGTCGCTGCGCGGCAAGATCGCCTATATCGGCCATGCCATGGCGCCCACGCAGGACGGATCGAGCTACGGCGCCTACGGCGTCGCGCGGCGGGTCGGGCCGGCGCTGGCGGCGCGTAAAGGTGCCGTCGCCGTGGTGATCCGATCGATCGGCACCGACAAGCACCGGCTGCCGCACACCGGGGGCACCAACTTCCCGGCCGATGTCACGCCGATCCCGGCGGCGGCGCTCTCCCATTCCGACGCCGAGCAGCTCGAGCGCGTCGAGGCCCGCGGCAAGCCCGTCACCATGCGGCTGGTGCTCACGCCGCGGACGCTGGGCCAGGGAATGTCGGGCAACGTCATCGCCGAGGTGCCCGGCACCGATCGCGACGCGGGCATCGTCCTGATCGGCGGGCATCTCGACAGCTGGGACCTGGGCACCGGCGCGATCGACGACGCGTCGGGCGTGGCGATCACCACCGCGGCCGCCAAGCGCATCATGGATTCGGGCAAACGTCCCCGCCGCACGATCCGCGTGGTGTGGTTCGGCGCGGAGGAGGTCGGCGTGTTCGGCGGCCGCGCTTACGGCGAGGCCCATGCGACCGAGCGCCATGCCGTCGCCGCCGAATCGGATTTCGGCGCCGACCGCATCTGGCGGTTCGAGACCAACCTGCCCGCGAACGCCGCCGCGGTCGTCAACCGGCTCGGCGCTGCCCTCGCGCCGCTCGGGATCCCGCGCGGGACCGCCAAGGCGGGCGACGGCGCCGATGTGGGGCCGATGTTCAAGCTCGGCGTGGGCGCGATCGACCTCAACCAGTCGGGCGACCGCTATTTCGACATCCACCACACGCCCGACGACACGCTGGAGCGCGTCGACCCGGAACAGATGCGGCAGAACGTCGCCGCCTGGACCGCGATGCTGGCGGTCGTCGCCTATGCGCCCGAGGAACTGGGGCCGGTGACGCCGCGCTGACCGCTTCCAATTGCGGCAGAAAAGTGGCGGCCGCTATTGACCTACTAATTTGGTCGGGTATTTAGAACGCTTCGTAGGGAGCGGGGCTGCTTGCGAAGCATCTGTTTGGGAGTTTCATCATGAAGAAGATCAGTTTCGCCATCGCGGCCGCCGGCCTGCTGTCGCTCGCCGCCTGCAACTCGCAGCAGGCCGAGAACGCCGAAGCCAATGCCGAGGCGCGCGCCGACAACCTGCATTCGGCCGCCGACAATCTCGAGGACGCGTCGGAAGCCGCGACCACGGAGAATGCCGAGGACGCGCTCGAGAACGCCGCCGAGAACACCGAGGCGATGGCCGACAATGTCGAAGAGAATGCCGACAACCAGACCGACGTCAACTGATCGACCGGGCTCGGTGAAGCGCTTTCTTCTTCTCGCCGCGATCGGCCTCGCGCCGCTCGCCGCCTGCTCGCAATCGCCCGAGGCGACCGCGGTGGAGGTGAACGCCGACATGCTGGCCGACGACCTGGAAGCCCAGGCGGACAATATGGAAGCCCTGGCGGAGAATGTCGCGGACGCCGACGCGGCCGCCGCGATCGAGAGCGCTTCGGAGAATCTGGAAGCCGACGCGGACAATGTCCGCGATCAGGCCGAAGACGTGGCGGAGAACCTGTAGGGGTTCGCCACGTCCGAGGTCGGCCGGCGCTGCCTCCGGCAGCATCCGACGGCATGGCTTCGCCATGACGCGGCTCCGATGGATAAAGGGCGCTCCCGCCATGGCAGGGGCGCCCTTTTTTCATGCGGCGTTCTCGGCTAACCGGGCCTTGGTGGGGCCTGTAGCTCAATGGTTAGAGCTGGCCGCTCATAACGGCTAGGTTGCGGGTTCGAGTCCTGCCGGGCCCACCAACCGCCCGCCGGTGTCGCGGCGCGGCGAAGCCGCCCAGCGACACCGGCCCGCGCGGCCGATGGCGCGCAGGCGCAGTTCGACGACACGGGTTCGCCGCGGCGCGGGGCCCGAAAAGCATCCGTGAGCCTTTGCTTGGCAAGGCCGGCCGGGCACGTTGCTTGTCGTGCATAGCTTCGCTATGCGCGTCGGCAACGTGCCGGGGAGTGGCGCAGGCTGGTAGCGCACCTGGTTTGGGACCAGGGGGTCGCAGGTTCGAATCCTGTCTCCCCGACCATCGTCACTTTGATGGTGGCACGACGATCTCGATCACCTCCACGCCATCGCCGAACGCGACATGCTCGCCGGCCATCGCGCCCATCAGTGCGCGTGCGAGCGGCGAGGAAAAGGCGATGCGGCCCGTCGCGGGCTCGGCCTCGTCGTCGCCGACGATCTCGATCTCCCTTGCCTCGCCCTTGACCCGTACCCGCACGCGCGAGCCGAAGGCGATCTCGTCGGCAGGCGGCGGGGGCGCGAGCGTCGCGGTCATCGACCGCGTGCGCCAATAGCGCAGGTCGCGCGCCACCGCTTTCCGCTCCTCGTCCGACCCTGCCGCCAGCCGCGCTTCCAGATCCGCCACGCGCCGGGCGAGCAGCGCCAGGCCGCGCGCGGTCACCAGATTCGGACCCGTCGGGATCGGCAGTTCGAAGCGAGGTTCCAGATGCTCCTCGTCGCTCTCGCGGCGGAACGCGACGCTCATGACGGGCCGTGCCGTCGCCAAGGATCGAAACAACCGTGGACCATGCAGACACAGCGTTCGAGGCGCGTCCCCGTTCCGCCGCCGCGACCACCTCAGATCGTCGTCGCGTGCTCGATCACCCGATCCACGCTGGTCGGGAGCCGCAACGTCAGGCGCGCGGGCCCGAGTTCGAGCGCGCCGCCCAGTTCCGCGGCGAGGTTGCGCGCGACGCGGATGGCGAAGCCGGTGCCCAGCAACGGGGTCCCGTCGGGCGCATCGTCGCCGCCATCGAGCGCCAGCAGCGCTTCACCGTCGAGCCCGACCAGGCTGCGCGGCCGATCGACCGCGATCTCGACCGTCGACGGATTGGCGTAGACCGAGGCGCGCAACGTCTCGCCCGCCGCGCCGGCCGCGACCAGGGTGGCGAACAGGCGGCCCAGCAGACGCTCCGCCGCGCGGTCGTCGGCGACCACATACGCATCGGTATCGCCATCCACGAGTATCCGCAGCCCGCGCAGGCCCGCCAGCGGCGCCAGATCAGCGACCACGCGTTCGATCATCGGCTGCACGGGGACCGGGCCGGGCCGCAGCTCCAGCGCGCCCACCTCGATCCGCGCGGCGGTATCCAGATCCTCGATCGCGGCCAGCAGCTCGCCCGCACGCGCCCGGATCGACGCCGCACGGTCGCGATAGGTGGCGGAAACGGGGCCGAGAAGCTCGGTCTCGATCAGCTCGGCGAAGCCCGCGATCGCATTGGTCGGCGTGCGCAGTTCGTGGACGAGTTGCCGCAGCGAGTCCGGGCTAGGCGCGGCAGCCGATCTCGCCGGCGCGGCGCTTTCGTCGGCGCGCGGACGACGCCCGGCGCCACGGAAACCGATGAAACGGCCGCTCAGCTCGTCAAAGGCGGGAATGCCGGTCAGCCGCCACGATCCCGCCGCGCTGGAGGTTCCACCCACTTCCAGCCGCGCATCGTCGAAGCGCGATCGACGGCGCAACCCGCCCGCCGCCACGCCGTCGACCTGCGCGATGCCCTGAACGCCCGCATGGGCGATCGACATCCCGACCAAGGCGCCGCGCGCCACGCCCTCCACTCCGGTTACGATGCCGGTCGCATCGGTCTCGAAGTGAAAATGCTCGCCCAGCGCCGCGGCGACCGCGTCGGGAACGGCGCGGGCGGTGCGCGGCGCCTCGTCGCGACGGCGGCGGAACGCCTCGATCCGGGCCACCAGGTCCGAGATGGCGAAACCGTCGGCCGGCGCGGGCGGCGGGGGCGCATCGGGCTCGCCCCGGGCAAGCGCTTGGGCGACGACGGGCAGCCCGCGCGCGATATCGCCCAGTGCCACGAACGGACTCTCGCTGAGCGGCGTATCGATCGGGGGAACCGCAGCGCACTCCCGCGCGGGCTCCGGCTCGGGCTCGGGCGCTGCGATCATCGCCGCATCCAGGCTCAGCGCCTCCGCGACCCCGATACTCTCGGGTCGGGGTAAGGTGAAGTCGACCGACCCGAGGCTCTCGAGCGCTCGGACGACCGGGGGGGCCAGGTCGCGGCGCTGGCGCAGCACCGAGCGCAGCGCGGGCGAGAGACGCGGGAGCAGGGCGATCCATTCCTCGACGTCGAGTTCGGCCGTTCGCAGCACCGGAGCCGCGACGGCCAGTTCGTCCTCGGCGAACAGCGAGACGAGCAGCGCGTCGGGACGCGCATAGGCCAATGCGCGCGCGCTCGCCGCCCTGACCGCCACGGGCACCGCCTGGCGAAGCATCCGCAGCCGGGCGAGCACGGGCTCGTCGGTCGCCACGCGTCCACGCCCGGCAAGGTCGACAAGCTGCCGCCAGGCCGCCTGCGCACCATGTCCGGCCGCCATATCGGAATTGAGCACCGTTTTGAGACTGTCGTCGAAGCGCACTATATGGGACCTTGGGCGAGCCGGCGAATGCCCCTCGTCAACGATTCCTTAACCTCGTGAATCAGCTGATCAAAGAGTCCGTTTCGGCACGTCGCATTGTGGGACAATTGCGCTTGCACGCAATGTTATTACGTACGTAAAGCCTGCTGCGCCCGCTTTGGGTTGTTGTGGAGGTTGGACGACGTTGGACCGTATCGATCGACAGATCCTGGCGCTGCTGCAATCCGACGGTCGGATGACGAATGTCGATCTGGCCGAACGCGTGGGGCTGACCGCCCCGCCCTGCCTGCGCCGCGTCCGCGCGCTGGAGGAGGCGGGCGCCATTCGGGGCTATCATGCCGAACTGGACGGCACGCGGCTGGGCTATCCGATCACCGTCTTCGCGATGGTCAGCCTGAAGAGCCAGGCCGAACATGACCTGTCCGCCTTCGAGGCCCATGTCGCCCAGATCGCCGAAGTGCGCGAATGCCACATGCTCAACGGTGAGATCGACTTCATTCTCAAGATCGTCGCGCCCGACCTGCGCGCGTTCCAGGAGATTTTGACCACCCACCTGACCCCCGCACCCAATGTCGCGAGCGTCAAGACATCGCTGACGATCCGGACCGCCAAGTCGGAATCGGGCATCCCGATCCTGTCCGACTAGAAAAGGGCCGACTAGAAAAGGGCGGCCGTGCGACCGCCCTTCTCCACAGGCGAAACCTCGGTTCAGGCCGTGACGGGCGCGTCGAGCGAGGTGATCCAGAGCTGTGCCAGATCGGCGCGCGGGGTGCCCTTGACGGCGGTGAAGGCCGCGCGAGCGCCTTCCTTGTCGCCCTGCCGCGCGAGCGCGATGCCCAGCCGCGTATTGACCTCGTCGGCGTTGACGTTGCCCTTCTGGAGCGCGATCCGGTAGAGTTCGGCCGCCTTCGCGTTGTTGTTCTGACTCAGATACGCCTCGGCGGTCTGCGCCGCGAGCTTGCCGTCGCCGGCCGACTTGGCCTTGGTCTCGAGCGGGCCGAGCGGGCTTTCATTGGCGATCGCTTTGCCGATCTCCGTCTGCATCGCTTTGTATTCACGGTTGGCGGCCGGAATCTTCCCCGCCGCGATCCCCTCGTTCAGGATGCGCTTGGCTTCCTCGGGCAGGCCGCGATCGAAGGTCTTCTGGGCATATTCGCCATAATCATATTGATCGGCGAGCGAGCGCGTGTGGTGCATCAGGCGGAACAGGTCGATCTTCTGCGGCGTGTCGAGCGTCGCGACGGACCCCTGCTGCAGGCCATAGAGCACCGCCACGTCGCGCCAGTTCTTCGCCGTCGGATAGGCGACCAGCAGCCGCTGCATCCAGGGCAGGGCCTGACCCGGCTGCTTGATGCCGCGCGCCAGGCCGTACCGGTACAGCTCCTCCGTGGGCTTCTGGCCGGCGGCCGTGGTGCGCTGAAGCTCGGCGTTGAGATCGGCGAGCGCGCCTTGCGTGTCGCCCGACTGCTCCTTCACGCGCATCATGTTCAGGCCGAAATTCGGATCGTTGTAGCCGAACTGCTTGGCCTGATTCCAATATTGCAGCGTCTGCGGGTATTGCTTGGCTTCATAGGCCAGCTGCCCGCGGATATAGGCCATCTGGCCCTTCCTGGACGGCTCGGTCAGTGGGCTGGCGAGCAGCGCGTCGAGCGGCGCGGCGAGACGGCTCTGGTCGACGGGCGCGTTGGGGTTCGCCTGGCGCGCGACCCGGATCCGCCCCTGCTCCATTTCAAGCCGAAGCGCGGCGGCGAAATACCGGTCCTGATCGGTCTTGGCCGCGGTATCGAGCTGCGTGAGGGCGGTCTGCGCGGTCGCGAAGTCGCTGGCGGCGATCGCCGTCTGCGCGGCCTGCGCCGCTTTCAGTGCCTCCGGGCTGAGCTTGGGGCCGGTTTCCTTCTTCTTCTGCGCGACGGCGGGCTGGGCGACGATCGCGCCGCCGGCGACGCCGGTCAGCAACAGCGCCGAAAGCAGGGCGCGGGAAAGGGTCTTCATGCGGATCTCCATCATGGCGGCATCGGCCTTCAACCACGCTCGAACCCGTACCGGGGCGCGGCGTTCCGTTCAAGCGAGGCCCGACGGCTTCCTGCGACCCGCCCACTGAACCGCGATTGAACGCGCGGGCCGGCGCGGCTAGTCGCACCGGCCCATGATCGCCCTGCTTTCCCCCGCCAAGTCGCTCGATTTCGAGCGCCCGGCCCCGCCCTGCTCGCCCACCATGCCGCGTTTCGCGGGCGAGGCAGAGACGCTGGCCCGGTCCGCCGCCCGGCTGTCGCGCAAGCGGCTGAGCGAGCTGATGCGCATCTCCCCCGCGCTCGCCGCGCTCAACATCGATCGCTACCGGGGCTTCGCGACCGCGCCCGAGCGGCCCGCTTTGTTCGCCTTTGCGGGCGACGTCTATGTCGGCCTGGACGCGCATAGCCTGGACGCGGCGGCGCTGGCGCACGCGCAGCGGCGGCTTCGCATGTTGTCGGGGCTCTACGGCCTGCTCCGCCCGCTCGATGCGATCCGCGCGCATCGGCTGGAGATGGGAACGCGCTGGGCGCCCCGGCACGCCAAACTGACCGACTGGTGGGGCGACCGCATCGCCAGGGCGCTCGGCGACGAGCTGGAAGCCGCCGGATCGACCACGATCCTCAACCTCGCCAGCAACGAATATTGGGCATCGGTCGCGGATCACCTGCCCCTGGGCGTCCGCGTCGTCACGGCCGAGTTCCGCGAAGGCCCGGACGCGCGGTTCGTCAGCTTTCACGCCAAGCGGGCGCGCGGCAGCATGGCGCGCTGGATGATCGACCACCGCGTCGACGATCCCGCCGCCCTGCCCGGCTTCGACCGCGACGGTTATCGCTTCGACGCGGACGCCGGCACCCCCGACCGCCTCCGGTTCGTCCGGGCATGAGGGCGGTCGTCATCGGCGCGGCGGGCGGGATCGGCGCGGCCCTGGTCGACGTGCTGCGCGAGGAGGATGCCGAGGTCCATGCCTTCGCGCGCTCCTTCGACGGCGACCGCCGGCTCGACCTGACCGACGAGGCGAGCATCGCCGCTGCCGCCGCGCGCGTCTCGCCGGGGGTGGACCTGGTGTTCGTCGCGACCGGCCTGCTCCACGAGGGCGATCGCGGCCCCGAGAAGACGTGGCGCGACCTCGACGGCGACTGGTTGCAGCGCAACTTCCTGGTCAACGCGGTCGGCCCCGCTTTGGTCGCCAAGCATTTCCTGCCGCTCCTGCCGCGCGATCGGCGCGGCGTGTTCGCGGCACTGTCGGCGCGGGTCGGTAGCATCTCGGACAACAAGCTCGGCGGCTGGTACGGCTATCGCGCCTCCAAGGCGGCGCTCAACCAGCTGATCCGAACGCTGGCGGTCGAGGAACGCCGGCGCAACCCGCAGGGCATCGTCGTCGCGCTTCACCCCGGCACGGTCGACACGGGCCTGTCGCGACCCTTCCAGGGCAATGTCCAGCCCGGTCACCTCTTCGCTCCGGACCGCGCGGCGGTGCAGCTGCTCGACGTGCTCGACGGCCTCCGTCCGGTCGACAGCGGCAAGCTGTTCGACTGGGAAGGCAAGGAGGTCAGTCCCTGAGCGGACCACCGCTCCTCGCGCGTGGGCGTGGGCGCGCGTGACAATGCGGCGGCGAACACCTACATCACCCTTGTGACATTCCCCTGCCGAAAGCGATAAATTGGCCGACGACACGCTGCTCGACGACCCGATCCAGTCCATCTCCATCGTCGACGAGATGAAGTCGAGCTATCTCGACTATGCGATGAGCGTCATCGTCGCCCGCGCATTGCCCGACGTGCGCGACGGGTTGAAGCCGGTCCACCGCCGCATCCTGTTCTCCGCCGCCGAAAGCGGCTTCGTCGCGGGCAAGCCTTATCGCAAGTCGGCGCGCATCGTCGGCGACGTGATGGGTAAATACCATCCGCACGGCGACAGCTCGATCTACGAGGCGCTGGTCCGGATGAGCCAGGACTGGTCGATGCGCGTGCCGCTGATCGACGGCCAGGGCAATTTCGGGTCGATGGACCCCGACAAGGCCGCCGCCATGCGCTACACCGAGGCGCGGCTCGCAAAGGTCGCCAACTCGCTGCTCGGCGATCTCGACAAGGATACGGTCGACTTCGTCCCCAATTATGACGGGTCGGAGCGCGAGCCGTCGGTGCTGCCCGCGCGGGTCCCCAACCTGCTCGTCAATGGCGCGGGCGGGATCGCGGTGGGCATGGCGACCAACGTGCCCCCGCACAATCTGGGCGAGGTCATCGACGCCTGCCTGGCGTACATAGAAAACGGCGCGATCACCGTCGAGGAGCTGAACGAGATCGTTCCCGGCCCGGATTTCCCGACGGGCGCGATCATCCTGGGCAAGGCGGGCGCGCGCTCCGCCTATCAGACCGGGCGCGGCTCCATCATCATCCGCTCGCGCTACGTCGTCGAGGAAGGGCGCGGCGACCGGCGCTCGATCGTGCTGACCGAAATCCCCTATCAGCAGGGCAAGAACGCGCTGGTCGAGCGGATCGCCGAGGCCGCCAAGGACAAGCGGGTCGAGGGCGTGTCGGACATCCGCGACGAGTCGAACCGCGAGGGCGTGCGCATCGTCATCGACCTGAAGCGCGACGCCACGCCCGAGGTCGTGCTCAACCAGCTCTGGCGACACACGCCCGCGCAGGGGTCCTTCCCCGCGAACATGCTCGCCATCCGCGGCGGACGCCCCGAGCTGCTGAACCTGCGCGACATCATCGGCGCGTTCGTCCAGTTCCGCGAGCAGGTCATCACCCGCCGCTCGAAGTTCGAGCTCAACAAGGCGCGCGAGCGCGCGCATCTGTTGCTCGGGCTGGTCGTCGCGGTCACCAATCTGGACGAAGTGGTGCGCGTCATCCGCGGTTCCGCCAACGCGACCGAGGCGCGACACGCGCTGCTGATGCGCGAATGGCCGGTCGCCGAGATCGCGGGCTATCTGCGCCTCGTCGAGGCGGTCGAGAATGAGGTGACCGGCGACACCTATCGCCTGTCCGATCTCCAGGTCCGCGCCATTCTCGACCTCAGGCTCCACCGGCTGACGGCGCTTGGCCGCGACGAGATCGGCGCCGAGCTGGAGACGCTGGCCGGCTCGATCGCCGAGCTGCTCGCGATCCTGGCGGACCGGGTCAAGCTCTACGCGGTGATGCGCGAGGAGCTGGCGGCGATCCGCACCGAATTCGCGACGCCCCGCCGAACGGAGATCGCGAGCGCCGCCGACGGCATCGACGACGAGGATCTGATCGAGCGCGAGGACATGGTCGTGACCGTGACGCTTGGCGGCTACATCAAGCGCACACCGCTCGCGACGTTCCGCACCCAGACCCGCGGCGGCAAGGGGCGGTCGGGCATGGCGACCAAGGACGAGGACGCGATCACCAGCCTGTTCGTCACCTCCACGCACACGCCCGTCCTGTTCTTTTCGACCCATGGCAAGGCGTACCGCCTGAAGGTCTGGCGCCTGCCGGAGGGCGGTCCCGCGACGCGCGGGCGGCCGATGGTGAACCTGTTGCCGCTGGCCGAGGGCGAGACGATCTCGACCGTGCTCCCGCTGCCGGAAGACGAGGCCGAATGGGCCAAGCTCCATGTGATGTTCGCGACCGCCAAGGGACTGGTCCGCCGCAACTCGATGGATGCGTTCACCAATGTGCGCACGGCCGGCAAGCTGGCGATGCGCTTCGACGAGGGGTCGCAGGATCGCCTGATCGGCGTGTCGCTTCTGACCGAGACCGACGACGTGCTGCTCGCCACGCGCGAGGGACGCGCCGTGCGCTTCGCCGCGACCGATGTGCGCGAATTCCAGAGCCGCGATTCGACCGGCGTACGCGGCGCGCGGCTCGACGAGGGGGACGAGGTGATCTCGCTGTCTGTCCTGCGCGGGTTCGATGCGTCCACCGAGGATCGCGAGGCCTATCTGCGCGCGGCGCCGTGGAAGGAGAACGACCAGGCGGAGGCGACGCTGTCGCCCGAGCGGATGGCCGAGTTCGCCGACGCGGAGGAGTTCGTGATGACGATCTGCGCGAACGGTTACGGCAAGCGCAGTTCGGCCTATGAATATCGCCGCATCGGGCGCGGCGGGCGCGGGATCACCAATATAGACCTGTCGCCCAAGTTCCGTGAACGCAACGGCCCGGTGATCGCCAGCTTTCCCGCGCATTCGGGCGAGCAGCTGATGCTGGTCACCGACCAGGCCAAGCTGATCCGGCAATCGGTGGGCGACACGCGCGTGATCGGACGGACCAGCGCCGGATCGCGCTTGTTCCACGTCGCCGCCGACGAGCATGTCGTCTCCGCCGCGCGCATCGACGAGGCGGACGAGCCCGAGAACGAGGCGGAGGAGGTCGTGGCGATCGAACGGGTCGAGCTCGCCGTGCCGATCGATCCCGACAAGCAGCTGCAGGTCGACGACGGCACCGGCATCCGCACGATGGCCGAGAAGGTCGACGAATCGGACGACTCAGACACCGGGAACGCGGCATGACCCCGACCACCGCGTACAAGGTGCTGCTCGGCGACGAGATGGCCGCGCTGGAACGCGATGGTCGCTTCGACGGATCGGCGGTCGACCGTGCGGACGGGTACATCCACCTGTCCACCGCCGACCAGCTCACCGGGACGGTCGACCGGCATTTCGCGAAGGGCGGCGACCTCCATGTCGTCGCGGTCGATCTCGACGCGCATGGCGACAAGGTGCGGTGGGAGACGTCGCGCGGCGGTGCGCTCTTCCCGCACCTCTATGGCCCGATGCTGCTGGAGGCCGTGGTCGCCTATGGCCCGCTCCACCGCGACGCGGACGGGCGGGTCCAGCTGCCCGTGACGGGGTGACGATGGCGCATGACATCCATGTCGTCGGCGGCGGGCTCGCCGGGTCGGAGGCCGCGTGGCAGCTCGCCGAGGCCGGTTTCCGCGTCCGCCTGTCGGAGATGCGCGGATCGGGCGAGACGACGGCGGCGCACCAGACCGACGGGCTCGCCGAACTGGTGTGTTCCAACAGCTTCCGCTCCGACGATGCCGAGGCGAACGCGGTCGGGCTGCTCCACCAGGAGATGCGCACGCTCGGCTCGCTGATCCTGCGCGAGGCGGACAGGCACCGCGTGCCCGCCGGCTCGGCGCTCGCCGTCGACCGGGACGGCTATTCGGCGGGCGTTACCGCCGCGCTGGGCGCGCATCCCAACATCACCCTGGTCCGCGAGCGGGTGGACCTGCTCCCCGACGGCCCGGCGATCGTCGCCACGGGCCCGCTGACCGCGCCGGGACTGGCCGACAGCATCGGGCAGGCGACGGGGCGCGACGCGCTCGCCTTTTTCGACGCGCTGGCGCCGATCGTCCACCGCGATTCGATCGATCTCGACACCGCCTGGTTCGCCTCGCGCTGGGACAAGGGGGAGACCAAGGACTACATCAACTGCCCGATGGACAAGGAGCAGTATCTCGCCTTTCACCAGGGCCTGATCGAGGGCGAGAAGACGCCCTTCAAGGAATGGGAGAAGGACACGCCCTATTTCGAGGGCTGCATGCCGATCGAGGTCATGGCCGAACGCGGCGTCGACACGCTGCGCTACGGCCCGATGAAGCCGGTCGGCCTCGACGATCCGAAAACCGGGCGCTGGCCCCATGCGGTGGTGCAGCTACGCCAGGACAACGCCTCGGCGACCCTGTGGAACATCGTGGGCTTCCAGACCAAGCTGAAACATGCCGATCAGGTGCGGCTGTTCCGTACCATCCCCGGCCTGCAGAATGCCGAATTCGCGCGGCTGGGCGGGTTGCATCGCAACACCTTCATCCGTTCGCCCGAATTGCTCGACGGAACCTTGCGGCTGAAGAACCGCCCCCATGTCCGCTTCGCCGGCCAGATCACGGGGTGCGAGGGCTATATCGAAAGCGCGGCGATCGGCCTGCTCGCGGGCCGTTTCGCCGCCGCCGAGCTTCGGGGCGAGACCATGGCATCGCCGCCGGTCGAGACCGCGCTGGGCGCGCTTCTCAACCACATCACCGGCGCGGCGGTGGCCGAGACCTATCAGCCGATGAACGTCAATTTCGGGCTGTTCCCGCCCATTCCCGGCCGCTCCAGGAAGGGCGACCGCAAGCGCCTCTACACCGACCGCGCGCGCGCCGCGCTGGGCGAATGGATCACCCCTCGTCCGTTTGAGGAGGCGGACAGTCCGCCCGTTTCGGCGCCGGTCGTCGCTTGACGGCGGTGGTCGCGAACTCGGCGGCGTTCATCGATCCCGATCTGTCGCGATCGGCACCGGCGAATTTGGCGCTCGTCTTGGCCGACCATTCGTCGAACGACAGCCGCCCGTCCCCGTCCTTGTCCAGCCGGGCATAGGCCTTGCGCCGGTTGGCGAGATATTCCTCGCGGGTGATCGCCCCGTCATCATTCTTGTCGTACCGCCCGAAACGCTTCTCCTCGCGCGTGGCGGGCGTCGCTTCCGGCAGTCGCGCGGGCCTCGCCTCGGCCTCCTGAGCGGCGGCGACCTGGGCCGGTCGCGCCGGCAATAAGGGCCCGGGCCGCGCGGCGCCGCAGAATGCCAGCATTCCCGCCCCACCCATCGCCAGCGCCGCCGCACCGCCCGCCAGATATCGCCACATCGCATCCGCCTCCCCTCATCGCCGGGCCAAGCTACAAGCACATCGCTCGCCCGCAACCCCTATCGACCGGTCGCGCGGTAGCGGAGCAACCGCGCCGCCCGCATGGCCGGGCCGACCGCCTCCAGGTCGAGCCGGGCCGTGAGCGCAAGTCGGCCGAGCGGTCGTCCCGCTCGCGACCAGCGACACGCCATCGCCGGGTCCAGACGCCGCAACGCCATTTGGCGAACTCGGGGCACGATCCCCGCATCCGACAGGTTGCGCGACAGGTCGGCCAATGCCCAACCCTCCCCGGCCACCGCGACTTGGGCGTCCTCGGCCCCGAGCACGGTAGCGGCGAGTTGGAACAGGGTCCCGCCCCGCGCACGCGCGAACCGATCGAGATCGTCGTCGCTCAGCGCCGTGCTTGCCAGCAACGCTTCCCATCCGTCGATCATGGTCGCGAGCTGCTCGCCCCTGATGCCGAGCGGCAGCAAGTGCGTCGCGATCGCGATCAATTCCGGCTGAGCGGCCGGAGCCGCCACTTCAAGTCGCGCGAGTTCTTCCGCCCACCATGCAAGACGGATTTGCCCGATCATCGGCTCTCTGGTGGTTCTGAGAACGCTTCCCAACCGGGTATCGAGCGCAAACAAAGCTTCGAACGCCGACGGATGCTTGATCTTTCCGCCGGATACGCTGGCCGTCCTCACCACAAGACCGTCCGGTCCCATATGGGATTCCCCGTTCTTTCTGCATCCGGCGAAGCTCGGGCTCGCAGAGATCATCCGGCAGCGGTCGAGACCGAACCGGGGCATGATGATGGCGCGTTGCGGGGATTCGGAGAATGGTCGCGATCACGCGTTCCGCCGCCGCATGTTTTCCCGATCGCCCGGTGCGGACCACCGATCTGATCCTCATGCCCTGCTTCACCCGGCGCAGCAACCTTCACCTCGGTCGGCGGCAAGGTTTGGTTAACCATGTTCTTTGAGCGTCCATTATCGGACGCGCATTAGTCACGAACGCATGAACTCACCGAACGCAGGCTCGAAACCCGGCTCGGGCCAGAAAGCGCGGACCTTCCTCGGCAGGTTGGCGCGTGATCGGCGCGGCAATACGCTGGTGATCATGACCGCGGCCCTGTTTCCGTTACTCGGCATGATCGGTTCGGGCGTCGACATGAGCCGCGCCTATATGGCGCAGAATCGCCTTCGCCAGGCCTGCGACGCGGGTTCGCTCGCCGGCCGGCGGCTTCTCGCCGGCACCGACATCACCGATGCGATCCGTGCGGAGACGACCAAATATTTCGCGTTCAACTTTCCCCAGGGTGAGTTTCAGACCGCGGCCTATGATCTGTCGATCACCGCCCCGGCGACCGGCACGCTGCGGGTCGAGGCCAGCACCACAATTCCGACCACGGTCATGAAGGTGTTCGGATTCGACAACCTGCCCCTTACCGCCTCCTGCTCGGCGACCCAGGATTTCGTCAACACCGATATCGCGATGGTGTTCGATCTGTCGGGGTCGATGAACTGCGCCCCCAGCGCCCCGGCGACGAGCAATTGCAACGAGATCGAACAGACGGATTCCAAGATCGGCGCCCTGCGTACCGCAGCCAAGGCCTTCTATGTTTCGCTTCAGACGGCTCAGGATCAGCTTCATGTGAACAGCTTGCGTTTGCGCTACGGTTTTGTGAACTACAACAGCACGATCAACGTCGGCAAAATCGTTTATGCGAAGAACAGTGACTATCTCGTTCAGGACTGGAACTATCAGAGCCGATGGGCCCGAGAACCGGCCGACGCCGGCGGGTTCGGACTGATCACGCAAGAATCGTGCAACCAAGCCTATACGCGCGACGCAGACGCACAGTTGCTCGGCCTGTCGGGAGTGGCTGCAGGATATTGGGTCCGGTCGTTCCGGGGCAATGCCTATACTTGCCTTGTCTATGCTCAGCGCGACGGCACGGCGGATGCGAATACCTATACCTATGCGAGAACGACCTTCCCCGTCGATGTCCGGCGCTTTCTGACCTCCGACAGCGGCACTAGCTCGTCCGCTGCCGATGCTTCGTTGTTCATCGGGCCCACCGACGGGTCCGAGGTGCCCGAGCCGCAGCCGACATTCTGGGACGGGTGTATCGAGGAACGCGCGACCAATGCCACCGCGATCGACGGAGGGACCGCCACCGCCGCCCCGAGCGACGCATTCGATCTCGACGTCGACCTGATCCCGAATAGCGACGACACGAGATGGCGCCCGATGTGGCCCGCGATCGTGTACTGGCCGCTTGTCAAGCCGGCATCAATGAGCGGCATCAACGATGCCAGCTACCAAAGCGTGCTGGCAGGCAAGAAGGCGCTGAATGTGTCCTATGCCTGTCCGACCCAGTCGGTTCGGCTGGCCGAATATTATGCGAACCAGACCGGGTTCAACGCCTATGTCGACAGCCTGCGCGCGCGCGGCGGCACCTATCACGATCTGGGCATCATCTGGGGCGCCCGGTTCCTGTCTCCCGACGGTATATTTCGGTCCGCGACGCCCGAGACGAACAACCAGAACGATCCCGATAATCCAAAGAAGATTCGGGGATTTAGTGTCAAGAAGTACATGATCTTCATGACCGATGGGCAGCTCGCACCGCAAAGCCTAACCTATAGCAGCTACGGTATCGAGGCGCTCGACGGACGTGTGATGGGCACGCCGACTTACAACGACGGCGCTCTGTACAACCGGCATCTGCAACGCTTTCGCATGGCGTGCAACGCGGCCAAAGCGAAGGGGATCGACATCTGGGTCGTCGCCTTCGCCACCGCGCTGACGACCGAGATGCAGAATTGCGCGAGCAAGCCGGAGCAAGCGTCGACCTCGTTGGATCAGGCGCAGCTGGTCGCCAAATTTCAGCAGATCGGCTCCAAGATCGGGTCGTTGAGGCTCAGCCAGTGATACGCCGGCTCGCCCGCGACATGCATGGTACGACCGTGGTCGAATTCGCGTTCATCATGCCGGTGATGGCGGTTCTGCTGATCGGCGGGCTGGAGCTGGGCTACCGGGCATATCTCAGCGCCGTCCTGCAAGGCGCGCTGCTCGAAGCCGCGCGCCAGGCGAGTATCGGCGACAAGTCCGAGGCGCAGGTGAACGCGCTGGTGCGCTATCGCATCTCGCCGCTGATCGATGCGAGCAACAATCCCGAATTCGTCAAGGAACCCTATTTTAACTTCTCCAATGTCGACAAGGCGGAGAAGATCACCTCCGACACCGCCCCGATCGGCATTTACAACGCAACCGATTGTTTCGAGGACGTGAACAATAACGGGCTCTACGACACCACTCGACGGACCGGACTTGGTACGGCCGACGATATCGTTCGCTACAAGGTCACGGTCACCTATCCCAATATCCTTCCGGTCAACCGCCTGCTCGGCTGGGGTGATACCCAAACGGTCGTCGCGAGCACCGTGATGCGCAACCAGCCCTTCACGTCGCGCGCGCAGCCGACGATCCGGTGCCCGTGATGATAAGGTCGCCGCGCCGCTCGCTTCGGGCCGATACGGGCGGGCTCGCGCTGATCGAGTTCGCCTTCACGCTGCCGGTCATCGTCACGCTGCTGCTGTTCGGACTGGAAACCGCGAACTACGTGATCGCGGCGATGCGGGTGCACCAGATCGCCGCGGTCAGCGCGGACAATGCCGCGCGCGTGCGCGACAGCATCAACGAGGCCGACGTCAACGAGGTGCTGACCGGCGGCAAGATCGTCGGCGAAAGCATGGATTTCGCGGCGCGCGGTCGCATCGTCCTGTCCGATGTCCTGCCCAACGGGCAGACCGGCACCAATGCGGGCCAGACCATCCTGTGGCAGCGCTGCGCGGGTGCGCTTCAAATACCCGAGTCGGTGCCCCGATACGGCGTGCAGGGCAAAGGCGCGACCGACGGCACGCTGCCTTTCATGGGCGCGGCAACACGTACCGTCGCCGCCAGCACCAACTCGGCGATGGTGTTCGCGGAAGTGACCTATCGCTACAAGCCCGTGGTTTCGGAAGCCATCTACGGAACGCCGATCATGCGGTCCGAGGCCAGTTTCACCGTCCGCGAGCGCACGGCCGAGACGTTGGGCGTCGGCCCGAGCGGGACGATCGGCAGAACCTGCGGGCGATATGATCTTTGAGCGACCCCGGTGTCTATCGCCGGTAGCAGACCTTCTTCACCGCGGCGACCACGCGCGCCGGGTCGATCAGCGCCAGCTTCTCGAGATTGGCCGCATAGGGTAGCGGCACGTCCTCGTCGCACACGCGGGTGACGGGCGCGTCGAGATCGTCGAAGCCGTCCTCCATGCACACCGCCATGATCTCCGACGCGATGGAGCAGGTGGGCCACCCCTCCTCGACGACGACGACGCGGTTCGTCTTGCCGAGCGACTTGAGCACCGTCTCGCGGTCGAGCGGGCGCAGCGTGCGCAGGTCGATCACCTCCGCCTCGATACCCTCGCCCGCCAATTGCTCCGCCGCTTCCAGCGAGACGCCGACGCCGATCGAATAGCTGACGATCGTCACGTCGCCACCCTCGCGCACGATCCGCGCCTTGCCGATCGGCAGCACATGGTCGTCGAGCTTGGGCACGTCGAAGCTGCGGCCGTAGAGCAGCTCGTTCTCAAGAAACACGACCGGATCCTCGGTGCGGATCGCGGCTTTCAGCAGCCCCTTGGCGTCGGCGGCGTCGTACGGCGCGATCACGATCAGGCCGGGGACGGATGCGTACCACGGCCCGAAATTCTGCGAATGCTGCGCCGCCACGCGCGTCGCCGCGCCGTTGGGTCCCCGGAACACCATGGGGCAGCGCATCTGCCCGCCCGACATGTAATTGGTCTTGGCGGCCGAATTGATGATGTGGTCGATCGCCTGGAGCGCGAAGTTGAAGGTCATAAACTCGACGATGGGCCTGAGGCCGCCCATCGCCGCGCCGGTGCCGACGCCCGCAAAGCCATATTCGGTGATCGGCGTGTCGATCACGCGCGTGTCGCCGAACTCGTCGAGCAAGCCCTGGGTGACCTTGTAGGCGCCCTGATATTGCGCGACCTCCTCGCCCATCACGAACACGCGGTCGTCGCGGCGCATCTCCTCCGCCATCGCGTCGCGCAACGCCTCGCGGACGGTGAGCTTGACCATCTCGGTGCCCGCCGGCACCTCGGGATCGGCGATCGGCGCGCGCTCGGCCGCCTGGACGAGCTGCGTGGTGCCCGTTTCCTGCGCCTGGGGCGCCGCCGCGTCCTCGGTCTTCTGATCGGACGGGGTCTCGACCGTCGCCTCGCTCTCGGGCGCGGCGGGCGTCTCCGCCGCCCCTTCGCCCGCCATGGTGGCGATGACGGTGCCGACCTTTACGTTGTCGGTGCCCTCGGCGACGTCGATCGAGCCGATCACGCCTTCGTCGACCGCTTCGAACTCCATCGTCGCCTTGTCGGTCTCGATCTCGGCGAGGATGTCGCCCGATTTCACGCTGTCGCCCGCCTTGACCAGCCATTTGGCGAGCGTGCCCTCCTCCATCGTCGGCGACAGGGCCGGCATCTTGATCTGAACGGGCATCAATAACGCTCCACCAGCACGTCGGTATAGAGTTCGGCCGGATCGGGCTCGGGCGTGCTCTCGGAGAAGTCGGCGGCTTCGTTGACCGCGCGCCGCGTCTCCTGCTCGATCGATTTCAGCGCGTCCTCCTTGATCCCCTGCTCGGCCAGCAGCGCCTTCATACGCTCGATCGGATCGGACTTCTCGCGCACCGCCTGGACTTCCTCGCGGCTGCGGTACTTAGCGGGGTCGGACATGGAATGGCCGCGGTAGCGATAGGTCTTCATCTCCAGGATGATCGGCCCCTTGCCCGCCCGCACCCACTCAAGCGCGGTCTCGGCCGCGCCCCGGCATTCGAGCACGTCCATCCCGTCGACCTGAAGGCCGGGGATGCGGAAGCTCTCGCCCCGGCGATAGAGCTGGTCCTCGGCGGAGGCGCGGTTGACGCTGGTGCCCATCGCGTACTGGTTGTTCTCGATCACGTAGATGATCGGCAGCTTCCACAGCTCGGCCATGTTGAAGCTCTCGTACACCTGCCCCTGATTGGCCGCGCCGTCGCCGAAATAGGCCAGCGCGACACCCCCGTCCTTGCGGTACTTATGCGCCCAGGCGAGCCCGGTGCCCAGCGACACCTGCGCCCCGACGATGCCGTGTCCGCCGTAGAACTTATGCTCGACCGAAAACATGTGCATCGAGCCGCCCTTGCCCTTGGAGATGCCGGCCTGGCGCCCGGTCAGCTCGGCCATCACGTCCTTGGGCGGGATGCCGCACAGGAGCATATGGCCATGGTCGCGGTAGCCGGTGATGACCGAATCCTTGTCGGACAGCGCCGATTGCAACCCGACCGCGACCGCCTCCTGGCCGATGTACAGATGGCAGAATCCGCCGATCAGCCCGAGCCCGTAAAGTTGTCCGGCCTTTTCCTCGAAACGGCGGATCAGCAGCATGTCGCGGTAGAATTGCAGCAGCTCCTCCCTGCTCGCCGCATAGGGCGTCGGTTCGGTGGGCCGCTCGCGATTGGGCGTGGGCGGGATGGCGGACGCGCGGGGCGCCGCTTTGACGGGGGCTGGAGCCATCGGGGTAAAACCTCGTCCGGGGAGGAAGATGATGCCCGGCCTATAGGCGGGAAGTCCCGGCGCTTTCAATCTCCCCGACCCTTCCCTAAGCCGCCCGGCGATGACCACGGCCCCGCATCCGTTCCGGATCGCCAACTTCCGCGCCTATTGGGCGTCGCGCCTCGCGGGCACGATCGCGACCGGCGCGATGGCGCTGATCGTCGGCTGGCAGGTCTACACCATCGCGCGCGCGACGATGGACGTGCGGGAGGCGGCCTTTCTGCTCGGCATGATCGGGCTGGCGCAGTTCGTTCCGCTGTTCCTCCTGACCCCGGTCGTCGGCCTCGTCGCGGACAGCGTCGACCGGCGCTGGATCGTGCGCGCGACGACGACGCTGCTGGTGCTGGTCGCGGGCGGGCTGGGCTTGCTGACCTGGACCGGCGCGCTCGGCTTGCCCGCCCTGTTCGCAGCGGCGGTGTTGATCGGGGTCGCCCGCGCCTTTTCGGGTCCGGCCTATTCCGCGCTCGCGCCCAATCTCATTCCGCGCGAAGTGCTGCCCACCGCCATCGCGGTTAGCTCGATCGCGTGGCAGGTCGGCTCGATCGCGGGACCGGGCGTCGGCGGGCTGCTGCTCGATATCAGCCCGGTCGCCGCCTACGCCGCGGCCGCCGCGCTGTTCGCGGTCGCGCTGGGCGGCGTCTTCCTGATCGGCCCCGTGCCCCAGCCGCCCGCGCAGAAGGACCACCGCCCGCTCGCGCGCATCGTCGAGGGATTCAGCTATGTTCGCCACAACCGGCTGGTGCTGGCGACGATCACGCTCGACCTGTTCGCGGTGCTGCTCGCCGGGGCGACCGCGCTCCTTCCCGTCTTCGCGCGCGACGTGCTCCATGTGGGCGAGGCGGAGCTCGGCTTTCTCGCCGCCAGCGCGGGCGTCGGGGCGGCCGCCATGGCGATCTGGTTCTCGTTCCGGCCGATGAAGCACGATGTCGGGCGCAAGATGCTGCTCGCGGTGATCGTGTTCGGCGTCGCGACCATCGTTTTCGGTCTGTCGCGCCAGCTCTGGCTGAGCATCGGCGCGCTGGTGGTCGCGGGCGCGGCCGACATGGTGTCGGTCTATATCCGCTCCTCGCTGATCCAGCTCCACACCCCCGACGCGATGCGCGGGCGGGTCAGCGCGGTGTCGCAGCTCACCATTTCCGCGTCCAACGAGCTCGGCGAAGCGGAGAGCGGGCTGCTCGCGGCGCTGCTCGGCCCGGTCGGGGCGGTCGTGTTGGGCGGGGTCGGCGCGATCGCGGTGACCTTGCTCTGGGCGCGGCTCTATCCCGAACTCAAGCTTGCAAAGAGCTTCGATCCCCCCGAGATCGTGCCCCGACCAGATGGAGTTGTTCAGACATGAAGGCCCAAACGATCCTCGACACCGTCGGGAACACGCCGCACATCCGCATGCAGCGGCTGTTTCCGGGCTCCGAAGTGTGGATCAAGTCCGAGCGGTCCAACCCCGGCGGATCGATCAAGGACCGCATCGCCATGGCGATGGTCGAAGCGGCGGAGGCGTCGGGCCAGCTCCAGCCCGGCGGCACGATCATCGAGCCGACCAGCGGCAATACCGGCGTCGGCCTAGCCATGGTCGCGGCGGTCAAGGGCTATAAGCTCGTGCTCGTCATGCCCGAATCCATGTCGCTGGAGCGGCGCCGGCTGATGCTCGCCTATGGCGCGACGTTCGACCTGACCCCGCGCGAAAAGGGCATGAAGGGCGCGATCGAACGCGCGCTGGAGCTGGTCGGCCAGACGCCGGGATCGTGGATGCCGCAACAGTTCGAGAACCCGGCCAATATCGACGTCCATGTCCGCACCACCGCGCAGGAGATCCTGAGCGATTTCGCCGACGCCCCGATCGACGTGCTCATCACCGGCGTGGGCACCGGTGGCCACATCACCGCCGTCGCCGAGACGCTGAAAAAGGTCTGGCCGCATCTGAAGGCGTTCGCGGTCGAGCCCGCCGCCTCGCCGGTGATCGGCGGCGGCCAGCCCGGCCCCCACCCGATCCAGGGCATCGGCGCGGGTTTCATCCCCGCGAACCTCCACACCGCCGCGCTCGACGGGGTGATCGAGGTCGATGCGGCCGTCGCCAAGGACATGGCCCGGCGGGCCGCGAGCGAGGAGGGGATGCTGGTCGGCATCAGCTCGGGCGCGACGCTGGCCGCGATCCTGCAGAAGCTGCCCGACCTGCCCGACAATGTCCGCGTGCTCGGTTTCAACTACGACACCGGCGAGCGTTACCTCTCCGTCCCGGACTTCCTGCCCGAGTGACGATCCCGAACGATAGCGGCTCGCCGGTCGAGGCGAGCCGCGCGCCCAGGCATTCCCTCCACTTGGTGCTCGCCGGGATCGCCGCGGTCGCGGTCGGCCTGCCCGCGCTGATCGTGGCCACCGCGCCACCGGTACGCCCGGCGACGGCCCGCCTCGCCCAGCGCCCGCAGCGCGTGGTGCCGGCGGCCGAGCTGCCGCCCGTCGAGCCGACCGCATTCGTCGCGATCGCGCGGGAGGACGCGCAGAGCTTCAACGCCACCGTGCCCTTCTCGACCGCACCCAATCCGGCGGCGCGGCCGTTCCGCTTCGGCGGCGGGCCAGACGATCTGGCGCGCGCCACCGACTGTCTCGCGGCGGGGGTGCTGTACGAAGCGGGCGACGACGCGATCGGCGAGCGCGCGGTGGCGCAGGTCGTGCTCAACCGCCTGCGCCATCCGGCCTTCCCGAAGACGGTCTGCGGCGTCGTGTTCCAGGGGCAGGAGCGCAGCACGGGCTGCCAGTTCACCTTCACCTGCGACGGCGCGCTCCGGCGCCAGCCTTCGGAGGGCGGATGGCGGCGCGCGCGCGCGATCGCGGCCGCGGCGCTGGCCGGGTCGGTGTACAAGCCGGTCGGCCACGCGACGCATTACCACACCGACTGGGTCGTGCCCTATTGGTCGTCCAGCCTCGACAAGATCACCAAGGTCGGCACGCATCTGTTCTTTCGCTGGACCGGCTGGTGGGGCACCCCGCCGGCCTTCAACCGCCGTCCCCAGCCGAACGAGCCGGTGGTGAGCAAGATCGCCTATCTGTCGCCCGTCCATGGCAGCGCATCGGGCGACGCGATGCCGCTCCTGCCGGAAGGCGCGATCACCAGCGCGGACGAGACCGCGATCATGGACGCGATCATCGCCGGCGGCGGGGCCGCGCCGGCGGGACCGCTGCCGGACCCGGAACTGACCCCCGACCGCGACAGCTTCCTCCTGACGCTGCCGGCCAATATCCCGCCCCAGCTCTGGCCCGCGCTCGCCAGCAAGACGTGCGGGGAACGCGCCTATTGCAAGGTGCTGGGCTGGACCGACGCAGCCCGCACCCCGGCGCGGCTGCCGCTCAACACGGCCCAGGTGGCGGGCATGAGCTTCAGCTATCTGCGCGACCGCCAGACGGGTGTCGAGCGCAGGTTGTGGAACTGCCGCGAGACGAAGCGGCCCGTGCCGGCGCAGTGCATGAAGATGCAGGCCTATATCCCGGCCGGGGAAGCACTTCCGCCACCCGCCGCGGCGGTCCCGGCGCGGGGTCCCGAGGCGCTGGGTGGCGTCCGCCGCAAGGCGTCGGAGTCGGCAGGCCAGCCGCCCTCGCCCGCCCCGAAAGCGAGCGAGGGCGCGCGGCCGATCACGCCGCCAGGAACATCTCCGGCGGCAACGCCATGATCGCGTCCGCCCCGCCCTCGATCTTGCGGCGGAGCGAGCCCGTCTCGGGCAGGATGCGCTCGGCGTAGAAGCGCGCGGTGACGAGCTTGGCGTCGAGGAACGCGGCCCCGAACTGACCGGATTCCTCGCCGGCCGCCTTCAGCCGCGCGGCGGCGGCGGCCATGCGCAGCCACATGTAACCGACCCCGACGATGCCCATCAGATGCATATAGGGCACCGCGCCCGCGCCGACATGGTTCGGGTTCTTCGTGCCGTTCGCCATGAACCACAGGCTCGCCGCCTGCAGGTCGCCCAGCGACTTCTCCAGCCGCGCGGCGATGTCGGCGGTGGCGGGGTCGGCCTTGCCCGCGGTGATCTCGTCGGCGACCATCTTGAGCATCGACTGCGCCGCGCGCCCGCCATTCTGCATCAGCTTGCGCCCGACCAGGTCCATCGCCTGGATGCCGTTGGTGCCTTCATAGATCATCGCGATCCGGGCATCGCGGACATATTGCTCCATGCCCCATTCGGCGACATAGCCATGGCCGCCATAGACCTGCTGCGCGTCGGTCGCGATCTGATAGCCCATGTCGGTGCCGTAACCCTTGATGACCGGGGTCAGTAGCCCGATCAAGTCGCCCGCCAGCTGCCGGTCCTCCTCGGTCACGCCGAGATGCTCCAGGTCGACCTGGAGCGCCCCCCACAGGCACAATGCGCGCAAGCCCTCGGTCAGCGCCTTCATCCCCATCAGCATCCGGCGCACGTCGGGGTGGACGAACAAGGTGTCGGCACCCTGGCCCGGCTCGGCCGCGCCGGTCAGCGCGCGCCCCTGGCGCCGGTCGCGGGCATAGGCGACCGCGTTCTGATACGCGGTCTCGGCGACGCCCAGCCCCTGAAGCCCGACGCCCAGCCGCGCCGCGTTCATCATGATGAACATCGCGGCCAGCCCCTTCATCTCCTCGCCGACCAGCCAGCCGGTCGCACCGTCATAGTTCATCAGGCAGGTCGAATTGCCGTGAATGCCCATCTTGTGCTCGATCGACCCGCACGACACCGCGTTGCGCGCGCCCAGCGATCCGTCCTGCTCGACGATGAACTTGGGCACCACGAACAGCGAAATGCCCTTGGAGCTGTCGGGGGCGCCCGGCGTCTTGGCCAGCACCAGGTGGATGATGTTCTCCGTCAGGTCGTGCTCGCCCGACGAGATGAAGATCTTGGTGCCCGTGATCGCGTAGGATCCGTCCGCGTTCGGCACCGCGCGGGTGCGGATCAGCCCCAGATCGGTCCCGCATTGTGGCTCCGTCAGGTTCATGGTGCCGCCCCATTCGCCCGAGACGAGCTTGGGCACGTACATCGCCTGCTGCTCGGGCGTGCCCTTGGCGATCAGCGCCGCGATCGCGCCATGCGTCAGGCCGGGATACATGGCGAAGGCCATGTTGGACGAGATCATATATTCCTGGAACGCGGTCGACACGACGTGCGGCATCCCCTGCCCGCCATATTTGGGCTGGTTGCCCAGGGTCGCCCAGCCGCTCTCGACGAACTGGCGATAGGCTTCCTTGAACCCGCTCGGGGTGGTCACGGATCCGTCGGCATGGCGGGTGCAGCCCTCGCGGTCGCCGACCTGGTTCAGCGGGAACAGCACCTCGGCGACGAAGCGGCCGCCCTCCTCCAGCACGGCGTCGACGACGTCGGGGGTCGCCGCCTCGAAACCGGGCAGGTTCGAATAGCGATCGAGCCCGACCACATGGTCGAGCACGAAGCGGGTGTCGCGGACGGGGGGCGTATAGGTCGGCATCGGTTCAATCCTTCGGAATGTCGGCTTCGATGGTGTCGAGAAAGTCGTTCAGCTCGCCGATCGCGGCGTCGATGTCGCGCTTCTGCGCCTCGAGCGCGGCGATGCGGTCGCGGCAGCGATCGGCAGTGACCGCGCGCTGGACGCGGCGGCCGTCGCCCAGGTCGTAGAGGTCGATCATCTCGCGGATCTCGCCCAGCGAGAAGCCGACGCGCTTGCCGCGCAGGATCCAGGCCAGCCGGGCGCGGTCGCGGTGCGAATAGATGCGCGTGGTGCCACGCCGCTCGGGCGCGATCAGCCCTTCGTCCTCGTAGAAGCGCAGCGCCCGCGGCGTGACCCCGAACTCGGCGCACAGGTCGGTGATCGAATAATGGTCGCGGTCCGAGCGCGGCTCGATTGCGGCATAGGCGGCGGACAGGGCGGCGGTCGACATCGCCGATCCAGATAGGTGCCCCTTACGTCAACGTCAACCTGCGCAGAGCAGTCGTCCCGATGGTGCGCGAAGCGTCGCGGCCTCGGCGGCCGAGCCGCTCACCCGCTCGACGGACAGCGCGGCCAGGCTGGCATTGCCGCGGCACGACCGTGCGCACGCGGCGTCGACCTCGGCGGGAAAGACGATGCGCTCGCCGTCGAACCGCGCGTCGATGCGGCAGGCGCCGAGATCGATGGCCAGCCGGTCGCCCGACCGCCGGACGGTGCCGGCGCCGACGCAGCCATTCCCCTCGCCATAGTCGATCACGACGCCGATCCGCTCCCGCCCGCCCCCGCCGGGCACGACGCACACCCGGTCGCTGTCGCGCGCCCAGGCGCCGACGATGGAGACGCGGGCGGGATCGGGCACCAGCCCGGCCGCGACCGCCGCCCGCTCCAGCTCCCCGCCCGCGCTGGCGGCGGCGGGCGGGCTGCCCCCGTCGCAGCCGCCGAGCAGCAACGTCAGCACCAGCGCGCGCTTCACGCCACCCGCGCCAGTCCGTCGCCCTCGATCCGGCGATAAAAGCAGCTCCGCACGCCCGTGTGACAGGCCGGACCGGTCGGCTCGACCATCAGCCACAGCGCGTCCTGGTCGCAGTCGACGCGCATCTCGCGCACCCTGAGCACGTTCCCCGACGTCTCGCCCTTGCGCCACAGCCGCCTCCGGCTGCGCGACCAGAACACCGCCTCCCCCGTCGCGCGGGTGGCGGCGAGCGCGTCGGCGTTCATATGCGCGACCATCAGCAGCTCGCCGGTCGCGCTGTCGGTGACCACCGCGGTGATCAGGCCCGCCGCGTCATAGCGCGGATCGAGGTCGAGGCCGGTCTCGCGAGGGTCAGCCATGCCGGGTCGATATCCTCATGCGACGAGCCGTTCCATAAACATCGGTTACAAACAGGCGACAAGCGGACCCGCCCCGCCTATATGCCCGCCATCCTCCGGGCAGGGCCATATGCTTACCACACATCCGTTCGATGATGACAAGCTGCACGAAGAGTGCGGGGTGTTCGGGGTTTCCGGCAGTCCCAGCGCCGCCGCGCTCGTGGCGCTCGGCCTCCATGCGCTCCAGCACCGGGGTCAGGAGGCGGTGGGGATCACCAGCTTCGACGGCCGTAATTTCCACACCCACCGGGCGATGGGTCATGTCGCGGGCAATTTCGACCGGGACGACGTGATCCGGTCGCTGACGGGCGAGGTCGCCACCGGCCATGTCCGCTATGCGACCACGGGGGACACGGCGCTCCGCAATGTCCAGCCGCTTTATGCCGAACTCCAGAGCGGCGGCTTCGCGATCGCGCATAACGGCAATCTGTCCAACGCCACGCGGCTGCGTCGCGAGCTCGTCCGACGCGGCGCGATCTTCCAGTCGACCAGCGACACCGAGGTCATCATCCACCTGGTCGCGACCTCCAGCTACCGCACCCTGCTCGACCGCTTCATCGACGCGCTCAAGCAGGTGGAAGGCGCCTATTCGCTCGTGGTGATGACGCCCGAGGGCATGATCGCCTGCCGCGACCCGCTCGGCATCCGTCCGCTCGTCATGGGGCGACTCGACGACGCGGTCATCTTCGCGTCGGAGACGGTCGCCCTCGACGTGTGCGGCGCGACCTTCGAACGCGCGATCGAGCCGGGCGAGCTCGTCATCGTGCAAGGGTCCGAGGTCCGCTCGATCCGCCCCTTCGCGCCCATGGCGCCGCGGCCGTGCATCTTCGAGTGGGTGTATTTCTCCCGCCCCGATTCGATCGTCGACGACCAGTCGATCTACACCGTCCGCAAGGAGATCGGCGCGCAGCTCGCCGCCGAATCGGGCGTCGATGCCGACCTCGTCATTCCCGTCCCCGATTCGGGCGTGCCCGCCGCGATCGGTTACGCCCAGGCGTCGGGCATCCCGTTCGAATTGGGCATCATCCGCTCGCACTATGTCGGGCGCACCTTCATCCAGCCGAGCGACAAGGTCCGACACCTTGGCGTCAAGCTCAAGCACAACGCCAACCGCGCGCTGATCAAGGGCAAGCGGGTGATCCTGGTCGACGATTCGATCGTGCGCGGCACGACCAGCCTCAAGATCGTGCAGATGATGCGCGAGGCGGGCGCGGCGGAGGTGCATATGCGCATCGCCTCGCCCCCGACCGCCCATTCCTGCTTCTACGGGGTCGACACGCCCGAGCGGGCGGGCCTGCTCGCCGCCAAGCACGACGTGTGCGGGATGACCGACTTCATCCATGCCGACAGCCTGGCCTTCGTGTCGATCGACGGGCTGTACAAGGCGCTGGGCGAGGCGCGGCGCGCGGAGGTCCGGCCCAAATATTGCGACGCCTGCTTCACCGGCGATTATCCGACGACGCTGACCGACTATGACGAGACCGCCGAGGTCGACCAGTTCGCGATGCTCGCCGAGCGGGTGAACTGAGGTGGCCGGAATGCTCGACGGCAAGCTCGCGCTCGTCACCGGGGCGAGCCGGGGCATCGGCGCGGCGACCGCGACGGCGCTAGGCGCGCTCGGTGCCCATGTGGTGCTGACCGCCCGCACGGCGGCGGGGCTGGAGAAAGTGGAGCAGGGCATCTTCGACGCGGGGGGATCGGCGACGATCGCGCCCCTCGACCTTACCCAGACCGACGCGATCGCCCGGCTGGCGGCGGCGGTGGGCGAGCGCTGGCAGGCGCTCGACGTGATGGTGCTCAACGCCGCGACGCTCGGCTCGCTGACGCCCGTGCCGTCGATTGATCCCAAGGAACTGGCCCAGCTGCTGACGCTCAACGTCAGCGCGCAGGTGGCGCTCCTGACCGCGTTCGACCCGATGCTGCGGCGATCGGCCGGCGCGCGGGTGATCGGGGTCACATCCTCCGTCGCGCGTTCCCCTCGCGCCTATTGGGGGGCGTATGGCGCGTCGAAGGCCGCGTTCGAGAATATCGTGCTCGCCTATGGCGACGAACTGGCAGAAATCGGGCCGGTACGCACCATGATCCTCGACCCCGGCGCCACCCGGACCAAGATGCGCGAGCGCGCCTTTCCGGGCGAGGATCCCTTGTCCGTGAAGGAGCCGGCCGTCGTCGCCGCGCGTATCGCGGAGCTGGCGGTGTCGGGGTTCGGGCAGGGACACCGCGAGCGCATCGATCCCTGATCGGCGTCACCGGACCAGCGTTACCTGGGCGACGTCGATCCCGCCGCCGCGAAAGCCGCCCTCGCAATAATGGAGATAATAACGCCAGAGCCGGCGGAAGCGCTCGTCACAACGCGGCGGCAGCTCGGCCGCGTCGAACGCCTCGCGCCAGCGGCGGAGCGTTTCGGCATAGTCGAGCCCGAAGGCGCGGTGATCGGTCCAGCGAAGCCCGCGCGCCTCGGCCAGCGCGCGGAAGCGGCTGTCGGACAGGAGCATTCCGCCCGGAAAGACGTAGCGCTGGATGAAATCGACGCTGTCGGCATAGGCCGGGAACACGTCGTCCGCGATCGAGATATACTGGATCGCCGCCCGCCCGCCGGGCTTCAGCACGCGGGCGATCGTGTCGAGATAGGCGGGCCAATATTCCTGCCCAACCGCCTCGACCATCTCGATACTGGCGACCGCGTCATAGCTGCCCGCGACGTCGCGATAATCGGTCAGCGCCACCGTCACGCCCGGCAGCGCGCGGGCGTCGACATGGGCCTTCTGCTCGGTCGACAGCGTCAGCGCGTGTACGACCCTGCCCTGCCCGCTCGCCAGTTCGGCGAAGGAGCCCCAGCCGCACCCGATCTCGAGGATGCGGTCGCCCGGCGCCGTCGCCGTCCGGTCGAGGATCGCCTGGAGCTTGCGCCGCTGCGCCCGCTCCAGCGGCTCGCCCGGCGCCTCGAACATCGCGCTGGAATAGGTCTTGGTCGGGTCGAGCCAGAGCCGATAGAAGTCGTTGCCCAGGTCGTAATGCGCGGCGATGTTGCGCCGCGCATTGGCGGGGCTGTTCGCGCGACGCCGATGCCACCGGCGCAAGGCCCGCCGCACCGGTCCTTCGGCGCGGGCCGCGGAGCCCAGCGCGACGCGGTTGCGCATGAACAGGTCGAACAGCGGCACCGGGTCGGGGCTCGACCAGTCGCCCGCCGCCCAGCCCTCGTACCAGCCGACCGACCCGCGCAGCGCCAGCCGGACCAGCGCGCGCCAGCGGCGGAGATGCACGATCGGCACCGGTCCGTCGGCGCGGCCGCCGAGCAGCCGCCGTGTGCCGTCGGGCAGCGTCGCGTTGATCCCGCCCGCCTCCAGCCCGGCGTCGATCCGGTCGAGCAGGCGGTGGAACGGCCCGGCGAATATCCGTGACCGGAGCGGGACGCGCTCCGGCGTGAAACCGGCGTTCACCGGGTCAGATGGCGTGGGGTTGCTTGTCGACCATCCAGGTCTGGCCCTGGCTGAGCAGCTTCTGGAGGTTGGCGGCCTTGCCCTCGCTCGCCTGCGCGTTCTGGCGGACGACCGCCGATTCGAAGGTCGGAGCGGGGTCGTCGAGCAACACGCCCAGCGCCATCGGGAACGGCCCGAAGGGCATTTCGACCAACATATGCGCCAGGCTGCGATTGGACTGGTCGTGGACCAGTACCCCCGCCGCTTCCCAGCCGTCGGGGCCGATGTCGACGACCTTCAGCTTGAGCGCGTCGACGTCCAGCGCCAGCCCCTTCCGCCCGCCGTCGAACAGCAGCGGCTCGCCGTGCGCGACCCACATCTGCGCGGCGGCGGCGTTGGGCTTTTCGGTGAAGGGCGCGAACACGTCGTCATTATAGACGATGCAGTTCTGGAAAATCTCGACGAACGCCGCGCCCTGGTGGGCATAGGCGGCCTTGAGCACCGCCACCAGGTTCTTGTGGACGTCGATCCCCCGCGCGACGAACCGCGCGCCCGACCCCAGCGCGAAGGCGCAAGGGTTCGCCGGCGTGTCGACCGAGCCGAGCGGCGTCGAGGGCGTGCGCGTCCCGACGCGCGACGTGGGGGAATATTGGCCCTTGGTCAGCCCGTATATCTCGTTGTTGAACAGCAGCACCTGGCAGTTCAGGTTACGCCGGAGCAGGTGCATCGTGTGGTTGCCGCCGATCGACAACGCGTCGCCGTCGCCGGTGATGATCCATACGTCCAGGTCCGGATTGGCGAGCTTGACCCCCGTCGCCACCGCCGGCGCGCGGCCGTGGATGGTGTGGAAGCCATAGGTCTCCATGTAATAAGGAAAGCGCGACGAGCAGCCGATGCCCGACACGAACACCGTATTTTCCGGCCGCGCGCCGATCTCCGGCATGGTCCGCTGCACGGCTTTCAGCACGGCATAGTCGCCGCAGCCCGGGCACCAGCGCACCTCCTGGTCGGTCTCCCAGTCCTTGGGCTTGGTGATGAAAGGGGTCATGTCGTTCATCGAACGGGTCCTGATTTCAAGCGGACTGCGGCGAAAAGGCGCCGCGCAGATGGCCGTCGTCATGGCCGGAAACGGGCTCGGGCAGCTGGGTCCGATCCGCGCGGACCTCGCCGCCCGCATCGCCGCCGAGCGCGCGGTCGATCGCTTCCTCGATCTCGGAAATGCGGAAGGGTTGGCCCGATACCTTGTTGAGCGGCCTGGCGTCGACGAGGAACTGGTCGCGCAGCAGCGTCTTGAGCTGGCCGGTGTTCATCTCGGGCACGACGATCCGGTCGTAGCCGCGCAGCAGCGGACCCAGATTGGCAGGCATCGGGTGGATATGGCGGATGTGGATATGCGCCACGTCGAGCCCGCGGCGCCGCGCGCGGCGGACCGCCTGGTGGATCGGGCCGAAGGTCGATCCCCAGCCGACGATGGCGAGCCTGCCCGACGCCTCGCCCAGCTCGACCCGCTGGTCGGGGACGGCGATGTTATCGATCTTGTCCTTGCGGATGTCGGTCATCGCCTGGTGGTTGGCGGGCGAATAGTCGATATTGCCCGTCCCTTGCGCCTTTTCGATACCGCCGATGCGGTGCAGCAGGCCGGGGGTGCCGGGTTTGGCCCAAGGCCGCTTGCCGTTCTCATCGCGACCATAGGGCTGAAACTTCCACAGGCTCGGGTCCGGTGCCGCCAGCCTGTCCACCATGGCCTCCTGCTCGTCGTAGAATTGCACGGGGAAAGGCGCATAGCCGCTCATGTCGGGCACCTTCCACGGCTCGGCGGCATTGGCGATGTAACCGTCGGTCAGGATCATGACGGGGGTCATGTAGGTGACGGCGATCCGCACCGCCTCGATCGCGACCTCGAAACAGTCCGACGGCGAGCGCGACGCGATGACGGGCATGGGCGCGTCGCCGTTGCGACCATAGACGGCCTGGTAGAGATCGGACTGCTCGGTCTTGGTCGGCAGCCCGGTCGACGGCCCGCCGCGCTGCGAATTGACGATGACGAGCGGCAGCTCGGTCATGATCGCCAGCCCCATCGCCTCGCCCTTCAGCGCGATGCCGGGGCCCGAGGAGGAGGTGACGCCCAGCTGCCCCGCATAGGAGGCGCCGATGGCGCTCGCGATGGCGGCGATCTCGTCCTCCGCCTGGAAGGTCGTGACCCCGAACTCCTTCAGCCGCGCCAGATAGTGGAGGATCGCCGAGGCCGGGGTGATCGGATAGCCGCCGAAGAACATCGGCAACTCGGCCAGCTGCGCCCCCGAGACCAGCCCCATGCTGATCGCCTCCGCGCCCGTGACGGTGCGGTAAAGGCCGGGCTCGACCGGCGCGGCGGCGATGGCGTGCTGCTTCATCGGCCCGGCCAGCTCGGCGGTCTCGCCATAGGCGTGGCCGGCGTTGAGCGCGGCGATGTTCGCCTCCGCGAGCAGCGGCATCTTGGCGAACTTGGTCTTGAGCCAGTCGACGATCGGCTGGCGGTCGCGATCGAACATCCAGAGCGCCAGCCCCAGCGTCCACATGTTCTTGCAGCGCAGCGCCTCCTTGTTGCCCAGCCCGAACGGCTTCACCGCGTCGAGGGTCAGCTGCGAGATGTTGAACGACATGAGCTGCCAGCGCGCCAGGCTGCCGTCGGTCAGCGGGTTGGCGTCGTATTTGGCCTTGGCGAGGTTGCGCTCGGTGAACTCGCCTTCGTCGGCGATGATGAGCCCGCCCGCCTTTAGCGCGTCGACATTCACCTTCAGTCCCGCCGGGTTCATCGCGATCAGCACGTCGGGCTGGTCGCCCGCCGTCTCGATGTCGGTCGATCCGAAATTGATCTGGAAAGCCGACACCCCGAACAACGTCCCCTGCGGCGCGCGGATCTCGGCGGGGAAGTCGGGAAAGGTCGCCAGGTCGTTGCCCGCCAGGGCGGTCGACAGGGTGAACTGGCCGCCCGTCAGCTGCATCCCGTCGCCCGAATCCCCGGCGAAGCGGACCACCACCGACTCCAGGGCGGGATGCGCGGACGCCTCGGCTGGCGTCGTCTGGTGGATGGCGGTGGCCATTGGGCGTTCCTGTACGATGTCGATTGCTGGGTCGATTGCGGGCTCTCTATGCCCAGAGTCCCCGGTTCGCCAATGTAGAATGAGCGGCGGGGGCGGCAAGCTCCCCTACCCCGACAACGCCTCGCCCAAGGTCAGGATCGCGTCGACATGGCGCCGGGCGATGGCGAGCGCGTCGTCGCCATAGCCGCCGCCGACCGTGCTCGCCAGTGACAGCCCCCGCGCGCGGACGAGGCGCGCGACGAGGCGTTCGCGGGCGCGCAACCCGTCGCGGGTCAGCGCCAGCCGGCCGAGGCGGTCGCCGGCATAGGGGTCCACGCCCGCCTGGTAGAGAATGAGGTCGGGTTCATGCGCGTCCAGAAACGGGGCGAGCGTGGCCTCCAGCACGGTCAGATACTCGTCGTCGCCGGTCCCGTCGGCAAGCGGGACGTCGAGCGTCGAGCGCGCCTTGCGGACGGGGAAGTTCTTCTCCGCATGGATCGAATAGGTCGCGATCCCCGGCCGACCGGCGAGCAGGGCGGCGGTGCCGTCGCCCTGGTGCACGTCGACATCGACGATCGCGATGCGGGCGACCGCGCCCTCGTCGACCAGCCGGACCGCCGCGATCGCCAGGTCGTTGAACACGCAATAGCCCGCACCCGTGTCGTGGAGCGCGTGATGGCTGCCACCGGCCGTGTTGGCCGCGAACCCATGGTCCAACGCCAGCCGCGCCGCGAGCCAGGTGCCG
Organism: Sphingomonas sp.; assembly: GCF_036388435.1. Taxonomy (GTDB): domain Bacteria; phylum Pseudomonadota; class Alphaproteobacteria; order Sphingomonadales; family Sphingomonadaceae; genus Sphingomonas. Next base: position 207,573 of record NZ_DASVRV010000053.1, read on the forward strand.
CCGGGCACGACCGCCGCCCGCGCCGCCACCTCCGGCGTGACCGGGAAGCCGATGCGACGCGCCTTGGCGGCGGGGACGCGCGCCTCCAGCACCTCGGCGACATAATCGGGATCGTGCACCGCCTCCAGCGCCGCCGGCGGGGTCGGATCGGGCCGATGCCACGCGATCCGCTCGCCCTCAGCGCGGAGCAGGTCGCGGATCAGCCCGTTCTTGTTCCAGCGATAGGCCGAGCGCGCGGGACCCGGTGCGACATAGGCGGGGTGATGGACGACGTGGATCACTCGGGGCTAGGTAGGCGCGACACGCGATGGACGGGAGAGGCGAATGACCGATACGATGCCCAAGGCGGAGCCCTATGTACGGCCCGACGTGCGCGGCTTCCTCGATTATCTGAACGCGCTGCCCGGCCCCAGGACGCATCAGATGGACGCGGCCGGCGCGCGGGCTGTCTACCGCGCGATGAAGGACATCGCCGACCCGCCCGTTGGCGAGCTGGGCGCGGTGATCGACCTGGTCATTCCCGGCCCCGCGGGAAACATCCCCGCCCGCCTGTTCGACGTACGCGCCACGCGCGAGCCTGGGCCGGCGGTGGTGTTCTTCCATGGCGGCGGCTTCGTCATCGGCGATCTCGACACCCATGCGAGCTTCTGCGCGGAGATGTCGCGGACTCTGGGGCTCCCGGTCGTGTCGGTCGATTACCGGCTCGCCCCCGAACATCCCTGGCCCGCCGCGCCCGACGATTGCGAGGCGGCGGCGCGCTGGGTGGCGGAAAGCCCGGCGGAACTGGGGCGCAAGGTGACGGGCCTGGTGCTGTCGGGCGACTCGGCGGGCGGAACGCTGACGATCACCACCGCCATGGCGCTGCGCGACCGGCCCGCCGCGGTGCCGGTGATCGTCCAGGCGCCGATCTACCCGGCCGCCGACATGGCGAGCGAGCATCCCTCGTTCGACGAGTTCGCCGAAGGATATCTGCTGACGCGCGACACGATGAACTGGTTCGCCGACGCCTATGCCGCCGACCTGACGCACATGGCGGGCAACCCGACGGCGGGATCGCTGGCCGGCCTGCCGCCCGCCGTCGTCATCACCGCCAGCCTGGACCCGATCCGCGACCAGGGCCGCGCCTATGCCGCCGCGCTGATCCGCGCGGGCGTGCCCGTCGTCTACCGCGAGGCGGTGGGCAACATTCACGGGTTCGTGACGCTCCGGAAAGCGGTGCCGTCGAGCGTCGGCGATGTCGCGGGTTATCTGTCGGCGGTGCGGGCGATGATCAACGAGGTCCAGGGCCAGCAGGTCATGGCGCAGGCGGCCGCCGGGTGAGCGATCCGGCTTCCCTTCCCTACCGCCCCTGCGCGGGGGTAATGCTCGTCGACGCGGCCGGCCGCGTCTTCGTCGGCCAGCGGATCGATACCGTGCTGGAGGCATGGCAGATGCCCCAGGGCGGGATCGATCCGGGCGAGGACGCCCAGGCCGCGGCCCTCCGCGAGCTGGAGGAGGAGACCGGCATCCGCCCCGAGCATGTCGCGCTGGTCGCCCGCGCGTCGCGCGAGCTGTTCTACGACCTGCCGCCCGAGATGATCGGCAAGGTGTGGAAGGGCAAGTGGCGCGGGCAACGCCAATGGTGGTTCCTGTTCCGCTTCACCGGCCGGGACGCCGATGTGCGGCTCGACACCGCGCATCCCGAGTTCCGCGCCTGGCGCTGGGCCGACCCGGCCGAGCTGCCCGCGGTCGCGGTTCCGTTCAAGCGGGCGCTGTACGAGGACGTTCTGGCGATGTTTCGGCCCCATCTGCCGCACGGCTAGTTTCGCCGGCCCGGCGTCTGCCCTAGCCGGAAGCGATGCGATCGATCCTGTTAATCGCGGCCGCGTCGATGCTGATCGGGAATGTCGACCTGCCCGACGCGGTTCGACGGATGCTCGACGCGGCCTATGCCTCGGGCAACGAAGGCGAGGTCGCGACTCTGGTGAAATATGCGCGCGCCGCGGCGCCCGATGCGGCGGACGCGATCGCCAGCGAGGCGGACGCCTGGCGCGCGAAGCGGCGCGAGGCGCAGCAGGCCGCGCTCGCCGACGCCTCCATCATCGAACTGTGGAAGGGCCGCGCCGAGCTGGGCGGCTTCGTCTCCAGCGGGAATAGCGACGTGACCGGGCTGGCGGCGATCGTCGACGTCACGCGCGAAGGCGTGCGCTGGCGCAACAAGGTGCGAGTCCAGGCCGATTATCAGGAGTCGGACGGTCGGGTTTCGCGCGAACGCTATCTCTTCGCCTTCGAACCCAATTACAAGATCGACGACCGCGCCTATCTCTACGGTGCGGCCCAGGCGGAAAGCGACCCTTTCCTGGGTTATGACAGCCGCTTCTCGGCATCGGCGGGCGGGGGGTACGGCGCGATCCGATCCCCCGCGGTGACGCTCGACCTGGAGCTGGGCCCCGCCTTCCGCCAGACCGACTTCACCGACGATCGGAGCGAAACCAGTCTGGCGGCACGCGGCCGGATGGACCTGGGGTGGAAGCTGACGCCCGCCATCACGCTGCGCCAGGACGCGTCCGCCTATCTGCAGCAGATGAACAGCACGGTCGCCAGCACCACCGCGCTCAACGCCCGGCTGTTCGGGCCGTTGTCGGCGCAGCTATCCTATGCCGTGCAATATGAGAGCATGCCGACCGAGGGCCGCCGCTCGACCGACACGACCAGCCGGGCGTCGCTGGTGTACAGCTTCTAGCGCTCCGCGACCGGCGCGGCTAAGCCCCGGCCATGGGGGAGCTGACGAACATCGAGCGGGACGCGGTCGCGCGGATCGACGCCGTCGCGATGCTGGACCAAGTGACGGACTGGAGCGCGGTCAACAGCGGAACGGGCAATTCGGCGGGTCTCGCGCGGATGGCGGCGCTGCTCGGCGACGCCTTTTCCGTGTTCCCCGGCGACCTGTCGCTCGTGGAACCCGCCCCGGCGGAGCGCGTCGAGGCGGACGGGCGCGTCGTCCCGGTCGCGCATGGGCGCCATCTGCGGCTGTCGGTCCGGCCCGAGGCGTCGACGCGGATGCTGTTCACCGGGCATATGGACACGGTCTACCCGGCCGATCACCCGTTCCAGCGGGTCGTCGACCGGGGTGACGGCACGATCCACGGGCCCGGCACCGCCGACATGAAGGGCGGGCTGGCGGTCATGCTCGCCGCCCTGCGCGCGGTCGAGGCGAGCCCGCCCGCCGCGCGGATCGGTTATGACGTCATGATCAACTCAGACGAGGAGACCGGCTCGCTCTCGTCGGCACCGCTCATCGCGGCGCTGGCGCGCGGCAAGGTCGCCGCGCTGACCTACGAGCCCGCGCTGCCCGACGGCACGCTGGCCGGCGCGCGCGGGGGCACCGGCAATTTCTCGATCGTCGTCGAAGGTCGCGCGGCCCATGCCGGGCGCAACCCGGAGGAGGGCCGCAACGCCCTGGTCGCCGCCGCTGACCTGACGCTCAGACTGGCGGCGGCCCGGTCGGTCGGGCTGACGGTCAACCCCGCGCGGATCGACGGCGGCGGGCCCAACAACGTCGTCCCGGACCGCGCGGTGCTGCGCGTCAACTTCCGCCCGGCCGACGCCGAAGCGATCGCCCGTGCGCGCGGGGCGATCGACGATGCGGCCGACGCGGTCGCGCGGGCGCACGACGTCGCCGTCCGGATCCATGGCGGCTTCAACCGCCCGCCCAAGCCGGTCGACGCGGGCGCGGAAGCGCTGTTCGCGCTGGTCGGCGAAGCGGGCGCGGCGCTCGGCCTGACCATCGCGCGCCGCGCGACGGGCGGGGTGTGCGACGGCAACAACATCGCCGCCGCCGGCGTGCCCGTGGTCGACACGATGGGCGTGCGCGGCGGCGCGATCCATTCGCCCGACGAGTTCATGATCGTCGACAGCCTCGCCGAACGCGCCGCGCTGTCGGCGGTGACGGTGCTGCGCATCGCCGATCGGGGCCGCCTGTGACGCACGTCATCCGCCCCGCCCGGCCCGGCGACCTGAAGCATCTGTACGAAATGGCGAAGCTGACCGGCGGCGGCTTCACGAATTTGCCCCCCGACCGCGACGCGCTCCAGGCCAAGCTCGACCGCAGCGAGGAGGCGTTCACGCGCACCGACGACGCCTTTGCCGAGGAGCTGTTCGTGCTGGTGCTGGAGAATGTCGACACGGGCGAGGTGCGCGGCACCTGCCAGCTCTTCACCCATGTCGGGCAGAAACACCCATTTTACAGCTATCGCCTGGGCACGCTGACCCAGCATAGCCGCGAGCTGGCGCGCACCTTCCGCGCCGAGATGCTGACGCTGACCACCGACCTGGAGGGTGCGAGCGAGGTGGGCGGGCTGTTCCTGCATCCCGGCGAGCGCGCGGGCGGGCTGGGGATGCTGCTGGCGCGAAGCCGCTACCTGTTCATCCGCATGCACCGCGCGCGCTTCGCCGACCGCATCCTCGCCGAATTGCGCGGGGTGATCGACGAGGCGGGCGGATCGCCCTTCTGGGACGGATTGGCCGGGCGCTTCTTCGGGATGAATTTCCAGGACGCCGACCAGTTCAACGCGACCAACGGCCACCAGTTCATCGCCGACCTGATGCCCAAGCACCCCATCTACACCGCCATGCTGACCGACGGCGCGCGCGCCGCGATCGGCCTGCCCCATCCCAGCGGCCGGGCCGCGATGCGGATGCTGGAGCGCGAGGGATTCCGCTACGCCAATTACGTCGACATCTTCGACGGCGGGCCGACCATGACCGCGATGACCGACCAGGTGCGGTCGATCCGCGACGCGCGTGAACAACGGGTGGCGGCGATCGACGAGGATGGCGGCGACGAGGCACTGGTCGCGACGGGCAACATGCAAGGGTTTCGCTGCACCGTCGGGCTCGTGCGCGAGGCGGGGGACGGGATCGTCCTGGCCCGCGATACTGCTCGCGCGCTACGCGTCGCGGAGGATGCGCGCGTCTGGCATGTCGGCCGGTGGTGATGCTGCGCGAGATAAATTTCGACGGCATCGTCGGGCCGAGCCACAATTATGCCGGGCTCAGCCCCGGCAATCTGGCGGCGACGCGCAGCGCGGGCGCGGTCTCGCGCCCACGCGCGGCGGCGTTGCAGGGGATCGCCAAGATGCGCGCCAATCTGCGGCTCGGGCTGCTCCAGGGCGTGCTGCTGCCGCACCCCCGCCCGGACCGGCGCTGGCTGGACAAGCTGTCGGTCGGCTATGAGCAGGCGCCGCCGCACCTGCGCGCCCAGGCGTTGTCCGCGTCGGCGATGTGGGCGGCGAACGCGGCCACGGTCTCACCAGCGCCTGACACCGCGGACGGGCGATGCCATCTGACCGTCGCCAACCTGCTGACCATGCCGCACCGCAGCCACGAATGGCCCGAAACGCTGGCCCAGCTGCGCCTGGCCTTCGCCCACCCCGCCTTCGCGGTGCACCCGCCCGTCCCCGCCCCCTTCGGCGACGAGGGCGCGGCGAACCACCTGCGCCTCGCCGCGGCGTATGACGCGCCCGGCGTCGAGCTGTTCGTCTATGGCGAGCGGGGCGGTCCCTTTCCCGCGCGCCAGCACCGCGACGCGTCCGAGGCGGTCGCGCGCGCCCACCGGCTCGATCCCGCGCGCACGCTGTTCGTCCGGCAGTCGCAGGCGGCGATCGCGGCGGGCGCGTTCCACAACGACGTGGTCGCGGTCGCCAACGGTTCGGTGCTGTTCGCGCATGAACAGGCATTCGAGCAGCGCGACGAGGTTCATGCCGACCTTCGCCGCCTGATGCCCGAGGCCGCGGTCGTCGAAGTGCCCGCGGACCGCGTCAGCCTGGCCGACGCGGTGTCGAGCTACCTGTTCAACGCGCAGCTCGTGACGGTCCCGGACGGCACGATGACACTGATCGTCCCAGGCGAGACGCGCGACCACCAGCGGGTCTGGGCGTGGTTGACCGGGATGCTCGCCGGCGACGGCCCGATCCGCCGCGTCGAGGTGGTCGATGTCCGCGAATCGATGGCCAATGGCGGTGGCCCCGCCTGCCTGCGCCTGCGCGTCGTCGCCGATCCCGCCACCATCGACCCGCGCTTCCTGGTCGACGAGGCGAGGCTCGACCGGATCGCCGACGTGGTCGCGACCCACTGGCCCGAGGCGATCGAAGCGGACGCGATCGGCGACCCCGATCTGCTCGCCCGCATCGAAGGCGCGCACGCCGCGCTTCTGCACGGGCTCGATCTTGTCGAGTTAACTGACAAGTAACCATGTCGCGCCGGGCGGAAACGGCGGAAATCCACGACTGGCCCGGTGCTTGCTCCGTGACGGGCATGTTCACCCGATTTGCCCGCCTGTTCGTCATCAAGACCAAGTTCGAGGCGTTCCTCGTCCTCTACGGCCTCGCGACCGGCGCGACCGAGCGGGGCGTCCATTATCTCCAGCAATATCCGGGCACCGGCGGCTGGCTGCTGTTCGCGGCCTGTCCGCTGGCGGTGTTCATGGCGGGCGCGCGCATCCTCGATTCGATCGAGCGCGAACGGGCTCAGGGCTAGCGAGCGGCGTTCGCGCGACCTAGACCGGGTCGATGACCGATGCCGAGCTCGCCCGATCGATCGCCCGGGAGGCCGGGGACCTGCTCCTGCGGATACGCGCGGCCGGCGGGTCGTCGGGGACGGCGCTCGGCGACGAGGGCGACGCGCAGGCGAACGCGCTGATCCTGCGCCGCCTCGCCGCCGCGCGGCCGGCCGACGCCATATTGTCGGAGGAGTCGCTCGACGACCGGGCGCGCTGCGCGACCTCGCGGGTGTGGATCGTCGACCCGCTCGACGGCACGCGCGAATATCGCGAGGGGCGCGACGACTGGGCCGTCCATGTCGCGCTGGCGGTCGATGGAGCACCCGCGATCGGCGCCGTCGCGCTACCGGCGCTCGGCCGCGTGCTGACCAGCGACGCGCCGACCGTCCCCGCCCCGCTCCCGCCCCGGCCGCGCATGGTCGTCAGCCGATCGCGCCCGCCCGCGATCGCCACGGCGGTGGCGCAGGCGCTGGGTGCGGAGACGATCGCGATGGGATCGGCGGGCGCCAAGGCGATGGCGGTCGTCGAGGGTCGGGCGGACATCTACCTCCATGACGGCGGCCAGTATGAATGGGACAATTGCGCGCCCGCCGCCGTCGCGCTGGCGTACGGGCTCCACGCCAGCCGGATCGACGGATCGCCGCTCGTCTACAACCGCCCCGACCCGCGCCTGCCCGATCTGCTCATCTGCCATCCCGATATCGCCACGCGGGTGCTGGACCTGATCCGCGCGCCCGGCTGATCAGATGGGCAATTGCTCCGACAGATAGGGATCGACCGGCGGCGCGTCGGGGACCGACAGTCGCGGCGCCGGACGCGCGGCGGCGCGCTTCAGCCATTCGGGGCCGCCGGGACGTCCCCGTATCGCCTTGTCGGTGCGCGTCTGGACCAGGCCGTAGATCGGATTGTCGCGGTAGCCTGGGGACGAATCCCCCCACGCCCAGGCGAGGTTGCCATAGGTCGACGGGTCGCGCCCATCGAGGCTCAGCCGGTCGTTCAAGTAGCAGGCGGTCGCCCAGCCCGTGCGCGGATCGGGCGTCATCGCGATCAACCGCTTGGCCCAGTACATGCGCAGGTTGTTGTGCATCCAGCCGTCGATCAGATATTGCTTCTGGCAGGCGTTCCACGTCTCGTCGGCGGTCTTGCCGTGGAGCAGCGCGGACAGACTCTCCAGCTCGGGCCGCGGGTCGTCGGCATGGGCGGCGAGCTGCCCCTGCGCATAGCGCGGGACGCGCGCATAGCTTTCGGGCACGCGCATGGTGCGCGCCTTGTAGTGGAACCATTCGCGCCAGGTGAGCAGTTCGTCCGCGAACTTGTCACGCTGCTCTTGGGGGATTTCGGCGGCCTGGATCGCCGCCATCACCTCGCGCGGGCCGCAGACGCCGAAATGGAGATAAGGCGACAAGGTGCTCGCCCCCTCGGGCCGGCTGGCATTGCCGCGCGCCTCGGCATAGGCGGGCAGCACCTCCTCGGTCAGGCGGCGCAGGCGCACCAGCACCTCGTGGCGCGACCCCGGCAGCATCGCGCTGGGCGGCAATGCATGGTCGATGGCGAGCGACGCCACCAGCGCGTCGAGCTCCGCGTCGGACAGGCCGCCCAGCCGGTCGGGCTCATAGGCGAGCGGGCCGTCATAGGGCGGCAGCTCGGGCTCCTCCTCGCGCCAGGCATACCAGTCGCCGCGCGCTTTTTCGTGGCGACGGCGAAAGGCGGAGGTGGTGCCCACCCCCTGATCGAGCGCGGCCGGGGGCACCAGGCAGGCGGCATTGACCGCGATCACCGCCGCATCCGTCTTGGCCGCGACGCGCTCCGCCTGCCACTGCGCGACGAAGGCGGGCTGGTCCTCCAAGACCACCGCCCCCGCGTCGGCCGCAAGCCGGTAGACCAGCCCCTTCTCCCGCTTCGCGGCCCGGTCGACATACTGCACGCAGGCGAGCCCGCGCTGCGCGCACCCGGTCGCCAAGTCGCGGCTCGCGCCGAGGACGAAGCGGTGGAGCCGGTCGGAGGCGAAGGGGTAATCCTCGCGCAGCCCGTGATAGACGAGCACGGGCAGGCCCAGCGCGTTGCCGAGCCGGATCGCCGCGTCGATCACCGGATTGTCGCGCGCGCGCAGCGCCTGCTGCAGCCAGCACAGCACGTACCGACCACCGGGCCGGAGCGGCGCGTCGTTGAGCCCGCGGACACGTGGGGACTCGGCCCAATGGGCGAGAACGGGATGAAGGTCAGGCATGTCCGGTCGAACGCGGCGGGGTGCGAATATGTCCCGGCATCCGCAGGTCGTCGAGCGAGAGCCAGCGCGCCATCTCGGCCAGTTCGGCGGTCAGCTCGTCCAGGGTCTCGGGCGGCGCAGCCGGTTCGAGATGGACGGCGTGGACCAGCAGCCGCGACGCCGCGCGGTCCGCCTTGACGTCGACCCGCGCCACCAGCCGCTCGCCGAGCAGGAAGGGCAGCACGTAATAGCCGTGCACGCGCCTGGCGGCGGGGGTATAGATCTCGATGCGGTAGCGGAAACCGAACAGCCGCTCCGTCCGGTCGCGCTCCCAGATCAGCGGGTCGAAGGGGGCGAGGAGCGCGCGGCCCCCGATCCGGCGCGGCCGGCGCGCGTCGCGGTGCAGATAGGCGACGGGCCAGCCCGGTATCGCGACCGGGCGAAGTATCTCCCGCTCGACCAGCGCCGTGATCGCGGCTGCGCCGTCGACTGGGGACAGACGGAAATAGTCGCGCAACTCGCCCGCCGTGGCGACGCCGAGCGCACGGGCGGCGTGATCGACCAGCGCCATCTGCGCGTCCCGCTCGTCGGGGGTCGACTGGGCCAGGATCGCCGGCGGGATCACGCGTTCGGTCAGGTCGTAGACGCGCTCGAACCCCCGCCTTCGCGTCAGGGTCGTGATGTGCCCGGCATAGAAAAGCCATTCGAGCGCGCGCTTGGCGTCGCTCCACGCCCACCAGCCCGTGCGGCCGCCCTCGATGTCCGACGCAGCCAGCGGGCCGTCGGCGCGGATGCGGTCGAGCAGCGCCATCGCCGCGCCCCGGCGCTCGGTCGCGAACAGGCGCATCGATCCATAGCCCGCCTCGCCACGGTCGGCGCGCGCCATGCGCCAGCGGAGCAGCGGGTGCATGGACAGGGGCAGCAGCGACGCCTCGTGCGCCCAATATTCGAATAACCGGCGCTCGCGACGCGGCCCCCAGGCCGCCCGGTCGAGCAGCGTTCGATCATAAGGGCCCAGCCGCGAGAAGGCGGGCAGATAATGGGCACGCGCGACGACGTTGACGCTGTCGATCTGGTGCAGCCCGAGCCGTGCGACGGTGCGGCGCAGATGCCCGGCATCGACCACCGCCGGCCTCGCCGGGCCGAACCCCTGCGCGGCGAGAACCACGCGCCGCGCGGCCGCCAAGGTCAGCGATTCTGGTCGGGAAGAACTCACGTCCGCCCTGTTGGCGGCCCCTCAGGACGGCCGCAAGGCGGAACGGAGAAAAATGGTGCGCCCGGAACGATTCGAACGTCCGGCCCTCAGATTCGTAGTCTGATGCTCTATCCAGCTGAGCTACGGGCGCATCCGAAGCGCGTCGTTAGACGGGGTCGCGGGCTCTTGCAAGGCTGTTGTGCGGATATCGTGCGCGCCATAGACGATGGGACGATGACCCGTAGCCTCCTCGCCTCGCTGTTCCTGATCCTGGCTTGCGGCGGGTGCGCGCGCGACGACGGACCCTATCCGTCGCTGGCCCCGCGCGCGATCGAGAAGCTCGGTTTCGACGAGCCCGACGCGCCGGCGCCCGTTCCGCTGGTCGCCGATCCCGAACTCGACGTGGAGGTCGCCGCGGCGGGCGCGCGGCTCGACAAGGCGTCGGGCGATTTCACGCGCGCTTTGATCGGGGTGGAGGCGGCGGCCCGGCGCGCGCGGGGCGCGGCTGCCGGGTCCGAGAATTGGATCGCCGCGCAGATCGCGCTCGCCGGGCTCGACGGGCTGCGCGCGGAAGTGTCGGAGGTGCTTTCGAACCTGGACGATCTCGCGGTCGCGCGCGCCGCCACGCTCGCCCCGGACTATCCCGCGTTGGAGGCGACCCGCGCGCGCCTTCGTGCCGAGCTGGAGCGGCAGGAATCCGCGATCGGGCGGATCGGATCGGGTCTGGCGCCCGCCTGATCCCTCAACCGGGGCGTTTGAGCAGCGGCAGGATCGAGTGGTAATCGTCGGTCCAGGGCCGAAAGCCGCGCGGGGCCCGAAGCATACGCCACCCCTCCGCTCGCCCCGTCAGCGCGTCCAGCGTTCCCCGGTCGCGGGACAGCGCGATCCAGGCCGAACCGGAGGCGGCCTCGTCCAGGCGCGAGGGATCGTAGACGAAGATCGACGCGCTCCAGCCCCCCGCCTTCGCCGCGCCCGCGACGACCGGCTCCAGGTCGAGATAGCGATTGGAGATATGGACCAACAACAGCCCGCGTCGATCGAGCACGCGCGCATAGGTCGCGAACGCCTCGCGCGTCAGCAGATGCGCCGGCACCGCGTCCGACGAGAAGGCGTCGAGCGCGAGCAGGTCGAGATTGCCCGGCGCCTCGCGCGCGAGGCTCAACCGCGCATCGCCCAGGCTGATCGCGGGATCGGGCAGGCAGCGGCGCAGGTACGTGAACTGCCCCGTGTCGCGCGCGATCCGCACGATCGCGGGATCGATCTCGTAGAAACGCCAGCGCTGGCCGGGCCGCGCATAGCAGGCGAGCGTACCCGTCCCCAGCCCCACCACGCCGATGCGCGCGTCCGGGCCGTAGAGGCGCGGCGCCAGCAGCATCGCCTGGCCCACGCCCGCCCCTTTTGCGTAGTAGGTGGTGGGCGTCCGCTCGCGCTCGGGCGAGCCGGTGAGCTGGACGCCGTGAACGGTGGTGCCATGGTCGAGCTCGCGCGAGCGGCTGCGTTCCTGTACCGTGTAGACGCCGAAATAGCTGCGCGTCCGCACGTCGCCCGCCAGCGACATCTCCAGCGATCGATAGCCGCCGAACAGCATCAACGCCGCCGCCAGCAGCAGCATATAGCCGACGCGCGCACCCACCGCGAACAGCCCGACCGCCGCCACCACCACGAACAGCAGCCCCGGACGGTTCTCGCCGAACAGCCGGTCGGGGCCGTGGAGCCGGAGCACGAACAGCAGGGCGACCGCGACGGCTATCCCCGCCAGCGCGAGCCAGCGATGTCGCGTCCAGACCGCCTTGATCCCCTCGGTCAGATAGAGCTGCGGCGCCATCAGCCCCGCCGCCAGGATCAACAGCGGATATTCATAGGTCCAGTCGAACAGCACCGGCGCGAGCAGCCCCGCAAACACGCCGCCCAGCGCCCCGCCGACCGACATCGCCAGATAGAAACCGGTCAGCCGATCCGGCTCGGGCCGCGACTCGTACATCGCGGTGTGGAGCGCGACCGAGGTCATGAACAGCAGCACGAGCGCGATGCCCGCGTTCAGTAGCGGCTGCGCGTTGTAGCCGCCGATCATCACCCCGCCGAACAGCAGGATTGTGATCGGCGCGATGCGCGTCAGGATCTCCGCCAAGGCCCGATTGGCCGCAAAGGCGACGGTGAAGCTGAGCAGGTAGAGCCCGAGCGGCAATACCCATAAAAGCGGCCCGGCGACGATGTCGGTGGTCAGATAGGTCGAGGTCGCGAGCATCAGCCCCGACGGCACGAAGGCCAGCGCGATCCACCGCGCGACGGTGCCGCGTGCGGGCGCGGGACTCGTGATCGGGCCACGCTCTGCCCGGGCGACCTGCGGCAGCGAGGTGGCGCAGGCGAGCACCAGCAAGGCGAGCAGCACATAACCCGCGCTCCACAACCAACTCTGCTCCCGCAGCGGCGTGAACGGCTCGACGAGCAGCGGATAGGCGAGGAGCCCGCCGAAACTCCCCAGGTTCGACGCCGCGTAAAGCGCGTACGGGTCCGCGCCGTCGCTCGCCTCGCTGAACCAGCGCTGGATCAGCGGCGCCTGCGCCGACACCGCCAGGAACAAGGGGCCGATCGACGCGCCGAGCAGCCACGGCACCCACAGGGCCGGATGCGCGTCGGGCGGCGGCTGGACGCCCAGCAGCCCGATCGGCAACCACAAGGCCGCCACCGCCAGCAGCCCCAGATGCACCATCGCCTGGGTGCGCGGCCGCAACCGCCCGATCGCATGGGCATAGGCGTATCCGCCCAGCAGCAGCGCCTGATAGACGAGCATCGCCGAATTCCACACGGCGGGCGCCCCGCCCAGTCGCGGCAACGCCATGCGCGCGACCATGGGCTGGACGAGGAACAGCAGGAAGGACCCGGTCAGCACCGTCAGGATGAACAAGGCCCGGCGCGGCGGACGGGCGGCAAAGGCGTGGATCACGGACGCGGCCTCGCGATGCGGTATTGGATATGGTGACGGAGGCGATGTCCGTCGGGGAGCGCCGGATGGTCGAAATCACCGCCCGCAACCCGGCACATTCCCAATTTCTCCATCAGACCCCGGCTCGCGACGTTGTCGGGCACGGTGATGGCCGCCACGAACGCCGCGTCGCTGTTGGCCCAGGCCCGGTCCAGGCTCGCCCGCGCGGCCTCCTCGGCGAATCCCCGCCGCCAGTGCGCGCGCGCGATGCGCCAGCCGATTTCCGTCTCGCCCGCGATCGGCGTGTCGCCCGGTCCCGGCTTGAGCCCGCAAAAGCCGATGAACGCGCCCGTGTCGCGCCGCTCGACCGCCCAGAAACAATGCCCATGCTCGGCCTGCAGGCGCCGTTGTCGCGCCATCTGTTCGCGTACCGCGTCGATGCCCGGCGCGTCGCCGATGAAGCGCATCACCTCCGCATCCTGACCCATCAGGTGAAAGGGCGCGAGATCATGGTCCCGCCATTCGCGCAGGATCAGGCGCCCGGTCCCGATCAAGCGCCCAGCAACCGCGCCGCATGGGCCGCATGATAGGTCAGCACGCCCGAGCAGCCCGCGCGCTTGAAGGCGAGCAGCGTTTCCAGCACCAGCCCGTCGCGCTCGCCCGCGCCGGCCGCGACCGATGCCTCGATCATCGCATATTCGCCGGATACCTGGTACGCGAAGACCGGGATCCGGAACTCGCGCTTCACGCGCAGGATGATGTCCAGATAGGGCAGGCCGGGTTTGACCATGACGCTGTCGGCGCCCTCCGCCAGGTCGGCGGCGACCTCGCGCAGCGCCTCCTCGGCATTGGCGGGATCCATCTGATAGGTCTTCTTGTCGCCTTTCAGCAACCCGCGCGAGCCGACCGCGTCGCGGAACGGGCCATAGAAGCCGCTGGCGTATTTCGCGGCATAGGCCATGATCTGCACATTGTGGTGCCCGCCCGCCTCCAGCGCGGCACGGATCAGCCCGACCCGGCCGTCCATCATGTCGGACGGGGCGATGATGTCGGCGCCCGCCTCCGCCTGGACCAGCGCCTGACCGACCAGCACCGCCGCGGTGGCGTCGTTCAGCACATAGCCCTGGCGGTCGACCAGCCCGTCATGCCCGTGGGACGTGTAGGGATCGAGCGCCACGTCGGTCAGCACGCCCATGTCGGGCACCGCGTCCTTGAGCGCGCGGATCGCGCGGCACATCAGATTGTCGGGGTTGAGCGCCTCGCGCCCGTCGTCGGTGCGCAAGCCCGCCGGCGTGTTCGGGAACAGCGCGAGGCAGGGAATGCCCAGATCGCGGGCCTCCCTGGCGCGCGCGACGATGCCGTCGACCGACCAGCGCGATACGCCGGGCAGGCTGGCGATCGGCTCCTCCACCCCCTCGCCTTCCGCGATGAACAGCGGCCAGATCAGGTCGGCCGGGGTCAGCACGGTTTCGCCGTGGAGCCGTCGGCTCCAGCCATGGGCGCGGGTGCGACGAAGACGGAGCGCGGGGTAGGCAGCGGACATCGGCTGGTCCATGCGGGATCACGCCCGGCTTGCCAAGCGCTAGGAAACGGGGTGTCAGGGTGCGTCATCATCGGGGACGAGTATGCGTGAGATCAAGACCGCCGCCCTCGTGGTCAACGCGCGCTCGCGCCGGGGGCAACGCACCTTCAAACAGGCTTGCGCGGCGATGGACGCGCTGCCCTATCCCGTCGACGCGCACGCCGTCGAACATCCGCGCGAGCTGGAGGCGACCGTCCGCCGCGCGCTGGCCAAGAAGCCCGACCTGCTGATCCTGGGCGGGGGCGACGGCACGATCAGCGGGCTCGTCGACCTGATGGTCGGGCACGACGTCGCGCTGGGCGTGCTGCCGCTGGGCACCGCCAACAGCTTCGCGCGCTCGCTGGGCATCCCGCTCGACGTGCCAGGCGCGGTGCAGGTGATCGCGCGGGGGCATCAGCGCCGCATCGACCTGGGGATGATCGACAAGGATTATTACGCCAATTGCGCCGCCATGGGCCTGTCGCCGCAGATCGCGGAGACGGTGCCGCACAACCTCAAGAAGCTGCTGGGCCGCGCGGGCTATCTGGGCTGGGCGGCGTGGCAGTTCCTGCGCTTCCGGCCCTTCACGCTGATCGTCGGCGAGGGCGCCACGGCGGAGCGGCTGCGCGTCGTCGAGGTGCGCATCTCCAACGGCTCCTATCATGGCGGCACCGAGCTGGTGGAGTCGGCCAGCGTCGATTCGGGCGAGATTGTCGTCCAGGCGGTGCTCGGCCATGTGAAGCGGCGGCTGATCCACAATTGGGTCGCGGGCACGTTCCGCCACTCGTCGCGCCATGACGAGGTGCGCGAATTCCGGGGGCGGTCGCTCCGGCTCGACACGGTGCCGCGCCTGCCCATCTCGATCGACGGCGAGGTGCTGGCGCATACGCCGGTGACCGCGAAGATCGCGGCGGGGATCATCCGGGTGATGGCGCCCGCGCCCTAGGTGGCGGGGCGCAGCGTCCCCGTCGGCTCGGCGACGCTGTTGGCGCGCTGCTCGCATTCGCCACGGCTCGGCAGCGCCGCGCCGGACCCACGCCACGGGCCGTAGCGATAATAGAGCGCGGCCCCGATCAGGTTCGCCGCCGATCCGATCGGAAAGCTCCACCACAAGGCGTCCTGCCCCAGCCAGGGCTGGAGCCCGACCGCCAGCCCGAGGCGGATAGGGAACATCGACACGAACAGGATGACCAGCGGCCCCCACACCGCCCCGTTCGCGCGGACGACGCCGAACAGCACCATGGTCGCCCCGAACATCACGAAGCCCCAGGTCGCGAGCCGGTTGATATGCTGAGCGATCGGCACCGCCGGGCTCTCGCCGCCGACGAAGATGCCGAGCAGCGGCCGGTCGAGCAGCAGCATGATCGCGACCGCCGCCCCGGTCAGCCCCAGGTTGAACAACAGTCCCGCCCGCGTGATCCGCCCGACGCGGTCCCAGCGTCCCGCGCCGATATTCTGCGCCGCCATCGCGCTCACCGCGGCGCCGATCGCGAGCGCGGGCATCTGGACATAGGCCCATAATTGCAGCGTCACGCCATAGCCGGCGGTGGTCTGCACCCCGAGCCGGTTGACCAGCCCGACCATCGCCAGCCCCGCGACCGAGATGACGAGCATCTGCGCCCCGATCGGCAGGCCCTTGGCGACGATCACGCGCGTCAGCTTCGCCTCGGGCAGGATATAGCGGCGCTCCGCGCCTTTCAGCCGCAGCGGCAGGTCCCGGTGGTGGATATACGCCGCCAGCGCGATCACCGCGACCACGCCCGATAGCAAGGTCGCCGCCGCCGATCCGGCGATCCCCATGCGCGGCGCCGGGCCCAGCCCCAGGATCAGTACCGGGTTGAGCGCGGCGTCGAGCACCACGCTCAGCCCCATGAACCACAGGGGCGTCAGCGAATCGCCGGTGCCCCGCAGCCCCATGAACATCAGCACCAGCAGCATCTGCCCCGGCAGCCCGACGAAGATCACCCGCAGATAGGCGAGCGCCAGATCGAACGCCGCGGGCGGCGTCGCCAGCATCCGCAATATCTCCGGCGCGAAGATCCAGCCCAGCGCGCCCACCACGATCGACGCGACCAGCACCAGCCCGATGGCCGACCCGAAGGCCCGGCGCGCGCCGTCTGCGTCGCGCCGGCCGAAGCTCTGCCCGACCAGGATCGTCGCGGCCATGCCGAACCCGAACACCGCGCCGAACAGCAGGAACATGATGATGTTGGCGTTCGACGTCGCCGCCAGCGCATCCTCGCCCAGGAAGCGCCCGACCCAGATCGCGTTGATCGACCCGTTGAGCGACTGGAGCACGTTCGACCCCAAGGTCGGCAGCGCGAAGGCGAGCAACGTGCCCGCGATCGGCCCGGAGGTGAGGTCGCGCTTGCCGGATCGGGCGGGCGCGGAGGTTCGAGACGGAGATGAGGTCACCCCGACCCTACCCCGTCATGCCCGACTTGTTCCGGAGTGACGATGGAGGGGAGCGGGAGGCGTGTCAGCCCAATCGCCCCGACGCCGCGCGCAACCGGTCCGCCTCCGCCGCCTTTTCCGCATGGTCGGCGCGCGCTTTTTCCACCGCCTCCGGCTTGGCGCGCTCGACGAAGCTGGCATTGCCCAGCCGCCCGGCCAGCGCGTCGCGCTCCTTCTCCGCCGCGGCGATGCCCTTGGCCAGGCGCGAGCGTTCCGCGTCCAGGTCGATCACGCCTTCCAGCGGCAGCACGAACGTCGCCTCGTCGACCACGATCTGCGCCGCGCCGCCGATCACGGCACCGACCTCGGGCACGACCCGCGCCATGCGCGCCAGCGCGGCGGCGTTGCGGTTCAGCCGGGCGATCGTCTCGTCCGACGCGTCGCGGACATGCATCGCCAGCTTGGCGCCCGGCGGCACGTTCAGCCCCGTTCGCGCCGTGCGGATCTCGCCCACCAGCCGGATCAGCCATTCGACCTCCGCCTCCGCCGCCGGGTCGATCGCCCGCGCGAAGGGCTGCGGCCAGCGCGCCACGATCAGCTCATGGTCGCGCGGCGCCAGGCCGTGCCACAATTCCTCGGTGATGAACGGCATGAACGGGTGGAGCAGGACCAGGATCTGGTCGAGTACCCAGCCCGCGACCGCCCTGGTCTCGTCGTCGACCTGCCCCTTGACCAGCTCCAGATACCAGTCGCAGAACTGGCTCCACACGAACTGATAGATCGCATTCGCCGCCGCGTCGAAGCGATGGTCCGCCAGCGCCAGGTCGACCGCCCCGACCGTGCGGATCAGCGCCGCCTCGATCCATTTGTTGACGGCCAGCGTCGCCGGGGGCGGCTCCAGCGTCGTCGACCCGCCGATGCCGTTGCCCTGCGCGAAGCGGGCCGCGTTCCACAGCTTGGTCGCGAAGTTGCGATAACCCTCGACCCGCTTCTCATCCATCTTGATGTCGCGGCCCTGGCTTTCCATCGCCGCCATGAAGAAACGCAACGCGTCGGCGCCGTAGCGGTCGATCAGCCCGAGCGGATCGACCGTGTTGCCCTTGGACTTGGACATCTTCGCCCCGTCCGCCGCGCGCACCAGTCCGTGCAGGTAGAGCGTGCGGAACGGCACGTCGCCCAGCAGGTGGAGCCCCTGCATCATCATCCGCGCGTTCCAGAAGAACAGGATGTCGAACCCCGACACCAGCACGTCGTTGGGATAACGCCCGCCGAGCGTCCGATCGTCCGTCTCGGGCCAGCCCATCGTCGCGAAGGGCCAGAGCGCCGAGGAGAACCAGGTGTCGAGCACGTCCTCGTCCTGGGTCAGCGCGACCCCCGCGCCCGCCTCCGCCTGCGCCTCTTCGGCCGTCTCGGCGACGAACACGCGGCCGTCCCCGGCATACCAGGCCGGGATGCGGTGTCCCCACCAGAGCTGGCGGCTCACGCACCAGGGCTGGATGTTCTCCATCCAGTTGAAGAACGTCTTCTCCCACGTCTTGGGCACGATGCGGATCGCGCCGGACCGCACCGCCTCGATCGCGGGCTCCGCCAGCGTCGCGGCGTCGACATACCATTGGTCGGTCAGCCAGGGCTCGATCACCACGCCCGACCGGTCGCCATAGGGCACCTGGTGGACATGGGGCTCGATCTTGTCGAGCAGCCCGATCGCCTCGAAATCGGCGACCACCTTGGCGCGCGCGGCGTAACGGTCGAGCCCGCGATATTCGGGCGGGCAAGCGTCGCTCATCGTCGCGTCGGCGTTCAGGAGGTTGATGAGCGGGATGCCCGCCTCGGGATGACGCCGCGCGACCTCGTAATCATTGTGGTCGTGCGCGGCGGTGATCTTCACCGCCCCCGACCCGAAATCCATCTTGACGTACTCGTCGGCGATGATGGGGATCAGCCGGTCGACGATCGGCAGGCGACATCTCTTGCCGACGAGGTGCACGTAGCGCTCGTCCGCCGGGTTCACCGCGACCGCGCCGTCGCCCAGGATCGTCTCGGGCCGGGTGGTCGCGATGACGATGTGGCCGCTACCATCCTCCAGCGGATAGCGGAAATGCCACAAGCTCCCCTGCACCTCGCGCTGCTCGACCTCCAGGTCGCTGATCGCGGTCCTCAGCCCCGGGTCCCAGTTCACCAGCCTTTTGTCGCGGTAGAGCAGCCCTTCGCGGTGCAGCCGGACGAAGACCTTGATCACCGCGGCCGAGAAGCCCGGGTCCATCGTGAACCGCTCGTTCGCCCAGTCCATCGAACAGCCCAGCCGACGCAGCTGCGACGTGATCTCGCCGCCGCTCTCCGCCTTCCATTCCCAGACTTTGTCGACGAACTGCTCGCGCGTGAAGTCGGTGCGCTTCTGCTGACGTAGCGCCATGTTGCGCTCGACCACCATCTGCGTCGCGATGCCGGCATGGTCGGTCCCGACCACCCACAAGGCGTCCTTGCCCTGCAGCCGCGCATGGCGCGTCAGGATGTCCTGGAGCGTGTTGTCGAGCGCGTGGCCGATATGGAGCGAGCCGGTGACGTTGGGCGGCGGGTTGACGATCGTCCAGGGTTCGGCGCCGGGCCGGTCGGGGCGGAACAGCCCCTTCTCCTCCCAATGCCTGTACCAGCGGGACTCGATCTCGGCGGGGTCGAAGGTCTTGGGCAGCTCGCTCATGCGCGGAGCCTTAGCGAGCGCGACGGGCGCCCGCCACCCTCGGCTCAGGCCCAGCTCAGGTACGCGCGCCCGGCTTGTCGAGCACGGCGCGGATGCGTTCGTTCAGCTCGGCGCGGCGATAGGGCTTGCGGATCAGCTCGAACGAGCGCGACCCCTCGTCGATCGCCTCGTCCGCGAACCCCGTCGTCAGCAGCACCTGGGTATGCGGATAGTCGCGGCGCACCGCCTGGGCCAGCGCGACCCCGTTCATGCCGGGCATCAGGATGTCGGTGAACAGCAACCGGTAATCCGAATCGCGCGCCAGCACGTCGAGCGCCGCGCGCCCACCGTTGACCAGCGTCACGTCGTAGCCCAGATCCTCGAGCAGCACGCGACCCAGCTCGCCGACCTCGTCCTGGTCCTCGACCATCAGGATGCGCTCGGCGCCACCGGCCTGGCGCGCGTTCCGATCCACCGCGCTTCGCTCCACCCCACCGCTCGATCGCGGGAAATAAAGCGTGAACTCGGCGCCGCCCCCCGCGCGGTTGACGACCGTCGCCAGTCCGCCCGATTGTCGCATGAAGCCATAGACCATGGCGAGGCCCAGCCCGGTGCCCTTGCCGATATCCTTGGTGGTGAAGAACGGGTCGAAGATCTTGTCGACGATGTTGGCGGGGATGCCCGGCCCGGTGTCGACGATCGACAGCACCACATATTGCCCGCCGTTGAGCTTCTGCTCGGGGACGTTGACCTCGGGCAGCACGGCGTTGCGGGTGGTGATGATGATCTCGCCCCGCCCGTCCATGGCGTCGCGCGCATTGGCCAGGATGTTGAGCAGCGCCATCTCCGCCTGGACGGGATCGACGCGGCAATTCCACAGATTGGGTTCGAACGCGCGCCTTATCCGTACCCCGTCCCCGACCGTCTTGTCGACGATGGGCCGGAAATCCTCCATCAGCGAGTTGAGGTTGAGCAACCGGTCACGCAATTCCTGCTTGCGCGCGAAGGCCAGCAGTTGCTGAGTCAGCGTGGCGCCGCGATTGGCGGCCATGGCGATCGCCTCGACCGCGCGCTTGGCGGGGCGATCGGCCGGGTCGACCTTGGCGTCCAGGATGTCCGCATAGCCCTGAATCACCTGGAGCAGGTTGTTGAAGTCGTGCGCGATCCCGCCCGTCAGCTTGCCGACCGCTTCCATCTTCTGCGCCTCGTGCAGCGCCTCCTCCGCCTCGCGGCGGCGCGATATGTCGAGCTGGCTGGCGAAGAAATACAGGAGCTTGCCGTCGACGCCATAGACCGGCGACACGAACAGCGCGTTCCAGAAGGTCGAGCCGTTCTTGCGGTAGTTGAGGAGCTCGACCGCCACTTCCTCCTGCCGTTCGATCGCGGCGCGGACCTGCGCGACCGAACCCATGTCGGTCTCGGGCCCCTGCAGGAAGCGGCAGTTGCGGCCGACGATCTCGCGGTCCGCATAGCCCGTCATGAAGGTGAAGGCTTCGTTGCAGAAGATGATCGGGCAGTCGGGCTGGTGCGGGTCGCACACCACCATCGGCATCCGCGTGGTCTGGACCGCCGCGAAGAAGATGTCGTGCGGGGCCGATGCGGGCGGCGCCGGGTCGGCGATCGGCGGCGTCGGGCTGAAACGGTCGGTCTCGGCGGCGTCGATCGTGTCCACGCCGCCCTCGGGCGGGTCCTGTCGGTTCACCTGGGCTGACCGGAAATCCTGGCGATCTCGCGCGCGACCATCTCCTCGACCATGTCGGGCAGATGGGCGTCGAGCCATTCCTTCAACATCGGGCGCAGCATGTCGCGTACCAGCCCTTCCAGCGTCCCGTCGCCCTGCGGATCGGGTTTCACCAGCAGCCGGGACAGCGAGTCGAGCGCGCCGCGCGTCGCGTCGGCCGCGGCGGACGACAGGATCGGATCGGCGGGCGCCGCCGCCGGCTTTGGGTCGGGTGCGGACGGCGCGACGCGCGGCTCGGGAAAGGTCGGGGCGGGCATGACGTGAGCCGGAGCTTCCTGGGTGGGCGCCGCCGCGATCGGCGCGGGTGCGGGCGAAGTGATGGGGATCGTCTGCGGATAAGTGGGCATGGGGTCGCTGAGTTCCAGCACCTCGTCCTCGTCGCCCTCGTCGCTGGGCAGGGGCGCGGGCGCGACCGGGCGGGACGCGCGACGGCGTCCGGCCGGCGCCTCTTCCTCGGCGATGATGCGTTTGATGGAGGACAATATCTCCTCCATCGACGGCTCGACGCTCATATCACCCATGATCCGCTGCCATCCCCCCGGCCTGACGTTACCGGTCCGTTAACGACGATCCGGTGCGTCGGCACCTGTCGTCAAGGTCGTGCTTCTGTCAACTCCGCTATTGAGCAGCGGGTCGAGCGGGCGGGTGACCTCGGACCCTTGGGCGGGGGTGGTGGCGGTGCCGGTGGCGACCGCGGTCGGCCGC
>NZ_DASVRV010000054.1:0-31821 GCF_036388435.1 Sphingomonas sp.
CCCGCGCCGATCTCGCCCGATTCGGCGGAGGTGACGGGCTTCGTGTTCAAGGTCCAGGCGAACATGGACCCGCAGCACCGCGACCGGATCGCGTTCATGCGGTTATGCTCGGGGGTGTTCAAGCGCGGCATGAAGCTGACCCCGACCGGCCATGGCAAGCCCATCGCGGTGCATTCGCCGATCCTGTTCTTCGCGCAGAATCGCGAGGTGGCGGACGAGGCCTATCCCGGCGACATCATCGGCATCCCCAATCACGGCACGTTGCGCGTCGGCGACACGCTGTCGGAACGCGCGGCGATCCGCTTCACCGGGCTGCCCAATTTCGCGCCCGAGATCCTGCGCCGCGTTCAGTTGAAGGACCCGACCAAGACCAAGCAGTTGCGCAAGGCGCTGGACGACATGGCGGAGGAGGGGGTGACCCAGGTCTTCTATCCCGATATCGGGTCGAACTGGGTGATCGGGGTGGTCGGCCAGCTCCAGCTCGACGTGCTGCTCAGCCGGCTGGAGGCCGAGTATAAGGTCGCCGCCGCGCTGGAGCCCGCGCCGTTCGAGACCGCGCGCTGGCTGTCGGCCGCCGACCCCGCCGACCTGAAGGCGTTCGCCGACGTCAACCGGGGCGGGATGGCCAAGGACCGCGACGGCAATCCCGTGCTGCTCGCCAAGAGCGCCTGGGAGATCGGCTATATGACCGAACGCCATCCCAAGGTGACGTTCGCGACCACGCGCGAGCGATAGGCGGGACAATGTCGGGTTCACCCACTCCCGTTCGTCCTGAGTAGCCATTGAGCGCAGTCGAAATGGCGTATCGAAGGACCGAGGGGCGGGACCTGTCCCTTCGATACGGGACTTCGACGAGCTCAGTCCCTACTCAGGACGAACGGTTCTGTGTGATGTCGTCGTGCTCCAGCCCGTCACTCAAGAGGATGCGAATCGCGCGGAGCGCCGCCATCAGGTCGGACGATCCCGTCGCCACGAGCGGCGTCTCGACCGCGCCGCCCTCGCGCGCGAGCAGTTGCTGGACTCCCTTGACCGTATAGCCCTCCGCGTTGAGGAGCCGGTCGATCCGCCGCGCGAGGACGACATCGTCCGGGCGGTAATAGCGGCGATTGCCCGCGCGCTGAAGCGGGCGGAGCTGGGGGAAACGTGTTTCCCAGTAACGCAGCACATGCTGGGCGACGTTCAGCTCGGCCGCCACCTCGCCGATGGTGCGGAACGCGCCCGCCGCCTTGGGGGGGGGCGACCCCGCTCCCGCCATATCGCTCAGGTCGCGGCGACGATGCGCTCGCGCATCATCTGGCTCGCGCGGAAGGTCAGGACGCGGCGGGGCGCGATCGGCACCTCGACGCCGGTCTTGGGGTTGCGCCCGACGCGCTCGCCCTTGTCGCGCAGCACGAAGGTGCCGAAGCCGGAGATCTTGACATTCTCGCCGCGCGACAGCGACTCGCACATCTCCTTCAGGATCTGCTCGACGATCTGGGCGGAGTCGGCGCGGCTCAGCCCGACCTCCTTGTGCAACGCCTCGGCCAAATCGGCCCGGGTCAACGTCCCTGCTTGGTCCACGATCTCACTCCCCCGATAGCTTGGGTGTATACGCAATTCGGCCGGATCGGAAGGGGTTGGCGGCCTAACCTCGCGTCCCGCCGTCAACGGGTCAGAAGCGGACCACCGCCGCGCCCCAGGTGAACCCGCCGCCCATCGCTTCCAGCACGACCAGATGCCCCGGCCGGATGCGCCCGTCGCGCACCGCCGTGTCGAGCGCCAGCGGCACGGAGGCCGCGGAGGTGTTGGCGTGCTGGTCGACGGTCACCACCACCTTGCCCGGATCGAGCCCCAGCTTGCGCGCGGTCGCATCGAGGATGCGGGCATTGGCCTGATGCGGGACGACCCAGTCGATCTGGGCTGCGTCCAGCCCCGCCAGGGTCAGCGACTCGGTCATGACGGACGACAGGTTGTTGACCGCGTGGCGGAAGACCTCGCGTCCCTTCATCCGCAATTTGCCCACCGTGCCCGTGGTCGATGGGCCGCCATCGACGTAAAGCAGCTCGTTGTAGCGGCCATCGGCGTGGAGCTTGACCGCGAGCACGCCGCGCTCGGCGCCATTCTCCCCCAGCTCCTCGCGCGCTTCCATGACGACCGCGCCCGCGCCGTCGCCGAACAGCACGCAGGTGGTGCGGTCCTCCCAGTCGAGGATGCGGCTGAACGTCTCCGCGCCGATCACCAGCGCCTTGCTGTGCGCGCCCGCGCGCAGCATCGCGTCGGCCACCTGGACCGCGTAGAGAAAGCCCGAGCACACCGCGCCGACGTCGAACGCGACGCAGTCGAGGATGCCGAGCTTCGCCTGGACGATCGTGGCGCTGGCCGGGAAGGTCTGGTCGGGGGTCGCGGTCGCGAGCACGATCAGGTCGATGTCGGTCGCATCGAGCCCCGCGGCCGCGATCGCGCGGCGCCCGGCATCGGTGGCGAGCGAGGCGGTGGTCTCACCCTCACCCGCGATGTGGCGGAAGCGGATGCCGGTGCGCTCGACGATCCATTCGTCGGTCGTGTCCACCGTCTCCGCCAGCTCGGCATTCGATACGCGGCGCGTGGGGAGCGCCGACCCGGTGCCGGTGACGACCGAGCGGATCATGCCGCGCCCACCGCTTCGCCGGCCGCCTCGAACCGGTGGAGGTCCTCGGCGATGCGCCGCGTCAGGTCGTGGCGGACCATCTTCACCGCGTTGCCGATCGCCGTCGCGACGCCGAGTTCGTTGGCGCCGCCATGCGACTTCACGACGATGCCGTTCAGTCCCAGGAAGACGGCGCCGTTATGCTTGTTGGGATCGAGATGGTCGCGGAGCAGCTCGGTCGCGGGGCGCGAGATGAGGAAGCCGACCTTGGAGCGCACGGAAGAACGGAAAGCGCGCTTGAGCAGGTCGGCGACGAAGCGCGCCGTTCCTTCGGCGGTCTTGAGCGCGATGTTGCCCGAGAAACCGTCGCACACGATCACGTCGACCTCGCCCCGGCTCAGCCGGTCGCCCTCGATGAAGCCGTCGAAGCGCAGCGGCAGATGGCCGGCTTCCTTGAGCATCGCCGCGGCGTCGCGGATGGTGTCGGTGCCCTTCTGGTCCTCGCTGCCGATGTTGAGCAGCGCGACGCGCGGCAGGTCGAGGTCGAGCACGGTGCGCGCGAAGGCGGCGCCCATGACCGCGAACTGCACCAGGTTGCGCGCGTCGCATTCGGCATTGGCGCCCAGATCGAGCATCACCACGTCGTTCTCGCCCAGCGTCGGCAGCGGCGCGGCGAGCGCCGGGCGATCGATGCCGGGCATCATGCGCAGCGCCAATTTGGCCATCGCCATCATCGCGCCGGTATTGCCCGACGACACGGCGGCGGCGGCGCGGCCGCGCTTGACCAGATCGATGGTGACGCCGAGCGAGGTGGTCTTGGCACGGCGGATCGCCTGGGTCGGCTTCTCGCTCGACGATACGGTGTCGGGAGCGTGGACGATCTCGGACGCGGCGCGCAGGCCCGGATGCGCGTCCAGGCCCCGCGCGATCGCGGTCTCGTCGCCGACCAGCAGGAAGCGGATACCCTGGGCCGCGCCGCGCGCGCGCGCGACGCCGGCCAGCATCACCCGAAGCCCGTCATCGCCACCCATCGCGTCGACCGCGATCCAGTCGCTGTCGGGCATCCTCTTGTCCTCTCGACCGGAGCTTATCAGCCCTCGACCGAGATGATCTCGCGGCCGTTATAATGCCCGCAGGAATTGCACAGCATGTGCGGACGCTTGAGCTCGCCGCAATTCGGGCACTCCTGGAAGGATGCGACGGTCAGCGAATCGTGACCGCGACGCATGCCGCGCTTGGAGGGCGATGTTTTTCTCTTGGGGACGGCCATTTCGGCACCTTAGCTGGTCGGAACGGTGGCACGCCCGAAAGCGCCTGGAGCCATGGGACTCCGGGGCCGGACGCGTCGCGAAGCGTGGCGCTATAGCGATTCGGCCCGGCGTTGCAAGCGCGCCCGCCCGGTGGCAGGACCCGGCGATATCAAGGGGGACCATCACCATGTTCACGACGACGCTGCCGATCACCCTCGTCCTCGCCGGAGCGCTCGCGCTTCTCAACATCTGGCTGTCCTTTCGCGTCGGCCAGGTGCGGCGGTCGGAAAAGGTCAGCGTCGGCGACGGCGGCAGCGAGCGGGTGCTGCGCCGGATGCGTGCGCACGCGAATTTCGCCGAGAACGCGCCGATCACGCTGGCGCTGGTCGGGCTGATCGAGTTCGCGGCGGGAACGTCGGTGTGGCTGTGGGCGCCGGCGGCGCTGTTCCTGCTCGCCCGCATCGCGCACGGGCTGGGCATGGACGGCTGGAACGTCGGACGCGCCTTTGGAACCGGGGCGACGCTCGGGCTGCAGCTGGTGCTCGCGCTTTGGGCGATCTCGATCCCGCTGAGCGGCGCCTATTCGCCGGCGATCCGCGATGTCGATGCCACGACCGTGCGGGGGTGAGGGCTCAGGCCGCGAGCGCGCGGTCGCTGACGAACATGTTGTGCTGGCGCTCATGGCCGAAGGTGCTGGCGGGGCCGTGGCCGGGGATGAACGCGGTCTCGTTGCCGAGCGGCCATAATTTCTCGACGATCGACCGGATGAGCTGGGGGTGATCGCCCTGGGGCAGGTCGGTGCGCCCGACCGATCCCTGGAACAACACGTCGCCGACCAGCGCGAAGCGCGACGGCGCGTGGTGGAAGACGACGTGCCCCGCCGTGTGCCCCGGCGTCTCGTACACGTCGAAGCTGAGGTCGCCGACCGTGACCGTGTCGCCCTCGACCAGCCAGCGATCGGGTTCGAAGGGCACGCCGCGAATGCCCCAATTGCGCCCGTCCTCGTCGAGCCGCGCGAGCCAGAAGCGGTCGGCCCCGTGCGATCCCTCGATCGGCACGCCCAGGTCGTCGGCGAGCGGCTTCGCCTCGCCGGCATGGTCGATATGGCCATGGGTGAGCAGGATCTTCTCGACGACGACCCCCGCCTGGTCGATCGCGCGTCTGATGCGGGGCAGGTCGCCGCCCGGATCGACCACCGCCGCCTTCATCGTCGCGGTGCACCAGATCAGGGTGCAGTTCTGCTGGATGGGCGTCACGGGGACGATCTGGGCGCGTAGTGGGCGGTTGCTCATGCCGGGTGAAATAGGCGGGACCGCGCGCAGCGGCAATCATCGCTTGCGGTCGGGGGGCGCCGTCGCGCATCTCTGATGCCATGCCGCCCTGGCCCGAACCTTTTGTGCTGCTCGACGATGCCCGTCCTGGTGGCGGCCCCGCGCGGCTGTACCGCGCCCCCGTGCGGGTGGTGGAGGCACGAACGGTCGAGGATGTCCGACCCGCGCTCGACCTGGTCCGAGCCGGGGGTGCCGAGGGCCTGCATGCCGCGGGCTATCTGGCCTATGAGGCGGGGGCGGCGTTCGAACCGTCGGTGCCGCGACCCTCGTCGTCGGCCCCGCTGCTCTGGTTCGGACTGTTCGAGCGCTCGGAGGAGGTGCCGGCGGACGAAGTTCCGGCGCTCCTCCCCGATCCGGCGGGCGCGTGGATCGGGGCGCCGCGACCCTGCATCGACGAGGGCGCCTACGCGGATGAATTCACGCGCGTCCATGAGCTCATCGCGGCGGGCGATCTCTACCAGGCCAATCTCAGCTTTCGCGCGGCGGTGCCCTTTGCGGGCGACCCGCTCGCGCTCTACGCCGCGCTCCGGGCACGGGCGGGCGCGGGCTGGGGCGGGGTGGTCGCGACCGGGCGGACGGCTTTGTTGTCCTTCTCGCCCGAATTGTTCTTCTCGCTCGAAGCCGGGTTCCTGACCTGCCGCCCGATGAAGGGCACCGCGCGTCGGAGCGCGATGCCCGCGCAGGACCGGGCGGCCGCGCTGGAGCTCGCCGCCGATCCCAAGCAGCGCGCCGAGAATCTGATGATCGTCGACCTGATGCGCAACGACCTGTCGCGCGTCGCCGCGCCGGGCAGCGTCGCCACCCCCGAATTGTTCGCGGTCGAGACTTATCCGACGATCCACCAGCTGGTGTCGGTCGTCACCGCCGAGCTCGCCGCCGGACGCGACGCGGTCGATATGCTCGGCGCCGCCTTTCCCTGCGGATCGATCACCGGGGCGCCCAAGGTGCGCGCGCAACAGGCGCTGGCGGCGATCGAGGCGGGGCCGCCGCGCGGCGCCTATACCGGGTCGATCGGACGTATCGACGCGGGCGGCGACGCGGCGTTCAACGTCGCGATCCGCACGCTGGCGATCGAAGAAGGTGAGGCGCAGATCGGGCTCGGTTCCGGCCTGGTCGCCGATTCCACCGCGGGCGCGGAGTGGGACGAGTGCCTGGCCAAGGCGGCGTTCCTCGAAGCGGGGCAGCGGCGGTTCGACCTGATCGAGACGATGGCGTTCGACCCGGAGGAGGGGATCGCGCTGCTCGACCGGCATCTGGAGCGGCTGCGACGCAGCGCCGCGCTGTTCGGGTTCGCGTTCGACCGCCACGCGACGCGCAACGAGCTGCAGGCCGCGACCTTTCGCCTGCGCGGCGCGGCGCGGGTGCGGCTGCTGCTCGCGGCGGGCGGGGCGGTCACGGTCGAGACGGGGCCGCTGCCGCCCGCGCCCACGACGCCGGTCGGGGTGGCCGTGGTGCCGCTGCCGGTGCATCCCGGCGACTTCCG
The DNA here is from genome assembly GCF_036388435.1 of Sphingomonas sp. GTDB lineage: Bacteria > Pseudomonadota > Alphaproteobacteria > Sphingomonadales > Sphingomonadaceae > Sphingomonas. The sequence continues at coordinate 6,670 of NZ_DASVRV010000054.1, forward strand.
CCTGCGCCACAAGACGACCGACCGGCGTTTCTACGACGACGCGCGGCGCGCGGCGGCTGCGTTCGAGGTGGTGTTCGAGGACCGGGACGGCCGGCTGACCGAAGGCAGCTTCACCTCGCTCTTCGTGCCGCGTGATGGCCTTCTCGTCACGCCGCCGCTGGCTCGCGGGTTGCTGCCGGGCGTGCTGCGCGAGGCGCTGATCGCCGATGGGCGCGCGGTGGAGGGGGAGCTGCGCGCGGGCGACCTCGCGGGCGGGTTCCTCATCGGTAACGCGTTGCGCGGGTTGATGCCGGCCGTGACGGTTGCGGTACGGGCGGTTGCAGTAGAGGGCGGCGCATCGCTATGAGCGCGCGTCCTTCCGGGAGCTTTCAGCCCATGCAGCCCTCCGCCGCGCTCGCCCGTATCAGCCCGTCCCCCACGCTCGCCGTCTCCGCGCGCGTCGGCGCGCTCAAACGCCAGGGGGTGGACGTGATCGGGCTCGGCGCCGGAGAACCGGACTTCGACACGCCCGATTTCGTCAAGGAAGCGGCGATCGCGGCGATCCGCCAGGGCAAGACCAAATATACCGATGTCGACGGCACGCCCGAGCTGAAGGCGGCGATCGCGGCCAAGTTCCGCCGCGACAATGCGCTGACCTATGCGCCCGATCAGATCACGGTGAATGTCGGCGGCAAGCACACGCTGTTCAACGCCATGGTCGCGACCGTCGAGGCGGGGGACGAGGTGGTGATCCCCGCGCCCTATTGGGTGAGCTATCCCGACGTCGTGCAGTTCGCGGGCGGCACCCCCGTGCCGGTGCGCGCGGGGCCGGAACAGGGGTACAAGCTGACGCCCGCAGCGCTCGACGCGGCGATCACGCCCCGCACCAAATGGGTGATCCTCAATTCGCCGTCCAACCCGACGGGCGCCGCCTATAGCGCGGCCGAGCTGCGCGCGCTGGCCGAGGTGCTGGCGCGGCACCCGCATGTATGGGTGTTCGCCGACGATATGTACGAGCATGTCGTCTATGACGGGTTCGAATTCGCGACGATCGCGCAGGTCTGTCCCGAGCTGTACGACCGCACGCTGACGGTGAACGGCTGTTCCAAGGCCTATGCGATGACGGGCTGGCGGATCGGCTTCGCGGGCGGGGCGCCCTGGCTGATCAAGGCGATCGCCAAGCTCCAGTCGCAATCGACCTCCAACCCTTGTTCGATCGCGCAGGCGGCGGCGACCGCGGCGCTGAACGGCGACCAGTCATTCCTGCGCGAGCGCAACCGCGCCTTCCAGACGCGGCGCGACCTGGTGCTGGACATGCTCGGCGAGATCGAGGGGATGACCTGTCCCAAGCCCGAGGGCGCCTTTTACGTCTATCCGTCCTTCGCGCCGCTGATCGGGCGGCGCACGCCCGGCGGCACGGTGATCGACAGCGACGAGGCGTTCGTCTCGTACCTGCTCGACGAGGCGCGGGTGGCGGCGGTGCAGGGCGCGGCGTTCGGGCTCTCCCCGGCGATGCGGATCAGCTATGCGACCTCGGACGCGTTGCTGCGCGAGGCGTGCGCACGTATCCAGCAGGCCTGTCGCGCCCTGGGCTGACCCGCGCCCCGCACCTGGCCCGTCGATGAACGACGGCTCCAGCTTCCGTTAACCGGCGGAAACTATGAGTTGCCGCCGTGATCCTTGTGACGGGCCCCCCCGGCCACGATCTGGGGTCGGTAGAATCGAACACGGGACAAGTGTCATGCGGATTTTCAAGAACAGCTTCATCTGGCAGTTCGCCGGCGGCTTCCTGCTCGGCGCGGCGGGGCTGCTCGCCTTTCAGCCGGCCGAGGCGACGCGGACCTTCGCGAGCCACTTCACCGGCGACGCCTCGGCGCAGCGCTGACGCGGTGAAGGTTCAGGCCCTCTCGATCGCGGCCGGCATGGCCGCCCTGGGCTGGATGCTCGTGCCGACCGGCGCGGTCGCCGAGCGCGCGGTGCCGATCCCCGCCGCCGCCATCGACGTGCCGCGCGGCCCCGGCCCGCAGGTGGCGGTGTTCGCGGGCGGGTGCTTCTGGGGACTGGAGGCGGTGTTCGAGCAGGTGCGCGGCGTCCGTTCGGTCCAGACGGGCTATGCCGGCGGCACCGCCGCGACCGCGACCTACGACCAGGTGTCGACCGAGCGCACCGGCCATGCCGAGGCGGTGCGGATCGTCTACGATCCCGCCCGGGTCGGCTATGCGACGTTGCTGCGCGTGTTCTTCTCGGTCGCGCACGACCCGACCCAGTTGAACCGCCAGACTCCCGATGTGGGGCCGAGCTACCGCTCCGCCATCTTTCCGCAGACGCCGCAGCAGCGCGTCGTGGCGCAGCGTTACGTGGCGCAGCTCGGCGCGGCCAAGGCCTATCCGACGCCGATCGTGACCAGGATCGAGGGCGGCGGCTTCTTCCCCGCCGAAGCCCATCACCAGGATTTCTGGCGCAAGAACCCGACCCACCCCTACATCGTCCGCTGGGACAAGCCGAAGGTCGCCGCCTTCCGCACGGGCTTCCCGACGCTCGTGCGTTAGGCGGCGAGCGGAAAGCGCAGCATCCGGTTCTCGACGGGGAGCAGCGCCTCGGCCGCGCCGCCGACCGCGCGCCTGATCTCGGGATGGGTGGCGTCGAGTCCGCCGGTCAGCGATCCGAAGGCGGGGAGGATCAGCTTGGTCGGGGTCGCGACGAAGCAGCGCCGCGCGACCTGACGCCCGCGCACCCGGACGCGCAATTTGGGGTGGAAATGGCCCGATAGTTCATGGCCGGCCTCGCGCGGATCGGCCTCGTGGCGCAGCACCAACCCGTCGACCGACGCCTCCGTCATGACCTCGCCGCCGCAGCGGTCGAGGATCTCGGGATCGTGATTGCCGGTGATCCAGTGCCAGCGCGTCGCCGTCATCAGCGCGCGCAGCCGCGCCTGCGCCTCCTGCGGAAGCCGCTCGCAGCCGCCGACATCGTGAAAGCTGTCGCCCAGGCACCAGACCTCGCGCGCGCCCGTCGCGGCGACCAGGGCCTCGATCTCACCGAGCGTCGCCAGCGAATCATAGGGCGGGAGCATCTGCCCGCGCATCGCGAACCAGCTCGCCTTCTCGAAATGCAGGTCGGCGACGAGCAGCGCCCCGCGCGCGGGCCAATGCACCGCGCCCGACGCATGCGCGCCGAGCGCGTGTCCACCGAACAAAAACGGAACCATACCCTCGCCATGCCGCCCAGCGTTAACCAAATCAAGGCGTTGCCGGGCAACGCTTGATAATCGATTGCTAGGGAGTCGACGCTATCTCCGACTGGAGTAGGAGACCTCGATCATGTTCGCCATCATCGCCGCATTGGTTCTGCAAGCCGCGCCGACCGCGGCACGACCCCCGTCCGCCGCGGAGGCGGATGCACGGTGCCTGATCATGTTCAGCTTCCTGGGTTCGCGCGGCGACCCGTCGGCTGCCGAGTACCATAAGAGCCTGGTCCTGTATTTCACCGGCAAGCTGAAGGGACGCGACGATGCCGTCGATATCGCGTCGACCGTCACCAACGCGTCCAAGGCGGCCCAGGCCGCCCAGCCCAAGCTCAACAATCGCGCCGAGCTGGCGCGCTGTACGGCCGATGTGAAGGAGGCAGGCGACGGGTTGCGGAGCATCCGCAGCACGGCCGCCGCCAAGCCCTAACCGGCGTAGGCGAGCACCAGATCGTGTAGATAGTCGCGCCCGTCATAGAGCGAGCGCACGCGGATGCGTTCGTTCAGCCCGTGGACGCCGCTCATGTCCTTGTCGACGAACATGCCGGGCACGCCGTAGACGGGAATGCCCAGCGCGCCGAAGAACACCGCGTCGGTCGCGCCGGTCGACATGATCGGGAGCACGGGCACGTTCGGGAAGTGTTTGGCGGCGACGCGGGTGACGGGTTCCAGGATCTTGGGGTCGAGCGCGGGCGGCTTGGCGGTCGGGCGCACCGGCTGGTTGGCGGTGACGGCGACCTTGGGCCCGGCGAGCTGCTTGAGTATGGCGAGCGTGCCGTCCACCGTCTCGCCGGGGAAGATGCGGCAATTGACGTTGGCGGTCGCGCGTTGCGGCAGGGCGTTTTCCGCATGGCCCGCCTTGACCAGGGTCGTCACGCAGCTGGTGCGCAGCGTCGAGTTGAACGCCTTGTCCCGGCTGACGATCGCGTCGGCGGCTGCGTCGCGCGGGTCGGCGAGCAGCCGGGTGATCGCGTCGCCGACGGGCCCCGGCTGGGTCCTGGCAGTGGCGGCGAAGAAGGCGCGGGTGGTGTCGGTGAAACGCACCGGGAAGCGGTGGCCCTGGACCGCGCGGATCGCGGCGGCGAGTTCGTATATGGCGTTGTCGGGGGTCGGCTGCGAGCTGTGCCCGCCCGGGTTGGTGGCGGTGAAGGTGTAGTTCTGCGCGGCCTTCTCGCCGACCTGGATGGCGAGGAGCTGGCGGTTTCCCGCCTCGTCCAGGCGTCCGCCCCCGCCCTCGTTGAGGACGAATTCGGCCGCGATCAGCTCGGGGCGGTTCTTGGCCAGCCACTCGGCGCCGTTCCAGGCGAAGGTCGTCTCCTCGCCGCAGGTGAGCGCCAGCTTGATCGTGCGCTTCGGGGGCTTGCCCGCTTTCAGCCGGATCATCGTGTCGGCCCAGACCGCCGACATCGCCTTGTCGTCGACGGTGCCGCGGGCGTAATAATAGCCGCCTTCCTCGACCAGCTTGAACGGATCGCGCGTCCAGTCCTTGGGATCGGCCTCGACCACGTCGAGATGGCCGAGGAGGAGCATGGGTTTGAGGCTCGCGTCGCTGCCGGGCAGCACCGCGACGATCCCGCCCTCCCTGGGATGGTCGGGCACGGAGAACAGGGTAATGTCGCGGTCCGCATAGCCCGCGCGCTTCATCCGCGTGGCGATCTGGGCGGACGCCATCGTGCAGTCGCCCTGGCTGATCGTGGTGTTCGTCTCGACCAGCTCCTTGTACAGATCGAAAAAGGCGCGCTGGTCGGGGCGCGTCTGCGCCGCCGCGCCCTGTGGTCCGACGAGCAGGGCCGCCGCCGTCATCCATCCCACGATCCGCATCGACGCTTCCCCCGTTTCCGGGGAGGAGGTTAGCCGCGCGGCGCCCGCGCTGGCAATGCCGCGCGCGCGGCAGGCCGCATCCCGCGCGGCATGGTGAGCCGCACCTCGCGATTGGCGAAATCGATGTGCACCCGCCGGAACAGCTTGAGCGCGTCCATGCCGAGCAGGATGGCGGGCTTGTCCTCCAGCCCCCATTCCTTGAAGGGCGCGGTCGCGGAAAAGGCGACGGGCAGGTTCTCGAAGGTGACGGAGCCGATCGTGACCTGGGGCACCTGGGTATAGCCCGCGACCATCTTGCCGCCGATCACGCTGATCAGCTCGATGTCGCGCATCCCCTTGTGCGACCGGGCGACGCGCCGGCGGAACGCCTCGTTGCCCATGCTGACCTCGGCCCCGGTGTCGAGGATCACGCGCACCCTGGTGCCGCGAAACTGAGCGTCGGTGACGACGAGCTGGCCGAACAGGCTCTTCGCCTGGATGACGATCTCGCCGGGCGCGGCCGCCACCGCCCGCCGCTTGCGCTTCGTCGATGGGGTGACGAGCATCGTGTCCGTATCGAAGTCGATCGCGACCGCATGGCCCTGGAGCGTGTCGATGCCGAGGATGCCCGCCGCGCCCATGAAGCGGCGTTCGAGCGCGGGCGCCTCGATCCGGCGGCCCGCGAAGCTCGACACGGTGAGCGACGGGATGAGCACCGTGTCGACATCGGCCTTGCCCGTCATCGCGGTCAGCCGCACGGTGCGCCCGCGCGGCAGGGCGAGCTCGGTCGCGAGCTCGCGCGAGATGACGGTGCGCTGCGCGCCGGTGTCGATGATGAACCGGTGCGGCCCGTTGCCCGCCACCTGGACGGGCACGGTCATCCGCGCATTCTGCATCAGGAACGCCAGCTCCGCTTCAGTGGGCGCCGGGGTCGAGGCCGGGGGCGCCGGGGGCCGTGCGTCCTGCGCCGGAGCGGCGGCGAGCAGGAGGGCGGGGAGGATCAGGGCGGCGTACATGATCGGGGGAGGCTGCGCCCGATCCGGACCTTTGGCAAGCGGGCGCGAAGCCGTCCGTCTAGGGATGAGCGGGCGAAAGGTCACTAAAGGTCACGCCAAGACCGTCCCAGCGCTCCCAAGCCTCCAGCGCGCGCGGGCGCGAAGCGTCGCTCGCCGGCGCAGCTGAGCAAGCCGAGGGGAATATAAGCGTGAACGCACGTCCAGTCGTGGACGAGCCGTTCCGGTTTCGACCATGGCGGGGCTGCCGGGCAATGGGCTCGAAGGGTCGATCGGGCGAGGAGGTTGGGCATCGCCGAAGCCGGATCAGAATCGGTCGTGTAGGACAGTGGTTTCGGTGAGGGCAGGTGTCGCCCGGTGTCAGCCTTGGATGAAGGTGCGCGCCGATCCCGAAGGCGGACCTTCTGAACCGGGGTTACAGCCTCGGTCTCGACCGGCTGCAATGCCGGCCGAGATGGGTGAGCGGAAAAGGCTTGGATTGAAAGCCTTTCAACCTTCTGTTGAAATGTACGCCGCTATGGCGTACATAAATGCGGAGGTTGAATGAGGTTCGCCATGCTGGGTTTTCAAGATCAGGTCGGCGCTCTTGATGAGCGTAGCAGCGAGCGGATGAACTTCCGTACAAAGCCGCGCATCAAGCAAGCCATTCAGCACGCCGCCGCTCTTTCGGGGGTGGACGACTCCGTCTTCACGATGAACGCGGCCTATCGGTCAGCGCTGGAGACGATCACGGCGCATGAACGCACCGCCTTGCAGCCTGTCGATCATCAGGCCTTCTTCGCGGCCCTGGATACCCCACCGGCACCGACCGATCGCCTTCGGACGGCATTCGTGCGCCATCGTGAGACCGTCACCAGCAGGTGACCACGCCCGAAGACGCGAAATCCTATGTCGCGAACGCCTATGTCATAGAGCCCCTCGATCCCGCGAAGCATGATCGAGCGGGCTTCTCCTGCGGCGTCGCGCAGGTCGATAACTTCTTTCGCCGGACCGCGAACAAGCTCGGTAAAGCCGACAATGTCCGCACGTTCGTGATGGTCGGTCCGGAGGGCGCGCTGATCGGCTTCTATGCCGCCAATGCCCATGCGATAGATCATGCCGAACTGCCCGACCGGTTCGCTCGCGACCGGCCTGCCCATGGCAGCATCCCGGCCGCGTACATCTCGATGATCGGCGTCGACACCCGCTTTCAAGGACAGGGCCATGGCGGCGATCTGTTGATCGATTGTTTGACGCGCCTGGCCAGCGCGGCCGATGCGTTGGGTATCGCCGTCGTCATGATGGACGTGCTCGACTGCGGCGATCCCGAGAAGGCGGCAAAGCGCCTGGCTCTCTATATCAGCTATGGTTTCGAGCCGCTGCCCTCCAACGGCTTGCGGCTATTCCTGCCCATGGCGACGGTTCGGACGCTTGTCACGCCGACGAACCCGTAGGCCGCGACAGGTATCACAGCCGGCCTTAATCTCGATAGAAGCCGGTCGGGCACTCCGGGCGCGCGGGGAAGCCGGGACAGACCCCACCCGCCCGCCTCACTCCGCCATCGCCTCCGCCGCCAGCGCTTCCGCCTCGATCAGCAGGGCGTCGTCGCCCTGGTGGGTGGAGATGCGTTCGCGCCCGATCAGCACCAGTACCGGCACCGCCAGCGGCGAGACGCGGGGGAGGTCGACATGGACCATCGTCTCGGCCGCGCGGTCGAGCAGGTGGGCCAGGCGCCCGACATCGGTCATGCGCGCGCGGGCGTCGTCCCAGGCGGCCTGGAGGAGGAGGTGGGTCGGCTCGTATTTGCGCAGCACGTCGTAGATCAGGTCGGTGGAGAAGGTGACCTGGCGCCCCGTCTTGCGCTTGCCCGGATGCTGGCGCTCGACCAGCCCGCCGATCACCGCGACCTCGCGAAAGGCGCGTTTCAGGAGCGCGGAGCCCTGGACCCATTCGACGAACTCGTCCTCCAGGATGTCGGGGGAGAAGAGGCCGGCGGGATCGGTGATCGGCTCCAGCCCGAAACAGGCGAGCGCGTAATCGTTCGACACGAAGCCGGTGGGTTTGAGCCCTTGCGCCTCCATGCGGCGGGTGATCAACATGCCGAGCGACTGGTGGGCGTTCCATCCCTCGAAGCTGTAGGCGACCATGTAGTGGCGCCCCTCGCGCGGGAAGGTCTCGACCAAGAGCTGGCCGGGGCGCGGGAGGACCGATCGGCGCGTCTGGATCTCCAGCCATTCGCGCACGTCGTCGGGAAAGCGCGGCCACTCGCTCGGGTCGGCCAAGAAGCCGCGCACCCGGTCGGCGAGGCTGGTCGACAGCGGCATCCGGCTGCCGCCATAGGTGGGCACGCGCGCGGGGCGGGCGGTGGCGCGGACGACCAGGTCCTCCGTGTCCATCCGCTCCACCTCCAGGCTCAGCCCGGCGAAGAAGAAAGTGTCGCCGGGGCTGAGCGTCGCGGCGAACGCCTCCTCGACCCGGCCGAGATTGCGGCCGTTCTTGAAGCGCACCTGGAGCATCGTCGCCTCGACGATGATGCCGGCGTTGAGGCGGTGCTGGGCGACGAATTTGGGGTGGGCGACGCGCCACGTCCCGTCGGGCTCCTGGGTCAGCCGCTTGAAGCGGTCATAGGCACGCAGGGAATAGCCGCCGTCGCGGATGAAGCCGAGCACCTGGGCGAACAGGTCGTCGGTCAGCGCCGAATAGGGGAGCGCCGAGCGGAGTTCGGCCAGCAGCTCCTCCTCGCGGAACGGCATGGCGCAGGCGCAGGCCATGACATGTTGCGCCAGCACGTCGAGCGCGCCGGGGCGGAACAGGTCGGGGTCGAGCTCGCCTGCCTCCACCGCGTCGAGCGCTGCGCGGGCTTCGAGATATTCGAAGCGGTTGCCGGGCACGATCAGCGCCTCCGACGCCTCGTCCAGGCGGTGATTGGCGCGGCCGATCCGCTGGAGCAGGCGCGACGAGCCCTTGGGGGCGCCCATCTGGATCACGCAGTCGACATCGCCCCAATCGACCCCCAAGTCCAAGCTCGCGGTGGCGACGAGCGCGCGAAGCTTGCCGTCGGCCATCGCCGCCTCGACCTTGCGCCGCGCCTCGAGCGACAGGCTGCCGTGATGGACGCCGATGGGGAGCGACCGGTCGTTCGCCTTCCACAGATCCTGGAAGATGAGCTCGGCCAGGCTGCGGGTGTTGCAGAAGATGATGGTGGTGCGGTGGCGTTCGATCTCGCGCATCACCTGGACGGCGGCGTAGCGGCCCGAATGGCCCGACCAGGGGATGCGGTCCTCGGGCAGGAGGATGGCGATGTTGGGGTCGGCGCCGGGCTCGCCGCGCACCAGGCTGACCGCGTCGATGTCGCCGTCGGGGGCCAGCCAGGCGCGGTAGCCGTCGGGGTCGGCGACCGTCGCCGACAGCGCGACACGGCGCATGGCGGGCGCGATCCGCCCGAGCCTGGCCATGCATAGGGACAGCAGGTCGCCGCGCTTGCCCGTCGCGAAGGCGTGGACCTCGTCGACGACGATCGTCCGGAGCCCGGCGAACATGGTGAAGCTGTCGGGGTAGCTGAGCAGCAGCGACAGCGATTCGGGGGTGGTGAGCAGGATCTGCGGCGGCTTGACGCGCTGGCGGGCGCGGCGGTCCGAGGGGGTGTCGCCGGTGCGCGTCTCGACCCGGATGTCGAGGTCCATCTCGGCGACGGGGGCGAGCAGGTTGCGCTGGATGTCGACCGCCAGCGCTTTCAGCGGCGAGACGTAGAGGGTGTGGAGCCCCTCCGCCGGACGCTCGATCAGGTCGACGAGCGTGGGAAGGAAGCCCGACAGCGTCTTGCCCGCCCCGGTCGCGGCGACGAGCAGCGCGTGGTTGCCGGCGCGCGCTTCGCCCAGCATCGCGAGCTGGTGGCGGCGGGGGCGCCAGGCGCGGGCCTGAAACCAGCGCTCCAGCGGTTCGGGTAGGCTCGTCAGCGCTTGGTGCGGTCCACCGGGTCGCCCTCGTACAGGTCGTGGGTCGCCTGCTCGGTCCGTTCCATCGAGCGCCGGGAAGTCTTGTTGTGCCGCATCGCCCAGGCGATCGCCACCGCGAGGAGGATCGGCCCCAAGATCACCAACACGCCCCATATACCGCCCGCGAAACCCATGATTCCAACTCCCGATCCGTTATCCCGCGTTCAACGAGCCGGGTCCGCGTTCGATCCTCACCCCAGCCAGGGGGCGGGGCCGGGGGCGCCGGCGTCCTGGAGCTTGCGCTGCTGGCGCACCTCCAGCCCCGGCGTCATGAGCGGCGTCGTCGCGCGCGCGAAGGCGGCGGGGGTCATGTCGACGAACAGCCGAAACTCGCGGTTGAGGTGCGACGCGTCGTAGAAGCGCAGGCCCGCCAGCGTCTCCTCGTCGGGCATGGCGAGCCCGCGCATCACCGCCGCCATGTCGAGAAAGCGGCTGCGGCGCAGGACGAGTTTGGGCACATGGCCGAAATGGCGGCGGATCCGGTGTTCGAGCGCGCGGGGGGTGAGCGCCAGCCGGTCCGCCACCGTGCAGACATGGACCGTCGGGTCGTCGCGTGCGATCCGCTCGAACATCGCCGCGACCGGATCGGCGGCGCCGGCCAGATCGGCAACCCGCGCGCGGCAGGCCGCGACCAGCCGCGCGATCGTTTCCCCGTGATCGTCGATATCGGCGGCCGCGGCGACGAGCGACGCGCCCCATGGGCCGTCCAGGTCATCGACCCGGTCGGCGAGGAGCCGGTGGTCGCGCACGTCCAGCCCGAACCAGCCGCCCGGCCGGATCGCGAAGCCGGCCACCGCCATCGGCCCGCGCGCGCGCACCCGCATCGCGCGGCGCTGGGCGCCGAACAGCAGCGCGCCGGCCCGCCGCCGCCAGCCGCGCTGGGGCACCCACATGTCCCAGTCGCCGCGCACCAGCACGCGCACCAGCGCGGTCTCGTTGAGCAGGATGTCCTCGACCACCTGCTCGTCGGGCTGGTCGATGATCGTGACGAAGAAGCGCGCCACGAAGGGCTCCAGGTCCGGCGGGGGCGCGACGTTGAGCGAGACGGGCAAGCCCGTCCGCGTCCGGCCCGTGCGCGCGCTGAGTTCCTGCATCGGGCGAAACAGGTAGCGCGCCGGCACGGGCGCCGCAATTCCGGGCGGTGCGGAACCGTTGTCGCCGCCGCCCGCTTGAAGGAGCGATGGCGAAACTCGGCGACTGGCTGCAACCCCACCCGCACGGCATCCATGTGCTCCCCGCCGATGCGTGGATCGACCCGTCGATCCCCCAGGCCAGGGCATTGGTGACGCATGGCCATGCCGACCATGCGCGCGGCGGGCACGGCGCGGTCTGGGCGACGCCCGAGACGCTGGCGATCATGGAAGCGCGTTACGGCCCGCAGGAACAGCGCCCCGTCGCTTATGGTGAGACCATCCGCATGGGCGATGTCGAGATCGGCTTCGTCCCCGCCGGCCATGTGCTCGGCTCCGCGCAGATCGTGATGGATCACCGGGGCGAGCGGATCGTCGTGTCGGGCGATTACAAGCGCCGGCCCGACCCGACCTGCACCCCGTTCCAGCCGGTGGCGTGCGACGTGTTCGTGACGGAGGCGACGTTCGGGCTGCCCGTGTTCCGCCACCCCGATACGGGCGACGAGATGGACAAGCTGCTCGCGCGGCTGCACGCCAATCCCGATCGCTGCGTGCTGGTGGGCGCCTATGCGCTGGGCAAGGCGCAGCGGGTGATCGCCGAGCTGCGCGCGCGCGGGCACGCCGCGCCCATCTATCTTCACGGCGCGCTGGTGCGGCTGTGCGAGCTCTATCAGGCGCACGGGGTCGCGCTGGGCGAGCTGCGCCCCGCGACCGACACCCCCAAGGCCGAAATGGCGGGGCATGTGGTGATGTGCCCGCCCTCTGCGCTCAACGACCGCTGGACCCGGCGGCTGCCCGACCCGATCACCGCCATGGCGTCGGGCTGGATGCGGGTGCGCCAGCGCGCCCGGCAGAAGAACGTCGAGCTGCCGATCATCCTGTCCGACCATGCCGATTGGGACGAGCTGACGAGCACGCTCCTGGAGATCTCCCCGAAGGAGGTGTGGGTCACGCATGGCCGCGAGGACGCGCTGGTCCATTGGTGCATGACCCGCCAGATCCGCGCGCGCGCGCTGGCGCTGGTCGGGTTCGAGGACGAGGACGACTGACGTGCCGCGGCCTTTGGCGGAAAGTTCTTCGGCTCGCGGTGGATCCGCTCCTCATCCGCCAGCGACTTTTCGACGGCGGGCGAGGAGCGGACGGGGGTCGGGGGCGGCGGCTTATCGGTTCGGGTGGCTGCGGTTCAAGCGGCCGCGCTCGCCGTCGCCGCGAGCAGCCAGGCTTCGGCCTGGGCCATGTCCATGAAGCAGGCCACCGAGTCGCGTCCGCCGATCGCGCGCTGAAGCTGCATCCGCGCGAGCGAGGAGGCGGTGACGAAGGCCAGCTTGCGCGAGCGATAGGTCGGAGCAGCGAGGACGGCGCCCCAGCGCGCGACGAATTCCTGCGACTGGATGGCGATGGCGCGCGTGTCGGCCAAGGTCAGATGCCGGTTGGGTCCGCAGCGCAGCATGGCGTGCGCGGCCGCCCGCGCGGCCGCGAACCCGGCCATCGACGCGTCGTCGAAGAAACCGGCCAGCGTGATGCGGATCAGGTCATGCGCCGGATCGGCGATGACGGAATAGGTCGCGGTCATGATGCCGATCGCTAGCGGGAAATTCCTGCCATTCGGATAATGGCGGTCGCGGGGTCAGGCCCCGACCAGCGCGCGTTGCCGTCGCCGCTGGACCGAGCTGCCGATGCCGATCGCCTCGCGGTACTTCGCGACGGTGCGCCGGGCGAGGTCGAAGCCCTCCACCCGGAGCAGGTCGACCAGCGTGTCGTCCGATAGCACCGTCGCACCCTCGGCCGCGACCAGGCGGCGGATCGCGCTCTTGACCGCCTCGGCCGACGCGCCCTCGCTGCTGCCTGCGGACGCGACCCCGCTGGTGAAGAAATATTTGAGCTCGAAGGTGCCGCGCGCGCAGGACAGGTATTTGTTCGAGGTCACGCGGCTGACGGTCGATTCGTGCATTCCGATCGCCTCGGCGACTCGGGCGAGGGTCAGCGGCTTCAACTGCGTCACGCCGTGGAGGAAGAAGCCCTCCTGGGCGCGTACGATTTCGGTCGCGACCTTGATGATCGTGCGCTGGCGCTGGTCGAGCGCCTTGGTAAGCCAGTTCGCGCCTTGGAGGCATTCGGTCAGCCAGGCCTTGGAAGCCTTGTCCTGCGGTCCACGCGACAGCTCGGTGTAATAGGCGCGGTTGACGAGCACGCGCGGCAGCGTCGCGGCGTTGAGCTCGATCGCCCAGCCCGCCCCAGTGCCCCCCCCGATGCGCGCGACGAACAGGTCGGGGGTGACGCTGGACGGCGGCTCGCCCCCGTAACGGCAACCGGGCTTGGGGTCGTAGCCGCGCAGCTCGCGGATCATGTCCGCCATGTCCTCGTCGTCGACGCGGCAGATGCGTTTCAGCCGCGCCAGCTCGCCGCGCGCGAGCAGCTCGAGATGGTCGATCAGCCGCGCCATGGCGGGGTCGTACCGATCCGCCTCCTGCGCCTGGAGCGCCAGGCATTCGGCCAGGTCGCGTGCGCCGACGCCCGTCGGGTCGAGCGTGTGGATCACTCCCAGTGCCGCCTCCACGCGCGCGAGCGGCACGGACAGGCGGTCGGCGATCTCGCGCAAGGCCACCGTCAGATAGCCGCATTCGTCGATCTGATCGATCAGGTGCTGCGCGATCAGCAGGTCGACGCCCGACAGGAGCGGCCCGATCTGGGCGAGGAGATGGTCGGCGAGGCTCGACGCGGGGCCGGCGAAGGCGTCGAGATCGAGCCCGTCCTCCGACCCGTCGCCGCTGCCCCCGGCACCGATTCCGCCCATGCCGAGCGTCCCATCGAGGCCGAAGCCGCCATCGGCGACCGAGTCCTGCTGGTGCGACTCGGTGGCGTAGTCGAGATCGAGCGTGGCCTCGGCCGGGGCCTCGCCCGACAGGATGATGTCGGCGGGCGCGCGGTCGTCGGCGATGGGCGACGGATCGGGGTCGGGTGCGTCGCCGGGCTCGGCGCTGCCCGCCTCGAGCAGGGGGTTCTTCTCCACCTCCTCGGCGATGAACGCCTCGATCTCCAGGTTCGACAGCGCCAGCAGCTTGATCGCCTGCTGGAGCTGGGGGGTCATCACCAGCGACTGCGATTGGCGGAGGTCGAGGCGCGGCGCGAGGCTCATGGGAGTTAGAGCGAAAACCCTTCGCCGAGGTAGAGCCGGCGCACATTGGCGTCGTTCACCAGATCGGCGGGGGAGCCGCTGAACAGCACGCGGCCGTCATAGATGATGTAGGCGCGGTCGACGATGTCGAGCGTCTCGCGCACATTGTGGTCGGTGATGAGCACCCCGATCCCGCGCTCCTTGAGCTGGCAGACCAGGTCGCGGATATCGGCGATCGAGATCGGGTCGATGCCCGCGAACGGCTCGTCGAGCAGGATGATCGACGGGTCGGCGGCGAGCGCGCGGGCGATCTCGGCGCGGCGGCGCTCGCCCCCCGACAGCGCCATGGCGGCCGAGGCGCGCAATTTCGTCAGTCCGAATTCGTCGAGCAGCTGGTCGAGCCGCGCGGCGCGCGCGTTCGCATCGGGTTCGGCGAGTTCGAGCACCGACAGGATGTTCTTTTCGACCGACAGCCCGCGGAAGATCGAGGTCTCCTGCGGCAGATAGCCCAGCCCCAGGATCGCGCGGCGATACATGGGCAGGCCGGTGATATCCTCGCCGTTCAGCATGATGCGGCCCGAATCTGGTTTCACCAGCCCCATGACCGAATAGAAGCAGGTGGTCTTGCCCGCACCGTTGGGGCCGAGCAGCCCGACCACCTCGCCGCGCGCGATCGACACCGACACGTCGCTGAGCACCACGCGCTTGTCGTAGGATTTGGCGATGGAGACGACCTCCAGCCCGTCGGCGCCCGGTCGGGCGCGGTCGGGGGTCGCGCGATCGAGGGTGGCGGGGGAGGTCAGGGCGTCCATGATCTGCTCGCTTCTCGGCTCGGCTGGTTAACGACGCGTTACCACGGGACCGATTGGCACGAAACCTGCCTCGAAGCGCGGCAACGGGAAAGCCGTGCGCGACGAAGCGGGGCGGATCAGCGTTTGGGAACGGAGAAGGTGCCCGTGACCCGTCCGGGCGTGCGCGTGACACCGTCCGGGGCGGTCGTGCCCGATCCGCCCGATCCCACCGACGACCCGTCGATCACCGCGCGGCCGGTGTCGAGGTTGATCGTCAGCCGTCCGCCATTGACGGTGTTCGGCCCCTGGTTGAGCGTCACCGCGCCCAACATCGTGATGATGCGGCGGTTGAGGTCATAGACCGCGTAAGAGGAGCGCGCGGTCTGGTCGGGGCGGCGCACCGTCACGCCGCCGCTGGCGTCGAGCCGCGACACCTGGGGGGAGCC
Organism: Sphingomonas sp.; assembly: GCF_036388435.1. Lineage (GTDB taxonomy): Bacteria > Pseudomonadota > Alphaproteobacteria > Sphingomonadales > Sphingomonadaceae > Sphingomonas. The sequence goes on from NZ_DASVRV010000054.1 coordinate 22,162, forward strand.
GTCGAGCACCTGGCCGGTATAGGCCACCGTCATGCGGCCCGCGTTCAGCGTCATGTCGGCCTGGCGCACCACCACCGATCCCGACAGCACCGCACGGTTGGCGCGATCCTGCAATTCGATCGCGTTGGCCGAGAAATCGATCGGGGCGTTCGAATTGTGGCGGATCTGCGCGGCGGCGGGGCCGGTCAGGAGCAGCAGCAGGGGCAGGAGAACGCGCATCCGCCTATCTCGCGCTTGCCGGGTCGATCCGCAAGCGGGCGTTCCCCTCCAGCCGCACGACGCGCGATTCGAGATCGGCACGCATGGTGTTCGCGGAGAAGCTTCCCTGCGGCGTGCGGCCGGTAACCGCGCCGGTGCCGGTCAGCCGGCGGGTGCGCAGGTCGGCGACGGCGTCGCTGGTGTCGAGCCGGTAGCCATCGGCGGCACGGAAGGCGACGGGCCCTTCGACGCGCACCTGCTCGGCGGCCATGTCGTAGCGGCCCTTGTCGGCGCGCAGGGTCGCTGGCCCTTCGGGCAATTGCAGCTGGGCGGCGAGCGCGTTCATCTCGACGATCGGCTGGGCGGAGCTCCGCTGCACGGCGCTGCCCGCGTCGAGGATGAAGGCGCGGCCGCGCGCGTCCTGGCCGCGGTAGCGCGCCGATTGGATGCGCAGGCGCTCGCGCGCGACCTCCACCTTGTTCTTGTCGAGCACGAACGACACGTCGCTCTCGGCGGTCAGCGGGGCCATGACCAGGAACGCGGCGAGCACGCCCACGCTCATCGGCAGGGCGACGCGCAGCGCCCCGATCAGCTTGTCGCGCGGGCTGCCCGGCGCGGCGCTGCGCTGGCGGCGCGAGCGGGCGGCGAGGGTACGGTCGGCGGGGGTGGCGTCAGATATGGGCAAAGATGTCGACCTCCGGCCAGCCCGCCAGGTCGAGATCGGCGCGGTGGGGCAGGAAGTCGAAACAAGCGCGCGCAAGCTCGGCGCGACCCTCGCGCGCCAGGCGCCGGTCGAGTTCCTCGCGCAGCCGGTGGAGATAGCGCACGTCGGAGGCGGCATATTCCTTTTGCGCGTCGCTCAGTTGGGGCGATCCCCAGTCGGAGGATTGCTGCTGCTTCGACAGCTCGACGCCGAGCAACTCGCGGACGATCTCCTTCAGGCCGTGGCGGTCGGTATAGGTGCGTACCAGCCGCGACGCGGTCTTGGTGCAATAAACGGGCGCTGCGACCGTGTGGAGGTAGAAGCGGATCGCCGCCAGGTCGAAGCGCGCGAAATGGTAGAGCTTGACGCGGTCGGGGTCGGCCAGGACCGCGCGCAGTTCGGGCGCGGCATAGTCGCTGCCCGGACCGAAGCGCACCAGATGCTCGTCGCCGCCGCCGTCCGAAAGCTGCACCACGCACAGCCGGTCGCGCGGGGTGTGGAGGCCCATCGTCTCCGTATCGACGGCGATGGCGGCGCCGGGCGCGAACAGGCCGGCAGGCAGGTCTTCTTCGTGGAGATATACGGTCATCGGGCCCGCCCTAGCGACCGATGGGGCAGGGCTCAATGGGCGGGGGACGGCCGACGCGCAGCCCGGCTGTGCTTCCCGCGCCACGGTGAGGCGCGGATCGCGACATATCGCCATTCGGAAGTGAATATTTCGGTCGCGAAGGGTTGACGAAGCCGCTATGGGCGATTGGAGTGCCGCATAGAGTTTTGCGTGCGCCGCCCTCATGCGTTCGTCCGGCGCGAGGTTGGTCAGGGTCACGGGCGAACCGGGAAGACGAACAGGGTTATGAGTTTCGACAAGGGTGGCCGCGGAAACCGTGGCGGACGCGGGCGCGACAAGCGGGACAGCTTCGGCGGCGGCGACAGTGAGTTCGGCGGCGGCAGCAGCTTCGGTGGCGGCAGCAGCTATGGCGGTGGCAGCAGCTTCGGCGGCGGCGGGAGCAGCTATGGCGGCGGTGGCGGCAGCAGCTATGGCGGGGGCGGCGATCGCTTCGGCGGTGGTGGCGGCGGCGGTGGTTACCGCGGCGGCGGCGGTGGCGGCGGCTTCTCCGGCGGCGGCGGTGGTGGATTCGGCGGCGGTGGCGGCGGTGCCGGTCGCGGCATGCCCCCCCAGGTCGTCGGCGAGGGCACGGGCGTCGTCAAATTCTTCAACGCGCAAAAGGGCTTCGGCTTCGTGGTGCGCGATGACGGCGGCGAGGACGTGTTCGTCCACATCTCCGCCGTCGAGCAGGCGGGCCTGACCGGCCTGGCCGAGGGTCAGCCGCTCGGCTTCACCCTGGTCGACCGTGGCGGCCGCATCTCGGCGACCGAGCTGAAGATCGAGGGCGAGCCGATGGCGGTCACCGATCGCGGCCCGCCGCGCGACCGCGACGCGGGTCCCCCGCGCGCCGGCGGCGGTTTCGATCGTGGCGGCGACCGGGGCGGCCCGGGTGGTGACCGTGGCGGCGCTCCCCAGCGCCAGCTCACCGGCGAAAAGGCGACGGGCACCGTCAAATTCTTCAACGCCATGAAGGGCTTCGGCTTCATCAGCCGCGACGACGGCCAGCCCGACGCGTTCGTCCACATCTCGGCGGTCGAGCGGGCGGGCATGACCGCGCTGAACGAGGGCGACCGGCTTCAGTTCGAGATCGAGGTCGATCGTCGCGGCAAATATGCCGCGGTGAACCTGTCCTCGGGTAGCTGAACCATCATGATGTCCGGCCGCATGGTCGGGCGGACGGCAGGGCTCGCCGCGCTTCTGGGCGCGGCGAGCCTTTTCGCGTCCGCCGCCCCGACAGGGCCCGCGGCGACCCAGGCGGCCCCGGTGTCGGCGCAGGAAGTCCCGGTCTTCACCGCCACCGTGGTCGCGCGTTTCCCGCATGATCGCGGCGCCTTTACCCAGGGGCTGATCTGGCGGGACGGCGCGCTCTACGAGAGCGTCGGGCAGGAAGGCCGGTCGGAGGTGCGCCGCGTCCGGCTGGAGGATGGCCGGGTGCTCGCGCGCGCGGCGATCCCCGCCGACCAGTTCGGCGAGGGGCTGGCGGCCAGTGGCGGCGAGCTGATCAGCCTGACCTGGCACGAGGGGATCGCGCATCGCTGGGACGCGCGGACGCTCAAGCGCCGGGGCACGTTCCGCTATGCCGGCGAGGGCTGGGGGCTGGCGGGCGACGGGCGCTCGCTGGCGCTTTCGGACGGCACGCCGACGCTGCGTTTCCTCGACCCTGCTAACTTCGCCGAGCGCCGCCGCGTGTCGGTGACGCTGCGGGGCCGGCCGCTCCGCGATCTGAACGAGCTCGAATGGTTCGACGGCGCGATCTACGCCAATGTCTGGCACACGCCCTATCTGGTCCGCATCGACCCAGCGACCGGCACCGTGACGGCCTTGGTCGACCTGTCGTCGCTGGCGCGCGAGGTGGGCGCGACCGACGCGGAGGCGGTCGCGAACGGCATCGCCTGGGACCCGGCCAAGCGACGGCTGTTCGTGACGGGCAAGCTCTGGCCGACGCTGTTCGAGGTAAAGCTGGAGCCGCGCCGCGCCGGTTAGCCGTGCGCGGCAAGCCAGCGCGAGCGGGGTCGGCGCGCGGCGTCCGACGGTCGCCCACAGGATCGGCATCGCGACGACGACCGGTGCGACCTCCATCCACCAGGTCGCGCGGTCGAACGGCGCCCATCCCGAGGCGAGCAGCGCGGCAGCCCAGACGAGGGTGAGCAGCGCCAGCATCGGGGTCGGTCGATCGATCACCGCCCGATCGTAACAGCCCGGTCGATCGTGACAATCGTCGCCCGGCCGGAACGGAAGCGGGGGGATCAGGTTTATCGCCGGAGCAACAGGGAGCCCGTTTCATGAAAAGATCCATTCTCGCCGTCGCCGCGTTGTTCGCGCTCGCCGCCTGTGACGGTGCCCGCGAGGACGCGGGCGAGCAGGCCGACAATGCGGCGGGCGTGGTCAGCAGCGAGGATGCGGTCGCCAGCGGCCCCAACGAGACGCTGGGCGAGGTGCGCGACGACGCCGCGGAAAGCGCCAACGAGGCGCGCGAGGCACGCGCCGACGCGATGGAGGACGCCGCCGACGAGAGCCGCGCGGCCGCCGACCAAAAGGCGGACACGCTGGAGGAACAGGCGGAGCAGGCGCGCGGCCGCTGACGCTTGCCGGCGGTCGTGCCGGGCCGCGCTCGCTTGGGTGCGCGACCGGGGCCATGCGGCCGTGGTGAGCGTCGGGTGCGACATACCGATCTCGTCTCGATGTCGGGCGGCGAGGGGCCGGCGATGCTGTCGGATCGTCCGCTTACCGGTTACCGGCCGACCGCCTTCGCGCCGATTCTGGACGCGCATCTGGCGGCAGCGCAGAGCCGCCAGATGCGGGGCTGGGCCGAGCCGATCGGGGGCGGCTCGGCGCTCCGACCGCCGACGTCAACAGGCCCGCCGAGCTGGACCGGGCGGCGATAACGTGCGGGCTCGGTTGAACTTTCCCCCCGGGTCCACGTTGGCGGTCGGAGCGGCGGACAAGGAGAGAGTTGATGGATCGGAGAGCATTCGGAACGACATTGTTGATGGGCGGCCTCGGTCTCGCCGCCGCCCCCGCCTTGGGCCAGGGCCGGCGGATGCGCGAGCAGATGGGGATGATGCCCATGGGCCCGCTGGAACGCCGTCACGCCACCGACACCTTGATGGTCGGATCGGTCGCGCTGGAGACGAGCCGGATCGCGCAGAGCCGCGCGAGCGCGCCGATGGTGCGCCAGTTCGCCGGTTTCGAGGTCGAGGAGCAGACCACCATCGCGCAGATCATCAACGAGATGATGCGCATGCCCCCGCCGCCGCCTTCGCCGGCCGATCGCGCGGCGATGCAGCGACTGGCCAACGGGCGCGGGCGCAATTTCGACCGCGACTATATCATGGTCCAGATGGACGGGCACCGGCGCCTGCTCGCGATCCAGGAAACCTATCTGTCGCAGGGCCGGGTGCCGCACCATCGGCATATCGCGATGCTGGCGCGCGGGCGTATCCAGGAGCATCTGAGCGACCTGGAGAATCTCCAGCGCATGGCGTGACGACGGGCGGCGGCGGTCAGGTGACCAGCCGCCGCAGCGTTTCCACCCGGTCCGCCTCGGCGGCGGGTTTGTCGGTGCGGATGCGGGCGATGCGCGGAAAGCGCATCGCCACCCCCGATTTATGGCGCGTCGATCCGTGGATCGAGTCGAACGCGATCTCGAGCACCAGGGTCTTCTCCACCTCGCGCACTGGGCCGAAGCGGTTGAGCGTGTTGGTGCGCACGAACTTGTCGAGGAAGCGCAGTTCCTCGTCGGTGATGCCGCTATAGGCCTTGCCGACGGGCTGCAGCTCGCCCTCTTCGGTCCAGCAGCCGAAGGTGTAGTCGCTGTAATAGCTCGACCGCCGGCCCGAGCCGCGCTGCGCGTACATGATGACGCAATCGGCGGTGAGCGGATCGCGCTTCCATTTATACCACAGCCCCGCGCGACGCCCGCCCGTATAGGGCGAGTCGCGGCGCTTGAGCATCACCCCCTCGATCGCCGCGTCGCGCGCGCCGGCGCGGATCGCCTCCAGCTCGGTGAAGTCGCGCGCCTCGATCACCTGGCTCAGGTCGAAGCGGTCGGGGTCGAGCGCGGGCATGAACGCCTCGAGCCGGGTGCGGCGATCGGTCCAGGGTAGCGGGCGGATATCCTCGACGCCGTCGACCAGCAGGTCGTAGACGCGCACAAAGGCGGGATAGTCGGCCAGCATCTTCGCCGATACCGTCTTGCGCCCCAGCCGCTGCTGGAGCGCGTTGAAGCTGGCCGCGCCGCCGCCATCCTCCAGCGCGCCGCCCTGATGCTCGCCCTTGACCATCAGCTCGCCGTCGATGACGCCCGGCGTGGAAAAGGCGGCGGCGACGTCGGGAAAGGAGCCGGTCACATCGTCGCCGGTGCGGCTGTAGAGCCGGGTCGTCCCTGCGACATGGACGATCTGGACGCGGATGCCGTCCCATTTCCATTCGGCGGCATAGTCGCCCAGCGACACGCGCGCGTCCTCCAGACCGTGCGCGAGCATGAAGGGCCGGAAGGTCGGTACGTCGACGGGGCTGGGCCGCTCGCCCCGCCCCTCCACCCAGTCGAACAGCGAGCGGTAGGGCGGATCGAGCCCGTGCCACAATTCCTCTACGAGATCGACCTCGACACCGTAGGCGTCGGCCAGCGCGGTCTTGGCAAGGCGCGCGGACAGGCCCGCGCGCAGCTCTCCGGTCGCCATCTTGAGCAGCGCGAAGCGTTCCTCGGGGTCGAGCTGGTCCAGCATCCGGCCGAGTTCGGCGGGCGCGTCGGAGCGCGACAGGTGGCGCAGCCGGTCGACCGCGCTCGAGACGGTGATCGGCTCGGCCTCCACCGGGACGACAGGCGCGGGCCAGAGCAGCGACACCGTCTCCGCCGTGTCGCCCACGAAGTCGCGGCTCATGCGGAACAGCACGGGGTCGATCCGCGTCTCGATCAGCGCGCGGATGGCGGCGGGCTTGACCGCGGGCAGGTCGAGATCGCCCGTCAGCGCCGCCATCGCCCAACCCCGATCGGGATCGGGCGTCGCGCGCAGATAATCCGCCACGAGCTTCAGCTTGGCGTTGCGCGAGCGGGTGTAGATCAGCGAATCGAGAAGCGCGGCGAAGGCGTGCATGATGGGGGAACGCATGGGCAAGCCTCCACGCTCCCGCTAACGGGGCGCCGATGCGCCGAATCGTCCTGATGCTCCTGCTGGGGGCGTTCGTCCTGCTGGCGTGGAGCTTCGGCCTGGCGCGCGCCGACCCGGTGGTCCGGCGCGCGAGCATATCGATGCCGGGATGGTCCGCCGGCGCGGGACCGGTGCGGGTCGCGTTGCTCAGCGACATCCATCTCGGCAACCTCGCGACCGGGCCCGGTCGGTTGCGCCGGATCGTCGATCGGGTGAATGCGCTGCGTCCCGATCTGGTGGTGCTCGCGGGCGACTTCATCGCCGGGCATGAACGCGCGGATGCACGGGTGGCGCCGGGCCTAGCCGCGCTGGGACGATTGAACGCGCCGCTCGGCGTCGTCGCGGTGCTCGGCAATCACGAATATTGGACGGACGCGCCGACCACGCGCCGCGCGCTGGAGCGGGCGGGGGTCACCGTGCTCGCCAACGACGCGACCCGGCGCGGGCCGGTCGTGGTCGGGGGACTCGACGACATGGTCACCCGGCACGCCGATCTGCCCGCGACGCTCGCCGCCATGAGGCGGGTCGGCGGGGCGAGGTTGCTCCTGTCGCATTCGCCCGACATCGCGCCCGGGTTGCCGCACGGCGTGCCGTTGCTGCTGGCGGGGCATACGCATTGCGGGCAGGTGTCGGTGCCGCTGCTCGGCCCGCCGGTCGAGGTGTCGCGTTACGGCGCGCGTTACCGCTGTGGTCTGGTGCGGGAGGGCGGGCGACTGACGGTGGTCACGGCCGGTACGGGGACGAGCACCCTGCCGCTACGCTTCGGGGTTTCGCCCGATCTGTGGCTGCTGACGCTCGGGCCGTAGCGGCCGCAGGGGTGTGACGCGGGAGCAAGTCCCGCGTCGTCGGTCCTCGGCGGGTGCCGAGGCCGGTCGCTCGGCTCGCGTCGGCCAGCTTCGCGGCCGCGCAAGGGCCAAGCCTTGCTTAGCCCTTGCGGCTCGCCTCGAACAGGAACCACGCCCGCTCCTCCGCCTGATCGATCCATTCGTCCGCGATCGACGACGTGGCGGTGTCGCGCGCTTCTTCCGCGCGTTCGCGGGCGTCGCGGATGACCTCGATGAGCTTCAGATTGTCCTCGCGCAACGTCGCGAGCATGTCGTCGGGGGACACGAAGTCGCGGTCGTCGTCGCGGATCGACTGGCGGCGCTGGATGTCGCCGATCGAGCGGAGCGTGACGTTGCCGGTCTTGCGCACGCGCTCGGCGATGACGTCGGTCGTCGCCAGGATCTGCGTCGCCTGGTCGTCGAGCATCAGGTGATAATCACGGAAATGCGGGCCCGACACGTGCCAGTGATAGTTCTTGGTCTTGAGGTAGAGCGCGAAGGAATCGGCCAGCACGAGGTTGAGCCCGTCGGCGACGCTGCGCGTGTCGTTGCGGTTGAGGTCGGTCGGCGTGTCGAGCTGAGAGGGGACGGCGTCGGCCATGAAATGCTCCGGAAAAGAGTTCGGAAGCGGAACGACGCTGAGCCCGATTGGCTCCCGCCTCAGACGAGCCGGAGCGCCGAAAGCGCGAGCACGATGCCGGTGACGAGGAACAGCGCCGCCGCGACCCGGCGGACAAGCAATTGGGGCAGGGCGATCCAGCCGCGCTCACCCAGCAGGGCGGCGGGCGCGATCACCGCCAGCGCGCCGAGTGTCGCACCAACCGCCGCCGCCCAAGGTAGCGCGGCGCGGGCGGCGAGCGCGAGCACGATGAACTGCAGGCCGTCGCCGAACGCGAGGATGAACAGCCCGACGGTGCTGGTCCCGAACGCGCCCAGCCGCCACCCGGCCAGGCGTTCGGGTGGCTTGGCGCGGACCAGCCCGCCCGCGCCCTGAAGCACCAGGGCGAGCGCGAGGAAGAGCCGGCCCGCCTCGGGCGTCAGCTTGCCCTGGAGCAGCAGCGCCCCCGCGCAGGCGATGAGGCTCGCGCAGCCGATCGCGAGCGCGGCGGCGAGGATGACGAGCCCCGGCCTGGCGAAGCGATCGGCGAGGATCGCGGCGAGCCAGGCGGTGCGGTCGCCCGCCTGCGCCAGCGCGCCCGCGACCAGCGCCGCCATCAACGCGTCCAACGCGTCATCCCACGAAGCGCACCGTGCAGGCGGCGGCGAAGGCATCGCAGGCGGCGGGATCGCTACGGTCGCACCCGACCGCATCGCGCAGCATCTCCAGCCAGCCATGGACCAGCGGGCCATGCTCGCCGCGGGACAGGGCGCCGCCCAGCAGGTGCGCGACGGTGACGGCGGGATGCAGCCCCGCGCGGTGAGCGATGGCGCGCACCTGGTCGAGATCGCCCGCCAGGTCGCGGGCGTGCGACCGCGCGGCGCGGTCGTCGATGGCGGCGATGCGCCTGTTCAGTTCGGCTCTCACCGTGTCCAGCCCCGTGCCCGTCATGCCCGATCCTCCCCGATGACCGGATGCTGCACGGTTCGTATGAAGGTCGTGTTACCGATGCGACCGGTTGACTTCCCGGACCGGTTAGGTCATGCGCGCCACCGATCAGGCGGTGGGCGTTCGTCCGCCGCCTTCCCCAATTCCGCACCGGATCGCCGAAGGATAAGGCCCATGGCCAAGCCGACCACCATCAAGATCAAGCTCGTCAGCTCCGCCGACACCGGCTTCTTCTATGTCACCAAGAAGAACCCGCGCACCAAGACGGAAAAGCTGTCCTTCCGCAAATACGACCCCGTCGTGCGCAAGCATGTCGAGTTCAAGGAAGCCAAGATCAAGTAAGGCGCAGGGCGGCCGCATCGGCAAAGCCGACGCGCACTCGCCCAAGCCCGGCCGGCCTTGCGCAAGCTAAGGACCGACGGCGCGGCTTCGCCGCGACGCGATGCGGAAACAAAGGCCGTGGGCGACCCCGCTCGCGGCTTTTTTCGCGTGCGCGTCACATCAGCGCGGCGATCTCGTTCATGAAGCGCTGCAGGCTGATCGGTTTCGACACATAGGCGTTCGCCCCGGCCGCGCGGATGCGCTCCTCGTCCTCGCGCCCGGCATAGGCGGTGACGGCCATGACGGGGATC
>NZ_DASVRV010000055.1:0-10739 GCF_036388435.1 Sphingomonas sp.
GTGCTCGACCGAGAGCATGTGCGCGAGCGCGTCCATGTTGGCCTCGACCAGCTCCTTGAAGCGGAACATCACCCGCGCCCGGCGCTGCGGGTTGGTCGCCGCCCAGCCGGGCTGCGCCGCCAGCGCGGCCTGCACCGCCACCTCCAGCACGTCGCGGCCGCCCAAGGGCACGCGCGCCTGGACCTCGCCCGTGTTCGGGTCGAACACGTCGCCGTGACGCGTGGCCGGAGCAAGACCGCCGCCGACAATGAAATGCTCGATGATGCGCATGGCGGGTCCTCTCGAAAGCGTCTCGGGCGTTCCTAAGCACCGGGCGCGGGTCGGAGGCAAGCACCCTCGCCACGACCCGGCGATCGAAGGGAACAGCGGGGCGCGTAACGGGTTAAGCGCGTTCGGACCAGGCAGAGCGGTGACTTAACAATGACTTCGACTTCCGAAAGCGTGTTGGAACGGGCGAGCACGACGCAAAACGCGACCGACGCGACCCGAGACGCGCTGCTGGCGCTGCTCCGTCACCTGGACGGAACCGGATATCGCTTCGTGACCGCCACGCCCGGCACCCATGCGCGCGTTGTCGCGCGGGCCGATCGCCGGCGCGCGACCAATGTCCGCGACGCGCTGGGGTGGAGCCTGCCCTTCGCGCGCGCGACGGTCGGGGATGAATTGTTCGAACTGCTCCAGGCGGCGGGGGTGGTCGAGCCCGCCGGCGACGGGCTGTTCCGCGCCACCATCCGCGTGTCGAGCGTCCAGGGCACGCTGTTCCTTCATTCCGCCTATCCGACGATCGCGGAGGATTCGGTCTTTCTCGGTCCCGACAGCTACCGCTTCGCCGACCTGATCACGGCGCGCATGGGCGCGCTCGCGCCGGGCGCCCGCATCATGGATTACGGCGCGGGCGCGGGTGTCGGCGGGATCAGCGCCGCGCGCGCCGCGCCGGGCACGGCGCTGACGCTGGCCGACATCAATCCCAAGGCGCTGCGGCTGGCGGGCATCAACGCCGAGTTCGCCGGGCTCGACCACCGCGAGGTCGAGGCGACCAGCCCCGCCGATGTCGAGGGTCCGTTCGACCTGATCGTCACCCACCCGCCTTTCATGATGGACGAGGCGGGACGCAAATATCGCGACGGCGGCGACCTGTACGGGGCGAAGCTGTCGCTCGACTGGGTGCTGGAGGGCGTCGAGCTGCTGCGCGAGAGCGGCAAGCTCATCCTCCACACCGGCGTCTCGATCGTCGACGGGCGCGACGTGCTGCTGGAGCGCCTGCGGCAGGACCTCGACCCGAAGCGCTTCGGCTTCGGCTATCACGAGCTCGACCCCGACATCTTCGGCGACGAGCTCGACCAGCCGCCCTACGCCCAGGTCGAGCGGATCGCCGCCGTCGGTCTCTGGATCACGCGTCTGCCCAACCCCGCCTGACATGGAGCCCCAGCCGCTCCGCCTCGTCGAGCGCGCGGTCTATCGCGGCCCGCATCTTTTCAGTCTGCGCCCGATGATCCGCCTCCAGCTCGACCTGGGCACGCTGGAGCAATGGCCGAGCGACCGGCTGCCCGACTTCACCGACCGTCTGCTCGCCTTGCTGCCGGGGCTGGCGCGTCACGGGTGCAGCTATGGCGAGCCCGGCGGGTTCGTCCGGCGGCTGCGCGACGGCACCTGGCTCGGTCACGTCATCGAGCATGTCGCGCTGGAGCTGCAGAACATGGCGGGCCACCCCGTCACGCGCGGCAAGACGCGCGGGGTTAAGGGACGGCCGGGCGTCTACAATATCCTCTATTGCTACCGCGACGAGCATGTTGGGCTGATGGCGGGGGCGCACGCGATCCGGCTGGTCGCGTCGCTGCTGCCCGCCGATCTGGCGCGGGTCGAGAATTGGGCGGCGCTCGGCGCCGACGAGCTCGACGATCCGGGCAGCGTCCCCGCGATCATGGCCGCGCTCGCCGGGCCCGTCGCGGCGGCGCGGCTGGGGCCGACCACGCAGGCGCTGGTCGACGCGGCCCGGCGGCGCGGCATCCCCGCCATCCGGCTGAACGGGCAGAGCCTGGTCCAGCTCGGCACCGGCAGCCGCCAGCGCCGCATCCGCGCCAGCGTGACCGGCGCGACCTCGCTGATCGGCGCCGAGCTGGCGGGCGACAAGGACGCCGCCAAGGCGCTGCTCGACGCGGCCGGCCTGCCCGTTCCACGCGGCGTCGTGGTGCGCTCCGCCGATCAGGCGGCGACGGAGGCGCGGCGGCTGCGCTACCCGGTCGTGCTCAAGCCGCTCGACGGCAATCACGGGCGCGGCGTGACCACCGACGTCGCGGGCGAGGACGCCGCGCGCGCCGCCTTCGACCTGGCCGCGCGGAACAGCCGCGGCGCCAACCGATCGGTCATCGTCGAGCGTCAACTACCCGGCAACGATCACCGCGTGCTGGTCGTCGCCGGCCGGATGGTCGCCTGCGCCGAACGCGTCCCCGCGCGCGTTGTCGGCGACGGGAAGCGCAGCATCGCCGAGCTGATCGACCAGGTGAACCAGGATCCCAGGCGCGGGCGCGGCCATGCCGAGGTGCTGACGCGGATCCGCCCTGACGGCGCGATGCGCACCCTGCTGGCCGGCACCGGACGGACGCTTGCGACCGTCCCCGAGGCGGGCGAGGCCGTGCAGCTTCGCGGCACCGCCAACCTGTCGAGTGGGGGCACCGCGATCGACCGCACCGACACGATCCACCCGGAGAATATCGCCATCGCCGAACAGGCCGCGGCGGTGATCGGGCTGGACGTGGCGGGGATCGATTTTCTGTCCCCCGACATCTCCCGCCCCGTGCGCGAGACCGGGGGCGGGATCGTCGAGGTCAACGCCGCGCCCGGTTTCCGGATGCACCTCCAGCCTTCCGAGGGCCGACCCCGCGACGTCGCGCGCCCGGTGATCGAGGCGCTGTTCCCGCGCGGAAGCCAGAGCCGCGTGCCCGTCTTCGCGATCACCGGCACCAACGGCAAATCGACCACCGCGCGCATGGTCGCGCGCATCCTGGGCGAGGCGGGGATGCGGGTCGGCATGACGACCACCTCGGGCGTCTATGTCGACGGCCGACTGCTCGTCGCCGCCGACGCCAGCGGCCCCAGGAGCGCGCGGATGCTGCTGCGCAACCCGACGGTTGACGCCGCCGTGCTGGAGACCGCGCGCGGCGGCATCCTGCGCGAGGGGCTGGGCTTCGACCGCTGCGATGTCGGCGCGGTGCTCAACGTCACCGCCGACCATCTGGGCCTGAAAGGGATCGACACGGTAGACGAGCTGGCGCGCGTCAAGTCGGTGGTCGCCGAATCGGTCGCCCGGCGCGGTCACTGCGTGCTCAACGCCGACGATCCCATGACGGTGCGCATGGCGCGTCATGCGGGCGGGCGGCTCGTCTGGTTCTCGATGAAGGGCGGCGCGGAGGGCGTCGGGGCGATGAGCGCGCCGCTGCGCCGCCACATCGACGAGGGCGGGCTGGCGGTGGTGCGCGAGCCCGGCCCGCTCGGCGGCACGCTGGCGCTGTGGCGGGCGACGCACCGCGAACCGTTGCTGGACGCCGCCGACATCCCCGCGACGCTGGCGGGATCGGCCGAGTTCAACATCGCCAACGCGCTCGCCGCCGCCGCGATGACGGCCGCGCACGGGATCGACATCGACGTGATCCGCCGCGCGCTGACGCATTTCTCCAGCTCGTTCGAGGAAAGCCCGGGGCGGCTGAACATCCACGACGCCCCGCACGGGGTCCGCGTGATCGTCGATTACGCGCATAACGAGGCCGCGATCACCGCGCTGGGCCGGCTGATCGACACGATGCGCCCCAATCACGGCCGCGTCTTCGGGGTGGTGTCGATCCCCGGCGACCGGCGCGACGAGGACCTGCTGCGCATGGGGGAACTGGCGGCGGGCATCTTCGACGAGATCATGTTCCGCGAAGCGCCCGACGGGCGCGGCCGCCCCGCCGGATCGATCAACGCGCTGATGAGCGAAGGCGCGCTGAAAGCCGGCAAGGACCCCCGCCGCCTCCACCGCCTGCCCAGCGAGGAGATCGCGACGCAGGCCTGCCTGGAGGCCGCACGGCCCGGCGACCTGATCGTCATCATGCCTTCCGCCGTGGAGCGCATCTGGAACCAGGTGGTCTCCTACGTGCCAGGACCCGACAATCTGCTGGAGCGCATCGATCATGACTGACATCGGGCCTGAATCCGGCACCGAGCCCGGCCCCCTGCTCATCATCGGCGGGCGCGAGGACAAGACGGGCGACCGCGTGATCCTGCGCGCCATCGCCGAGCGGGTGCAGGGCCGCAAGCTCGTCCTGGCCACCGTCGCCAGCCGCGCGCCCGAGGGCTATTTCGACGCCTACGAAGCCGCCTTCGCCGAACTCGGCGTGACCGAGATCGTCGAACTCTATGTGCACGAGCGCGGCGACACGCTGGGCGGCCAGATGAACCATCTGTTCGAGGACGCGGCGGGCATCTTCTTCACCGGGGGCGACCAGCTCCGCATCTCCAGCCAGATCGCGGGCACGCCGATCGAGGCGGCGGTGCGCGCGATCCATGCGCGCGGCGGGCTGATCGCGGGCACCTCGGCGGGGGCGGCGGCGATGAGCGACACGATGCTGGTACGCGGCTCGGGATCGGTGTCGCACCGGATCGGCGATCTCCACATGGCGCCGGGGCTCGGACTGATGCCCCATATCATCATCGACCAGCATTTCGCCGAGCGCGGGCGGATCGGGCGGTTGCTGGGCGCGGTCGCCCAGAACCCGCGCGTGCTGGGCGTGGGCGTCGACGAGGACACGGCGATCCTCGTCACCGGCGCTACTTTTCGCGTGCTGGGATCGGGCGCGGTGACGGTGGTCGACGGATCGGGGGTGACCCACAGCAACATCGCCGAGGCGCGGCCCGAGCGGACCCTGTCGATGCACGACGTACGCCTTCATGTGCTCGCCACCGGCGACGGGTTCGACCTGGCGCTTCGCCGCCCGCTGCACCGTGCCGACGACTGACGGCGCGGGGAACCGCGTCCGCGCATGCGTCGTTCAACGGGCCATGATCCGGGAACATGATGTAACGGCGCCGAGGGCACCCATTTGACCCAGGCCGTGCCGCAGCGCTGGCCCGATATCCTGTGGATCGTCCGCCACGGCGAAAGCGCGGGCAATGTCGCGCGCCTCGCGGCCGATGCCGTCGGCGCGCACCGGATCGATGTGAGCGGACGCGACGTCGACGTGCCGCTGTCCCCGCGCGGTGAGGAACAGGCCGCCGCATTGGGCCGCTGGTTCGCCAAGGGAGAGGCGCATGGCCGCCCCGACGTGATGCTCGCCTCTCCCTATCTGCGCGCGCGAGAAACCGCGCGGCTGTTCCGCGCGGCGGGGGGCTGCGCGGCCGCCGAGCGAATCTGCGTCGACGAGCGGCTGCGCGAAAAGGAGTTCGGCGTCCTCGACGGGCTGACCACCAGCGGCATCGCCGCCGCCTTGCCCGACCAGGCGGCGTTCCGGCGGCTGCTGGGCAAATTCTATCACCGCCCGCCCGGCGGCGAGAGCTGGTGCGACGTGATCTTCCGCCTGCGATCGGTGATGGACACGGTGGCGCTCCACCATCCCGGCAAGCGCGTGATGATCGTCGCGCATCAGGTGGTCGTGCTGTGCCTGCGCTACGTCATCGAGGGACTGAGCGAGGAGGAGATCCTGGCCATCGACCGCGCGGGCGATGTCGCCAATTGCTCGGTCACCGAATATCGTCACGACCCCGCCCATGGCCGCGGCGGCGGGCTGGTGCTCCACCGCTACAACGAGACCGCGCCCGTCGAGGAAAGCCCCGTCGCGGTCACCGACGCGCCCGACCGGACGGGCGTCGCCGCATGACTCCGATCGAGCTCGACACCGCCTGGCGCGCGGCCAACCCCTTTCCCACGGCGCAGGGCGACACCGACAAGAATAGCCGCGGCCGCGTGCTGGCCGTCGGTGGTTGCCGCCAGGTCCCCGGCGCGATCCGCCTGACCGCGGAGGCCGCCCTGCGCGTCGGCGCGGGCAAGGTACGCATGGCGACGATCTCGTCGGCGGCGCTGATGCTGGGGGTGCTGTTCCCCGAAGCCGCCGCGATCGCGCTCGACGAGGACGAATCGGGGGAGATCGTCGTGCGGCCGGACTCGCCGCTGTTCGACACGCTGGACCATATCGATGTGGGCGTGATCGGCCCCGGTATGATCGACCGCGCCGCCGCCGGGCGGCTGGTCCAGGCGATCGCCGCGGCCACCCGCCCGGCGCTGTCGCTGGTCCTCGACGCCGCCGCCTGCGCCGCCGCGGGCGCGCTGGCGGAGGAGCTGGAGGGTTGTGCGGGGCGGCTGGTGCTCACCCCGCATGGCGGCGAGATGGCCGAATTGTGCGACTGCGACGCGGCGGCGGTCAAGGCCGACCCGCAGGCCCGCGCTCTCGAGGTGGCCCGCCGCTTCGGCGCGGCGGTGGCGCTCAAGGGCACGAGTACGCTGATCGCCGCGCCGGACGGGCGCCTCGTCCGCTATGCGGGCGGCGGGATCGGGCTGGCGACCGGCGGCTCGGGCGACGTGCTGGCGGGCGTGATCGGCGGGCTGATGGCCCGCGGGCTGCCCGCATTCGAGGCGACGTGCTGGGGCGTCTGGCTCCACGGCGAGGCGGGCCGCATCCTCGCGGGCAAGGTCGGCCCGGTCGGCTTCCTGGCGAACGAACTGCTGCCCGAACTGCCCGCGCTGCTCCCGCGCTGAACCGCTTCGCCCCGCGCGCGCTTTCGCCTAGACCGGCGTTCGGACAAGCGGGGAGCCGGACGATGCCAACGAGAACGAGCAGGCGTGGGATGATCCGGTGGTTCGCGGCCTCGGCCATGCTGGTCGCACACCCGGCCGTCGCGCAGGCGCCCGCCACCGACCGCGAGACGCTCCTCTCCACCCCGCCCCTCATCATGCCGCTCCGCGACCAGGCGCAGCTGCGCGACGCCTGGCTCGCCGAGCGCCTCGACACGATCGTGCCCCGGCTGATGCGCGAGCAGGGCATCGATATGTGGATCCTCGTCGCGCGCGAATATGCGGAGGACCCCGTCGTCCTCACCATGCTCGACGCGCAGAGCCTGCATGCGCGCCGGCGCACGATCCTCCTGTTCTTCGATCCCGGTGCGGGCAAGCCTGTCGAGCGGCTGACCGTCAGCCGCTACGGGCTGGGCGGGCTGTTCGCCCCCGCCTGGACGCCCGAGACCCAGCCCGACCAGTGGCGGCGCTTGGCCGAGCTGGTCGCCGAGCGCGACCCCAAACGCATCGCGCTCAACGTCTCGGCCGCGACCGCGTTCGGCGACGGGCTGACCCACAGCCAGCACGAGGCGCTGGTCGCCGCCCTTCCCGAACGCCACCGCGCCCGCATTGTCCCCGGCGAGGAACTCGCGGTCGGCTGGCTGGAAACGCGCATCCCGGCGGAAATGGCGCACTATCCCGCCATCGTCCGCACCGCCCACGCCATCATCGCCGAAGGCCTGTCGAACAAGGTCATCGCGCCCGGCCACACCACCGCCGACGACGTGACATGGTGGTTCCGCGAACGTATCGCCGCGCTGAAACTGACCACCTGGTTCCACCCCTCGCTCCACATTTTCCGTCAGGGTAAGGCGGCGGAGCTGAGCGGCAGCGAGGTGATCCGGCCGGGTGACATGCTCTGGACCGATTTCGGCATCATGTATCTGGGGCTGGCCACCGATACGCAGCACCTCGCCTATGTCCTGAAACCCGGAGAGCGCGACGCGCCCGCCGGGCTCAAGGCGGGGCTGGCAGGGGCCAATCGCGTCCAGGACGCGCTGACGGCCGCGTTCCGGACGGGGCGCACCGGCAACGACATGCTGGTCGAAGCACGCGCGACCGCGATCGCGCGGGGGCTGCGCCCGACCATCTACTCGCACCCGATCGGCCATCACGGGCACGGCGCGGGCGCGGCGATCGGTTTCTGGGACGACCAGTGGCCGGGCGAGCGCGGGGCGCACAAGCTGCGCGCGGACACCGCTTGGTCGATCGAGCTGTCGCACACCCAGGCCGTGCCCGAATGGGGCGGGCAGATCGTCCAATTCCGCACGGAGGAGGACGCCTATTTCGACGGGCGGCGCGTGCGCTATCTCGACGGTCGCCAGACCGGCTTTCACCTCATCCTCGCGAAGTGATCAGCGCGGGGCGGCGTCGCGCGCCCGCTTCTCCGCCTCCATCCGCGCGCGGACGCCGCCATCGACCCCGCGCCCGGCCTCCATGGGGCGGTATAGGCTGCCGGTCGTGTCGGGCGATCCCGCGGGCGCGTCGCGCATCTGCGCGTCGTGATAGATGTTCGCGGTGACGATTTCGGTCAGGTCGGGCAATATATTGTGCCCCGACACCGCGGCCTGCGCCTTCCACCCGACGGGCAGTTCCTCGCGCGGGTGGACCGATGCCCAGATGATCGCCTCCGCCACCTTGTCGGCCGGGTCGAGCAGGATCATCTGCGGCCGGTGGCCCGAATAATTGGCGGTGTGCGTCCAGAAGGGCGTGTCCGCGGCGAAGGGCATGACCGTCGCGACGCGGATGTGCCGGTCGAGCTTCTTGAGCCGCATCTCCTCGTTCAGCGCGCGGGCGAGACCCAATACGCCATATTTGGTCGCGCTATAGGTCGCCTGATAAGGCAAGGGCACCACGCTTTCGACCGACCCGACATTGACCAGCGTGCCATGCCCCTGCGCGACGAAGCGGCGCATCGCGGCGTGCGCGCCGTACACCACGCCCTTCAGGTTCACGTCGATCACCCGCGCCTGATCCGCGACCGGGATGCGCTCGAACGATCCGACCGCGCCGACGGCGGCATTGTTCACCCACACGTCGATCCGCCCGAACCGCGCCACCGCCGCCCCGGCCAGCCGCTCCACCGCGTCGGCGTCGGCCATGTCGGTGGGCACGACCAGTGCCTGCCCGCCCGCCGTGCGGATCTCGGCGGCCACCTCCTCCAGCAACTCGGCCCGCCGGGCGGCGAGAACCACATTCGCGCCCAGCCGCCCCGCCCGTACCGCCGCGCCCCGGCCGAAGCCGCTCGACGCGCCGGTGATGACATAGGTGCGCCCGGCGATACGCGCGGTGTCGCTCCGCCGCAGGCTGGTATCGGTCGCGCAGGCACCGAGGCCCGGCGCCGCGATCAGCAGCGCGAGCGCCAGCCGCGCCGCCCCCGTCACTCGGCCAGACCCTTGGGACCGGGGTCGCGGTCGCCCGCGCCCTGCGCCGGGCTGCCCTTGGTCGCGGCGGTCGCCCCGGTCGGCGACGGCCCGGCGCCGCCATGTTCGTCGTCGTCGAAATCCTCGCCCGGATTGCCGCCGCCCGCGCCGACGCCGCTGCCGCGTACCTCGCCGTTGCGCAGCACCCGGGCGCGGCGGCCGTTTTCGGCGGGAATGTCGCGTTCGACGCGCGGATCGTCAGTCATGGCAAACTCCTTCGCCCGTCAACGGCGGCTGGGCGCGGCTGTTCCCGGGCGCGGGATCGGATAGGATAGGGCGGTGAACGGGGAAGCCAGGACCGGGCCGACGGGGCCGTCGCGCAGGGTATGGGCGATCCTGTTCGCGCTCGGACTGGTGTCGATGACGGGCTTCGTCGCGCTGGGTAGCTGGCAGCTGGCGCGGCGGAGCTGGAAGCTCGACCTGATCGCGCGGATCGAGGCCCGCCTCGCCGCCGCACCGGCCCCGGCACCCGGCCCGGCGCTGTGGTCGCGGATCGACGCGCCCGGTTTCGAATATCGCCGGTTGCGCGTCACGGGACGCTACCGCCATGACCGCGAGACGCCGGTCCGGGCGGTGACCGCGCTCGGCTCGGGCCGGTGGGTGATGACTCCCCTCGTCACCGATCATGGCTGGTCGGTGCTCGTCAATCGTGGCTTCGTGCCCGACGGCGGGCGAGCGCCCGCGACATACCAACCGGGGTCGGTGACCATCACCGGCCTGTTGCGCCTGAGCGAACCGGGCGGCGGCTGGCCCCGTGCCGACGATCCGGCCGCCGACCGCTGGTATGCCCGCGACGTCCCGGCGATCGCCCGGCGGCGCGGGCTGACGGGCGTCGCCCCTTATTTCATCGACGCCGACCGATCGGCGAGCGCCGGCGCGTGGCCACGCGCCGGGTTGACCGAGGTGCGCTTCCACAACCACCACCTAGCCTATGCGCTCACCTGGTTCACGCTGGCCGCGTTCGTCGCGGCCGCGCTGGCGTTGGTCGCGCGCATCGATCGGGAATGGTGGGCCACGCAGGCCTGAGCGAACCGGTCTCAGCGTCCGCGATTGCGTGCGCCTCCCGGTCATAGGCTCGATCCGCTATCGGTGCATGGAGTGGCGACACGGCCCTGCATCGCCTGCGCGAAGCGACCGGGATGAGGTCGCGTCCGAGCGCGGCGAAGCGGAGGCGGATCATGTCGGAGGAGCAGATGCCGAACGACGGGCCGGCTGAAGAATTCGGGGCCGCGGAGGAGCGGGTCGGTTGCGGCGGGCCGCCGGCGCAGCATCAGTTCAAGCCCGGCCAGTCCGGTATCCCGCGCGGGCGCCAGAAAAGTGCCAAGGGCCTGAAAAGCGAGTTGCTGGGTCATCAACGAGCAGGCGACGATCACCGTCGACGATCCGGTGCGTCGGCACCTGTCGTCAAGGTCGTGCTTCTGTCAACTCCGCTATTGAGCAGCGGGTCGAGCGGGCGGGTGACCTCGGACCCTTGGGCGGGGGTGGTGGCGGTGCCGGTGGCGACCGCGGTCGGCCGC